>NZ_CP120997.1:6500000-7100000 GCF_030719295.1 Streptomyces sp. Mut1 | reverse complement strand
GGCCGGACCTCTCCCCCCTCACCGATCCGGGCAACTTCGGCCAGAGCTACACCCGGCTGCGCACCCTCGCCACCGCCTGGGCCACCCCCGGTACCGCGCTCTCCGGCCGGGCGGAAACCGCCGACGCACTTCTCCGGGCGCTGCGGTTCGCCTACGACACCGCCTACCACCCCACGGCCCCGGAGTCCGGCAACTGGTGGTTCTGGGAGATCGGAGCACCGCGCGCGCTGATGGACTGCTGCGTCCTGCTGCGCGGGCGCCTGGCCGCCGCCGATCTCGCGGACTATCTGGCGGTCGTGGACCGCTTCTGCCCGGACGCCGACCGCAGGACCAACTCCCCCACCCTGTCGGAGACCGGCGCCAACCGCACCGACAAGGCGGTGATCGTCGCGCTGCGCGGGCTGCTGGGCCGGGACGCGGACAAGGTCGCCGCCGCTCGCGACGCGCTCTCCGACGTCCGCGACGCGGGCCGCAACAGCCTGTTCCGCTATACGACTTCGGGCGACGGCTTCTACGAGGACGGTTCGTTCGTCCAGCACGGGGAGGTGGCCTACACCGGCTCGTACGGGACCGTGCTGCTCGGCGGCGCGGCCTGGCTGCTCTCGCTGCTCGCCGGTTCCCCGTGGGCCGTCACCGATCCTGAGGTCTCGGTGATGTACGAGGCCGTGGAGCGCAGCTTCGTCCCGGTGGTCTTCGACGGGCTGATGATGGACGCCGTGCGCGGCCGGGCGGTGTCCCGGGAGCGGGCGGGTGACCACCGGGACGGGGCGGCGGCCGTCGCCGCGATCCTGCTCCTCGCGACCGGCGCCCCGGCCGGCCCGGCAGGCCAATGGCGCTCGCTCGTCAAGGGCTGGCTCACCCGCAACCGCACCACCCCTTTCACCTCGCTCGCCGACCTCCCCCAACTCGCCCTGGCCAAGGCGGTCCTGGCCGACCGGGACATCCACGCGGCGCCGCGCACCACCGGCACCTTCGTCTTCGCCGACATGGACCGCGTTGTCCACCGCCGCCCCGGCTGGGCCTGCACCCTGTCGCTGTCCTCGAAGCGCATCTCCGCGTACGAGGCGGGCAACGGCGAGAACCTGCACGGCTGGTACACCGGCGACGGCATGACGTATCTGTACGACGGCGACGACCTCGGGCAGTACAACGACGGCTTCTGGCCGACCGTCGATCCGTACCGCCTCCCGGGCACCACGGTCGACACCCGCCCACGCGAGGACCTCGGCACCGGCGCCGGCACCTCCACCTACCGGCCGTCGAACACGGTGGCCGGCGGCGCCGCGCTGGACGGCCGGTACGGCGCGGCGGCGATGGAGCTGATCGGTGCCGAGGGCAGCAGCCTGCGGGCCAGGAAGACGTGGTTCCTCCTCGACAACACGGTCGTCGCGCTCGGCGCCGGCATCACCGCGGGCGACGGCTACCCGGTCGAGACGGTGATCGACAACCGCAGCCTCGGCGCGGCCGGCCGCAACCGCCTGCTCGTCGACGGTGTACCGCAGCGCGTGGAACAGGGCCGGGCCGGTGCGTTCGGCCGGGCCCGGTGGGCGCACATCGAGGGCGTCGGCGGCTATGTCCTGCCCGGTGGCACGGCCCTGCGCACGCTCCGCGAGGAGCGCACCGGCACCTGGCGGGCCATCGACACGGGCGCGGACACGGGTGGCAGCACCGACCCGGTCACCCGCCGCTACCTCACCCTCTGGCTCGACCACGGGCCGTCCCCTACGGACGCCGGATACGCCTATGTGCTGCTCCCCGGCGCCTCCGCCGCCGCCACCGCGGTGTGGTCGGCGTCCCGCCCGGTGCGGATCGTCGCCAACGACGCCACCGCCCAGGCCGTGGAGGACCGCAGGACCGGGCTGACCGCCGTGCACTTCTGGGGCCCCGGTACGGCGGCGGGCATCACCGCCTCCGGCCCGGCGACGGTCCTCGTGCGGCGGCGGGGCGGCCGGGTGTCCGTCGCGGTCGCCGACCCCGGCCGCACCGAGTCCTCGGTCACGGTCCGGCTGCCCTTCGCCGCACGCGCGATGGCCCGGGCGGACGACACCGTGACGCTCTCCCCGGGCCGCAGGCCCACACTCACCGTCGCCGTCGGCGGCTCCCGGGGCCACACCCACCACGCCGAACTCGTCCAGTGATCCCCCGCCCGGCACATCCGTTCCGGCTCGTCCGGTAATCCCCCGGCCCACCGAATCCAGCCGGGCTCGTCCGCCGACCGCCCCCGCTCATCGAATCCAGGAGCAGCACCACCATGTCCGTCGCCCCGCATCTGCACCTGCCGCCCACCGACCGGATCCTGTCCTCCCGCACCGGCTGGACCAGGGCGCACTGGGAGGTGACGGCCGACCGGATGCTGGACGCGCTGACGCCGTACGCGACACCGGGGTTCGCCCAGTACCGGCTGCCCGGCCGGGGCAGCTGGTCCGGTGTGGTCTCCGACGGCCTGGAGGGATTCGCCCGGTCGTTCCTGCTCGCCGCCTGCCGGATCGCGGGCGCGGGCGGGGCGGTCGACCCCGCGCTGACCGAGCGGTACGCCGCCGGTCTCGCGGCCGGCACGGACCCGGCGAGCGGGGAGGCGTGGCCGCGCCTGACGGACTGCTCGCAGCAGATGGTGGAGGCCGCGTCGGTCGCGGTCGCCCTGCACGAGACCCGGCCGTGGATCTGGGACCGGCTCGACGCCCGGGTGCGGGAGCGCGTCGTCGACTGGCTCTCGGGCTTCGTCGGCGGCCGCACCTGGGACAACAACTGGCGCCTGTTCCAGGTGGTCTCGGAACAGTTCCTGGCGTCGGTCGGGGCCCCGTACAGCCGGTCCGACATCGAGAACGGACTCGACAGGATCGAGGACTGGTACGTCGGCGACGGCTGGTACACCGACGGCAGCGGCCGCAACTTCGACTACTACATCGGCTGGGCCATGCACCTGTACCCGCTGCTGTGGGCGCGGATCGCGGGCCCCGACGGCGACGGCGGCCGGTCCGCCGCCTACCGGCAGCGGCTCGGCCGGTTCCTGGAGGACTACCCGCACTTCTTCGGCGCCGACGGCTCCCCCGTCCATCAGGGCCGGTCCCTGTGCTACCGCTTCGCCGCGCTGGCCCCGGTCTGGATGGGCGCGCTCGCGGACTGCACCCCGCTCGCGCCGGGGCTGACCCGTCGCCTCGCCTCCGGGGCGCTGCGCCACTTCGCCGAGCGCGGGGTCCCCGACGAGCGGGGGCTGCTCACGCTCGGCTGGTACGACACCTTCCTCCCGGCCACCCAGCCCTACTCCGGTCCCGCGTCACCGTACTGGGCGAGCAAGGGGTTCCTCGGGCTGCTGCTCCCGGCCGACCACGAGGTGTGGACGGCGCGTGAACTCCCGCTGCCCGTCGAGGAGTCCGACACCTACACCGCACTGCCCGCCCCCGGCTGGCTGCTGCACGGGACCCGCCACGACGGGCTCGTCCGGCTGGTCAACCACGGCAGCGACCACAATCCGCCCGCCCCCGACGCCGAGGGGCCCGACGCCGACCCGGACCGGGGCGCCGGCGAGGACGACCCGCACTACGCGAAGCTGGCGTACTCGACGGCGACCGCCCCCGAGTCCGCCCCGCACGCCCACGCCCGCGACATCGACAACCACCTGGCGCTGCTCGCCCCGGACGGCACCCCTTCCCGGCGCCGCCGCATCCACCCGCTGCGCTGCGAGGACCGCGTCGCCGCCTCCTGGTCGGCGGCCCGGCTGCCGGGCGACGCGCACGCGTACCGGATCGAGACGACCAGCGTGCTGCACGGCCCGTGGGAGATCCGGGTCCACCGGGCCGAAGCCCCCGAGGGCGCGGTGGTCCGGGAAGGCGGTCACGCCGTGGCGCATCCGCGGAGCCCGTACGCCTCGTCGGGGCCCGACTGGGCCCTGGCCCGTACCGCGGAGGGGCTGACCAGTGCGGTGGTCGGGCTGTACGGCTGGGACGGCGGCGCTGACGGGGCCGCGGTGGCGCGCGACGTGGAGTCCAACGCGTACGGTCCCCACTCGGCCGTCCCGTATCTGCGCAGCGCTCCCCGCCCGGCCGGGCGGAGCGTCCATGTCACGCTCGTGGTGCTCTCCCGCGACCGCGTCCACCCGGAGGCGCTGCGCACGGCCGTACGGGTGCGGGTCGACGGGGACACGGTGTCGCTGGCCTTCCTGGACGGGCGCACGGTCGAGGTGTGAGCGGGAAGGGCGCGGGCGTCAGAGTCCGAAGGCGTTGTCCTCCCTCCGGTGGAGGTGGCCGACCAGCTCCTGCGCCAGGGACTTGATGGTGTCGAGCCCGGCCCTTCCCCACGGGCGGGGCACGGTGTCCACCGCGCAGACGGCTCCCAGCGCGATCCCGGTACGGTCGATCAGCGGCGCCCCCAGATAGGAGCGGATGCCTATGTCGTCCACGACCGGGTTGCCGGCGAACCTGGGGTAGTCGCAGACGTCCTCCAGGACCAGCGCCTTGCGCCGGACGACCACGTGCGGGCAGTAGCCGTGGTCGAGGGCCACATACCGGCCGTTGCGGCCGCTGCCCGCCGCTGTGGCGCCCAGGTCCGAGCCCTTGCGGGTGCCCGCCGGGGTGTGCAGCCCCGCGTAGAACTGGCGGTTGCCGTCGATGAAGTTGACCATCGAGAACGGCACGTCCGTCACTTCGGCCACCCGGTCGGCGAAGGCGTCGAAGTTGTCGAACGAGGCGTCGGCCCGTTCCCCGAGGCCGAGGCTGCGCAGCCGCTGAGTGCGGACGGGCGCCTCGCCGTCCACGGGGGTGAGCAGCAGCCGTCCGGCGGCGTGCGGGATCACGGACGGACCCCGAGGCCGGCGTGGCCGGGGAGCGGCGCGGTCTCGTCGGTGGCGTTGATGAGGTGCTGGACGAGGGTGACGAGCGTGCCGGTGCCGGAGCTGGCGACGCGCGCGTCGCACAGGACGACCGGCACCTGGGGCGCCAGGTCGAGCGCGGCCCGCACCTCGTCGGGGCCGTAGCGGTAGGCGTCGTCGAACTCGTTGACGGCGACGATGAATCCGATGCCGCGTCGTTCGAAGAAGTCGACGGCCGCGAAGCACTCCTCCAGTCTGCGGGTGTCCGCGATCACCACCGCTCCCAGCGCGCCCTGGGAGAGTTCGTCCCACATAAACCAGAAGCGTTCCTGGCCCGGTGTGCCGAACAGGTAGAGCACATGCTGTTCGTCCAGTGTGATGCGGCCGAAGTCCATCGCCACGGTGGTGGAGGTCTTGGACTCGACGCCTTCCAGGCTGTCGGTGGCCGCACTGGCCTGTGTCAGCAGCTCTTCGGTGCTCAGGGGCGCGATTTCGCTGACCGCTCCGACGAACGTCGTCTTGCCGACCCCGAATCCGCCCGCCACCAGGATCTTGAGCGCGACGGGGAAGCCCTCGGGGGCGGCGGGGGCTTCGGCGTACCCGGACGTCGCGGTGGAGTGCGCGTACCCGTTGCCGGACGCGTCGTCCGCGTAGCCGTAGCCGTAACCGGAGTGGTCCGGGTAGCCGTAGCCGTCAGAGCTGTCGTCGTAAGCCATCGAGCACTGCCTCCAGCAGATGTCGGTCGGTGGGGGTGTCATGGAAGGCGGGCGCGTGGGCGGTGACGGCGCCGCAGTCGACCAGGTCCGAGAGGAGCACCTTGGTCACGACGGCGGGCAGCTTCAGGTGTGCGGCGATCTCGGCCACCGATGTGGGTCCCTCGCACAGCCCGAGTGCCACCGAGTGCTCGGGGCCGAGGTGGGTCTGCGGAACGGTCCCGGTGGCCATCACCAGGGACAGCAGGTCGAGCACGGCCGTGGGACGGGTACGGCCGTTGCTCACCGTGTAGGGGCGGATGAGGCGGCCCGCCGCGTCGTCGAGCAGCGGCCCGTCCTGGGTGACCGCCATGCTCACAGCCCCGCGGCGCCCGGCATCCCGGCCACCTGTCTGGCGGGTGTCGTGAGATAGGGCCGGACACTCTTGACCAGCATGGCCATCTCGTAGCCGAGCACGGCGGCGTCGGCGTTGCGTCCGGCGAGCACGGCCAGACACGTCCCGGAGCCGGCGGTGGCCACGAACAGGAGCGTCGAGTCGAGCTCCACGACCACCTGGCGGACCTCTCCGTTGTCCCCGAACCTGGCTCCGGCGCTGCGGCCCAGCGAGTACAGGCCGGCCGCCAGCGCCGCCATGTGGTCGGCGCTGTCGGCGTCCATGCCGTGGAGGGATTTCACCAGCCCGTCGGCGGAGAGCAGGACCGCGCTGCTGGTGTACGGCACACGCTGTACCAGCCCGCTCAGCAACCAGTCGAGGTCCGAGACCTGACCGGACGGCATATCGGTCGCCATGGTGCATCTACTCCTTGGTGGGGTTCGCTGCGAGGGGGTCGTGGTCGCCGGGGTAGGCCCCGGCACCATGCGGGTGCGCGGGCGCGGCCGCGCCCCGGACGGGGAGCGGCTGGAGCGGTGCCCCGACCCGCGCGGCCGTCGTGGTGCGGGTGGCACCGGCCGGCGCCTCCGGTGCGGGCTCCGGCTCGGCCTCTGACTCGGCGCGGGCCTCGGCGAGGTCGATACCGCGCCGGAAGGCGGCCACGAGCCCGGGGTCGTGCAGGACGGGCTCGTCATCGGGCCGCGGGGCGGGGGCCTCCCTGAGCTGCGGGACCAGGTGCTCCTGGTTGGCGCGTTTGGGGAGCTGGGGCCGGTCCATGGTGCCGTGGACCGCAGCCGTCTCGGGCGGGGCCTGGTCGGCGGGGGCGGGCGTCGCCGCCCGTTCGGCGCGCAGGGGAAGCGGTGGGGCCTCGTCCTGGCGGCGTGCCTGCTGCGGGGGGCGGTCGAGCCTCAGCTGCCGGCTGGGGACGTACGGTCGGCGCTCCGGCTCGGGGGCGGGCGCCGGGGCCGGGTCGCGGGGCGCGACGGTGTCCTCGTGGGGCGGCGGGCGGTGTACCGGCCCGGGGGCCGGGACCGGCGCGTCGGCGGTGGGGCCGGAGGAGTCGTCTTCGGCGCCGAGCAGGGTCTGCGGCAGCACGAGCACGGCCTGGGTGCCGCCGTAGATGTTGCTCTGGAGCCGTACGGCGATGCCGTGCCGCCGGGCCAGCGAGGCCACCACGAACAGCCCGATCCGGCCGTCCTGGAGCAGGCGGGCGACGTTGACCTGGTCGGGGTCGGTGAGCAGGGCGTTCATCCGCTTCTGCTCGTCCTCCGGCATGCCCAGTCCGCGGTCCTCCACCTCCAGGGCGAGCCCGGCGGTGACGTGCTGGGCCCGCATCAGCACCTGGGTGTGCGGGGCGGAGAACACGGTGGCGTTCTCCACGAGTTCGGCCAGCAGGTGGATGACGTCGGCGACGGCGTGGCCGCGGAGGGTGCCGTAGATCGGGGGCACGAGCTTGACCCGCGGGTAGTGCTCGACCTCGGCGATGGCCGAGCGCAGTACCTCGGTCATGGTGACCGGGTTGCTCCACTGGCGGCGGGAGACGGCGCCGCCGAGCACGGCGAGGTTCTCGGCGTGCCGGCGGATGCGGGTGGCCAGGTGGTCGACGTGGAAGAGGCCCTTGAGCAGGTCCGGGTCCTCGACCTCGTGCTCCAGCTCGTCGAGCAGCTGGATCTCGCGGTGCACGAGCGACTGGAGGCGGCGGGCGAGGTTGACGAAGACCTCGACCTTCTGGTCCTCGCCGCTGTTCTCGGAGAGCTGTGCGGCGTGGACGACGGCGGCCACGGCGGCTTCCTGCTGGCGGCCGAGCTCCTGGGCGAGCAGTTCGAAGGGGTCGCTGCCGGGTGCGAGGGGCTGCGGGGAGCGGCTGACGGGGACGGGCTCGCCGTTGCGGAGCCGCTCCACCACGCGTTGCAGCTCCGCCTGGCCCTGGGCGCTGGTCCGGCGCAGCGCGAGGCAGCGGCCGAGAACCGTGGTGGCGGCCCGGTTGGCGGCGAGGAAGGCGGCGAGGATCGAGGCGAGGGCGAGCGCGCCGGCGGCGCCCAGCGCGGTCCAGAGTTCGGTGGACGGCCGGGCGTGGCCCGCGCGGGCGGTGAAGATGACGGCCGCGGCGCCGGCCAGGGCGACGGCGAGGGCCGGCAGCACGGCGGTGCGCAGGAGTTGAGGGCGTATGCGCGCCTCGGGGGACGGCCGGGCGGCGCGTGGTCGGGCCGCGGCCGAGTGGGAACGGGCGCCCGGTCGGCCGTGCCGCCCGCCCTCTCGTCGATCCGGTCGCGCGTCGGGTGCGCGAAGTTGAGACATCAGCGTCCTCGGTACGTGGGGCCCCAGGAATCTGCATTCATGTGGTGGCACCTACGGTGGTCGGTCGTTCTCGGGGTCATCGGCCGGGCGGGCCCGGAGAATATGAGCCCACCGTTGATCACCGGGCACTCACGGTAGTCGTCAGGTGCGAGGGCGTGAGGGGCAGTTGGGGAACTTGCCCGCCATCCGTCCCGCTCTGGTATGAGCGCTCGCACGAACGACCGATTTCTCCGGGGCCCATTCCGGGTCAACTGCCCGCGAAGGGGGGTGCCGTGACGCGAGCGAGCCCCCTCGACGGCGGTCGAGGGGGCTTGCCTGCCTGGGTACGTACGCGCTACGCCTTGCGGAGCCTGCCGATGATTCCGTCGAGGTCGCGGGTGAACAGGGCGGGACGGACGAAGTGCCCGCCGGGTTCCTCGTGCCACTCGTGAGCGATCCCGGCCTGCCCGAGCAGTCCCCGGAATTCGCGCTGTCCGGCGAGCACCTGGTTCTCGTTGACCTGGTCGAACCAGTTGACCGGGTCGGGGCTGGTGCCGGCGACCAGGAAGACCCGCTTGTTGCGGTAGCTCTCGACGCGCTGGACCGGGTTGTCGGCGCTGACCCGGGCCTCGTCCCACAGCGGCATGCCGTAGACCGAGCCGCCGCCCAGCTCCACCGCGGCCGACGAGACGTTGGCCCAGTGCGTGACCAGACCGGCGTCACGGCGCAGGCTGGCCGGGCCGGAGTGCGCGCTCACGGAGGCGAAGTGCCCGTAGTACTTGGCCGCGTACTTCAGCGCGCCGAACCCGCCCATGGAGAACCCGGAGACGGCCCGGCCGTCGTATTCGGCGTACGTACGGAAGTTGGCGTCGATCCACGGGAGCAGCTGGGCGATGTGGAAGGTCTCCCAGTTGCGCGGGCCGGTGTTGGAGCTGACCGGGTTGGAGTACCAGCCCGCGTGTCCGCCGTCGGGCATCACCACGATGAGGGGCTTGCCGGCCGTCCAGGCGCGGATGCCCATGCGGTCGAAGGTGATGAAGTCCTGGTCGGTGCCGCCGCCGTGGAACAGGTAGAGCACCGGGTAGGTGCGGCCGCTCGTGTGGTAGCCGTCGGGGAGCAGGACGTTGACGCCCGGGTTCCAGCCGATCGCGTCCGTCGCGAAGCGGTAGTACCACATGCGCGGGTCGCTCTCGTTGCGGTCCACGATGCGCAGTCCGAATCCGTCGCCGGCCGCGCTGGCGGGCGAGGCCGACGCGAGCAGGCCGGCGGTCCCCAGGGCCATCGCCGCGGAGAGTCCTCCGGCGGCCCTGATGACGTTCCTGCGGCTGGGGCGGTGATCGCTCACCATGACCTCCTGGTGACAAGGGTGCGCGGACGTGGCCGGGACGGGGCGGGGGTGGTCATGCCGAGTAGCCCTTCGGCGGGATCAGCGTGGCGAGCTGGTCGAAGGAGATCCAGTAGATCTGGTTGCCGCTGAAGGAGGCGGGGTCGGCGATGAGGACGGTGCGGTCGACCTCGTCGTAGCCGAAGACCGTGAAGTAGTGGTAGATCGTCTGGTTCGAGGGGTAGCCGGGCGGCTGGTTGCCGGGCGGCGCCACGATGTTGGTGACCAGCGGGTAGTTGCGGTCGATGTCGAAGACGATGTCGTACCAGAGCAGGTCCCGCTGGGCCTGGGTCGGCGGGTCGTTCGGCATCTCCTTGGTCTCGTACCAGCCGCCGCCGAGGTTGGCGTTGAGCACCCCGGTGACCTGGGATATGTGGTCGGTGCCGTTCTCGGTGGTGCCGAGCTGCCAGGCGAGGTCGGCCTGGCTGGGCGGGGCGGTGCGGGCGGAGAGAGCGATGCGGGTGGCGGCCGGACCGCACCAGTATCCGGTCTGCTGGACCTGGTAGTCGATCTCCAGCCAGTGCGCGCTCGCCGTGCTTCCGGCGTCGACGGTCAGCCGGGTGCCCGGCTGGTTGTGCCCGCTGAGGACGGCGGTCCCGGCCGATGAGCCGTGGGCGAGCACGGCCGCGGGGGCGAGGTGCGGGGTGGGGGCGGACGCGAATGCGGTGCCGGGCTGGAGGAGGGCTCCGAGGGCGACCGCGGCGACGGCCGAGGACACGAGTCTCTTGCGCATGAGGGCTCCTGAGGGTGGGGGGCGGGCCTCGCGTGCAGAAACGGCCGGGGTACGCGCGGCCGTGTGCGACGGCCCTCAGGGTCGTCCCGGTCCGGCCACGGGCGCAAGCGCCGAAAGCTGGGGCTTACGCGTGCGGGTGACGCGCCGTCACTCGGGGCCGTACTCCTCGGCGGCCAGCAGGGCGCGTCCTTCGGCGGTGGCCACGTGGAAGGACCGTCCGGCGCGGCGCACGGTGGTGACCAGGCCCGCCGCCCGCAGCACGTTGATGTGCTGGCTGACGGCGGGGTGGGTCACATCGAGGAGGCGGGCCGCCTCCACGGTCGAACAGCCGGTGCGGGTGGCGCGCAGGATGCCGGCGCGGGTGTGCCCGAGGAGCGGTCCCAGCGGCCCGGAGCCGGCCGCCGGGCGGGTGCCGGGGGCGGGGGCGGGTCCGGCCCAGTCGGCGCTGTGGTGGATGGGGTAGACCAGCACGGGCGGCAGGTCCCCGTCGGCCAGCGTGATGGGCGTGGGCCAGCAGAAGAACGACGGCTGGAGCACGAGGCCCCGCCCGCGCAGCCACAGGTCCTGCTCGACGGGATACGCCGCTTCGAGCACCGGCGCGCGCCAGCGGAACTGCGGGCCGAGCCCGGCCAGCAGCCCTTCCGTGCCGCCGTCGAGGAGACCGCGCAGCCGCAGGGCGCGGTCGGCGTCGATGTCCGCGTGCACGCGCCGCCAGTAGGGGGCCAGCGCCTCCCGCTGGTACGTGCGCAGGGCGCCGCCCAGCTGGCGCAGGGCCTCCGCGTCGCCCCCGGCCAGCGCGCCGAGCCACCCGGGCAGTTGTACGGGGGTGGCGAGGCGTGCCAGTTCGGCCCTGAGCCGCCCGCGCGGGGTGCTCAGCAGGACGTCGACGGACGCCTGGAGGGTGCCCCGGTCACCGGAGGTGGGCGTGAGGAAGTCCGGCGAGTAGCCGCGCGGGGGCAGCAGGCGGGAGAGGAGGCGCGGGCTGCTGGAGAGCCGGGGCCGCACCCAGCGCCGCCAGTCGCCGAACTCCCTTTCCCCGTCGCGCCGTTGGAGGGTCTGGACGCTGTTGCTTATCTCCCAGAGGAAGTCCGGCCCGGGAGCCACACGGACCCGCGCGAGGTCGTCGGATGTGAAGTGCACCCGCAGCATCGCCGCTCCCTGAGGACGTGACCGTCTCGTCGGCGGAGCCCGTGCGCTCTCTTCCCTGCCCGGCGTACGCCCCGCCCGCCCGTCCGGGGCGTACGCCCGGCCCTCAGGTCTGGGGTGCCCGGTCGCGGTCCCGGTCGAAACCGAGGGCGGTGGTGTCCGGTGCGTCGGTGCCCTGTACGTGGACCGGGGGCCAGTTGCCCCAGCCGGGCGCGGGCTCGGCGGCCACCGCACGCCACCAAGGCTCGACGGGCGGCGGATCGGCGGGCTCGAACGGCTGGCCGGGCCGCGGGGACGCCATCGTCACGCCGACGGACCGGGTGGCGCGCATGGACCATTCGGCGGGCTCGGCCCAGGGGTGCAGCGCGAGGTTGAACGTGCCCCAGTGGATCGGCAGCATGACTCCCGCCGCGGGGTCGTCGCCCTGGAGGTCGAGGTGGGCGCGGACGCCCTCGTCGGGGCTCATGTGGATGTCCGGCCACGCGCCGGGCTCCGGCATGCCGTCCGTGCGGTCCTTGGACCAGAACTGGCTGTACGCGCCGATCTGGATCATGGTGGCGTCGAACGGCCCGTGCTCGGCCCCGATGGTCCTGAAGCCGGGGAAGTATCCGGTGTCACCGCTGTGGTAGATCCGGTGCTCGGGTCCCGCGACCGCCCAGGACGCCCAGAGGGTGTGCTGCTGGTTGCGCAGTCCGCGCCCGCAGAAGTGGCGGGCGGGGGTGGCGGTGAGGTTGATCCCGGCGACCGTCGCGGTCTCGTTCCAGTCGAGCTCACGGAGCCGGTCGGGCGCGACGCCCCAGCTCTCCAGGTGGGCGCCGACCCCGAGCGGGACCGCGAAGACCGTGTCCGTGCGGGCCAGGGCGCGGATCGTCGGGAGGTCGAGGTGGTCGTAGTGGTCGTGCGAGATCACCACCACGTCGACCGGGCCGAGGGCCGCGAGCGGCAGCGGCGCGGGGTGCAGGCGCTTGGGCCCGGCGAACGCGAAGGGGGAACAGCGCTCCCCCCAGACCGGGTCGAACAGGACGCGCCGCCCGTCGATCTCGGCGAGCACACTGGAATGCCCCATCCAGGTGATCCGGAGGCCGGAGGCGGGGGGCTCGGCCAGGTCGGCCAGGGTCGTGGCATGGACGGGCACGGTCCCGGCGGGCGACCTGAGCACCCGCTCCTCCTTGCGGAAGTAGACCCTGGCGAAATCCAGCGCCGAGCCGGAGGGTCTGATACTCGCCCCGACCGGGTTCTTGAAGACACCGTCGGCGAAGTTGGGGGAACGGCGGATGCGCTCCATGCGTGCGCCGTCCGGGTCGGCCCCGAAGGCAGCGGGGCGCAGCGCACGCAGCCGGGTGCGGAGCGGAAGCCTGTTGTCAGCGCCGGTCACAAGATCTCCTGAGGGAGTCGGTGTCGTCTCATTATGGACAGGGGGCACGACAGTGCGAGAGCAGAACACCCAAGGGGATGGTGTTCCGCGCCTGCCGCCTTACCCACGTTGCTGTCCGTACACGTGCTCGACACGCAGTCGCAGGACGACGCGCCGGTCCCGGACCATGGCCGCGCGGTAGTCGTCCCAGTCGGGGTGCTCGCCCCGTACGTCCCGGTAGAGCCGGATCAGCTCCTCCACGACGGCGTCCCCGGGCTCGGCGGCCGGCCCGGACAGCTCGGCGGTGCCGTCCGCGACGGTCCAGGCCCAGCGGTCCTCCGTCGTGACGTGGTAGCTCGCCCGGGGGTCCCGGCGCAGGTTCCGGGTCTTCGCGCGGCCCTCGGTGACCGAGACCCGGACGATGTGCTCGTCGGGGTAGTAGAAGTGGTTGACATTGGACAGCTGGGGCCTGCCGTCCTTCTTGAGTGTGACCAGGACGCCGCTGTCGCTCTCGCCGAAGAGCCGGAGCAGCGCCTCCTGTCGTGCGTCGAATCCAGTCATGCCGGATCCAACGAGCGGGCCTCCCCCAGGATTCCGCATCCGGCACGCCGTCCCGCCCCTTCCCCTCCCCTCGCGGACACCGGCGCGTTCCGGCCGGCGGGCGGTGCGGCGGCGGACGCCGCGTTGACAGGGGCGACCCGGCATCCCAATACTGACCGACTGTTCAGTAATAGGGTCGGCCCGCCGACAGTGCCCGCCGACAGTGACCGAGGAGCACTCCCGATGACCACGCCCACGGTGTCCCCGCCCGCCCCGCTCATCTCGCTGACCTGGACCGACCACGCCACCGGCCATCAGGGGCACCTCGTCGTCGACCGGCTGGTGCGCGGAGTGTCCAGCGGCGGGCTGCGGATGCGGCCGGGCTGCACGCTGGACGAGGTGGCGGGGCTGGCCCGGGGCATGACGATGAAGGAAGCCCTGCACTTCGACGCGGACCGGACCGGGGCCCGCTACATCCCGCTGGGCGGTGCCAAGGGCGGCATCGACTGCGACCCCAGGGACCCGGCCGCCTATGGCGTCCTGGTCCGCTATCTGCGGGCGATGCGCCCGTACATCGAGAGTATCTGGACCACCGGCGAGGACCTGGGCCTCAGCCAGGACCTGGTGGACCGCGCGGCGGCGGAGGCGGGCCTCGTCTCCACGGTCCAGGCCGTCTACCCGCTGCTGGAGGACGAGGCCGGGGCCCGCCGCCGCCTGGCCGACGCCTTCGCCGTCGAGGTCGACGGCATCGGCCTGGACGAACTGGCCGGCGGCTGCGGGGTCGCCGAGGCGGCGCTCGCCGCGCTGGACGCCGGCGGTGTCGCGCACGGCGATGCCAGGGTGGCGCTCCAGGGCCTGGGCACGATGGGCGGGGCGAGCGCCCGGTTCCTGTCCCGGGCCGGGCTCAAGGTGGTCGCGGTCGCCGACATCAAGGGCACGATCGCGAACCCGGCCGGGCTCGACGTCGAGGCGCTGCTCGCCGCCCGGGACGCGCACGGCACGGTGGACCGGGCGGTACTGCGCCCCGGCGACCGGGAACTGCCCGCCGGTGCCTGGCTCGTCCAGGACGCGGAGGTGCTGGTGCCCGCCGCCGTCTCCTACGCCGTGGACGCCGCGAACCAGGCCGGGATCACGGCCCGCTGGGTGGTCGAGGCCGCCAATATGCCGGTGCTGCCCGAAGCCGAGGCCCTGCTCGCCCGGCGCGGGATCACCGTGCTGCCCGACGTGGTCGCCAACTCCGGTACCAACGCCTGGTGGTGGTGGACCCTGTTCGGCGACATCGGCGCCGACGCGGACGAGGCGTTCGCCCACATCCGGCGCTCGATGCGGGCCCTGGTCGGCCTGGTTCTGGCCCGTGCGGAGGCGGACGGCTGCACGCCCAGGGCGGCGGCGCACGCGGTGGCCGCCGACCGGCTGCCGGTGATGGCCGAGCGCTTCGGCTGGTACCGCTGACCGCTCGGGCAGCCCCGCGACCCGCCCCGTGTATCCGGCGCCCGGACGGGCATTGGTTAGGGTGACGCCGTGGCAAGAGTGCGGTTGGGTGTGGCGGAGCGGCGCGAGGAACTGCTGCGCGCTGCCGTCGAACAGATCGAGGTGCGGGGCGTCGCCGCCGTGCGCATCGCCGATGTGGCGTCCGTGCTCGGCGTGAGCAACGCGCTTGTGCTCTATCACTTCTCCACCAAGGAGAAGCTGGTCGCGGCCGCCTTCGCGCATGCCGCCGAGATCGACCTCGCCCATCTGCGCAAGCTGTTGAGCCGCCGCACGACCGCCGTACGCAGGCTGCGCGCCGCCGTCCGCTGGTACGCGCCGACGGGCCAGGCCAAGGGCTGGCGGCTGTGGATCGAGGGCTGGGCGGCCTCCCTCCGCGATCCGGCGCTGCGCAATGTGGCCGGCGATCTCGACCAGCAGTGGAAGGCGGAGCTGGCCGAGGTCATCGAGGAGGGCGCGGCGGCGGGCGAGTTCCTCTGCGACGACCCGATGTCCGTGGCCTGGCGGCTGACCGCCCTGCTGGACGGGCTCGCGGTGCAGATGGCGTCGTACGCGGGTCCGCTGTCCCGGGCCACGATGCTGGAGTGGACCGAGCAGGCGCTCGCCCGTGAACTGGGCATCGACCACGAGGCCCTGACCGCCTGACGGCCCACGCCCCTGGGCGGGGCACGGCCGGGCTCTCTCCTTTCCGGCGCGGTCAGGTCTGCCGCAGCGGCGCGTAGGTCTCGCCGCTCAGTCCGAAGGTCCAGGCGACGCCCGCCCTGGCGGTCCTGGTCGTGGGCGGCACCCGCAGCCAGTACGTGCGGTGGGTGCCGTCCGGTTCGGGTGTCGAGTTGACCACCTCCACCATGACGACGTCCTCGTCCCCGGCGAGCGCGATCCGCCAGAGGATGCCCGTCTCGTCCCGGTGGACCGGTTCGGCGCCCGACTCGGTGAGGTAGCGGTCGTAGCCGTAGTACTCCAGCATCACGCGGCGCAGCTCCGCGTTCTCCTCGGTGCGGATGCGCCGGGGCGTCAGCGCGGACAGTTCGTCGAGGAAGTCCGGCGGGACCGGCATGCCGCGCCAGGCGTACAGGGCGAAGCCGTCGGGGTAGGAGAGCGCCGGTCCGTCGCCCCGGTCCAGCCGGCCCGCCTCGTCGCGTCGCAGCACCTGGGGGCGCTCGCTGATCACGGCGACGCGCTCGTAGGGCCACCACCAGCCGGCGTTGCGCGCCACCGCCGCCAGCCCGTCGAGCCGGTCGCCCCGGCCGTCGAACGCGGCGAGCCAGGCCGCGTCATGCTGCCCGAGGACCGCGTCGAGCAGGAGGAGCCGCACCCGGGACTCCGCGTCCGGGTCCCCGCCGAGGTCGGCCACCACCCCCGCCCGTATCCGCTCGGCGAGCCCGGCCGTGGTCTCCCAGAGCTGGGCGCCGGTGGCGGACCAGAGGGCGGACCAGCCGGCCGGGCCCAGCGCGTCGTACACCCGGCGCCGCTCCTCCGCCCAGGGACGGGTCCTCACCTCGTCGCGGACGGAGCGGCCCGCGTCCGCCAGCCCCGCCACGGCCTCGACGGCCGCCCTGGGCGAATCGGCCCAGACGATTTCCTCCGGCCCGGCGAGGCCCGCCGCCCGGTAGGCGAGCCGCACCCCGTCCTCGGCCGCCGCCCGGTCCGCCGCGCCGGTCGCCGCCGCCACGGCCCGCCAAGAGTCCACGTACTGCATCGGTTTCCCCGTCCCCTGTTCCGCTCTGTTCCCGGCCCGGTCCTCCCGGGGCCGGCCTTCAGGTCCTGCTGCCGCGCCCGTCCCGCCGTCGCTCAGTCCGCGACGATACGGACCGCCCCCGGCGCGTACTCCCGCTGGCGCACCACGCGGAACCAGCCCTGGGGCAGCGGGATCGTGGCGTGCTCCTCGTGCACCACGCGTCCGCCTTCGGGGAGGTGGAGCAGCATCGGGCCGAAGACCCCGCCCTCCCGGATCAGCCGTCCGGGGCCGGGCACGGCGTGCGCGTGTCCGGTCACCTCGCCGAGCGCGAGCACCAGACGGCCCCGCGCGTCGCGCAGTTCGCCCGGCGCCTCCAGGAGGTGCGCGGGCACCGCCGACTCCTCCAGAGCCATGATCAGTACGTCGCCCTGCCGGTACACAGACCTCTCCCCTCCGTGTCGGCACCCGCTGTGCCGGTCACATCGAAAACGCTACGGCGGGGGTCTGACAATCGGCTGCCGAGCCGTCACGGGCGGGGCCGGTCGCCCCGCTGTCAGTGGGGCTTGATAGACCTTGCGGACATCAAATCCGTCGCTGTCATCAGGAGCTCAGGGCCATGTCCGTGGACCACCTGCACGCGTTGCTGGGCCTTCCGGCCGTCGATTTCCAGTCCGGCTCGGACGGCGGCCCCCGGCCCGCGGCCGACGCCGCCGCCTGGCGGGTCTCGATCGACGCGTACGAGGACGAGGGGACGTGGGAGGAGGAGTTCGACGCCTTCCTGGCGGAGGTCGATCCGGCCGGCGTCCGCGCCCTGATCATCGGGCAGTGGGGCGAGTCGTACGAGGAGACGTCGTCGTACCCCATCGGTCTCGTCATCGCCGCGGCCGGCCGGCTGACCTCCCTGGAGGCGGTGTTCGTCGGGGATCTGACGATGGAGGAGGCGGAGATCTCCTGGATCGAGCAGAGCGACGTCACAGAACTGCTCGGCGCCTTCCCCGCGCTGGTGGAGCTGGGCGTGCGCGGCGGGTCCGAGCTGGTCTTCCCGGCCACGCGGCACGAGCGTCTGAAGGCGCTCACCATCGAGACGGGCGGGCTGCCGCGCGAGGTGGTGCGCGGTGTCATGGACAGCGAACTGCCGTCGCTGGAGCGGCTGGACCTGTGGCTCGGTGTCTCGGCCTACGGCGGCGACGCCCATGTGGCGGACCTGGCGCCGCTGCTGTCCGGTACGCGCTTCCCCGCCCTGCACCACCTCGGCCTGCGCAACAGCGAGATCCAGAACGAGATCGCCGCGGCCCTCGCCCCGGCCCCGCTCGTCGCCCGCCTGCGCACCCTGGACCTGTCCTGCGGCACGCTCGGCGACGAGGGCGCGGCCGCCCTTCTGGAGGGGCAGCCGCTGACCCACCTCGACGTCCTCGACCTGCACCACCACTTCCTCACCGAGCCGATGGAGCGACGGGTCACCCAGGCACTGGAGCCGCACGGGGTGCGGGTGGACCTCTCGGAGCGCTGCGAGCCGTGGGACGGCCGGGGCGCCGCGGGCCGCTACGTCACGGTCGCGGAGTGATGACGCGATGACCGGAATCGATCACCCCTGCTCCTTCCATGGCCTGCCCGTGTTCACCCTTCCGGCACCGGGTGACGACGGCGGGCTGCCGGACACGCTGCCCGGAGCGGACTCCATAGCCTGGCGGCTGGACTGTGCCTGGGACGGGCCGGAGTTCCCCGTGCTCTGGCAGCACTTCCTGGACACGGTCGACCCGGCGGCGGTCCGGGCCCTGCTCATCGGGCCCTGGTGGTCGGAGGAATACAGCCCTCTGAGTCCCGTGGTGGAGCTGATCGCCGCGGACGCCGGCCGTTTCCCGGCGCTGCGCGGCCTGTTCCTGGCCGATGTCGTGGGCGAGGAGTGCGAGGTGTCCTGGCTCCAGATGTGTGACATCACCCCGGTGATCGAGGCGTTCCCCCGCCTGGAGGAGCTGGTGGTGCGCGGCGGTGGCAGCGGGCTGAACGAAGAGACCCTGGAGCTTCGGCCGGTGCGGCACGAGGCGCTGCGGTCCCTGCGGTTCGAGTCCGGCGGCCTGCCCGGCCAGGTCGTGCGCGCGGTGGGTTCCTGCGAACTGCCCGCGCTGGAGCGGCTGGAGCTGTGGTTCGGCTCCCAGTGGTACGCGGGGGACGCCACGGTGGCGGATCTGGCCCCACTGCTCTCCGGCGGTGCCTTTCCGAGGCTTCGCCGTCTCGGGTTGCAGAACAGCGAGATCCAGGACGAGATCGCCGCGGCGGTCGCCTCCGCTCCGGTCGTCGCGCAACTGGAGTTCCTGGCGCTCTCGATGGGCACCCTCAGCGACACGGGCGCCCTGGCCCTGCTCGACGGCCAGCCGCTCACCCATCTGTCCGGTCTCGACCTGCACCACCACTACCTCACCGACCCGGTGATGGCGCGCTTCCAGGAGCTGTGCGACCGCGAGGGCGTCCACGTCGACCTCGCGGAGGCGGACCACTGGGACCCCGATGACGACGAGCCCCGCTATGTCGCGGTCAGCGAGTAGCGGGCCGCCGCGTCTCGCGGTCGTCGGCAATCCGGGCAGCCGTCGGGTGACCCTCTTCCAGGACGCGGTGGCGGCCGCCGGCCTGCCCGCGGCGCGCACGGTCTCCTGGCTCGACGTGCTGGACGGCGGTGCGCGCTTCCTGCCCGGGGAAATCGTGCGGATCGAGTCGCCCGGCGAGGACGCGGAGGTGGACCGGCTGCTGCGGGACGCCGCCGACCCGACGAGGGTGGAGGGTTCGGCGCTCTGGTACGCCCGGTTCACCGCCGCGGTACGCGAGGTGGCGCGGGCCGCGGCCGAGGCCGGGGCCGGGCTGCTGGACGACCCGGCCGACATCGCGGTGCTGTTCGACAAGCGGCTGTGCCACGGCGTGCTGGACGCGGCGGGGGTGCCCGTCCCCGCGTCCCCGACCTCCGGCCGGGCCGCGCCCCCGGTGCGGGGCTGGGACGACGTGCGTGCGCTGATGGCCGGGCACCGCATGCCGCGGGTGTTCGTGAAGCCGGCGCACGGGTCGTCCGCGTCCGGCGTGCTCGCGGTGGAGACGGCCGGCGGCGGCCGGGTCCGGGCGGCCACCTCCGTCGAGCGGGACCCAGCCGGCCGCCTCTACAACTCGCTGCGGGTGCGCCGGTGCACGACGGAGCGCGAGGTGGCGGCGATCGTCGACGCGCTCGCCCCGGACGGGCTGCACATCGAGCGCTGGCTGCCCAAGGCCGCGCAGGGCGGCCGGGTCGCGGATCTGCGGGTCGTCGTGGTCGACGGCCGGGCCACCCACGCCGTGGTGCGCACCAGCCGCTCCCCCATGACCAATCTGCATCTCGGCGGCGCGCGCGGCGACCTGGACCAGGTCCGCGCGGCCGTGGGGGCGGCGGGGGCCGACTGGGGCAGGGCCCTGGCCGTCTGCGAACAGGCGGCCCGGGTCTTCCCGGACACGCTGTGCGTCGGCGTCGACCTGCTGCCCCTGACCGGCTGGCGGCGCTTCTCCGTCGGCGAGGTCAACGCCTTCGGCGATCTGCTGCCGCGGCTGACCGGCCTGCCCGGCAGCGGAGCCGAGGGCCTGGACACCTACGCGGCGCAGGTCGCCGCCGTACTGAACCGAGCAAGGAACACCCGTGTCACCCCTGCCCCCTGAGCCCTCCCCCGGCGTCGCGGACGCCCCGGACCCCGACATGAGCGAGGTCGTGGGCAGCCACGACCTGCTGCTCGTCACCCTGGACACCCTGCGGTACGACGTGGCGGCGGAGCTCGCCGCCGCCGGGCGCATCCCGCATCTGGCCCGCCACCTGCCGGGGGGTGCCTGGGAGGAGCGGCATGCCCCGGGCAGCTTCACCTACGCCTCCCATCAGGCGATCTTCGCGGGGTTCCTGCCCACCCCCGCCACGCCGGGGCCGCATCCCAGGCTGTTCGCCGCCCGGTTCGCCGGCAGCGAGACGACGGCGGAGCGCACCTTCGTGTTCGACACCCCGGACCTGGTCTCGGGACTGGCGAAGGAGGGGTACCGCACGGTGTGCGTCGGCGGTGTCGGATTCTTCAACCAGCGGGGGCCGCTCGGCTCGGTGCTGCCGGGGATGTTCCAGGAGGCGCACTGGGAGCCGGAGTTCGGCGTCGCCTCGCCCACCTCGTTCGAGGCGCAGGTGCGCAGGGCCGAGCAGGTGGTCGCCGCGCTGCCGCCCGGTCAGCGGCTCTTCCTGTTCGTCAACGTCTCCGCGCTGCACCAGCCGAACTGGTTCCACCGCGCCGGGGCGACCCGTGATGCCGGGGACAGCCGTGACACGCACGCCGCGGCCCTGGAGTACGTCGACGCGCACATCGGCCGGCTCTTCGCCGCCGCGAGCAGCCGCCGCCGCGCCTTCGCCATCGTCTGCTCCGACCACGGCACGGCGTACGGCGACGACGGCTACACGGGTCACCGGCTCGGCCACGCGTCCGTCTGGACCGTTCCGTACGCCCATTTCTTCCTGGAACCGGGGACCGCACGATGACCACGCCACAGACCGTCCGCCCGTACCAGAGCTATGTGTACGCCTATCCGCACAAGACGGCGTACCGCCCGCTCGCCGAAGTCCCCGGCGGACGGCCGGCGCTGAGCGAGCTGTGGGCGGGGGAACGCAAGGACGCGCTCTCCCTCTATCTGCACATCCCGTTCTGCGAGGTCCGCTGCGGGTTCTGCAATCTCTTCACCCGGATCGGCGCGCCCGGCGAGCCGGCCTCGCGGTATCTCGACGCGCTGGACCGGCAGGCGGGCGCGGTGCGGGACGCGCTGGGCGACGGGGAGCCGGTCCGGTTCGCCGCGGCGGCGTTCGGCGGCGGCACGCCCACCTTCCTGGAGGCCGGGGAGCTGGAGCGGCTGTGCGACATCGCCGAGAAGCGCATGGGCGCCGATCTGCGGTCGGTGCCGCTGTCGGTGGAGACGTCCCCGTCGACCGCCACCGCCGACCGGCTGGCCGTCCTCGCCGAGCGGGGCACGACCAGGATCAGCATCGGTGTGCAGAGCTTCGTGGAGGCCGAGGCCCGCGCGGCGGTGCGCCCGCAGCGCGCCGCCGACGTCGAGCGCGCCCTCGGCCTGATCCGGGACACCTCCATACCCGTCCTCAACATCGACCTGATCTACGGCATCGACGGCCAGACCGAGCGGAGCTGGCGCACCTCGCTGGACACGGCGCTGCGCTGGCGGCCCGAGGAGCTGTATCTCTACCCGCTGTACGTGCGTCCGCTGACCCCACTGGACCGGCTCTCCGCCGGTGCGGCCGACCCGGCCTGGGACGAGCAGCGCCTGCGCCTCTACCGGGCCGGCCGCGACCACCTTCTCGCCCGGGGCTACGAGCAGGTGTCGATGCGGATGTTCCGTCGCGCCGACGCCCCGCGCACGGACGGCCCCGACGACCACGCCTGCCAGACCGACGGCATGATCGGCCTGGGCTGCGGCGCCCGCTCCTACACCTCGCGCCTGCACTACTCCTTCGACTACGCGGTGCGGATGGGCGAGGTGCGCGGGATCATCGACGCCTACACGGCCACCGCCGACTTCTCGCGCGCCGAGGTCGGGCGGTACACCGACGGGGACGAGGCGCGCCGCCGTCATCTCCTCCAGTCGGTGCTCCAGGCCGATGGCATGCCCCTGTCCGGCTACCGCGAGCGGTTCGGCACCTCCCCGTACGAGGACTTCCCCGCGGAGCTGGCCCGGTTCGAGGCCCGGGGCTGGCTGGACGCGGCGGCGCCGGCCGAGGGGCTGCTGCGGCTGTCGTCCGAGGGGCTCGCGTACTCCGACGCGCTGGGCCCCGAGCTCTTCTCCCCCGCCGTGCGGGCCGCGATGGCCGCGTACGAGCTGAAGTGAGTCATCCGTGGACCTGACGATTCTCTACCGGGGCCCGCTCGCCTCGTGCGACTACGACTGCCCGTACTGCCCGTTCGCCAAGCGGCGCGACAGCCGGGAGCAGTTGCGGGCCGACCGGGCGGCGCTGGAGCGGTTCACGGCGTGGGTGGCGGAGCAGACCGGGGACCGGATCTCGGTGCTGTTCACGCCGTGGGGCGAGGGGCTGGTGCGCTCCTGGTACCGCCGGGCGATCGTGGAGCTGGCCGGGCTGCCGCAGGTGCGCCGGGTCGCGATCCAGACGAACCTCGGCGGGCGGACACGGTGGCTGGCCGAGGCGCCCGCGGCGGCCCGTGAGCGGATCGCGCTGTGGTGCACGTACCACCCGGGGCAGACACCGTACGAGCGTTTCCTCGCCCGGTGCGCGGAGCTGCGGGACCTCGGGGTGCGCCACAGCGTCGGGGTGGTGGGGCTGGAGGCCCATCTCGGTGAGGCGCGGCGGCTGCGCGCGGCCCTGGCGGACGAGGTCTATCTCTGGGTGAACGCCGCCGAGGGACACACCTACACGGACGAGGAGGCCGGCCGGTGGACGGCGATCGACCCGCTGTTCCCGTACAGCCGTCATCCGCACCGCTCGGCGGGGCTGCCCTGCCGGACCGGTGAGTCGGTGATCTCGGTGGACGGGAACGGGACGGTGCGCCGCTGCCACTTCGTCCGGGCCGAGCTGGGCAATCTGTACGACGGCAGCTACCGCCGGGCGCTGGGGCCGAGGGCCTGCCCGCTCGCCGTCTGCGACTGCCACATCGGCTATGTGCATCTGGAGACGCTGCCGCTGTACGACGTCTTCGCGGGCGGGGTGCTGGAGCGCGTACCGGCCGCGCTGCCGCTGTCCCCGGCCGCCGCGGCGGGCGGCTGAGGACAGCGACGGTTCTGTCAGAGCGGCAGCAGGTCCGGCCGCTTCGGCTCGACGTGGTCCCCGGAGGACTCGCCGCGCAGCCGTCGTCCGATCCACGGGACGAGGTATTCGCGCGCCCAGTGGATGTCGTCGCGCCGGACCTCCAGGGTGCCGCGCGGGGGCTGCGGCGGCCATTCCTGGTCCGGGTCGGCCGGCACGTCGAGTCCGAGGACCTGGGCGGCGCGCAGCGCGACCCGGGTGTGCCCCTCGGGCGACAGATGCAGCCGGTCGCCGTCCCAGGCGCGCCGGTCCTGCACGGAGCGCAGCGACCACAGGTCGAGCACCGGGCAGTCGTAGCGGTCGGCGATGGCCCGTACGTGGGCGGTGTAGGTGGCGATCTTGCCGCGCAGATGGCGCAGCACGGGCACGCCACGGGTGTCGAAGCCGGTGGTGATCATGACGGTGCCGACCGAGCCGGTCAGGTCGGCGACCGCGCGCTCGAAGCGTTCGGCCACGTCGTCGGGGTCGGTGCCGGGCCGGATGATGTCGTTGCCGCCGGCGCAGAAGCTCACCAGATCGGGGGCGAGTTCCTTGGCGCGGGGCACCTGCTCCTCGACTATCTGGTCGAGGAGGCGTCCTCGTACGGCGAGATTGGCGTACCGGAAATCCCCGTGCGCGGGAACGGGTGAGACCTCGGCGTCCGCTGCCGTGCCGGGTTCCGGGAGCCGGTCCGCGAGAAGGACCGCGAGCCGGTCGGCCCAGCCGACGAACGTTCCGTCCGGGCCGGGGTCGCCGACTCCCTCGGTGAAACTGTCGCCAATCGCCGCGTACGACCCGATGGCGCCCTGTCGGTTGATGACGCCCTGTTGGATGTTTCTCGAATCGTCTGCCACAAGCGCATATCCTGCACCCCTTAATGTGACCTACGCGACCGTAATAAGGGGTTGACGGGTGGTGAGATAAACCACCCGGTCAGGTTTCGGTAAAGGGGGAATAAGCAGAGGGGCGGTGCGCCGCCGCGCACCGCCCCTCTCTGTCCTGCCGCGGCCCGGTTCAGCGGGCCGGTCCTGCTGGATCAGACGTTGATCCCGTGCGACGCCAGGTAGGCGATCGGGTCGATGTCCGAGCCGTACGCCGGGCCGGTGCGGACCTCGAAGTGGAGGTGCGGGCCGGTGGCGTTGCCGGTGGAGCCGGAGAGGCCGATCTGCTGGCCCGCGGTCACGGTCTGGCCCGCCGAGACGGAGAGCGAGGACATGTGGCCGTACTGCGAGTAGTGGCCGTCGGCGTGCTTGATGACGACCTCGTTGCCGTAGGCGCCGCCCCAGCCGGCGGTGACGACGGTGCCGGAGGTGATGGCCTTCACGCTGGTGCCGGTGGCGACGGGGAAGTCGATGCCGGTGTGGCTGCCGCTGGACCAGCTGGCGCCGGAGGCGCGGTAGGCGGTGGTGTGGTTGCCGGGGACCGGGTGGACGTAACCGGAGGCGTTGTCCTGGGCGGCCGGGGCCTGGGCCTCCTGGGACGCGGAGGCGCCGGAGGAGGATTCGGAGGCCGTGGTGGTCTTCGTGCCGGTCGTCTTGGCCTCGGTCTTCGGGGCGGCCTTCGCCTCCGTCCGGGCGGGGGCCTTCGACGGGGTGGTGGAGGCGGTCGCGGCCGACTTGGCGCCGAGCGTCAGCTTCATGCCCGGGAAGATCAGGCTCGGGTTCTCGCCGACGACGTCGCGGTTGTCCTGGTACAGCTTGTGCCAGCCGCCCTTGAGCTTGTGCTCGGCCGCGATCTTCGACAGGTAGTCGCCGGAGACGACGGAGTAGGTGGTGGTGCCGGCGCTCTTCGCGGACTTGGCCGGGGTGCTGTGCGCGGCGGCCGACTTCGAGGTGGCCGGGGCGGCCTGCTCCGCGGCGTTGGCACCGGTGGCGCCGAGCAGCGGAAGAGCGATGACGGCTCCGCCGGCGCTCGCGGCGACGACACCACGGGCGATGGTGCTGGACTTGGGACGACGGTGCTTACCCGAAATGGGCATGAAGGGTTTCCTCTCCGGCGCCTGCGAGGTGAGCTGTCGGGTTCGGGCTGGAGATGCCCGGCCGCGGCTGGCGCGGCTTCACCCCTAGCCGGCCGGTTCTCCCGGTCGGCGGCTTACCTGGTTCCCCCGCTCCTGCCACACGGTGAGTGGGTGCGAATTCCGGACGGCGGCAGGATTGGGCGTTCCATCCGGATTGACATGGAACGTAAGCGAGCCGGGACGGCGGAAACAAGCCACGGGTTCCGCCCGGGATTCGGCACCGGAAATTCGGCGCGGAATTCCGGTCACACTCCGTGGATTACGGATCTTGGCTTTCCGCGCGGCATACGGACTACCCCACCGCACCGCCACCACACACCGTCACGGATATGATCCCGCTCACGAGCGGGTGATCATCTCCCTTGCAACCGGGGCATGTTCGGCAAAACGCCACATTACGGACATGCCGTAGCCGTCACCCACGCCGCAGCCGCAGCACCCGCGCGTCCAGGTCCCCGCTCAGCCCGGTGCGCAAGCCGTGGTGCAGCAGCACCGAACCGTGGTGCGCGGCCCCCGTGTCCAGGCAGGTGTACGTGGCCTCCGGATCGAGACCGCGCAGCCGCAGGGCCGGCGGCTCCTCCCCGTACCGCTGGGCATGGAGCCACATCAGTACGACGGTGTCCGCGCCCCGCACGTACTGCACGGCGCCGAGTCCGCTGTCCGGCGCGCGCAGCCGGTACAGCTCCCCCAGCTGCACGACCGGGCGGATCTCCTTGTACAGCTCCACCCACCCGCGCGCCTCGTCCAGCTCGGCCCCGCTCCACTCGGTGAGGTCGCCGCCGATCCCCAGCACCCCGGCCATGGCGCTCACGAACCGGAAGCGCAGCGAGGAGAAGCGGCCGTTCAGCTGGAGGTTCGGGCTGTCCGTGACCCAGGCCGCCATCACCCGGGCGGGATGGATCTGCCCGAAGCCCTCCTGGATGGCGAGGCGGTCCAGCGGGTCGGTGTTGTCCGACGTCCAGACCTGGTCCGTACGGGAGAGGATGCCCAGGTCGACGCGGCCGCCCCCGCCCGAGCAGGACTCGAAGGCGACTGCGGGGTGGGCGGCGCGCAGCCGGTCGATCAGCGCGTACAGGCCGTCCACGTGCTCGGTCCAGAGCCGCTGCGGGTAGTCCGCGCCCGGCCAGCCCGCGTCCGAGAAGCAGCGGTTGAAGTCCCACTTCACATAGTCGACCGGCGTGGTGGACAGCAGCGCGTCCAGCCGCTCCCACAGATACGCCCGCACGTCCGGGCGGGCCAGGTTCAGGACCAGCTGATTGCGGAACTCCGTCCGCTCCCGCCCGGGGAAGTGCTGCACCCAGTCGGGGTGGGCACGGTAGAGATCGCTGTCGGGATTGACCATCTCGGGCTCGACCCAGATCCCGAACCGCATGCCCAGCCCGTGCACATACCGGGCGAGCGGGCCGAGCCCGTCCGGGAACCGCTCCGGGTTCGGCGTCCAGTCGCCGAGCCCGGCCCGGTCGCTCACCCGCTGCCCGAACCAGGCGTCGTCCACGACGAACAGCTCGACGCCCATCGCCGCCGCGCGCTCGGCGAGGGCCCGCTGCTGGTCCTCCGCGATGTCGAACCGGGTGGCCTCCCAGGAGTTGTAGAGGACCGGGCGCGGCTCGGAAGCGTCGGGGATCACATGGGCGAGCTGCCAGGCGTGCCAGGCGCGGCTGGCCCCGCCGAAGCCCGCCGCGCTCCACAGTCCGGCGAAGACGGGGCTGGTGTACGACCGACCGGGCGCGAGGCGCAGCAGCCCGGAGTCGTCGTAGCCGGCGCCGCCGGTGATCTGTACGAGCCCGTCGGGCAGCCGCTGTACGGCGATGCGCCAGGACCCGGACCAGCCGAGGGCGCAGCCGTAGACCTCGCCGTTCTCCTCGGTGGCCGCGCCGTCCGCGTCCAGGGCGAGCCAGGGCAGGCCCTGGTGGCCGGTGTGGCCGCGCCGGCTGGACAGGAGGTGTTCCCCGTACGCCAGCTCGGTGCGCTCCAGCTGGGTCTCCGCCGCCCAGCGGCCGTGCAGCCGGCTGAGCCGCCAGCCGTCGCGGGCGGGCGGGGACCAGGCCGCCGCGTCGGCGCGGAGCAGTTCGACGGGCGGGCCGTCCGGTCCGGTGTGGGTGAGCGTGGTCCAGCGCTCGATGACGTCGGAGTCGTCGCGCATCCGGTAGTGCAGGGTGATCGCGAGGCGGTGCAGCGGATCGTCGAAGGAGATCCGCAGCTCGTCGCCGTCCACGGCGTCGCCCGTGAACACCCACGCGGTCCCGCGCACCTCGTCGGTGCGCACCGAGAGTGCGGGGCGCACGAACCGCGGGCCGCCCTCCACCGGGTACTCCTCGCGGCCGTCCAGCGGGGACTCGAAGCCCCGGCCGGGCGGCGCGGGTGCGGCGGCCAGGGCTTCGGCGGCGGCCAGGGAGATCCGCGGGCCCCAGTGCAGGTGCAGCAGCTCGTGCCGGCCGGTGAGATGCAAGGCGTAGCTGCCGCTCGCCCCGGTCAGCAGCCAGGTCCGGCCCCGGTCGCCCGTCTCGATCATCGCGCCCCCGTCCACGTGCCACAGATTCACACAGTTCCGCACATCATCGACCGCGCGACGAGGGAGGGCAACGCCCCGCACACGGAAAATCGCACCCCGTCCACCGCCGGAGGGAGGCGCCGACCGAGATGATTGCCCCTGGAACCGATGTCGTATCGTCACGGGCGTGGGCCCGTCGGCGACAGGCGCCGGGGCAGAGCCTCCAGGAGTGACCGTGACGCAGCAGCTGCCGCAGACCCCGCCGACGGAGCCCGTGCTGGCCGGTGTCCGCAACTTCCGGGACGTGGGCGGACTGCCCGCCTCCGACGGCCGTCGGGTGCGGTACGGAAGCCTCTACCGCAGCGGCCACCTGGCCCACGCCACGGCCGAGGACACGGCCTTCCTCACCGGTCTCGGCCTGCACACCGTCTTCGACTTCCGCAACGCGGCGGACCACAAGCTGGACGGTCTCGACGTGGAGCTGCCGGGCGTGCGCAATGTGAGCATCCCGCTCAGCGACCCGGCGGACGGGGCCGAGTTCTGGCGGATGGTGCGCGACGGCGACATGGACGAGCTGCGCTCGATCCTGGCCGACGGGAAGGGGACCGGCCGCATGGTCGCCTCCTACCGCGCGATCATCCTGGACCGCACGGCCGAGCACAGCCGGGTCCTGCACGCGCTGGCCGAGGACAGCGTGCCGGCGCTGATGCACTGCGCGGCCGGCAAGGACCGGGCCGGGCTCTCCATCGCGGTGACGCTGCTGGCGGTGGGTGTCGGGCGCGAGGCCATCGAGGCCGACTACCTGAAGTCGAACGACGCGCACCGCCGCTACCGGGTCCGGCGCAGCGACACCTCGCCCGCCGGGATGTCGCCGGAGGTGATGGAGCTGCTGAACCCGCTGTTCGGCGCGCACCCCGACTACCTCGCCTCGGCGTTCGCGACCATCGACGAGACCTGGGGCGGCACCGACCGCTACCTCTCCGACGGGCTGGGGCTCGCGCCCGCCACCCTCGAACGGCTGCGCGAACGGCTCCTCGACGAGGGCTGAGCGCGCCGGGCGGGCCTACTGGTTGTGCATCCCCACCGCGAACAGCAGGTAGAGGAACCCGGCGATGACGTGCCCGGCCACCAGGTAGGCGAACAGCCGGATGACGAGCCCGCGGGGCATCTTCTTCTCGTGCGTGTCGGCGCCCGCCCGTTTGGCCGGGGTGAGCGGGTCGTAGTTCTCGGAATCGGACATGGCCGGCCTCTCTGGCGGCCGGGGGCGCCGGCCGCGGGACGTCTAGCGACGGTGGACTGCGCTGCCGAGACACAGCTCGGCGGCGGAGCTCTGGAGCAGGGTGTGGACGAAGAGCAGCTCCGAGCCGTCCGGCTCCGGGGCCACGATCCGGTGCGGAGTGAGCGAGTCGAAGTGCGCGCTGTCCCCGGGGGCCAGGTCGTGCACCGTGTCACCGAGGGTCACCCGCAGACGGCCCGCCAGGACGTACAGCCATTCCTCGCCGGGGTGGACGCGGACCAGGTCGCCCTGGGCTCCGTACGGGACGCGGACGCGGAGCGCCTGCATGGCCCGGCCGGAGCCGCCGGCCTGCTGGTACATCCAGCCGTTGGCCGCAGCGCCCTCGAAGGGGCGGCCTCGGACGATCGCGTCACGTTCCGGGGGCATCTCGCCGAGCAGCTCGGAGACCGTCGTACCGTAGATCCTGGCCAGTTGCAGCAGCATCGGCAGCGAGGGCTGGCGCCGGCCCGTTTCGAGCCGGGACAGGTGAGCGGGCGAGAGCCCGGCGCGCTGGGCCGCGGTCTCCAGGGTGAGGCCACGGCCGCGGCGCAGGTCGCGCAGGCGTGGGGCGACGCCGGGGAGTTCCTCGGCCACCTGGTCGTCCGGAGGGTTCATGCCTCCATTGGGCCAAAGTCTTTCCTCGGAGGCAAATTTCTTGCCTCCGAGGCAAGAACTCTCAGCGGTTGGCGACCGCCTGTTTGACCAGGGTCCGCCCGAAGTCCCACATCAGCCCGCCGCCGCTGTGCGCGTCGTCCATGACAGCCGTGAAGGCGCTCACGAACCGGTCCACGTCGGCGTCGTCGATCACCAGCGGCGGGATCAGCTTGATCACTTCGAGGTGGTCGCCGGACACCTGGGTGAGGATGCGGTGCTTCTGGAGCAGCGGCACGACCACCATCTGCGCGAAGAGGCCCTTGCGGGCCGCCTGGAGCATGGTCCAGCGGCTGCGCAGCTTCAGCGAGGTGGGGCGGCCGAACTCGATGCCGATCATCAGCCCGCGCCCCCGCACCTCGTGCAGCAGCTCGTAGCGGCCGACGAGGGCGGACAGCCGCTCGCGCAGCAGGTCCCCGGTGCGGCGCGCGTGCGCCACGGTCTCCTCGTCCTCCATCACCGAGAGCACGGCGAGTCCCGCCGCCATGGCCTGGGCGTTGGAGCCGAAGCTCGCGGAGTGGACGAGGACCCGGTCCATGGAGGAGTAGACCCGCTTGAAGATCCAGTCCTTGCCGACCGTCGCCCCGACCGGGACGTAGCCGCCGGAGAGCGCCTTGGCGACGCAGACCAGATCGGGTTCGACGCCTTCCTCGTGCTGGTACGCGTAGAAGTCGCCGGTCCTGCCCAGACCCGTCTGCACCTCGTCGGCGATGAGGAGGGCCTTGTGCTTGTGCAGCAGCTCCTGCGCCTCGCGCAGGAACCCGGGCGGCGCCGCGTGCACGCCCTTGCCCTGGATCGGCTCGACCACGAGCGCGGCCACGTCGCCGCGCTTGAGCTCCCGCCGCAGCGCGTCGAGGTCACCGAGTTCGATGGCGGTGTCGGGCAGCAGCGGGGCGAAGCCGTCGCGGAAGCCGCCCTCGCCGTTGACCGAGAGGGAGCCGGTCGTCAGCCCGTGGAAGGCGTGGTCGCAGTAGAGGATCCTCGGCCTGCCGGTGGCGTACCGGGCGAACTTGAGCGCCGTCTCGACGGCCTCCGTACCGCTGTTGCCGAAGAACACCCGGTCCAGGTGCGGGCTGTGGCTCAGCAGCTTCTCGGCCAGCAGCCCCGGCAGCGGCTGGCAGTCGAAGCGGGTGAGGTCGGCGAGCGAGGCGTCCAGGACGTCGTGCACCGCCTTGCGTACGACGGGGTGGTGCCGGCCGAGGCCCATCACCCCGAAACCGGCGAGCATGTCCAGGTAGTCGTTGCCGTCCGCGTCCCAGAAGTGCGCGCCCTCGGCCCGTTCGTAGACCTTGTCGAAGCCGATGGTGTGCAGCATGCGCGGGAGCTGGTGGTTGAGGTGCTTGGTGTGCAGCTCGTAGCGTTCGGCGCCGCGCTCGGCGAGAAGCCGCGCCAGATCGAAGCCCTTGGGCTCGTCGTCCTTCATGCCCCGCTCTCCTTGTGCCCGTTGGCCGGGGCTCCGTGCCCCGTGCCGTCGGCCGCCTTCCGGGCGGCCGTCGCGGCGCTGATCCGGCCCGCGATCTCGACCGGTGTGAGTCCGATGTCGGCCAGTACCTCGGCCCGTTTGCCGTGCGCGAGGAACTGCTCGGGAATGCCGAAGGTCCGCAGCGGTACGTCGACGCCGGCGTCCCGCAGCGCCTGGCCGACCGCCCAGCCGACGCCCCCGGCCCGGCTGTTGTCCTCGACGACGGCGACGAGCCGGTGCTCGGAGGCGAGCGGCGCCAGCCGCTCGTCGACCGGTTTGACCCAGCGGGGGTCCACCACGGTGCAGCGGATGCCGGCGCCTTCGAGCAGTTCGGCGGTACGCAGGCAGACGGGCGCCATCACGCCGACGGCGACGAGCAGCACATCGGCGTCCTCGGCGCGCCGCAGCACATCCATGCCGCCGATCCGCCCGATCGCCGGGACCGGCTCGCCCACCGACTCCTTAGGGAAGCGGACCAGGGTCGGCGCGTCGTCCACCGCGACCGCCTCGCGCAGCTCCTCCCGCAGCCGCTCCGCGTCGCGCGGGGCCGCGATGCGCAACCCGGGCACGACCTGGAGCACGGACAGGTCCCACATGCCGTTGTGCGAGGCCCCGTCGGGTCCGGTGACCCCGGCCCGGTCCAGGACGAAGGTCACACCGCACTTGTGCAGGGCGACGTCCATCAGCAGCTGGTCGAACGCCCGGTTGAGGAAGGTGGCGTAGACGGCGACGACCGGATGGAGCCCTCCGGTGGCGAGCCCCGCGGCGCTGACCGCGGCGTGCTGCTCGGCGATGCCCACGTCCCAGACCCGGTCGGGGAACGCCTCGGCGAACTTGGTCAGGCCGACGGGGTCCAGCATCGCGGCGGTGAGCGCCACGACGTCCGGCCGCTCCGCCCCGATCGCCGCGATCTCGTCACCGAACACGGAGGTCCAGGACGGACCGGCGGCGGGGGCCAGCGGAACGCAGGTCAGCGGGTCCATGGCGCCGACGGTGTGGAAGCGGTCGGCCTCGTCGCTCAGCGCGGGGGCGTAGCCGCGGCCCTTCTCGGTGATGCAGTGCACGAGCACCGGGCCGCGAAAGCGCCTGGCGTGCCGCAGTGCCGCCTCGACGGCCGCGGTGTCGTGCCCGTCGACCGGGCCGATGTACTTCAGCCCCAGGTCCTCGAACATGCCCTGCGGCGCGATGAAGTCCTTGAACCCCTTCTTCGCCCCGTGCAGCGACCCGTACAGCGGCTGTCCGATGACGGGGGTGCGTTCCAGCAGGTCCTTGCCCCAGGCGAGGAAGCGCTCGTAGCCGTCGGTGGTGCGCAGGGTCGCCAGGTGGCGGGCGAGGCCGCCGATGGTGGGCGCGTAGGAGCGCTCGTTGTCGTTGACGACGACGATCAGCGGGCGGTCCTTGGCGGCGGCGATGTTGTTCAGCGCCTCCCAGGCCATGCCTCCGGTGAGGGCTCCGTCACCGATGACCGCGACGACGTGGTCCGCCCTGCCGCGTACCTCGTTGGCCTTGGCGAGGCCGTCGGCCCAGCCGAGGACGGTGGAGGCGTGCGAGTTCTCGATGACGTCGTGCTCGGACTCCTCGCGGGACGGGTAGCCGGACAGCCCGCCCTTGCGGCGCAGCTTGGAGAAGTCCTGGCGCCCGGTGAGGAGTTTGTGCACGTAGCTCTGGTGGCCGGTGTCCCACAGGATGCGGTCCACGGGCGAGTCGAAGACCCGGTGCAGGGCGATGGTCAGCTCCACCACCCCGAGGTTGGGGCCCAGATGACCCCCGGTCCTGGCGACGGCCTGCACCAGGAACGTACGGATGTCGTCGGCGAGTTCGCCGAGTTGTGACGCGTTCAGTGCCTTGAGATCCTGCGGCCCCCGGATGCTCTGCAGCAGCGTCATGCCCGGGCCCCCTCTCTGGTCCTGTTCCAGCTCAGATGACGGCCGGGACCCCCGGAGGGGCCCCGGCGCCGTCCATGCCGGCGGGCGCGGCACCGGCCGCGCCCGCCGGCCCGGTGACCGGCTCTCAGCTCACCGGGTCCCGACGACGGTCTCCCGCGCGGCGCGCAGGGACTCCTTCAGCGACCCCATGGTGGCGAGCACGGCCGTGGGCTCGTAGCCGCAGTGCGCCATGCAGTTGGCGCAGCGCGGGTCCTTGCCCCGGCCGTACTTGTCCCAGTCGGTCTCCTCGATGAGCTGGCGGTACGTCGGCACGTAGCCGTCGCTCATCAGGTAGCAGGGCCGCTGCCAGCCGAACAGCGAGTAGTTCGGGATGGCCCACGCCGTGCACGGGAAGTCCGCCTTGCCCTCCAGGAAGTCCAGGAAGAGCGGCGAGTGGTTCAGGCGCCACCGGCCGCGGTTTCCCCCGGCGAAGGACTTCTTGAACAGCTCACGAGTCTGCTCGACGCCCAGGAAGTGCTCCTGGTCGGGTGCCTTCTCGTACGCGTAGGCGGGCGAGATCATCATCTCGTCGACCTTGAGGTCGTCGTTGAGGTAGTTGAGGACCTCGATGATGGTCTGCGGGGTGTCGGTGTTGAAGAACGTGGAGTTGGTGGTGACCCGGAAGCCGCGCCGCTTGGCCTCCTTGATCGCCGCCACGGCCTCGTCGAACACCCCTTCCTTGGCGACCGACTCGTCGTGCCGCTCGCGCAGCCCGTCGATGTGCACGGCGAACGCGAAGTACGGCGACGGGGTGAACTTCTCGATCTTCTTGCGCAGCAGCATGGCGTTGGTGCAGAGGAAGACGTACTTCTTCTTCGCCACGAGCTGGCGGACGATTTCATCGATCTGCGGGTGCATCAGCGGCTCGCCGCCCGCGATGGAAACCATCGGGGCGCCGGATTCGAGCACCGCGCCGACGGCCTGGGCCACCGGCATGCGCTGCTTGAGAACTCCGGCCGGATGCTGGATCTTCCCGCAGCCCTCGCACGCAAGGTTGCAGGCGAACAGTGGCTCCAGCTCGACAATCAGCGGGAACTTCTCCCGCCTGCGGAGCTTCTGTTCGGCAAGGTACGTCGCAACCTTGATGGTCTGACGAAGCGGCATGGCCATCTGGCTCACCTCCTGGGGAGCAGCAAAGATCGGTGCCATTCATAAAAAGCCGGTAGTACGGCACGGAGAACGCGGAAAGCCGATATTCCACCGCGGACCGTGCCGATGCGGACGAGCTCATGCTCCGGAGCGTCCACGACCACCCGTACGGCCGCAACCGGGCGGGGCCCGGACCGCAGGGCGGTGCGCAGAGTGGCGGCGGACTCCATGTCCACCGCGATCGCCCCGGTGGCCCGCAGTTCGGCCCGCTCATGTCCCCGGACGACATGATCGGAGCCGGTCAGCGGACCGGTGTGGACGGTGCGTCCCGGTACGGCCCTGGCCAGCGCTTCGGCCAGCAGGTCCGTGCCCGTGCAGCGGACGGGGTCCCCCGCCGCCCGGGTCTCCTCGGCCACCACCAGATCGCCCGGGTGCATTCCGGGCGCGAGGCCGGCGCAGAACCCCGAGGCGATGACCGCGGTGTCCGGCGCGCCGGCCCCGCTCCGGCCGAGCACGCGCGCCACAGCGGCTTCGGCCGCCTTGGGGCCCATGCCGGTACGGAGCACGGTGACCCGTTCCGGGGCCTTGCCCGCCCTCCCCCTGCCGGTGCGCAGGGCGAGCTGTTCGATGCCGAGCGCACAGGCGATCAGCAGCGGGGCGGCGGGGCCGGCCGGCCCCGGGCCATCGCCCATCAGACCTCCTCGCGCGTCGCCGTGCGGTCGGCGAACGGGTCGCCGTGCACGTACCGCCCGAGGGCGGTGAGCGGGAAGACCTGCCGGTAGAGGTGGTAGTTGATGGAGAAGTCCCAGGGGAAGCCGGTGCCGGTGAAGTACGGCTCGTCCCACGAGCCGTCGGCCTGCTGGGTCTCGGCCAGCCAGGCGATGCCGCGTGTCACGGCGACGGTGTCCCGCCGGCCGGCGGAGAGCAGCGCGAGCAGCGCCCAGGCGGTCTGGGACGCGGTGGAGGCTCCCTGGCCGATCCACTTCTCCTCGACGTAGGAGCGCAGGTCCTCGCCCCAGCCGCCGTCGTCGTTCTGGACGGATTCCAGCCAGTCGACCGCACGCCGGATCGCGGGGTGCGTGGCCGGCAGTCCGGCGGCGATCAGGGCGGGTACCACCGACCCCGTGCCGTATACGTAGTTGACGCCCCAGCGCCCGAACCAGCCGCCGCCCGCGTCCTGTTCGGCGAGCAGCCAGTCGATTCCGCGCCGGGTGACGGGGTGGCCGGCGTGGCCTTCGATGGCGAGCATCTCCACCACGTGCCCGGTGACGTCGGCGGACGGCGGGTCGATGACCTCTCCGAAGTCGCAGAAGGGCAACCGGTTGGGGAACGCGCTGGTGTTGTCCGCGTCGAATGCCCCCCAGGCCCCGTTGCGGGACTGCATGCCGACGTTCCAGCGCACACCGCGCGCGATGGCGGCGTCCACCCGGGCCTGTTCGGGGTGGCGGATCCGGCGCAGGGCGAGGACCACCTCCGCGGTGTCGTCGATATCGGGGTAGTTGTCATTGTGGAATTCGAAGGCCCAGCCGCCCGGCTCCAGCCGGGGCCTGCGCACCGCCCAGTCGCCCGGCCGGTCGATCTCCTCGCCGAGCATCCAGTCCGCCGCCCTCACGAGCGCCGGGTGGTCGGGGGCGACCCCGGCGTCGGCGAGCGCGATGGTGGCCAGGCAGGTGTCCCAGACCGGCGACTGACAGGCCTCGATCATGCGGGCGCCGTCCTCGCGCCACACGGCGAAGCGGTCGAGCGATTCGAGCCCGGCCCGCATCACCGGGTGTTCGAGGTCGTAGCCGAGGAGGTGCAGGGCGATGACCGAGTAGACGGCGGGCGGCTGGATGCCGCCCCAGCAGCCGTCGTTCTCCTGGCGTTCGATGATCCAGCGGGCTGCGGCATTCATGGCGACGCGGCGCAGCCGGCGCGGCGCGAAGCGGTGGTAGACATGCAGCGCCTTGTCGAGACGCTGGAAAATTCCGTCCCAACTCGCCGCCGGGGCCGGGCGTTTGGGCGGGTTCGGGTGGTCGGGGTCGGTGTGCAGCTCGTCCAGGGCGAACGGGGCCGGGCGTACCGGCCGCTTCGCCGAGACAACGGTCAGCGGCACAATGGTCTGGCGGGCCCAGCAGCCGAAGTCGTAGATATTGAGCGGGGCCCACTTCGGAAAGAACATCAGCTCGGGCGGCAGCTCCGGCAGGTCGTCCCACTTCCACCAGCCGAAGAGGGCCAGCCAGATCCGGGTGAAGACCCGGCTCGCCGCGATCCCGCCCTGCTCCCGGACCCAGCCGGCGGCCCGGAGCATATGGGGGTCTTCCGGCCGGTCACCGGCCAGCCGCAGCGCCACGTACGCCTCGATGGTGGCGGAGAGGTCCCCGGGGCCGCCGTGGAAGGTGGCCCAGGTGCCGTCGCCGAGCTGCTCGCCCCGGATGTAGTGGCCGGCCGCCCGGACCGTGTCCGGGTCCTGGATTCCGAGGAACTGGCGGAGCAGGAGGTCCTCGGCGTCCATCGTGACGTTGGTGGCGAGGTCGCCCTTCCACCAGCCCTGCTCGTCCTGCCTGCCGAGGAGGTGCTCCACCGAGCGCTCCGCGGCCCGCCGCGCGGCGGCCAGTACGGCGTCCGCGGCGATGGTTGATTCGGTTGTCGGTCTACTGGCCGAGGCCGCTCGGGGATCCACAGCCCCGGTGCTTCCGTCGGTCGTCGCTGTCATGGCTTCCCCTCCGTGCAGTTTGTCCTCTGCTGTGCTGGGGTCTCCGTCGGCCGGCGTCCCGTGCGGGGCGCCGGCCGGCGACTGCGAGTCATATGGACCAGATGGTGATCATCTCTTTCGTACGACGACGAAGTCCGCGAGCGCGGTGAGCTGCGCCCGCACGGTTTCCGGCATGTCGACACCGTGCAGCACCTCGATGGCGACCGCATGCTGACGACGCGCCTCCTGGGCGGTCCACTCGCGGCCGCCCGCCTCCTCGATGAGCGCCGCACGGGCGGCGAACTCCTCTTCGGAGAAGCTGTCGAAGTCACTGCTCTTGGCGTCCGCCGACAGCAGCTCGCCGAGCCGCTCGGAGGCCGGCCCGCCGGCGGCGAGCGCGGCGACGACCGGCAGCGACTTCTTGCGCTGGCGCAGATCGCTCCAGGTCTGCTTGCCCGTGGACTCGGGGTCGCCCCAGATGCCGAGGAGGTCGTCGACCGCCTGGAAGGCGAGCCCGAGGTGGTGGCCGTACGCCTCCAGGACGTCGGCGGTACGGTCGTCGGCTCCGCCGAGCACCGCGCCGATGGAGCAGGCGCAGGCGAGGAGGGCGCCGGTCTTGTTGCCCTCCATCTCCAGGCACTCCTCGACGGTGACGCGCTCACGGTGCTCGTAGGAGATGTCCTGGGCCTGCCCGTCGATGAGCTTGCGGGTGGCCGAGGTCAGCCGCCGGGCCGCGCGGCCCGCCTCGGGCGTGCCGAGCTCCAGCAGGACCTCGTTGGCCAGGGCGAACAGGGCGTCACCGACCAGGATCGCCTGGGCGGGGCCGTGCACCTTCCATACGGTGTCGCGGTGGCGGCGCTGCTCGTCACCGTCCATCAGGTCGTCGTGCAGCAGCGAGAAGTTGTGCACGAGTTCGACGGCCACGGCGCCGGGGACTCCGGCCTCGGCCGCGGCGCCGGCCGCTTCTGCGGACAGCAGGGCCAGCGCCGGGCGGACGGCCTTGCCGCCGTCACCGTCGGAGGGCCTGCCCTGGGCATCGATCCAGCCGAAGTGATAGGCGGCCACGGTGTCCATGGGCGGTGCGAGCCGGTCGACGGCGGCCCGGAGCACCGGCGTGGAAAGGGCCCGTCCGCGCTCCAGAAGCGCGGTGACGTCCGTGGTGTGGTCCGCCACGGTGTCGGAAGCCGGATTCGCCGGGGTCACTGACTCTCCTCTTGTTCCGGTGGTACTGCTCATGCCGCCTCCTGCAGCGGATGTTCATGGGAGCGGCCGAGCGCCAGGAGCGCGGCGTCCGCGGCGCTCGCGCCGCTGCGGACCGCGCCCTCCATCGTGGCGGGCCAGCCGGTGGCGGTCCAGGCACCTGCCAGGAAGAGGCCGGGAGCGCGGGTGCGCGCCCCGGGCCGCAGCCGGCCGGTGCCGGGCGCGGGCGCGAAGGTCGCGGTGCGCTCGCGGGTGACGAAGAAGTCCCGGATTCCCGCGCCGCGGGCGGCCGGCAGGAGCCGTTCGAGCTCGGGCAGGTAGCGGGCGCGCAGTTCGGCGACGGGCAGGTCGATCTCGTCGTCGGCCGCGGACTGGGAGACCGCGAGGTACTGGCCGGGTCCGGTGAGGCCGGACGTCGCGGTGCGGTCGAAGACCCACTGGACCGGCGAGCCGAGCGCGGCGAAGAACGGCCGCTTGAGCACCTTGCGGTCGTAGACGACGTGGACGTTGAGGATCGGCGATGTGCCGATGTCCAGGAGCCGGTCCGGTGCGTCGAGCGCGCCCTCGGGGAGCAGGCCGTGGGTCTCGCGCTGCGGTACGGCCAGCACGACGGTCTCGGCCTCGATCCGTTCGGCCCCGGTGTCGACCAGCCACCGTCCCTCGTCGGTGCGGGTCAGGGCGCCGGCCTTGGTGCGCAGTTCGGTGCGTACGCCCGCGGAGTCCAGGGCCTTGCGGCTCATGGTGTCGTGGATGTCGCCGAGCGGTACGGCGGCCCAGCCGATGTCGGCGGCGCCCGGCTCGGAGAGCAGCCCGGTCTTGAAGACCTTCGCGGCCAGGGCGAGCGAGGAGTTGGGGGCGGTGGCGTTGAGGGTGGCGACGCCGACCAGGTCCCAGAGGGCCTCGATGGTGCGGGGCGACTGGCCGTGGCGGGCGAGCCAGCTGCCGAAGTCGACCTCGTCGAGCGCGGGGTCGTCCGGGTCGAGCCTGCCGAGCGCCAGCGCGGCCCGTGCGACGCCGGCCCGTTCGGCGAGCGACAGGTGCGGATACCCGGCGAGCCCGGCGGCGAGGTGCAGCGGGACGGGCAGCGCGTTGCGGCGCAGTCGTCCGAGCCGGGGCCCCGAGGGCCGGCCGACATCGAGAACGGGCACGTCCAAACGGTTTTGCAGGGGCGCCAGCTGTGCGCTGTCGACCCGGTCGAGGAACCAGCGGTAGGCGGTGCAGCAGCGCAGGTAGACGTGCTGTCCGTTGTCGACCGTCAGTCCGCCGCGGCGGAAGGAGAAGGCGAGCCCGCCGAGCCGGGGGCGGCCTTCGAGCAGGGTCACGTCAAGCCCGGCGTCGGCCAGACGGAGGGCCGCCGTGACACCGGCGATCCCGCCGCCGATCACGACCGCCCGGGACGAGCGCGGCGCGTCGTCACTCATGCGTCCCCCTCTCGCCAGTTCTTTTCCCATGCGGTCCGTCCAGTCAGGGACGCAGTCGCCGGGCCGGGGGTTGCCCGCCGTCCGAACCGTTCATCCTTGATGCACATGGTGCGCGAGATGTACGTGAGGCGCATTCAGACACGCCCTCGTGCCGTGCGCCGGGAGATGTGGCGGGCGTCGAGTCCGGACAGGCCACGCACCGCCACGTACGCCTTCTCGTGGCCCGGCAGCGAGACCCTGCCGCGCAGCACCGCCTCGGGGTCGCGCTCGATGCGGTCCAGGAGCCTGCGGTAGATGCCGGCCATCGCCGCCACGCACGCTCCGCTGCGCCGGTCGAGCATCGGCAGCAGCCGGTATCCCTCGGCGAACAGGGCGCGGGCACGCCTGACCTCGAAGTGGATCAGGCCCGCGAAGTCGGAGCCGGGCGGCGGGGTGGCCCGGCGGAAGCCCTCGGAGCAGCCGAACTTGGCGAGGTCGTCGGCGGGCAGGTAGGTGCGTCCGTTGCCGGCGTCCTCGCGGACGTCGCGCAGGATGTTCGTCAGCTGGAGCGCGAGGCCCAGCGTGTCGGCGTACTCCGCGGCGCGCTCGGTGCCGGGTGCGCCCGGTTCCGTACCGAAGACGCCGAGGCTGAGGCGGCCGATGGCGCCCGCGACGCACCGGCAGTAGACCTTGAGGTCGTCCCAGGTCTCGTAGGTCGCGCCGCGCACGTCCATCAGCACACCGTCGATGAGCTCGTCGAGCCCTTCGAGCGGCAGCGGGAACCTGCGGGCGGCGTCCGCGAGCGCGACGGCCACCGGGTCGGTGTCGTCCTCCTCGACCGCGCCGGAGCGGACGCGGTCCAGCAGGGTGCGGGTGCCCTCCAGGCGGACGCGCTTGGTCTGCGGCTCCAGTTCGCCGTCGCCGATGTCGTCGACACGGCGGGAGAAGGCGTACAGGGCCGACATGGCCTGCCGCTTCCCGGTGGGCAGCAGCCTGATGCCGTAGGCGAAGTTACGCGCCTGCTGTCCGGTGACCGCCTCGCAGTAACTGTATGCGGCCTGTACCGGTGCCGACATGTACGTCGTCTGTCCCTCCACGGTCCGGCTCACCCCTCTCTACGCGCTCTTCGCAAGACAACTCCCACTTCGCGCAGCAGGCTGGGCTTGGTGGGTCCGGGTGGTCCGGGCAGTACGTCGAATCCGGCGGCCGCGATCGCGGTGAGGGCGGCGCGTCCTCCTCCCACGAATCCGGCGAGAAGCAGCCTGAGCCTGCCGTGGACGCTACCCACGAGGGGGGTGCCTTCATTCAGCAGATCCCGGGCGCGTTCCGCTTCGTACGCGATCAGTGCGCGCACCGAGGCGTTCGCGGTGGGCGCCGCCAGGTCGGCCTCGCCGACGTGGAACCGGGCCATGTCCTCGGCGGGCAGGTAGACGCGGTCGCGGCCGAGGTCCTCGGCGACGTCCTGGAGGTGCTCGACGATCTGCAGCGCGGTGCACACGGCGTCGGAGCGGCGCAGCCGTTCGGGGCTCGCGGTCCCGGTGAGCTGGAGGACCAGGCGGCCCACGGGGTTGGCGGAGAGCTCGCAGTAGGCGAGCAGTTCCTCGTACGTCCCGTAGCGGCGGACCTTCTGGTCCTGCCGGTTGGCCTCGATGAGGCCGAGGAAGGGTTCGGGGGTGAGGGCGCGGTCGCGGACGGTGGGGCGCAGCGCGCGCATCAGCGGGTGGTGCGGTGTCTCGCCGGTGGTGGCGAAGACGCGGCGCAGGTCGCTCTCCAGCGCGTCGAGCATCGCGAGCCGGTCGTCGGCCCGGGCGGGGTCGAGCCCGAGGTGGGCCGCGTCGGCGCCGCCGGGGGCGAGGTCGCCGTCGCCGATGTCGTCCACGAGCCGGGCGAAGCCGTAGACGGCCATCAGGTCGTCGCGCCAGGCGCGCGGCAGGAAGAAGGGGGCGACCGGAAAGTTCTCGGCGGCGGCCTTGTCGAGAGTTCCGGATGCGGCGGTATCGAGCCGCGCCTGCCGGGTACGGGTCACTGCGGACCGCCCTGCGCGGGGACGGCGTGAGCACCTCGGAGCTGGAGATCTTCCGTCATAGCCGTCACATCTCCCGTTCTACACTGCTGACCCAAAACATCCCATTCCGGACACGCCGCCCGCCGTCCCGAGTGCGGAGGACGGCTACGGGCCGTCCGCCCAGGCGGTATCGCCCCACTTGCGGCGAATCAGCACCGGTACAGCTTACGTTGTACAACGCTCATCCAAACGTCGGGGTACGGGCCGCACGCCGCGGGGTCCGTAGCCCGCGTCAACTCTGCTACCGCCGGAGGGCATTCACGTCATCCGGCGGTAGGAGATCATGCCGGGCCCCGTACGACGAGGCGTGGACGTCCGGGCTCCGGTCCACCATCCGGACACGGTGCGACCCCCGCCGGAAGAGTCCGGCGGAGGCCGCCCGGTGCGTGACAAGGGGTGATACGTCCTACTTGCCGGTCTCCCGCTCGTAGGCCTTGAGGACCTCTTCGGTCGGGCCGTCCATGAGCAGTTCGCCCTTCTCCAGCCACAGCACCCGGTCGCAGGTGTCCCTGATCGACTTGTTGCTGTGGCTCACCAGGAAGACGGTCCCGGCCTCCTTGCGCAACTCCCTGATCCGCGCCTCGGAGCGGATCTGGAACTTGCGGTCGCCGGTCGCCAGGGCCTCGTCGATCATGAGGACGTCGTGGTTCTTTGCGGCCGCGATCGAGAAGCGGAGGCGGGCGGCCATGCCGGAGGAGTAGGTGCGCATGGGCAGGGTGATGAAGTCGCCCTTCTCGTTGATGCCGGAGAAGTCGACGATCGACTGGTAGCGCTCGCGGATCTCCTCGCGGCTCATCCCCATCGCCAGACCGCCCAGGACCACGTTGCGCTCGCCGGTCAGGTCGCTCATCAGCGCCGCGTTGACGCCGAGCAGCGAGGGCTGTCCGTCCGTGTAGACGCTGCCGCTCTCGGTCGGCAGGAGGCCGGCGATGGCCCGCAGCAGGGTCGACTTGCCGGAGCCGTTCGTCCCGATGAGACCGATCGCCTCGCCCCGGTAGGCGGTGAAGGTGACGCCGCGCACGGCGTGGACCTTGCGCACCCCGCGCTGCTCCACGCCCTTGTCCCGGCGCAGGATCCGGCTCAGGGCCGCGGTGGCTCCGCCCTTGCCACCGCCGCCGCCGTTGACCCGGTACACGATGTGCACGTCGTCGGCGATCACGGTGGGGACGCGCCCCGCGGTGTTGTCGTCAGCCACGGCCGTACCGTTCCTCTGCCTTCCAGAAGTACACGAAGCCCACCAGGCCCACCACGATCGACCAGGCCAGGGCGACCGCCCAGACGTGTTCGGGCAGGTTCTCGGAGCCGTAACCGTCGATCAGCGCGAACCGGACCAGGTCCATGTAGATCGCCGCCGGGTTGTACTGGAGCACGTCGGTGATCCAGGCCGGCTTGTCCGCGAGCATCACCGGGATGGAGAACATGACCCCGGACGCGTACATCCAGGTACGCATGACGAACGGCATGAGCTGGGCCAGGTCGGGGGTCTTGGCCCCCATCCTCGCCATGGCGAGCGCCAGTCCGGTGTTGAAGAAGAACTGCATCACCAGGGCCGGAATCACCAGCAGCCACGACAGGCGCGGGTAGCTGCCGAATCCGACCGTGACCGCGAGCAGCACGATCATCGAGTACAGCAGTTGCTGGAGCTGCTGGAGCGAGAAGGAGATCGGCAGCGAGGCCCGCGGGAAGTGCAGCGCCCGGACCAGGCCGAGGTTCCCGGAGATGGAGCGGACGCCGGCCATCACGGAGCTCTGGGTGAAGGTGAAGACGAACACCCCGGTCACCAGGAACGGGATGAAGACTTCCTGCGTGAAGCCCTTCTTCGTGCCCAGGATCAGCCCGAAGATGAGGAAGTAGACCGCGGCGTTCAGGAGCGGGGTCGCCACCTGCCACAGCTGCCCCAGCTTCGCCTGGCTGTACTGGGCGGTCAGCTTCGCCCGGGAGAACGCCAGGATGAAATGGCGCCTCCCGCGCAGCTGGCTCACGTACTCACGGAGTCCGGGCCGGGCACCGCTGACCGCCAGACCGTACTTCGCGGCCAGCTCGGCCGCGCTCAGGCCGTCGTCGGCCGATGGCGGGCTGCCCAGCGCAACCGCACCACCATGGGTTGTGTCACTCACCAGAAGAAACTCTCGTATTCAAAATGCGCAGCCAGTCGCGGGCGCGGCTCAGGGCGGACAGGTCCCGACAAGAAAAATACGCCTCATGCTCCCAGAGGCGAGCCTCTCAGATCACCGGAGGGCGGCCTAGCCTGGTCAGTCGCCACACCGTACGCCACTTCATCGGGCGGCGGGGTCCGCACGGGGTCGTCCAGCCCTCCCGGAAGCCGCCGAACCAGGCCTTCAGCGCCTCGCCGGACGGCCTGCGCAGCAGGGTCAGCAGCATCCACACGCCCAGGTACACCGGGACGAGGGGCGCGGGCAGATTGCGCCGGGCCAGCCAGACCCGGTTGCGGGCCACCATGCGGTGGTAGACGGCATGCCGGGACGGGGCCGTGGCGGGGTGGTGCAGGACCATGTCCGCGCGGTAGTCGATGAGCCAGCCGGCGTCCAGCGCCCGCCAGGCGAGGTCGGTCTCCTCGTGCGCGTAGAAGAAGTCGCCGGGCAGCGGGCCGACCTCGGCGAGGACCCGGGTGCGCACCGCGTTGGCGCCGCCCAGGAACGTCGTCACCCGCGACGAGCGCATCGGGTCGGCGGCGCGCAGCCGGGGCACGTGCCGGCGCTGGGTGACACCGGTCTCCGGGTCGGCGATCCGGAAGCTGATGATGCCGAGCCGGGGATCGTCCGCGAAGGCCTGCCGGCACAGCTCGGCGGTGTCGGTGAGGGGCAGCAGCCCGTCGTCGTCCAGGAAGAGCAGGGCGTCCACGTCGGCGCCGGAGGGCCCGAAGGCCTCGATGCCGACGTTCCGGCCGCCCGGGATGCCGAGGTTCTCGGGCAGCTCGACGGTGCGCACGCCCGCGGGGACATCGGGGACGGGCGAGCCGTTGCCGACGACGACCACCTCGATCCGGTCGCCCTTCTGGGCGGCGACCGAGTCGAGCAGGGCGCGCAGCTCGGCCGGGCGGTTGCCCATCGTGATGATGACCGCGCCGAGTTTCATGGGTGTGCTCACTTCAGCCTGCTCGATGCCATGACCGACACGAGGTGCAGCAGGGTCTGCAGCAGGGCGATGCCGGCCAGGACCGCGACCGCGAGACGGCTGAAGAAGAAGTCGTCCCGCACCTCGTCCAGAACGGCCGCGACCAGGATGACCAGCGACGCCTCGACGCACAGGATCAGCCGGTGGAACTTGAGCGCGCCGGCGGCCCGGCGGGCGAGCGCCATGCCGGAGGAGCGCGGCTCGGACGCGGACTCCTTGACGGGCGGCAGCCCGCCCTGGTGGCGGGCGACGCCGACCAGGTCCGTCTCGGCCTTGATCAGGATCGCGCCGAGCGCGGCGAGCGTACCGAGGAACGCCCAGAGCCAGTCGATGCGCCCGGTGCCCCACAGGTCGGCGGCGCGCAGGCCGAAGCCGACGAGCACGGCCGCGTCGCACAGGTAGGCGCCGACGCGGTCCAGGTAGACGCCGCCGAGCGAGAACTGCTTCTTCCAGCGCGCTATCTCGCCGTCGACGCAGTCGAGCAGCAGGTAGAGCTGGACCATGACGACACCGAGGACCGCGCCGGTGATGCCGGGCACGAGCAGGGCCGGCGCCGCGAGCACTCCGGCCACGGTCATCAGGTAGGTGAGCTGGTTGGGCGTCACCTTGGTGTTCACCAGATACCGGTCCACGCGCAGCGAGATCTCGCGCATGTATATCCGGCCCGCCCAGTGTTCACCGCTGCGCCGGTCCTTGACGCCCGGGGGGTGAACGACCGGGCGGAGTTCAGCTACTGATGGTCTTGGCATAGTCGGCGTACGCGTCCCTGATCTGGTCGGTGGACAGGCTGAGGTGTTCCAGGACCGTGAAACGTCCCGGACGGGTCTGGGGGGCGTACTCGACGGCCTGGACGAACTCCTCGACGGTGAAGCCGATCTCCTCGGGCCGCACCGGCAGGCCGTGCCTGCGCAGCACCTCGGCGAAGAGGCCGGACTCCTGGTGGGCCCCGCGCAGGTGCATGGCGAAGGCGGCGCCGAGGCCGACCTGCTCGCCGTGGCTCGCGGCCCGCTTGGGGAAGAGCAGGTCGAAGGCGTGGCTGATCTCGTGGCAGGCGCCGGACGAGGGCCGGGTGTCGCCGCTGATCGAGATGGCGATGCCGGAGAGCACCAGCGACTCGGCGAGGACGGTGAGGAACTCGTCGTCCGCGACGGTGCCGGGGTGGCGCAGGACCGCCTCGCCGGCGGTACGGGCCATGGCGGCGGCGAGGCCGTCGATCTGCTCGCTGTTGACCTGGTGCGAGAGTTCCCAGTCGGCGATGGCGGAGATGTTGGAGATCGCGTCGCCGATGCCGGAGCGCACGAAGCGGTCCGGGGCGTCGCGGATCACCGACAGGTCGATCACCATCGCGATGGGCATGGGCACGCCGTAGGAGCCCCGGCCGTTGTCGTTGTCCAGGGTGGCGACGGGCGAGCACAGGCCGTCGTGGGCGAGGTTGGTGGCGACCGAGACCAGCGGCAGGCCGACCCGGGCCGCGGCGTACTTCGCCACGTCGATGATCTTGCCGCCGCCGAGGCCGACCACGGCGTCGTAGCGCTTGCCCTTGATGTCGTCGGCCAGCTGGACCGCCGCGTCGATGCTGCCGCCCGCGACGCAGTACCAGTCGGCGCCCGGCAGGGCCGGTGCCAGCTTCTCGCGCAGGGCCTGGCCCGAGCCGCCGCTGATCGCGATGGCGAGCTTGCCGGAGGCGGAGATCCGCTGGTCGGCGAGGAGGCCGGCCAGATCGTGCATGGCGCCCCGGCTGATGTCGACGAAGACCGGGGAGGGGATGAGTCGTGTCAGTACCGGCACGCGATCTCCCGCCCCTTCGCGAGGTCGTCGTGGTTGTCGATCTCGACCCAGCTCACGTCACCGATGGGGGCGACGTCCACGGTGAAACCACGGTTGACGAGCTCCTGGTAGCCGTCCTCGTAGTAGAGGTCCGGGTCGCGCTCGAAGGTGGCCTTCAGCGCGTCGGCCAGCTCCTCGGCGGCCTCGGGCTCGATGAGGGTGAGGCCGATGTACTCGCCGGTCGCCTCGGCCGGGTCCATCAGCTTGGTGATCCGGCGGACGCCCTTGCCGTCCTCCACGACGACCTTCATCTCCTCGTCGGCGAGCTGCTTCACCGTGTCGAGGGCGAGGATGATCTTCTGGCCCCGGCCGCGCGCGTCCAGCAGGGTCCGCTCGACGGAGACCGGGTGCACGGTGTCGCCGTTGGCCAGGAGCACTCCGCGCTTCAGCACCTCACGGGCGCACCACAGGGAGTAGGCGTTGTTCCACTCCTCGGCCTTGTCGTTGTCGATGAGGATGAGCTTCAGGCCGTACGTCGCCTCCAGCTCCTCCTTGCGCGCGTAGACGGCCTCCTTGCGGTAGCCGACGACGATGGCGACCTCGGTGAGCCCGATCTCGGCGAAGTTGGCCAGCGTGAGGTCGAGGATCGTCTTGTCGCCGTCCACCGGCACGAGCGCCTTGGGCAGTGTGTCGGTATAGGGGCGCAGGCGCCGTCCTGCGCCGGCTGCCAGTACGAGGCCGATCATGCGGGTTCTCCTTCGTCGTGAACGGCGGGGGCCCCGGAGGACACCCAGAAGCGGATGGACTCCACCAGCACGACCAGTGCCACGGCCACGGCGAGCACGGTGAGCGCCGTGGTGAAGCCGGATGCTCCGGTGAGTACGGCGGCGAACACGGCCACGACCAGGGTCCGGCCCTCGTGTCCGCCGATGGTGCGCACCAGCCACCGGGGCGGGGCACCGGTGCCGCCTCGGATGCGGTACACCGTGTCGTAGTGATGGTAGGCGACGGCCGAGACCAGCCCGAAGGCCGCGGGGAGCGCCCCGTCGATCTCGCTGCGCGCGGCCAGGGCGAGGATCGTGCAGTATTCGGCGGCGCGGAAGACCGGCGGCACGAGCCAGTCGAGCGGGCCCTTGAGGGGCCGCGCCACGGCTATGCCGGAGCAGAGCGCGTAGAAGACGGCGGCGATGATCATCTGCCGGCTGCCGAAGGGCTGCAGGAGCGCGGCGGCGATCAGGGCGCAGGCTCCGACGACGGCCACCACCGGGGCGCCCCAGGAGCCCGGGATACGGGGTCCGCGGGCGGCGACGAGTTCGGCGAGCGGGCCGGAGTCGGCGAGGTCCGCGAGGGCCTGGGCGGCGCGGTCGGTACGGCGGGCCTTGCGGGTCAGGGAGCGCAGGAGGCGGCCGGCGGTGGTGTAGCAGGCCGCGAAGGCGCATCCGATCAGCAGGGCGTAGAAGACGATGCGCGGGGTGGTGAGCGCGGTGAGCACGGCGATCATCGCCCAGCGCTCACCGATCGGGAGCACGATCATCCGGCGCACCCAGACCGTCCAGCCGACGCTGTCCAGCTTGTCGGAGAGGGCGGCCGTGGGGCTGGAGTTCGCCACCGCGTCGTGGTTGGCCTCGTTGAACGAGAAGTCGATGACATGGCGGCACGACTGGAGGACCATCGCGCCCAGTGCCAGCGCCCAGACGTCGTCGCCGCCGCGCGCCGCGCCGAGGGCGAGGCCCGCGTAGTAGGCGTACTCCTTGGCGCGGTCGAAGGTGGCGTCCAGCCAGGCGCCCATCGTGGAGTACTGGAGCGAGTAGCGGGCGAGCTGCCCGTCGGTGCAGTCCAGGACGAACGAGAACAGGAGCAGGAGGCCCGCCGCGACGTAACCGCCGCGGGTGCCGGTGGCCGCGCAGCCGGCCGCGACGAGCGCCGTGAGCAGCGAGGCGGTGGTGACCTGGTTCGGGGTGAGGCCCCGGCGGGCGCACCAGCGGGCGATGTAGCGCGAGTACGGGCTGATGCAGTGGGTGGTGAAGAAGCCGTCGCGGGCCTTCACGGCGCTGCGCAGCCGGACCGCCTCGTCGTCCACGGCCTCGACGCCCGAGCGGGCGGCGGCGCGGGCGGCCTCGTCGGGGGGCACGGTGGCGACGAGGGAGCCCAGCTCGGGGCGCTGCACCTCGGTGCCCTCGGCCTCCATGGTGGCCGCGAGCCGGCCGGGGACGGTGCGGTCGGTGACCGTGGCGGTGCCGCCCGCGGGCACGCCGGCGCCGACCGCCTCGGTGGTGGTGCGCAGCGCGCTGACGAGGGCGGGGCGCGCTTCGGCCTGCGCGGTCAGGGCGCCGGGGACGGCCGCCGCGGGGAAGCGGGGGTCGGTGAGGGCGAGCCGCAGGGCGTGGCGGTGGCCGACGAAGCGGGGGTCGACGAGGGCGACCCGGTGTGCGGGCGGGACGGCGGACAGCAGTCCGGCGGCTTCGGTGACGTCGGCGGCTGCCCGGACGTCGAAGCCCAGCGACCGAAGATCGTCCTCCAGTGACGATCCGGGCAGCGGAGCACCTGTGAGAATGGCGGTCGACAGACGAACTCACTCCTTGGGTGCTGACACGGATCGGCACGCGACAGTGCGGCCTGATACGGCCGGCGGCATGTCGGCAGAGGCTATCGGATGAACGGAAGCGGGAGTTCACTGCCCGTTTGTGCTCCGTTCCGGGTGGAGCCGGATCATGCGCGCCGCCCGGCGATCATCATCGTTGATGGCCGCCTCACCTGACAAAACACCGGCCGCGGCCGTCTGCGGGACCGACCGTCGGGCGGACTGCTCCACCCGGCTGACCTGCGGGCATTTCCGCAGGTCAGAGCCAATGACAACGGTGTTCAGTGCCGTGTTGCCCGATACCCCCCGCCCGTAGTTGACTGGGCAGCGCCCGGGGCGAGCGCACCGGGTCCGCGAGACGACCGGGAGGCGTCCCCATGGGGGCTGGGCACGACCACGGGCATGTACACGGCGGTCCCGCGCCCACCGGCACCGCGGCCGCCGCGCACAAGGGGCGGCTGCGTATCGCGCTGTGCATCACCCTGGCCGTGACGGTCATGGAGATCGTCGGTGGACTGCTGTCCGGCTCCCTCGCGCTGATCGCCGACGCGGCGCACATGGCGACCGACTCCCTCGGCCTCGGCCTGGCGCTGCTGGCGATCCACTTCGCCAACCGGCCGGCCGGCCCGAACCGCACCTTCGGCTACGCCCGGGCGGAGATCCTGGCCGCGCTCGCCAACTGCTGCCTGCTGCTCGGGGTGGGCGGCTATCTGCTCTTCGAGGCGGTGGAGCGCTTCGTCAGCCCGACCGAGACCCGGGGCGGACTGACGATCGCCTTCGCCCTGGTGGGCCTGGTCGCCAACGTGGTGTCGCTCTCGCTGCTGACGCGCGGGCAGAAGGACAGCCTCAATGTGCGCGGCGCCTATCTGGAGGTGCTGGCGGACACGCTCGGCTCGGTCACGGTGCTGGCGTCGGCGGGCATCGTGATGGCGACCGGCTGGCAGGCGGCGGACCCCATCGCCTCGCTGGTCATCGGCCTCATGATCGTCCCGCGTACGGTACGGCTCCTGCGCGAGACGCTGAACGTGCTCCTGGAGGCGGCCCCCCGGGGCGTCGACATGGGCGAGGTACGCGACCACATCACGGCGCTGCCCGGTGTCCTTGACGTCCACGACCTGCACGCGTGGACGATCACCTCGGGGATGCCGGTGCTCTCCGCCCATGTGGTGGTGCACCAGGACCTGCTGGACTCGATGGGCCACGAGAAGCTGCTGCACGAGTTGCAGGGCTGTCTCGGGGACCACTTCGACGTCGAGCACTGCACCTTCCAGCTGGAGCCGAGCGGCCACGCCGAGCACGAGGCGAGGCTCTGCCACTGACCCCTCGGCCGGGAAAACCCGGGGTGTAAGGTTTCGCAGAGGTGTACGAACCGGCGCACCGGCCGGTGCCCGCCCACCCCGAGGGTTTCTCACGTTGACCGACTTCTCCTGGCCCGCCCGTCCCGAGACGGCCGCCGACGCGGCCGCCGTGCGCGCGGTGAACGCGGCCGCCTTCCCGACCGAGGCGGAAGCCGCCCTGGTGGACGCCCTGCGCGTCGACACCTCGGCCTGGCTGCCCGGTCTCTCCTACGTCGCCGAGGCCCCCGACGGATCCGTCGCCGCCTTCGCCCTGCTGACCCGCTGCCGGGTGGGGGGCGCGCCCGCTCTGGCCCTCGCCCCGGTCGCCACGGCTCCGGAGCACCAGCGCCGGGGCGCGGGCCTGGCCGTGGTGCGGGCCGTGCTCGACGCGGCCCGGCTGCGCGGGGAGCCGCTGGTCCTGGTCCTCGGCCACCCCGAGTACTATCCGCGGTTCGGCTTCGTCCCCGCCTCGCGCTACGGAATCCGGCCGTCCTTCGAGGTTCCGGACGAGGCGATGATGGCGCTGGTGCTCGATGATTCCGCGCCCGTCGCGCGGGGCACGATTGAGTATCCGGCAGCTTTCGGGGTCTGACGCGCCGCTGGGGGCGGGGCGGACATGCCAGGACCCGAAGTGCGGACAAGCCGCTTTTGTACGGCAGACTTGATCAGACTCGACGGGACCGGCGCTCGGGGCCGGGACCACAGCGAAGGATGGGTATGCCGACCACACCAGCGACCGCGGCGAACACCTCGTCGAACGGCACAGCAGAAGCGATCATGCTCGAACTGGTCGACGAGAACGGCACCACCATCGGCACGGCGGAGAAGCTCGCCGCCCACCAGGCGCCCGGACAACTGCACCGCGCGTTCTCCGTGTTCCTCTTCGACGAGCAGGGCCGGCTGCTGCTCCAGCAGCGCGCCCTGGGCAAGTACCACTCCCCCGGCGTCTGGTCCAACACCTGCTGCGGCCACCCGTACCCGGGCGAGGCCCCCTTCGCGGCCGCCGCCCGGCGCACGTACGAGGAGCTGGGCATCTCGCCGTCGCTGATGGCCGAGGCGGGCACCGTCCGCTACAACCACCCGGACCCCGCCTCGGGTCTGGTGGAGCAGGAGTTCAACCACCTCTTCGTGGGCCTGGCGCAGGAGCGGCTGCGGCCGGATCCGGAGGAGGTCGGCGAGACGGACTTCGTGACGGCCGGGGAGCTGGCCGAGCGGCATGCCCGGCAGCCGTTCTCCGCGTGGTTCATGACCGTGCTGGACGCCGCCCGGCCCGCGATCCGTGAACTGACCGGGCCGGCCGCGGGCTGGTAGGGGCGTTCACCGGCGGGAGGGTCAGGGGGCCGTGCCGAGCGGAAGGGCCGCCCAGATGACCTTTCCGCCGCCCGCGGTGTGCTCGACGTCGCAGCTCCCGCCGGCTTCCCTGGTGATCTCCCGGACCAGCAGCAGGCCGCGCCCGCCGGTCTGCGCGTAGTCGGTCTCCAGCGCCGTGGGCCGGTAGGGGTGGTTGTCCTCGACGGACACCCTGACCCACTCCGCGCCCACGGCCACCTCCACGGCGAGCTCGGGCGAGAGCAGCGCGGCGTGCTTCACCGCGTTGGTGACCAGCTCGGAGACGATGAGCAGGAGCCCCTGGGTGATGTCGTCGTGGATGGGCACGTTCTGACGCTTCAGCAGGTCGCGCACGGCGTGCCGGGCCCGGGGTACGGAGACGTCCGTGGCCGGGGCGGTGAACCGCCAGACCCCTTCGTACGGCACGGGCCGGGCGGGGACACTCCCGCGGCTCTCCATAGTCCGGTACCCGCTCTCCACTCGAAGTGACTGCACGTGGAGTACAGAGTGCGGCGCGTAGTTGCCTCGGTCTGTACTACTGAACAGAAGTCGACTTCTATCGACCGGACTTGACCGATCTCACGCGCGAACATCTGCTTTTCGACCGCTTCTGGCCGGATAGGCTCCGGCTCATGGACCGTACGGAACCCCGGCTGGAGCACGGCCTCGCGGACGGTGTGGCCACCGTCGTCATCAGCAACCCCGCCAAGCGCAACGCGATGACCGCCGACATGTGGCAGGAGCTGCCGGTGCTGCTGGACCGGCTGGCCGCCGACCCCTCGGTGGGCGCCCTGGTCCTGACGGGCGCCGGCGACACCTTCTGCGCGGGTGCGGACATCTCCTCGCTCCGGGACCCCTCGCGCGACCCGCAGGGACTGGCCGTCGCGGCCGAGGAGGCACTGGCGGCCTTCCCGCTGCCGACGCTGGCGGCGGTGCGCGGCTACTGCGTCGGCGGCGGCAGCCAGCTCGCCGCCGCCTGCGATCTGCGCTTCGCGGCGGAAGGGGCCCTGTTCGGTGTCACGCCCGCCAAGCTCGGGATCGTCTACCCCGCGTCGTCCACCCGGCGTCTCGCCGCGCTGACGGGCCCCTCGACGGCCAAGCACCTGCTCTTCTCCGGGGAGCTGATCGATACGGAACGGGCGCTGCGGACCGGCCTGGTGGACGAGGTGCTGCCGGCCGGCGAACTGGACGAGCGGGTCGGCGCCTACGTACGGACCCTGGTGTCCCGTTCCCGGCTGACGCAGGCGGCGGCCAAGGAGTTCGCGGCGGGGCGCGAGGACCGGGACGGCCACTGGGCGGGGCAGGCACGGCACAGCGGCGACACCGCGGAGGGTGTCGCCGCCTTCCTGGAGCGCCGCACGCCCCGCTTCACCTGGCGGGCCGCGGCGCCTACTGAAGGATGAAGCGGCTCCGGCCGCGCCACTCCTCCACGAGCCCCGCCGGGGCCTTCTGGGGCGAGCCCGCGTCGTACGGCGGCTGCGGGTCGTACTCCGTCAGCAGCTGTACGGCCTGGGCGGTCCGGTCGCCGGCGATCCGGCCGAGCAGCGTGAGGCCCATGTCGATCCCGGACGAGACGCCGGCCGCGGTGACGTACTTGCCGTCGAGGACCACGCGTTCGCCGGTGGGCTCGGCCCCGTAGTCCTTCAGCGTGTCCAGGGCGAGCCAGTGCGACGTGGCGCGCCGCCCCTTGAGCAGCCCGGCGGCGGCCAGCAGCAGCGACCCGGTGCACACCGAGGTGGTCCAGGTGCTGGTCGCGTCCGCCCTGCGCAGCCAGCCGAGCAGGTTCTCGTTCTCCATCTGGTGGTGCTGCCCCGGGCCGCCCGGGACGATCACCAGGTCGGGGGCGGGGACCTCGTCCAGGGCGCGGTGCGCGACCAGGTCGAGGCTGCCGCTGTCGTTGCGCACCGCGCCCGCCCGCTCGGCGACGAAGACGGTCTCGGCACCGGGGGTGCGGGAGAGGATCTCGTACGTTCCCACGGCGTCCAGTGCGGTGAAGCGGTCGAAGAGGAGGATGGCGATCTGCATGGGTTGCTGCCCGTCTCTCGGCTCGGTCGGTTCCGGCGGCTCGGTCGGTTCCGGCGGCTCGGTCGGTTCCGGCGGATTCCCGGTAACTCGGTGGCTCGGTCTGTCGGTTTGCCGTCGCTCGTTCAGGGGCGGCCGGGTCCGGCGGGGCGGTCCGCCGGCCGGGGCCCGAAGCGGCGGCGGTACTCGGCGGGGGCCGTGCCGAGGGCCTTGACGAAGGCCCGGCGCATCGCCTCCGGGGTGCCGTACCCGGAGTTCCTCGCGATGCCGGCGACGCCGTCGGTCGTGTCCTCCAGGAGCCTGCGGGCGTGTTCGAGGCGCACCCGGTCGACGTACCGGCCGGGGGTCGTCCCGGTCTCCGTGCGGAACGCGCGGGCGAAGTGGCGCGGCGAGAGGCGGGCGCGGGCCGCCAGGGCCTCGACGCCGAGGTCGGCGCCGGGGTGTTCGGTGATCCAGTGCTGGACCTCGCGCAGCGGTTCGCGGCGGGCCGTCTGGGCGCTGAGCTGGGCGCTGAACTGCGACTGGCTGCCGGGCCTGCGCAGAAAGACGACGAGGTGCCGGGCGATCGTGAGGGCGACGTCGCGGCCGTGGTCCTCCTCGACCAGCGCGAGCGCGAGGTCGATGCCCGTGGTGACGCCCGCGGAGGTGGAGATCCGGCCGTCGCGTACGAAGATCGGCTCGGGGTCGACATCGACGGCCGGGTGGTCGCGGGCGAGGCGGTCGGTCACGTTCCAGTGCGTCGTGGCGCGGTGCCCGTCCAGCAGCCCGGCGGCCGCGAGCAGCAACGCGCCGCTGCACACGGACACCAGCCGCTCCGGCAGCGGGCCGTGGTCGCGCAGCCAGTCCACGAGGGCGGGGTCAGGCGTGCGGGTGCCCCCGCCGCCGGGGACCAGGAGGGTGTGGGGCGCCGGGGCGTCGGCGAGGCCGCAGTCGGGGACGAGGGTGAGGCCGCAGGACGAGCGGACCGGGGCGCCGTCCAGTGAGGCGGTGCGCAGTTCGTACGAGACCTCCGGGAACCGGGAGGCGCCGGCGAAGACCTCCATGGGGCCGGTCACGTCGAGGCTCTGGATGTCGTCGAAGAGGACGACGAGCACGGATCGCTGCTTCATGTCCGCCATCCTGGGCGGCCCCGCCGATGGCCGCAATGACGGGCTTCCCACCTTTCCTGCCATGATCGGCTGCGGCGCAGCTCACGCCGTCCGGGGACTTCCTGCCCGTACCGACCAGTCGGTAACGTGCGGGGTATGAGTACTCTCCCGCCCCGTGCCGGACGGCGCTGTCACAACGCCCTCAACCCGCTGCACTCCTCGCTCTACTTCTCCCCCGACCTCGGCAAGGAGCTCGGCGGGGTCGGGATCGACGACCCCGCCGCCGCCTACTTCGCCACCCGCGCGGCCGCCATGGGCGCCGTCGGCGCGGACACGGTCACCGCGACGTTCTACAACTTCAACCACGCGCTGGTCTCCCAGCATGTGCCCGCCATCTGGGACATCGCCTCGCCCGCGAAGGTGCTCGACGCGCGGCTGCGCGCCGCTGACTCGACGCTGCGCCGGCTGCTCGGCGCCGAGGTCATCGCCTCTCCCGAGATGGCCGAGGCCGCACGGCTCGCCCTGCGCGCCACCGAGGGCTGCACCCGGCACGCCCGGCCGCTGTACGCGGCGCACGCCGGCCTCCCCGTCCCGGAGGAACCGCACCTGGCGTACTGGCACGCGGCGACGCTGCTGCGCGAGCACCGGGGCGACGCGCATCTCGCCGCGCTCCTCGCGGCGGATCTCGACCCCGTCGAGGCGCTGGTCAGCCACACCGCGACCGGCAAGGGCATGGCGATCCGCTGGATCCTCGCCACCCGGGGCTGGCGCCGCGCCGACTGGGAGGACGCCTCCGCCCGGCTGCGGGAGCGCGGGCTGCTCACGGCGGAGGGCGAGCTGACGGACGAGGGCACCGCGCTGCGCAAGGAGCTGGAGGAGGCCACGGACCGGATGGACCTCGGCCCGTACGAGCACCTGGGCGGTCCCGGCGTGGCGCGGCTGACCGAACTGGGGCGCGGATTCCTCGCCACGGCGTGGGCGGCGGGCGCCTTCCCGTCCGACGCGACCGGCTGACACCGCCGGCCACCGGGGAATCCGGCGGCGGCTCGCTGGGGTGGCCGGGCGACACGGCGCCCGGCCACCCGGCACAATGCAGGCGTGTGACTCCGGGCAGGTCCGGGGCCCGAACAGCACAGCCAGCAGGAGAAGGCGAGTCGGTAGAACCGTGACGATGTCCATCGAAGGCAGGATCGCCGAGGAACTCGGCGTACGCGAGCGACAGGTGAAGGCGGCCGTCGAGCTGCTCGACGGCGGGTCGACCGTGCCGTTCATCGCCCGCTACCGCAAGGAAGCGACCGAGATGCTCGACGACGCGCAGCTGCGCACGCTCGAGGAGCGGCTGCGGTATCTGCGCGAACTGGAGGACCGCCGGGCGGCGGTCCTCGAATCCGTACGGGAGCAGGGCAAGCTCGACGACGCGCTGGAGGCGCGCATCCTGGCCGCCGACACCAAGGCGCGTCTTGAGGACATCTACCTGCCGTTCAAGCCGAAGCGGCGGACCAAGGCGCAGATCGCCCGGGAGGCGGGTCTCGAACCGCTCGCCTCGGGCCTGCTGGACGACCCCTCGGTGGACCCGCTCGCCGCGGCCGCGGCCTTCATGGACGCGGACAAGGGCGTCGCGGACGCGGCGGCGGCCCTGGAGGGGGCCCGCGCCATCCTCACCGAGCGCTTCTCGGAGGACGCGGACCTGATCGGCGAGCTGCGCGAGCGCATGTGGTCGCGCGGGCGGCTGATGGCCCGGGTGCGGGACGGCAAGGAGGAGGCGGGCGCCAAGTTCGCGGACTACTTCGACTTCGCCGAGCCGTTCACCGCGCTGCCCTCGCACCGGGTGCTGGCGATGCTCCGGGGCGAGAAGGAGGACGTGCTCGACCTGGTCCTGGAGCCCGAGGAGCCGTCCGATGCGCCCGGCCCGTCCGGTTTCGAGAACATGGTGGCCCGGCGCTTCGGCGTCAACGACCGGGGGCGCCCCGGCGACAAGTGGCTCGCCGACACCGTCCGCTGGGCCTGGCGGACCCGCATCCTGGTGCACCTCGGCATCGACCTGCGGCTGCGGCTGCGCACGGCGGCGGAGGACGAGGCGGTACGCGTCTTCGCGTCGAACCTGCGCGATCTGCTGCTCGCCGCACCGGCCGGGACCAGGGCCACGCTGGGGCTCGACCCCGGTTTCCGTACCGGGGTGAAGGTCGCCGTCGTGGACGCGACGGGCAAGGTCGTCGCGACCGATGTCATCCACCCGCACGTCCCGGCCAACAAGTGGGACCAGTCGCTGGCGACGCTGGAGCGGCTGGCGCGGGAGCACCACGTCGATCTGATCGCCATCGGCAACGGCACGGCGTCCCGCGAGACGGACAAGCTCGCCGGTGAGCTGTGCGAGAAGCACCCGGAGCTGAAGCTCACCAAGGTGATGGTGTCGGAGGCGGGCGCCTCCGTGTACTCGGCCTCCGCCTTCGCCTCGCAGGAACTCCCCGACATGGACGTGTCGTTGCGCGGCGCCGTGTCGATCGCGCGCCGGCTCCAGGACCCGCTGGCCGAGCTGGTGAAGATCGACCCGAAGTCGATCGGCGTCGGGCAGTACCAGCACGACCTGTCCGAGGTGAAGCTCTCACGGTCGCTCGACGCGGTCGTCGAGGACTGTGTGAACGGGGTCGGCGTCGACGTCAACACCGCGTCGGCGCCGCTGCTTTCGCGCGTCTCCGGCATCGGCGCCGGGCTCGCGGAGAACATCGTCGCGCACCGCGACACCAACGGCCCGTTCCACTCCCGCAAGAGCCTCAAGGACGTGGCGCGGCTGGGCCCGAAGGCGTACGAGCAGTGCGCGGGCTTCCTGCGTATCCGGGGCGACGATCCGCTGGACGCCTCCAGCGTGCACCCCGAGGCGTACCCGGTGGTGCGGGCGATGGTGAAGCGGACGGGCGGTGACGTGGCCGCGCTGATCGGCAACACGGACGTGCTGCGGTCGCTGCGGGCGGACGACTTCGTCTCCGAGAAGTTCGGGCTGCCGACGGTCGGCGACATCCTGAAGGAGCTGGAGAAGCCGGGCCGCGACCCCCGTCCCGCCTTCAAGACGGCCACCTTCAAGGAGGGCGTCGAGAAGATCGGCGACCTGGTGGCCGGGATGGTGCTGGAGGGCGTCGTGACGAACGTCGCCGCGTTCGGCGCGTTCGTGGACGTCGGGGTGCATCAGGACGGGCTGGTGCATGTGTCCGCGATGTCCCGGACGTTCGTGAAGGACCCGCGCGATGTCGTGAAGCCGGGTGATGTGGTCCGGGTCAAGGTGATGGAGGTCGACATTCCGCGGAAGCGGATCTCGTTGACGCTGCGGTTGGACGACGAGGCGGGTGCGGGCGCGGGCGCCCGGGGCGGCGGTGCGGGTGCGGCCGGTGGCCGCGGTGCGGGTGCGGCCGGTGGCCGCGCGTCCTCGGGGGGTGAGCCCGGCGGGCGGCCGCCACGGCCCCGGCAGGGAGGCGGTGGCGGTGGCCGTGGTGGCGGTTCGTCGTCGCGTGGTGCGGGGGGCGGGCGGCAGGCGCCTGCCGCGGCTCCGGCGAACGGGGCGATGGCGGACGCGTTGCGGCGGGCGGGGTTGTTGAAGGGGGACGGGGGGCGGTAGTCCGCCGGAGCGGGGTGGGGTGGGGTGGGGTGGGGTGGGGTGGGGTGGGGTGGGGTGGGTCGCCTGCGGCGGGCCCTGTCCCCTACCCGCCCCTTCCCGTAACCGGGGCTCCGCCCCGGACCCCGCTCCTCAAACGCCGGAGGGGCTGGGGATTCCGGGCCCCACTCCTCAAGCGCCGGCGTGGCTGGGGATTTCGGGGCCGGGGCCGTCCGCCACCACGTGGCCCCTGTGCAGCACCGTTCGGTCGTTGCCGCGGTCCATCACCGCCGACGTCACCGTCTCGCCCGCCACCAGCAGCAGGTCGGCCCTCGCGCCCGGCGTCAGGCCGGGGCGGTCCGTGGTGGAGGTCAGGCGGGCGGGGCCGTTCCGGAGGATCGAGGCGCCGCCCATGGTGGCCACGGCCACGCAGTGTTCGATCAGCTCGTCGGCCCGGTAACCGTTGGTGAAGGCGAGCTGCCAGGTGCGGTCCAGCATGTCGCCGTTGCCGTACGGCGACCAGAAGTCCCGCTGGCCGTCCTCGCCGAGGCCCACCCGGACACCGGCCGCGGTCAGGCCCGTCAGGGGCAGCGCGTGGTGCCGGGCCGGGGCGACGGTCGCCATCGCGATGTCCAGCTCGGCGAACTCCTCGATCAGGCGGCGGGTGGTCGTTTCGTCCACGGAGCCCAGGTCGTAGGCGTGCGAGAGCGTCACCTGACCGGCCATGTCCAGGGCCCGCACCCGTTCCAGGATCAGGTCGACGCTGAACACCCCGAGCGCGCCCGGCTCGTGGAGGTGGATGTCGACCGGGGCCCGGTGGCGCTCGGCCAGCTCGAAGACGATGTCGAGGTGGCGTACGGGGTCGCGGTCCAGGGTGCACGGATCGATGCCGCCGACGACGGCAGCGCCCGAGGACAGCGCGCGGTCCATCAGCTCAGGCACGCCCTTCTCCCTGAGCAGGCCGGCCTGCGGGAAGGCCATGATCTCGACCTCGCACCGCCCGGCGTGCGCCTCCTTGGCCGCGAGGACGCCCTCGAAGCGCTCAAGACCGCAGTCCGCGTCGATCTGGGCGTAGCTGCGGACACGGGTGGTGCCGCACTCGATCATGCGGCCCAAGGTGTACGTGGCCCGCTCGGCCACACTCCACTCGTCCTCGCGCCAGTGCGCGCGGTCGTTCAGCATCATCCCCCAGACGCCGGGGGCACCCGTGTGCGGGCGGAAGGGCAGCCCCATGCGGGTGGAGTCCAGGTGGCAGTGGACGTCCGAGAAGGACGGCAGTACGAGCCGTCCCCGGCCGGCCACCGTGTCGCCGTGGTGGGTGCGGGCCGGGTCGTGCGGGGCGACCGCGGTGATCACCCCGTCCTCGACCGTGAGGTCGCTCGGCTCCCCGCCCCACGGGCGGACGTCTCTGATCAGCATGCGGCGCGTCTCCTCGGTGGTTCGTGTGACGTGGTGTGGTGCGGAAGCGGCCGGCCACCCGGTACGCCCGGCCTACTCGGCCGGGAGCACTCCGGCCAGGGTCGCCAGGGAGGGGGCCCTGCCCCGTTCGATGTGTGCGTAGGAGAGGGCGGCGGCCAGTTCGGGCTTGCCCGCGTGGATCGCGGCGCAGATGTCCTGGTGTTCGGCGCACTGGACACGCGGGTCTCGGCCCCCGGTGAGGGTGAACAGCCACTGCACCAGGCCGAGCGAGGGCTGTAGCGCGTCCCGGAGCAGCCGGTTGCCGGTCATCGCGACGATCTCCGCGTGCAGGGCGGTGTTCGCGGCCGGGATCTCGTCGGCGTCACCGCGCCGGGTGGCGTCCTGCGCCGCCGCCATGAGGGCCCTCAGCCGGTCGCCGTCTCCCCCGGCGGCGCACGCCTCCGCCGCCCTGCGGGCGGCGAACACCTCAAGGCTGAGGCGGAGGTCGAAGAGTTCGGCGACGTCCCGCAGCGAGAGGTCGCGCACGGAGGCGCCCCGGCGCGGCGAGAGCACGACCAGGCCCTCGCCGGTCAGCCGGGTCAGCGCCTCGCGGACGGGGATGCGGGAGAAGCCCAGGCGCTCCGACAGCTCGCGCTCACGCAGCCGTGAACCCGGCGGGTGGGCGCCGGACAGGATGCCCGCCCGGATCGCCCGCTCCGCGTGGTCGGCGTGGGAGGCCCCGGGGCCGGGCGCGTCGGTCATCGTGCGGTCTCCTTGATCGGGCCGGGGGGTGGAGAAGGCCGGGACAAGGCGACGGTAGCACTTGGTATGCCAAGCGCTACCGTCTCGGGTACGTCACGAGGGATTATTGGAGTGGTGTGGGTGGATGGGCCGCTCTTTGGCATACCAAAGCGTGGCCGGGGTTTCTCAGGCCTCCGTCACCCTGCCGTCCGCGACCTCGATCCGGCGGGTCGTGTGGACCGCCTCCAGCATCCGGCGGTCGTGTGTGACCAGCAGCAGGGTTCCGGTGTAGGAGTCGAGCGCCGATTCCAGCTGCTCGATCGCCGGCAGGTCCAGGTGGTTGGTGGGCTCGTCCAGGACCAGGAGGTTGACGCCCCGGCCCTGGAGCAGTGCGAGCGCCGCCCGGGTGCGTTCACCCGGGGAGAGGGTGGTGGCGGGGCGCATGACGTGGTCGGCGCGCAGGCCGAATTTGGCGAGGAGCGTGCGGACGTCGGCCGGTTCCGTCTCGGGGACCGCCGCGCAGAACGCCTCCAGGAGGGACTCCGAGCCGTGGAAGAGCTTCCGCGCCTGGTCCACCTCTCCGACGACCACACCGGACCCGAGGCTCGCGTGCCCCGAGTCCAGCGGGAGGCGGCCGAGCAGCGCGGCCAGCAGGGTCGACTTCCCGGAGCCGTTGGCGCCGGTGATGGCGACCCGGTCCGCCCAGTCGATCTGGAGCGAGGCCGGACCGAACACGAAGTCGCCGCGCACGGCCCGCGCCTCGCGCAGGGTGGCGACGACCGAGCCGGAGCGGGGCGCGGAGGCGATCTCCATGCGCAGCTCCCACTCCTTGCGCGGCTCGTCCACCACGTCGAGCCGCTCGATCATGCGCTGGGTCTGCCGGGCCTTCGCGGCCTGCTTCTCGCTCGACTCGCTGCGGAACTTGCGGCCGATCTTGTCGGAGTCGGTGGCCTTGCGGCGGGCGTTCTTGACGCCCTTGTCCATCCAGGAGCGCTGCATCAGGGCGCGGCCCTCCAGCGCCGAGCGCTTGTCGGAGTACTCCTCGTACTCCTCGCGCGCGTGCCGGCGGGCGCGTTCGCGTTCCTCCAGGTAGGCCGCGTAGCCACCGCCGTACAGGTTGATCTGCTGCTGGGCCAGGTCGAGTTCGAGGACCTTGGTGACCGTGCGCATGAGGAACTCGCGGTCGTGGCTGATGACGACGGTGCCGGAGCGCAGCCCCGAGACGTACTTCTCCAGGCGCTCCAGACCGTCCAGGTCCAGGTCGTTGGTGGGCTCGTCGAGCAGGAAGACGTCGTAGCGCGACAGCAGCAGCGAGGCGAGTCCGGCGCGGGCTGCCTGGCCGCCGGAGAGCGCGGTCATCGGCAGGTCGAGCCCGACGGTCAGGCCGAGTTCGGCCGCCGTCTCCTCGGCCCGCTCGTCCAGGTCCGCGCCGCCGAGTGCGAGCCAGCGCTCCAGTGACTCGGAGTACGCGTCGTCCGCGCCGGGGGCGCCGTCGACCAGGGCCTGTGTGGCGGTGTCCATGGCGGTCTGGGCCTCGGCGACGCCGGTGCGGCGGGCCAGGAACTCCCGTACGGTCTCGCCGGGGCGCCGCTCGGGCTCCTGGGGCAGGTGGCCGACGGTGGCGGTGGGCGGGGAGAGCCGGAGCTCGCCCTCCTCCGGCTGGTCGAGCCCGGCGAGCAGCCGCAGGAGTGACGATTTTCCGGCGCCGTTGGCTCCGACGAGACCGATCACGTCACCGGGAGCGACGACGAGGTCGAGCCCGGCGAACAGCGTGCGGTCGCCGTGTCCGGCGGCGAGGTCCTTGGCGACGAGAGTGGCAGTCATCAGGGTGCCGATCCTAATCGGCGCGACAGGGCCACTGAGACGGCCGGGGCGGCCGGCGGGAGTCTCCCGGGCAGCCCCTAGAGTGCGGCCGTGGACGCGCATCCGGAGGCGAAGGGCGGAGCAGCGGTGTCGGACGTGATCGTGGTGGGCGGCGGGGTCAGCGGGCTGACCACGGCGATGGTGCTGGCCGGGCGGGGACACCGGGTGCGGGTGTGGTCCCGGGAACCCGCCGGCGACACGACGTCGGCGGTGGCGGGGGCCCTGTGGTGGCCCTACCGGATCGAGCCGCTGGACCGGGTCGGCGACTGGTCGCTGACCGGGCTGCGCTGGTACGAGGAGCTGGCCGCCCGCCCGGAGGAGACCGGTGTGCGGCTGGTCGACGGCCTGCACCGGGGCGAGCGCCTCGCGGCCCTCGGGCCGTGGGCCGGGGAGCTGAAGGGCGCTGTGGAGAGCTCCGATGGGCTGCGCTGCCGGCTGCCGCTGATCGATATGCCGGCCCATCTGGAGTGGCTGGAGGGGCAGGTCCGGGCCGCCGGGGGGTCGGTCGAGCGGCGCACGGTCGCCTCGTTCGGCGAGGCGGCCGCCGAGGCGGGGACGGTGGTCAACTGCGCCGGGCTCGGCGCCCGCGAACTGGTGCCCGACGCCGGGGTGCGGCCCGTGCGCGGGCAGTTGGTGCTGGTGGAGAACCCGGGCATACGGGAGTGGTTCACCGAGGCCGGTCCGGAGTCGAGCGAGACCACCTACTTCTTCCCGCAGCCCGGCCGGCTGGTCCTCGGCGGCACGGCGGTGGCCGACGACTGGAGCACCGTGCCCGATCCCCGTACGGCCGAGGAGATCGTGGCCCGGTGCGCCCGGGTCCGGCCGGAGATCGCCGGGGCGCGGGTCATCGGGCACCGGGTGGGGCTGCGGCCGGCCCGGGACGCCGGGGTCCGTATCGAGGCCGAGACCCTGGCCGGGGGCGGGCGGCTGGTGCACAACTACGGCCACGGCGGCGCGGGGGTGACGGTGGCCCTGGGCTGCGCCCGGGAGGCGGCGCGGCTGGTGGACTGAGCGCCGTGGCGCGCGGCCCGGGCGGCGGCGCGGCTGGTGGAGTGAGCGCCGCACGGCCCGGCGGGCGCGCGGCTATGGGCCGCGCCCCCACGCGGCCCGGTGGCGGCGCGGCTCCGCGCCTGCGCCGGGCCGCACGGGCAGCCGGCCGGTCAGGCGGGGCTGGAGCCGCCGGGCTCGTCGTGGCGTTCGGTGGTGATCTGGCTGCCGCCGGGGCCGATCCGGATCTCGAAGTCGCCGTCGTACTTGGCATGCCCCTCGATGACCGCGGACTCGACGGCCTCCACGCCGAACTCGCGGCGGACGATCAGCGGGTCGTGGCGGAGGTCCCGCATGAGGGCGATGCACATGCCGATCATCACCAGGGTGAAGGGCGCCGCCACCAGGATGGTCAGGTTCTGGAGTCCCGCCAGCGCGTCGCCCTTGCCGTTCCCGATCAGCAGCATGACGGCCGCCACCGCGCCGGTGACGACACCCCAGAAGATGACGACCCACCGGGCGGGTTCGAGGATGCCCTTCTGGGAGAGGGTGCCCATCACGATCGACGCGGCGTCCGCGCCCGAGACGAAGAAGATGCCGACGAGGACCATCACCAGCACGCTCATCACACTGGCGATGGGGAACTGCTGCAGTACGCCGAAGAGCTGGGCCTCCTGGGTGTCGGCCCCGCGCAGCTTGCCGGCCTCCTGGAGATTGATCGCGGTGCCGCCGAAGACGGCGAACCAGATCAGGCTCACCGTGCTGGGCACCAGGATGACGCCGCCGATGAACTGCCGGATGGTCCGGCCGCGGCTGATCCGCGCGATGAACATGCCGACGAAGGGCGTCCAGGAGATCCACCAGGCCCAGTAGAAGACGGTCCAGCTGCCGAGCCAGTCCGCGACCTTGCCCTCGCCGGTGGCCTCGGTACGGCCGGCCAGTTGCGGCAGGTCACCGAAGTAGGCGGCGATCGAGGTCGGCAGCAGGTCGAGCACGATGATGGTGGGGCCCGCGATGAACACGAAGACGGCGAGGATCAGGGCGAGCACCATGTTGATGTTCGACAGCCACTGGATGCCTTTCTCGACGCCGGAGACCGCGGAGGCGATGAAGGCCATCGTCAGCACGGCGATGATCAGGACAAGAAGGCCGGTGCCGGTCTTCTCCATCCAGTTCAGCTCGTGGAATCCGCTCCCGATCTGGAGGGCCCCGAGTCCGAGTGAGGCGGCCGAGCCGAAGAGCGTCGCGAAGATGGCCAGGATGTCGATGAACCTGCCGAGGCCGCCGTGGGCGTGGCGGGGGCCGATGAGCGGCTCGAAGACCGCGCTGATCGTCTGCCGCCTGCGGCGCCGGAAGGTGCTGTACGCGATGGCCAGGCCGACCACCGCGTAGATCGCCCACGGGTGCAGCGTCCAGTGGAACAGGGTGGTGGCCATCGCCGTCTGCATCGCTTCGGCGGCGTCGGCGGGGTGGGTGCCGGGGGGCGGGTCGGTGAAGTGGGCCAGCGGCTCGCTGACCCCGTAGAACATCAGACCGATGCCCATGCCGGCGCTGAACATCATGGCGACCCAGGAGACGGTCCGGAATTCCGGCTCCTCGCCCTCCTGGCCGAGGGTGATGTTGCCGTAACGGCTGACGGCCAGCCACAGGGCGAAGACCACGAATCCGGAGGCGGCCAGCATGAAGCCCCAACCACCGTTGTGGATGAGTCCGTTGAGGGCCTTGTCGGAGACGTCCTCCAGCGAGTCGGTGCCGACGGCGCCCCAGACCACGAAGGCGAGGGTGAGGCAGGCGGTCACGCCGAACACCACCCGGTCGGTGACGGGGCGCCGGTTCTGGGTCGGGTCGCCCGGCAGATCCGCCGTCACCGGCCGATCCCCCCTGCCGCCCGTTCTCTGATCGTCCTGATCGTCCTGCGACACGAATGGCACCTTTCCACGGAAACAGACAATTCGCTCTCCGTAGGCAGTACCACACGAAATGCCCAACTTCCGGCATCAACAAGCTGTATCGGGTTGCCCTTTTGTGAGGTGATATGCCGCCCGCACGTCCAGGAGCAGCGGGATCAGGTTCCGGGCGGGCTGCCGCAGGGGCACGTACACGCCGTCGCCGTCGGGCCGGGAGGTGACGCCGTGCAGGGCGAGTTCGTGCCCGACCCGGGCGTACTGCTCACGGGTGAGCCGGTATCCGCAGGGCGGGTCGTCCGGCGTCCCGCCCGGCTCCGGGGCCCCGCCGTCCACGCCGCCGAGGTGGACGGGCCCGCGGTCGGCGAGTCCGGCCGCACGGGAGGCCGCGGTGGCGGCGGCGATGCTCCCGCGCCGCTCGTCGGCGTAGCGCAAGAGCGCCTTGAGCACGGTGAGTTGCGAGGTCACGCGGCGGCGGTTGCCGAGGGCGGCATCGGCGCGCTCGGGCACGGTGAGCGCGTCGGTACGGGACTCGGCCAGCAGTCCGACCGCGTGCTTGAGGCCGGCGATGTTGCGCAGGATGCGTTCCTGGCCGTCACCCCCGATCCGCTTGACCACCCTGCCGGTGTCCGGGTCCGTCCACTCGCCGTAGACACCGCTGCTGAATCCGGCGTCCAGCGCGGCGGGGCGCACCCACCGCTCGGCCAGGTCCCGCGCCTCGGCGTGCAGCCGGGCGACGGTGTTGGGGTTGCGCGGCCACAGGACGAACAGGTCCTTGTCGTAGTACGGCGCGGTCGCCTCGTACTCGTGCAGGTCCTCGATCACGTCGGGCTCGTGGTCGCGCAGTACGGCGGCGACGGCACGGGCCTCGGCGGTACGCAGCGCGAGGTGGTCGCGGTTGATGTCCACGCCGTCCGCGTTGCCCCGGGTCCCGGCGGCCAGGCCGTCGGGGTTGGCGGTGGGCACGACGAGGATCTCGGTCCGGGCCAGAAGGGCGCGGGTGCGCGCGTCGGTGGCGTACACGAGGTCGCGGACCGCGGTCAGGCAGGCCTCGCGTCCGGCGGGCTCGTCGCCGTGCTGGCCGCAGACCAGGAGCACGGTGAGCGCGTCCGGGTCGCGGCTGCCGACGCGGACGAGGCGCAGCGGGCGCCCCTGCGCGGTGGTGCCGATCCGCCGCACGGCGACCCGGTCGCCGTGTCCACCGAGGCCCGCCAGCAGGGCGGCCTCCTCGGCCTGCCCGGTCCAGCGGGCCCCGGCGGAGACCTCGAAGCCGGTACGGGGCGGGGCGGTGCGGGCGGCGTCCGACGGCACGGCGATCAGGGGGACGGCCAGGGCGGCGGACGCGGCCGCCAGTGCGAGATTGCGGACGCGGCCGCGCCGGGGCGGCCGCCGTCCGCCGCCTCTCGGCGCGATCGGCATGGGCGGAAGATACTCCGGCCCGCGCCCGCGCGACAGCCCTTAGGCTGGCGGGGTTCACGCCGACCGGCCGGTCCCGGCTGTTTCCGGCCCCCTCCGCGCCCTTGAGGAGCGTCCCTTGCCCGGTCCGACCCCCGATGCCCCGCCGCCCGCGCGCCCCACGCTGGAAGCGGTGGCGGCCCGCGCCGGAGTGTCCCGGGCGACGGCCTCCCGGGTGGTGAACGGCGGCGCGGGAGTCCGGCAGCCGCTCGTGGACCAGGTGCGCAAGGCGGTCGAGGAGCTGGGCTACATTCCGAACCATGCCGCCCGGACCCTGGTGACCCGGCGCAACGGCGCGGTGGCCGTCGTCATCGACGAACCCGAGGCCCGGATCTTCTCCGACCCGTTCTTCTCCCAGCACATCCGTGGCATCAGCCGTGAACTCAACGCCCACGACGCACAGTTGGTGCTCCTCCTGGTGGAGGGGCGGGGGGATTTCGAGCGGGTAAGCCGCTATCTGGCCGGCGGCCATGTCGACGGGGTGCTGGCGTTCTCGCTGCACACGGACGACGAACTCCCGGCCGTCATCCGCCGGTTCGGGGTCCCGGCCGTGTACGGGGGCAGACCGGGCCGGCCGGGTGCGGGGTCCGGACTCGCGGTGCCCTTCGTGGACTGCGACAACCGGGGCGGGGCCCGGGAGGCCGTACGCCATCTGGTGTCGCTCGGCCGCCGGCACATCGCGCACATCGCGGGCCCGCGCGACCAGACATCGGCGCTCGACCGGATCGACGGCTACACCGACATCCTGCCCGACGCCGGCCCCGCGCTGGTCGCGGAGGGCGACTTCACGGTGGAGGGCGGCGCGCGGGCGATGGCCGAGCTGCTGGAGCGGCGGCCCGGTCTGGACGCCGTGTTCGCGGCCAATGACCTGATGGCATCGGGCGCGCTGCGGGTGCTGCGCGAACGGGGCCGGCGCGTGCCCGAGGACGTGGCGCTGGTCGGCTTCGACGACATGGAGTCCGTCGCCGAGGCCACGGACCCGCCACTGACGACGGTCCGTCAGGATGTGGTGGGCATGGGGCGGTTGATGGTGCGACTGCTGATGGAGCGGCTGAACGACAAGGGCGCGGGCCCGGAGTCGGTGATCACCCCGACGGAACTCGTCCACCGCGCCTCCGCCTGAGCCGAGGCCCCGCACCTGTCCGAAAAGCAAGTCCTGTTCGCGGGCCGCCCGGTAGGCGGCCCGTGCGCCCCCGCGCGCCCGGAGCCGGAGGGAACCGAGGGGCCCTCGCCGCCTCGCTGAGGTGGCGCACGCGGTGTTGACGGAACCCGTGAAACAAGTCGATAGTATTTGTAACTTTGTCTCTCCGGACTCGACGGACCGTCACACTCCTTGCCAGTCAGGGGAGTTGTCTCGCGCTTCCGCGGCGGGGAGCCCGATATCGACAGGAGGGCGCACCATGGGCCGGTACAGCCGCCTGCGTGAGATCCGCCGGATGGATCCGGCGCGGGATTACGCCGAGATCCTCCGGCTGATCTCTCAGTACGAGTTCCCCTGGGACTACCGCCAGGGCGTGAGCGTCGCGTTCCTGCGCGACTACGGCGTTCCCCGGATCTCCGTACTCCTGGACCGGACCCAGGAGTTCGAGCGCCACGGACAGAAGCGGTACGACGACACGGTGCTGATCGCCTACGAGATGGCCGCCGACGGCTTCGACTCGGAGCGCGGGCGGGCCGCGGCCCGGCACCTCAACCGCATCCACGGCAAGTACCGCATCCCGAACGACGACTTCCGGTACGTCCTGGCGACGACGGTCGTGGGGCCGAAGCGCTGGATCGACCGGTACGGCTGGCGCCCGCTGTGCGCGCAGGAGGTGCAGGCCCTCGCGGAGACGGGGCGCAGGACCGGGGCGATGATGGGCATCGAGGGCGTGCCCGACACCTACGAGGGGTTCGAGCGACTCCTCGAAGCGTACGAGGAGCGCATGTTCGCGTACGACCCGGCGAACCGACGGGTGGCCAGTGCCACGTTCCGGGTGATGGCGAGCTGGTATCCGCGCCCCTTGAGGCCGCTGATCGCGCGGTTCTCGCTGGCCCTGCTGGACGAGCCGCTGCTGAAGGCGCTCGGCTTCCGGCCGCAGCCACGCTGGGTGCGGTCCTCCGCGTCGACGGCGCTGCGGATGCGGGCGCGGTGCGTGCGCAGGATGCCGGCCAGGCCGCGCCGCTTCCCCGCGCGGCCGCAGCCCCGTTCGTACCCGTTCGGCTGGCGGCTGGACGACCTCGGGCCGCACTGGGCCCGCAGCCGCCCCCTGGAACCGCTGCCGGACGAGGCGGCGTAGGGCAGTCGTCTCAGGCCGCGAGCAGCGGGACCAGGCAGCGGCGGGCGAAGTCGCGTACCTGGGTGTCGTCGTCCAGCTCGAAGCAGCTGACGGGGTTGAGCAGGAAGGAGACCGTGATCCGCACCATCAGTTCGGCGACGGGGGTCGGGTCGCTCTCGGGCAGCCCCTCCAGGCGGCGGGCCTCGCGGAGCCGGCCCGCCAGGTACCCGCGGATCGCGAGGAAGGCGGGCCCGCTCTCCACGGTCAGGAAGGGCAGCATGGTCTCGGGCTCCAGCCGCAGCAGCCCGCCGATGAGCGGGTGCTCCCGGATGTGCCGCAGCACCGCGGCGAAGCCCTCGACCAGCCGGTCCTCCGTCGTGGGCAGCTCCGCCACGGCCTCGTCGACCTCCATGACGAACCGGCGGTACTCGCGCAGCAGGCACGCCGAGACGAGGCTGTCCTTGTTGCCGATCCGCCGGTACACGGTCACCCGTGAGACGCGGGCGCGTTTGGCGACGTCGTCCACGGTCGAGCGGCGCAGCCCGAAGGTCATGAACTGCTCACGCGCGGCGTCCAGGATCTGCTCGCTCAGCGCGTCGGAGGGCGCGGCCACCGCGCCGAGCCCCGGGACCGCGGGCGTCTCGTCGGTGCTGCGTGCCGTCATGGGCCCTCCCCCGTTCCGCCGGTCCGCCCCACGATAGGTGCTGGAACAGAGTGACACGCTCCGTATTCATGTACCAGGCCGGGGCGGGGCGGCCACCGGTCCGGGTGGCCGCCCCGCCTTGGGTGACGGTGAGGTGACAGGACCAGGGACCAGGGCCTGTCCGGGCGGCGGAGCGGGCGACCGGCCGGGGTTCCCGGTACGCGACCGCAGGGGGCCCGGAGTGGATCCGGGGCCCCCTGTGGTGCGAGGTGCGCGCTGCGCCGCGGCTCGCGGCCCTCGTTCAGACCGCTTGGTTCTCGGGCTCGCGATCGGGGAGCGGCGCCGGCTCCGCGAGGCTCACCGGCGGCATCCGGAACATGAAGACCGCGGCGACCAGACTGACCAGGCTGATCAGGGCGACGTAGAACGTCACACCGAGCGACGAGCCGGTGGCGTCCTGGAGGGCGAGGGCGATCATGGGAGCCAGTCCGCCTCCGATGATCGCTCCGGTCTGCATGACGATCGAGGAGCCGGAGTAGCGGACGTGCACCGGGAAGGTGTCGGCGATGATCGCGCCCTGCACGCTGTGCGTGATCGGCATGACGAGCCCCATCAGGAGGAACGCCACGAGGGTGACCGCCCGGGAGCCCGAGTCCATCAGCGGGAGGAAGGCGCAGCCCGCCACCAGGAGCGCGACCGAACCGGCGAGGAACATCCGGCGCCGGCCGAAGCGGTCGGCGACGGTTGTCCAGAACGGGATCAGACAGCACCACACGGCCGCCGCCGCGGTGACGCAGAGCACGAGGAACTGCCGGTCGAAGCCCACGGTCGAGGTGCCGTAGGAGAGGCTGAAGACCATGAACACGTACCCCACGGCACCGCTCGCCACCGCGGCGAAGAGGGTGACGGTGAGCCGGGGGAAGCCGACCTTGAGGGCCTCCGCCAGGGGACGGGCCACCACATGGTCGCGGGAGACGGCGGCTTCGAAGGACGGCGACTCGGCGACCCGGAGGCGCACGAAGAGTCCGACGACGACGAGCACGGCGCTGAGCAGGAACGGGATGCGCCAGCCCCAGGCGTTGAAGGCCGAGTCGGGCATCACGGCGCCGGTGGTGAGGATGACCACGTTCGCCAGAACCAGGCCGGCCGGCGTGCCCATCTGCGGGAATCCCGCGAAAAGGTTCTTCCTGCCGTCCGGGGCGTGCTCCATGGAGAGCAGCGTGGCCCCGGCCATCTCGCCGCCGAGTGCGATGCCCTGCACGAAGCGCAGCAGGACCAGCAGGATGGGCGCCCAGACCCCTATCACCGCGAAGTTGGGGACGAGTCCGATGAGTGTGGTGGCGATCCCCATCATCAGGAGGGAGACCACCAGGGTCGCCTTGCGGCCGACCCGGTCACCGAAGTGGCCGAACACCAGGCCGCCCACGGGGCGTGCGGCGAACCCCACGGCGAAGGTGCTGAACGCGGCGAGTGTGCCGGCGGTGGGGCTCAGCGAGGGAAAGAACTGCGAGTTGAAGATGAGGGCGGAGGTCGTTCCGTAGACGAAGAAGTCGTATCCCTCGAGTACGGTCCCGCTCAGGGTCGCGAGTGCGACCCTCCGGGTCGCCCCGGCGTCCTGGTTACTGCGTCGGCTGCTCTGCCTGTTCTTCATACCGTGGCCCTGTCAGGTCGGCGGGAAGGGAATTGCGCGGGTGCTGGCGTCATGTGCGTCGGCTCATTCCTCGAAGGGGACCGGGTCCGGAAAGGACTGCCGCGAAGTGCCCCAGACGGGGGCGGTGATGAAACGGTCGAGCCGGCCGCGGGCGATCACCTGCCGGGCCTCCTCGCCCGCCGCGGCGATCACTTCGGCTTCGTCTACGCGGGTGGGATGCCGGTTGCGCATGAGCACTCGGCCGGCCACGACGACGTGGCTGACGTCCTGGCCACCTGCCTTGTAGACCAGTGCGTGCACCGGCATGTGCAGGGGCTGGAGGTGCGGTTGGCGGGTGTCGACCACGATGATGTCGGCCGCTTTGCCCTCCTCCAGTGAGCCGATCTCGTCGTCCCAGCCGATCGCGCGTGCCGCGTCGATGGTGACCATTTCCAGCAGCTTGCCCGGGGGCAGCAGGAAGGTGTCCCGCAGTTGCAGCTGGGAGAGCGTCTGGGCCTGGCGTACGGCGGTGAACAGGTCGAAGCTCGACATGGGGGCGCAGCCGTCGGTGGTGACGGCCACCGTGACTCCCGCGTCCAGCAGTTCGGGGACCGGGCAGCGTCCGCGCAGGGCTCCGACCACCACGCCGGGACCGTGCGTCACGCTCGTGCCCGTTTCGGCCAGGATGGCGACTTCGCGGGCGCTGAGGCCGAAGCCGTGCTGGAAGTGGACGTCCGGGCCGAGCAGTGCGTGCGGGTCGAGCCGGTGGGCGAGTTCGACCATGCCGCCGAAGGCGTCCGTGTGGACGCGCGTGCCGTAGCGGGCCGCGAGGTCGCGTACGCGTTCGGACTGTTCCCGGTCCTGTGCGGTCAGGCGGGTGGCGCGGTCGGGGCTGGTCGGGCCGCTCGGGTCGAGGGAGGGGACCATGGTGTACGGGGTGACGGCCACCCGTATCCGGCCGTCGGCTCCGTTGTGCCAGGCGGCAACGGTCTCCTCCGCCCCGGCCATCATCCGGTCGAGGCCCACGCGTTCGCGGTGGTACGTGGCTCCGCCCGTCCAGTGGCCCACTTCGCGCGGCCAGGGCAGACCGCTCGGGCCGACGCCCAGCACCTGGCGGGTGCCCGCCTCGGCGTAGGCGCGGGCGTGGGCGTCGCCGAAGGCCGGCTGGTCGGAGCGGGGCTGGGAGCCGAGGACGCTCACCGCGCAGGTGACGCCGGACTTCAGCCGCTCCAGGGCGGCGAGGCGCCCGTCCGCGTACCAGTAGCCGGGCGTGACGTGCTCGAAGTAGGTGCGGGTCGCGATCCGCATCCACCAGGACAGGGAGTCGACGCCGATCGTCTTCAGCAGGGCGTGCCCGCCGTGGCCATGGGCGTCTATGAGCCCCGGCAGGACGACCTGGCCCGTGCAGTCGATCGTTTCGGGGGCCGTCCAGCCGGCCCGTATCTCCCGGGTGGGGCCGACGGCGGCGACACGGCCCTCGGTGACGGCGACCGCGCCGTCGGTGAGCACCCGCCGCCGCGGGTCCATGGTGATCACACAGCCGCCGGTCAGGAGGAGATCGGCCGGGCGGCGGCCGCAGTCGCCGTCGGTGGTCATGGTGCGGCCCTCCTGATGCGGTAGGTCGGCGGGAAGAGTTCCTGCTCGGTGCGGCCGAGGTGGTCGCGCTCGGTGTAGCCGGCCCGGTAGCGGTCGAGGTACGCCTGGGCGCGTTCCCGGTCGTCGTGGCGCGCGCCGAGGAGGGCGCCCTCGTCCACGACGGTGCGCCCGTTGACGACGACGGTGCGTACGTCCCTGCCGTTGGCGGCGAGGACGAGGGTGCGGATCGGGTCGTCGACGGGGCCGGTCCTGGCGCCCGACAGGTCCACCACGGTGATGTCGGCCCGCGTGCCCTCGGCGAGGCGCCCGAGGTCGGGGCGGCCCAGCGCGTCGGCGCCCCCGACCGTCGCCGCGTGGTACAGGTCGCGGCAGGAGCCGGCGGAGCGCCGGCGTTCCACCGCCTTGGTCAGGACCATCCCGGTGTCCATCGCGCGGATCATGTCGGGCGGGGCGGTGTCGGTGCCCATCGCCATGCGGATGCCATGGGCGAGGTAGCGGTCGAAGGACTCCAGGACCACGGCGTAGCGTGCCACCGCCATGGGGCAGAAGATCACGGTGGTGCCGCTGTCGCTCAGGAGGCCGAGGTCGTCGCCGGGGACGGGGAGTTCGCTGTGTCCCGCGACCGCCCAGGCGTGGGGGATCAGGGTGCGTGGCCCCAGGAAGCCGATGTCGTGGAGGAGTTCGATGGGGCGGCGGCCGTGGGCCTCGCGCAGGAGACCGACCTCGAACACGGTCTGTCCGGCGTGCAGTCTGACCGGGCAGCGCAGCTCGTCGCCGAGGTCGCGGGTGCGGCGCAGGAGCGCGGGGTCGACCGTCTCGATCCGGGAGGGGGCGAGCATTCCGCGTACCAGGCCGTGGCCGGAGCCGTCGAAGTCGGCCACGAACCGGGCGGCGCCGTCCAGTCCGGCTTCGCCGAGCCGTGGTTCGTGGTGCAGCAGGGTGCGGCCCCGGGCGTCGACCACGGGCACGGCCGAGCGGTAGCTCGGGCCGAGGTAGACGCGCAGCCCGAGTTCCACCGCGGCTTCGGCCGCGTCGGCCATCTCCTCGTAGGTCTCCGCCCATTCCTTGGATATCTCCGAGGCGATGGGCAGGGCGGTGGTGATGCCGTTCAGGAGCAGCTGCCCGAAGGCGTAGCGGCGTTTGAACGCCTCCTCCTCGCGGCTGAAGACCTCGTGGCGTCGCTCCAGATAGCTCTGCGACCACCGCTGGCCGGTGGCGAGCGCGTCGTCCTGGTAGGTGTCGAAGACCGCGTGGTCGATGTCGCCGAGGGCGTTGAGGTCGACGAAGCCGGGTCCGACCAGGGCGAGCCCCTCGTCGCGCTCGACATCGACGCGCCCTTCGAAGCCGTGGCCGACGTGGATGACCGTGTCGTCCTCGTAGACGACCGCGCCGTTCTCGTGGACGACGTGGTCGCTCCCGTCGTGGCCGACGACGAACCGGGCCGAGATGCGGGTCCTCATCGGGCCGACCTGATGGACTCGCCATCGGGATCGCCGCCGGGTTCGCCGTCGGGTTCGCCGTCGGGTTCGCCGTCGGTGGCGAGGATCTCGCGCAGATGGGCGGCGGTGCGTGAGATGAAGCGCAGCTGTTCGGGCCCGTCGCACGGGGTGCCGGTGAGGTGGTCGAACGTCGGCCTCTCCCCCGCCGCGGCCATGTCCTCGTAGGCATGGGTGAGGCGGAAGGTCTCGGCGAGCTCGGTGGTGGTGAGGTCGGGGTGCGCGGCCAGCCAGGCGGGGTCGTACACGTGCATCGGCATGATCGTGCGGTCCCGGGAGTTCTCTATGGACAGCCTGAGGCCGGGCCGGTGCTCACCCAGGGCTCCGAGGATCGCCGGCCAGTCCATGACGCCCTCACCGCAGGGTGCCAGCATGCGTCCGATCCCGTAGTCGGTACGGAACAGCGCGACGTCCCGGACATGGCTCATCCGTACGTACGGGGCCACGCGGCGGGCGGCCGCGACGGGGTCCTCGCCGCGGGCGACGACGTTGGCGGAGTCGTAGGTGATCCCGATGGCGTCCGGGCCGACGGCCTCCACCAGGCGGACCACCTCGAAGGAGGTGATCTCCTCGTGGGTCTCGACGTTGAGGTGGCAGCCCAGGTCCAGGGCCACCGGACGCAGGACGCGCAGGAACTTCTCGATGCCGGCGAGCTGATCGCTCCAGGACGCGTCGGTGCGGAACCGGTCGAACACGTGGTAGCCGGGCAGCCCCGGCTTGTAGTTGGCGGTGCCCACCCAGAGTTCACGGCAGTCGATCTCCGCACAGGCACGCATCATCCGGACCATGCCGGCGGTGTAGTCGCCGCCGCCCAGTTCCCGGACCTCGGGCGCCTCCGCGTTGGCGTACGGGTTGACCTTGGCCAGGCCCATTTCCAGGTAGAGGCCGAGTTCGTCCGCGCGCCGGCGCAGTTCTTTCAGGACGTGCCGGTCCAGCGTCGGGGTGACGTCGAGGACGGTCCTGAAGAAGACGCCGTCCATGCCGAGTTCGGCCGCCGCCTCAAGGTTCTCCACCGCTGAGCGCGTCGACGCCCCGGGAAGCTTGCGGCCGTCCACTCCAACCTTCATGCGTGTTTCTCCTTGCGCTGTTCCGTTGCGATTCATGACGGTCGTGATTCATGACAGCCGTGACTCATGACAGGGGGCGGCCGGGGCCGGAAAGTGGCACTTCACGGTGACCGAGCCGTGGGGCGAGACGAAAGGGGTGGGGCCGGGGACGTCGCGGCGGCAGCTTTCCTGGCCGCGGCCCCGCGGGCAGTGCGGTTCGAAGAAGCAGCCCCGCCCCGTCCCCGCACCGCGCGGGGGTGCGGCGGCTCCCGTGCGCAGCGTCTCGGTGAGCCCGTGCCGCGGGTGGGCACGGAGTTCGGCGCCGGGCCCTCGTTCGACGATCCGCCCGCCCGCGACGATCTGAAGCGTGTCGCAGAGCCGGGCGACCGCCTCGAACGGGCCGCCGACCACGATCAGCCCGGTGCCGTCCGCGTCGAGAGCCGGGGCCATGGCCCGCAGCCGGCCGGTGCGGGCCCCGGCCTCGTCGGCGGACAGGCCCGTCAGGTCGGCGACGAGAACCCGTGGCCCGGCCGGTGGACGCCCGGTGTGCGGGAGGGCGGGCGCCGCCGGGCCGAGCGGGGCGATGTTCCCCGCACCCCGGCGGGCCGGTTCCCCGGGCTCCGTCAGGCTGCGTACGGGCCCGCTCGCGAGCCGGGTCGTACCCGCGAGTACCCGGTCCCCGTGGGCCGGGCGGCCGGTCAGGACCCGGGCGAGCAGCGGGAGGGCCGACTCGGCCTCGCCCTGCACCCCGAGACGTTCGCCCCGGCGCAGGTCGAAATTCACGTCTTCGAGAACCGGGCACTCCGCGCCGCCGAGCGACACGGACGCGCGCAGACCGCGCACCTGGAGCAGTACCTCACGGGCCGCGACTCTCGGGCCCGGGGAGGCGGGTATGTGGTGGGCCGTCACGTCGTTCTCCCAGTCCGCCGGGGTGGTGCGGGCTTTCCCGGCCGTTCCTGCTGCGTTCGTTCCTGGTGAGTTTCGGCGCCGGAAGTCATGCGTGTCCAATACTTGTTACGGCCCACGGCATAGCCGTACGGGCATGACGAGGGCCACCCCGCTCGGAGGGCTTCCAGGGCTTCCCCTACCGCCACCCTTGCCTGTTTCGTCTGCTGGACCCCTTGTGCCATAGCCGTCGAGGCATACCCTGAGGCGATGGATCCCGAGAGGCTGTTGGACGGCCGCCTGAAGTTGCGCCATCTGGTCCTCCTCACGACCATCGCCGAGCACGGCAGCGTGATGCGGGCCGCCGAGCACCTGCGGGTGACCCAGCCGGTCGTGACCCGTGGTCTGCGGGAGCTGGAAGCGATCCTCGGCGCCGAGGTCTTCGACCGCGGTCCGCGCGGGGTGACGCCCACCGTCTGCGGAGAGGCGTTCATCGAGCACGCGCAGGTGGTTCTGGCGCATATCCGCAAGGCGGGCCAGCACGTGGCCGAACTGACCAGCGGCCAGGTGGGCACGGTCACCGTGGGCACGCATCTGGCCGGGGCCGGCCTGTTGCTTCCCAAGGCCATCACCCGGCTCAAGCGGGAGCGGCCCAAGGTGACGGTCGTCGTGAAGGAGGCCCCGCCGGACGTGCTCCTCGCCGACCTCATGGCCGGCCAGGTCGACCTGACCGTGGGCCGGCTCAACGCGTCGGACCACGGTGGCCGCACCCGGCAGATCCAGCTGTACAGCGAGCCGGTGAAGCTGGTGACGCGGGCCGGCCACCCGGCGCAGGCGCTCGACGCACCGCGGCTGGCGGACCTGACGCACTTCCCGTGGAGCCTGCCGGTGGCCAACACGTCCCTGCGCCGGGAGGTGGAGCGGGTCTTCTTCGAGGCGGAGCTGCCGCTGCCCGAGGACCGGGTGGAGTGCACGTCCATCCTGACGTTGCGCACACTGCTGGAGGAATCGGACACCGTGGCCACGCTGCCGGTGCTCATTCCCCAGCGTGACGACCGGCTCGCCGTCCTGCCCACCCCCTTGCCGTCGGTCTCCCGGCTCGTCGGTGTGACGCTGCCGCACGAGCGCGCCCACAGCCCCAGCACCCAGGCCCTGCTCCAGCATCTGCGGGATGTGGCGGCGGAGATCCGGGTCATGCTGAGGCCCGCGGCCGACGCCGGCTGACGCGCGTACGCCGGCCGGCTCCCGCGGGTCCTGCCCGAGCGGAACGCGGCTGTTGCCGGCCGTGGCGTCAGGCGGCCGTCCCGGTCACCGCCCACGACCGGGGCCGTGTCACTCCGCGGGCTCCAGGAGGCGGTCGAGTGTCCGGCGCCCCATGCGGCTCATGGCCGGGTTGCTCTCGGCGTAGTACCAGACAAGACCCATCGCCTGTTGGAACGCCCAGGCCCTGCCGCGCTCCCACTCCACGTCGTCACAGCCCAGCGCCGTGCGGAGCACTTCCCGGGGACCTGACCGCAACAGGTGCCAGGCACCGACCAGATCCAGCGCGGGGTCGGCCGGGCCGAAGCCGCCGGTGTCGAGTACGCCGACGAGCCGGTCTCCCGCGACCAGGACGTTGCCGGGGATCAGGTCACCGTGGCTCATCACGTCGGCACCCGTGCGCGGCAGCTCCCGGAAGAGGCTCCACATCCGGCGCAGCCGGTCCACGTCGAGCAGTCCCTCGCTCTCCTCGAAGCACTTCGCCATCCAGGCGTCGTGATGGGCGAGCACACCGCCACGGCCCTCGCCGCTGAACAGCCGCCCCCGCGTCCCGGCGGCGCGCAGGGCGGCGATGAAGGCAGCGAGGTCCTCGGCGAACGCGTCGGACCCACTCGGGTCGGCGTCGAAGGCGACCGTTCCCGGCAGCCATGTCTGGAGGGACCACGGCATGGGGTAGCCGGCCCCGGGCCTTCCCAGGGCGACGGGTTCCGGGGCGGGGAACGGAGACACCCGGGCCAGCTCCGCACTCGCCCGGGTCTCCTGTTCCAGGACCGCCAGCGCCTCGGCGGCATCGGCCGGACGCAGCGGGAAGCGCGCGGAGAGGTCGTTCCCGACGCGGAAGATGGCGTTGACCGTCCCCGTCGACGGCAGACGTCGCACGGCCAGGCCGCTCCACCGGGGGAACTGGTCCTGGATCAGGGCCGCGACGGTCTCGGGGGTCACGTCCAGTTGGTCGTCGTGCATGGTCATTCTCCCGGCCCCGCGGGCAGCGCCGCGACGAGGACGAGGTCCCCGGGCTCCGGGGCACGAGGCGGCAGCGGTTGGGGCAGTTCGGTCGGGGTCACCGCGGCAGTATCCCGGCGTCCCCTGCGACAGGCCACGCATTTTCGATCACCCGGCCCCGCGGGGGGCGCGGCGCGACCGCTCGCCTCAGCGCGGGGCGGCCGGGACCCTCAGCGCGGGAGGGCGACGAGTGGCGCGGTCAGGGGGCCCGGGTCGCCGGTACGGGCGAAGGCGGCCCAGGCCGCGCGTACGCCCCGGCCGGCCGCTTCCACCTCCGCCCAGGGGAGGGTGCCCAGCATCGGCGCGTGCCGCCAGGCATGCTCCGACCCGAGGAGCAGCGGGATCTCGACGCAGTGGGTGGCACCGTGGGGTGAGCCGGGCGGCCGCCAGTCCAGCCGGTATCCGTGGACGCGGGCGCCGTGGTGTGCCAGCCGCTCGTGCAGGGCCCGCAGCGGCTCCTCGTACACGCGGCGGGTGCGTTCCGCGACGCTTCCGCTGTCGGACGGGCCCTCGGGGAAGGCGGACATGTCGTCTGCGTTCCATCCGTACAGCACGTCCGGGGCGTGGCCGGCGAAGGGCGCCGGGCCGGTTTCGGCGGGCAGGGGCGCGGTGCCGCTCACCGGGCCGAACGGCGGGGCCAGGAAGTCGCCCATCCGGCGCTGATGGTCGGCCGCGGTCCGCGCCTGGGCGGCGATCAGTTCGTCCGTCGACGCGGTACGGGGGTCGCCGCCGAGGTGGGCGGCGAAGATCCTTCCGGTCTCGCGTGCCTCGGCCGGGGTGCGGGTGGCGATGGAGAGCGGCGGGCTCTGGAGGATCACCCGGCGGAACAGGGAGCGGGCTTCGGGCGTCCGCAGGAGCAGCAGCGCGGACAGGGCCCCCGCGGACTGGCCGAAGACGGTGACGTTGCCGGGGTCGCCGCCGTGGTCCGCGATGTGTGCCCGCACCCAGCGCAGCGCCTCCACCTGGTCGTACAGGCCGAGGTTGCCTTCGCTGACCCCGTCGTGGACGAGGTAGCCGAGCGCGCCGAGCCGGTAGCTCGCGCCGACCACGACGACGTCCTGCTCGGCGGCGAGGGCGCTGCCGTCGTACCAGTCGAGGATGCCCGAGCCGCTGTTGAAGCCGCCGCCGTGGAACCACACGAGGACCGGGCGGCCCGCCGAGGGGGCGGCGGGGGCGGTGACCGTGAGGTGGAGGCAGTCCTCGCTCCGCGGGTGCCGGCCGGGGGGCGGGCCCATCAGCGCTTCGAGGCGGGACGCCGGCTGGGGGCAGATCCCGTCGGACGGCGGGGCGGTGTCGCCGTCCGGCACGGGGCGGGGCCGGGCGAATCGTCCGGCCGTGGCGAACCGGATGGGGCCGCTGCGGACCGTCCGGGGAGTGTTCATGCTTCACCTGCCGGTTCGGGGACGAGCCGGGCCTGTCCGACGGGGCTCTCGGGAACCATACGGAACAGCGCCACCGCTCCGACGAGGCTGAGGGCGCACATGCCCACCAGATACCAGGTCACACCGGTCGAGGACCCGCCCGGTCCCAGGAGCGCGCTGGAGATCATGGGGGCCAGACCGCCACCGAGCACCGCGCCGACCTGGAGGACCAGGGAGGTGCCGGAATAGCGCACGCGTACGGGGAAGGTGTCGGCGATGATGGCGCCCTGGACGCAGTGGGTCACCGGGATGATCAGGCCCATGCCGGCGAGCGCGAGCAGGGCCGGCAGCCGGCCTCCCGTGTCGAGCAGGGGGAAGAACACCGCGCACCACAGCAGGATGGCGACCGATCCCCCGATGAAGAGCGTGCGGCGCCCCTTGCGGTCGGCGACCGCGGTCCACAGGGGTATCGAGACGAACCAGAGCACGGCGGCCGCGCTCACCCCGAGCACCAGGAACTGCTGGTCGAAGCCGAGGTGTTTGGTGCCGTAGGACAGCGTGAAGACCATGAAGACATAGGCGACCGCCGAGTTCGCCACCACGGCGAGCAGGGTGACGGCCAGCCGGGGCAGTCCGGTCTTCAGCGCCTCCGCCAGCGGGAAGCGGACCACCTCGTCCTCCTGCCGGGCCCGGTCGAAGGACGGCGATTCCGTGACGCGCAGCCGGACGACGAGTCCGACGCCCACCAGAACGAAGCTCAGCAGGAACGGGATGCGCCACGCCCAGGCGGTGAACGTGGCGTGTCCGGCCAGCGAGTTGGTGGCCAGGAAGACCATGTTCGCCAGGACCAGTCCGGCCGGTGTTCCCATCTGCGGGAACCCCGCGTACAGGTTGCGCCGCCCCTCGGGGGCGTGCTCCATCGACATCAGGGTGGCGCCGGCGCCTTCGCCGCCGAGGCCGATGCCCTGGACGACGCGCAGGACGACCAGGAGGACGGGGGCCCACAGGCCGATGGAGTCGTAGCTCGGCACCGCGCCGATGAGGGTGGAGCCCAGCCCCATCATCACCAGGGACACCACCAGCGTCGAGCGCCGTCCCAGCCGGTCACCGAAGTGCCCGAAGACCAGCCCGCCGAGCGGCCGGGCGACGAAGCCGACCGCGAGGGTGGAGAAGGCGGCCAGGGTGCCCGCCGCGGGGCTCAGGGAGGGGAAGAACTGCTTGTCGAAGATGAGGGCGGCGGCCGTGCCGTACAGAAAGAAGTCGTACCACTCCAATGTGGTTCCGAGAAGCGTGGCAAGCGCCGTTCTGCTCGCGCCCGTGGGACGGTCCGCGTCGCTCATGGATCACCTCGTCTGCTGGGGAAGCGGGGGAAGCCCGCGCTTTCGGTGGATCCTGGGCCCCCGGGCAGGGGGGAACAAATGCCGTTTCGTCCCGGAGCTATAGCGGTGCGGGTATACCGGGCGACCGAACCCGTCGCGCCGGACCGGGGCGATGCCGCTCGGGCACGGTCGGATGGAAGCTGCCGGGGCCGCCCTGACCTGCGTAAAGACCGGTGGGGCGGGAAGGGGCATCGTGGTGACATACCGAAGTCGGCATACCTGAAGCGCGAAACGTCATTTGTCGTCATGGCTTCGCGATCCCAGGGTGTAGACCATGACGGCACAGACTCCGCGGTGGATCCGCAACTTCGTCGATGGACACTTCATCGACCCCGACGACGGCGGCAAGAGTTTCGACGCCATCGACCCGGCCACCGGCCTCGCCCACGCCCGCGTCCACGAGGCCGACGCCCCGCTGGTCGACCGGGCCGTCACAGCGGCGCGCAAGGCGCTCGGGCCCTGGTCGGCGACCGCCGTGCGGGAGCGCACCGAGGTCCTGCGCCGGGCGGCCGACCTGATCGAGGCACGGTTCGACGAGTTCGTGGCCGCCGAGGTGGCCGACACGGGCAAGCCCGTGGCGCTCGCCCGCGACCTGGACGTGGCCAGGGCCGTCGCCAACTTCCGTACGTTCGCCGACATCGTCGCGGCCGCCGGCCAGGAGTCCTTCCTGACCGACCTGCCGGGCGGCCGGCACGCCCTCAACTACGCGGTGCGCAAGCCCCTCGGGGTGGTCGCGGTCATCGTGCCGTGGAACCTCCCGCTCCTGCTGCTCACCTGGAAGGTGGCCCCCGCCCTGGCCTGCGGCAACACCGTCGTGGTCAAGCCCAGCGAGGAGACGCCCGGTACCGCGGCCCTGCTCGCCGAGGTGCTCGCCGAAGCGGGGCTCCCGGCAGGCGCCTACAACGTCGTGCACGGCTTCGGCGGCGGCTCCGCCGGCGAGTACGTCACCACACACCCCGGCATCGACGGCGTCACCTTCACCGGCTCCACGGCGACCGGCGCCCACGTGATGAGGACCGTGGCACCGCGCGTGCGCCCGGTCTCCTTCGAGCTGGGCGGCAAGAACGCCGCACTCGTCTTCCCCGACGCCGACCTCGAAGAGACCCTGGACGGCCTGACCCGGTCGGTGTTCGCCAACACCGGACAGGTGTGCCTGTGCACCGAGCGGGTCTACGTCCACCGGTCGGTCTTCGCCGACGTCGCCGACGGCCTGGTCGAACGGGCCCGCTCCCTGCGCCTGGGCAGTCCGCTGGACCCGGCGACCACGACGGGGCCGCTCATCTCACAGGCCCACCGGCAGAAGGTGCGCGGCTATCTGGACCTCGCCGGTGAGCTGGGCGCGAAGGTCCTCACCGGCGGCGGCACCCCCGCTCTCGGAACGGAGCTGGACGGCGGCTCATGGATCGAACCGACGCTGTGGACCGGCCTGACGAACGCCGACCGCCCGGTGCGCGAGGAGATATTCGGCCCGGTCGCCGCGCTGATCCCCTTCGACACGGAGGACGAGGCCGTCGCCCTGGCCAACGACACCGACTACGGTCTCGCCGCCTCCGTGTGGACCCGTGACCTGCGGCGCGGGCACCGCGTGGCGCAGGCCATGAACGTCGGCATGTCCTGGGTCAACACCTGGTTCCTGCGCGATCTGCGCTCGCCGTTCGGCGGTGTCGGCCTCTCCGGTCTGGGCCGTGAGGGAGGCGCGTCCTCCCTGCACTTCTACACCGAGCCGACCAACGTGTGCGTGCAGCTGTGACGGCCCCCCGCAGCCCCGGCGGCAGGGGCTCCCCGGCTTCCCCGACCGTGACCGAGCAGGCCGCCCCCCTCCCGGGCGGCCGGAAGGACGTGACCATGGGCGACCACGCCCAGCACCGCGGCCGGGCCCCCGTGCCCGGCGCGCATCCGACCACGCGCGCGCCCGCCGCGCACCGTACCGAAGGAGGCATCCGATGATCCTGGAGGAAACGGTCCGGACGCTGGCTGAACGGCTCGATGCCGCCCAGAGCACCGTCACGGACATCCGCAGCCTCGCCGACACGCACACCCTGACCGTCGAGGACGCCTACGCCGTACAGACCGCGCTCCTCGCCCTGCGTCAGGGGCGCGGCGAGCGCGTGACTGGCGTCAAGCTGGGGTTCACCAGCAAGGCCAAGATGGAGCAGATGGGGGTCTCGGAGATCATTGTCGGCCGGCTGACCGACGCCATGTGCGTGGCGGACGGCGGCACGGTCGAGCTGGCCCGGTTCATCCACCCGAAGGTGGAACCCGAGGTCGCCTTCCGGCTGAGCCGTGACGTGGACCCGGATGATCCGGACACCGACATCGTCTCCTGCGTGGACGCCGTCGCACCCGCCCTGGAGATCATCGACTCCCGCTACCGGGACTTCCGTTTCACCTACGAGGACGTCGTCGCGGACAACACGTCGGCCGCGGGCTACGCCATCGGCCCCTGGCTCCCCGTCGGGGACGTGTCCGACCTGGCCGTGCGGCTGCACGGCCAGGGCCGCGAGGTGCGGGGTTCGACCGCGGCCGTACTCGGCGCTCCGGTCAACGCCCTGCACGCCCTGCTCGACATGGCCCGGCGGCGGCGCATCCCCCTGCGCGCCGGTTACGCCGTGCTCGCGGGCGCCGCCACCGAGGCGGTGCCCCTGGAAGCCGGAGTGATCACCTGCGAAGTCGACGGCCTCGGCCGGGTCGGCGTGAGGGGCGTCTGATGGAACAGGCACGAATCGTCCCGGGCAAGGCGCGGCCGCGTGGCCGCTTCCCGCACTTCCGCCGTGCCGGAGACCTCGTCTTCGTCTCCGGCACCAGCTCCCGCCGGCCCGACAACTCCTTCGTCGGCGTGGCCACGGACGAGCTGGGCACCACCGACCTCGACATCCGTGCGCAGACCCGTGCCGTGATCGAGAACATCGGGGACATCCTCGCCGAGGCGGGTGGCACGCTCAGCGACGTCGTCCAGGTCACGGCCTATCTGGTCTCCATGAACGACTTCGGCGGCTACAACGAGGTCTACGGCCGGTACTTCGACGAGAACGGCCCGGCCAGGACCACCGTCGCCGTGCACCAGCTCCCCCATCCCCACCTGCTCATCGAGATCCAGGCCGTGGCGCATCTGCCGGCCGCCAACGCGAAGGAGACATCGTGACGGACATCCCCGAGGTCATCGACTTCCAGGGCTGGATCGACGCCCACGCGCATCTGCTGAAGCCCCCGGTGAACAACCGCACCATGTCGCTCGGCAACGACTTCATCGTGCAGATCGTCGGCGGCCCCAATCAGCGCACCGACTTCCACCTGGACCCGTACGAGGAGTGGTTCTACCAGGTCAAGGGGGACATGCACGTCAACCTCATGACCGACGACGGCCCGCGGACCGTGCACATCAGGGAAGGGCAGGCGTGGCTGCTGCCGGGCAACGTCCCGCACTCCCCGCAGCGCCCCGACCCCGACTCCATCGGTCTGGTGATCGAGCGGGTCCGTGAGGAAGGCACCCTGGAGAAGTTCCTGTGGTTCTGCCCCTCGTGTTCCGCGACCGTGCACGAGGTGGAACTCCAGGTCCGCGACATCGTCGCCGATCTGCCGCCGGTCTTCGAGGAGTTCTACGGCGACGAGCGGGCCCGGGTCTGCTCCGCGTGCGGGACGCCGCACCCCGGGAAGGGCTGACCCGTGGCAGACCTGATCGACGTCCACACCCACTACGTGCCCCGGGGCTGGCCCGACCTGTCGGCCCTGGGCGGGCCGGACGCGCCCTGGCTGCGGATCGAGTCCGAGTCCGAAGCCATGATCATGACCGGCTCCTCGGAGTTCCGCCGCATCCAGGCGGACTGCTGGGACGCCGGAACCCGGCTGCGGGACATGGACGCGGACGGCGTACGCGCCCAGGTGGTCTCCCCCACCCCGGCCTTCTTCTCCTACGGGCGCAGCGGAGCCGAGGCCGAGAAGATCGCCCGGATCTTCAACGACCTGGCCCTGGAGATCACCGCCCCGGCCCCGGACCGGCTGATCCCGTTCTGCCAGGTCCCCCTCCAGGACCCGGACGCCGCGTGCCGGGAGGTGGAGCGGGCCGTCGCCGCCGGACACCGGGGCGTGGAGATCGGCAACCACGTCGGGGACCGGGATCTGGACAGCGAGGGGGTCGTCACCTTCCTCCAGCACTGCGCGTCGCTCGATGTGCCGGTGTTCGTGCACCCCTGGGACATGGATTCCTCGCCCCGGCTCGACCGGTGGATGGCGCGGTGGCTGACGGCGATGCCGGCGGAGACCCATCTGTCGATCCTCGCGCTGATCCTGGGCGGCGCGTTCGACCGGATCGACGAGCGGCTGAAGATCTGCTTCGCCCACGGCGGCGGTTCGTTCGCCTTCTGGCTGGGCCGGATGGAGAACGCCTGGCACGGGCGCAACGACATCATCGGCACCTCGCAGTACCCGCCCTCGCACTACCTGGGCCGGTTCTACGTGGACTCGGTCGTCTTCGACGACCGTGCGCTGCGGCTGCTGGTGGACACCGTCGGCGAGGACCGGGTCATGGTCGGCAGCGACTACCCGTATCCGCTGGGCGAGCGTCCGGCGGGCGCGGTGGTACGCGAGAGCCGTTCGCTCACCGAGGCGGCCCGGCACAAGATCACCCGTGGGAACGCGGAACGCTACCTGGGGCTCTGACCCCGCTGCCCGTCCGGCCCCCGGTCCGCTTCGCGCGGGTCCGGGGGCCTTGCCGTCAGCCCCGTGGCGGCCTCCTCCAGGCTCCGCGACAGTGCTTGCGCCGAGGGGCTGAGGGTGCGGTCCGCCGACAGGGTCAGTCCCACCCGGTGCCCGATCCGGTCCATCGGCACCGGGATCTCGGCCAGTCTGCCGTCGTCCCGGATCAGGGAGCTGGGCAGTACGGCCACCACGTCCGTCTCCAGCAGCAGTTGGCGCACGGTCAGGAAGGACGTGGCCTCCACCCGGTTCCGTGGCAGGCCGAGGCCGTGGAGTGCGAAGAGTTCCTCCACCTCGCGGCGGAGCACGGTCTGCCGGCCGGGCAGGATCCACGGGAAGCCGAGGGTGTCCGCCAGTTCGACACCGGGTGACGCGGTCAGCGCGTGGCCGGCGCGGACGACGAGGCCGACGGACTCGTCGTAGAGCGGGCGCCGGACCAGTCCCTCCCCGGAGGACGCGGTCAGCCGGCCCACGATGAGGTCGACCCGCCCGGCTTCGAGGTCCAGGAGCAGGTCCTCGGGGGATGCCTCGCGCACCACCACCGTGAGGAAGGGGTGGTCCCGCTTCAGCGCGGCCACGGCTCTCGGCAGCAGGATGTTGGAACCGGCCAGATGGGTGCCGACGACGACGGTCCCCCGGTCGGCCTCGGCCAGCTCCACGACGTGCCGGCCGGCCTGGGCGAGCTGGGCGAGGACGGCGCGCGCGTGCTGGGTGAACGCCTCGCCGAAAACGGTCGCGGTGACGCCGCGGGGGCCGCGCTCGAAGAGCGCGACCCCGAGGATGTCCTCCACCTCGTGCAGGCTGCGGGTGGCCGCCGGCTGGGTGGTGTGCAGCTCGGCCGCCGCCGCCACGACCGATCCCTGCCGGGAGAGCGCGTCCACCAGCAGCAGGTGCCGCATCTTGAGCCGGCCGTCGAGCAGGCGGGGAATGTCCACGGCACGACCCTAACGGAGCCGTCCCCGGCTCCTTCTTCGAAGCGGGGGCGGGCCCGGTCGTCCTTGTCCGGGACGACCGGGCCCGCCCCGCGCCTCACGCGGAGGCGTCGGCCGTCAGGTCCAACGCGATGTCGGTGATCATGTCCTCCTGGCCGCCGACCATCTTGCGCCGGCCCACCTCCACGAGGATCTCGCGGGTGTCGAGCCCGTACCGCCGGGCGGCGGCCTCGGCGTGGCGCAGGAAGCTGGAGTAGACGCCCGCGTAGCCGAGTGTCAGGGTCTCGCGGTCGACGCGGACCTCACGGTCCTGGAGGGGGCGGACCACGTCGTCCGCGGCGTCCATCAGGGGGAACAGTTCGCAGCCGTGGTCCCAGTCCATGAGATCGGCGACCGCGACGAACGCTTCCAGCGGGCAGTTCCCCGCGCCCGCGCCCTGGCCCGCGAGGGAGGCGTCGACACGGGTGACCCCGTTCTCGACGGCCACGACGGAGTTGGCGACGCCCAGCCCGAGGTTGTGGTGGGCGTGGATGCCGAGACCGGTGCCCGGGTCGAGGACGTCCCGGTAGGCGCGGACGCGGTCGCGTACGCCGTCCATGGTGAGCCGCCCGCCCGAGTCCGTCACATAGACGCACTGGGCTCCGTAGGACTCCATCAGCTTGGCCTGGCGGGCCAGCTCCGCCGGTTCGGCCATGTGGGACATCATCAGGAACCCGGCCACGTCCATGCCCAGTTCGCGGGCGGCCGCGATGTGCTGGGCGGAGATGTCGGCCTCGGTGCAGTGGGTGGCGACCCGGACGGAGCGGATACCGAGCGCGTGGGCCTGCCTCAGGTCGTGCAGGGTGCCGATTCCGGGCAGCAGCAGGGTGGTGGGGACGGCGTGCCCGACGCTGTCGCAGACCGCCTCGATCCACTCCCAGTCGGTATGGGCTCCCACGCCGTAGGTGATGCTGGAGCCGGACAGGCCGTCGCCGTGCGCTATCTCGATCGCGGCGACCCCGGCGGCGTCGAGAGCGGTGGCGATGGTGCGGGCCTGGTCGACCGTGTACCGGTGGCGGACGGCGTGCATGCCGTCGCGCAGGGTCACGTCCTGTACGTAGAGAGAAGTCATCGCGATGCCACCTCCGCGGCACGGTGTGCGGCCATGCGTTCGGCGGTGCGCAGTGCGGCCGACGTCATGATGTCGAGGTTTCCGGCGTAGGCGGGCAGGTAGTGCGCGGCGCCCTCGACTTCGAGGAACACCGACACCTTCGCGGCGCTGCCCTGCCGGGAGCCGGGCGGGAGGAGCGAGCGCAGGGGGTCGTCGCCCGCGACCCGGTCGAACTGCACCTTCTGCTTGAGGCGGTAGCCCGGCACATAGGCCTGGACGCGGGCCACCATCTCCTCCACCGAGGCGGTCACCGCGGCGTCGTCGCAGTCGCCGACCAGGCAGTGCACCGTGTCCCGCATGATCAGCGGGGGTTCGGCCGGGTTCAGGACGATGATCGCCTTGCCGCGCGTGGCACCGCCCACCCGCTCGATGGCCGACGAGGTGGTCTCGGTGAACTCGTCGATGTTGGCGCGCGTTCCGGGGCCGGCGGAGCGCGAGGAGATCGAGGCCACGATCTCTCCGTAGTGCACCGGGGTGACGGAGGCCACCGCCGCGACGACCGGAATCGTGGCCTGGCCGCCGCAGGTCACCATGTTGACGTTGCCGGCGTCCAGGTGCGCGTCGCCGTTGACCGGCGGTACGACGTACGGGCCGACGGCGGCCGGGGTGAGGTCGACGACCGTACGTCCCAGCGCGCGCAGCACCTCGTCGTGCCGGCGGTGCGCGCCCGCCGACGTGGCGTCGAAGACGATCGACACGTCCGCGAACTCGTCCAGCCCCACCAGGCCGTCCACGCCTTCGTGGGTGGTGGCCACCTTGAGCCGGCGGGCGCGGGCCAGGCCGTCGGACGCGGGGTCGATGCCCGCCATGGCGGCGATCTCCAGTGTTCCGGACAGCCGCAGCACCTTGATCATCAGGTCGGTGCCGATATTGCCCGACCCGATGACGGCGACCTTCGTGGTCATGCTCGCGCTCCTTGCGTGGTGGCGGACGCGAACGCGGTCGAGACCGTGCCCAGTCCTTCGATGTGTGCGGTGAACTCGTCACCCTCGGCCGCCACCGCCATGGGTCCGAGCGCGCCCGTCAGGACGAGGTCCCCGGCCTTCAGCGGATCGCCCAGTCCGGCGAGGGTGGAGGCGAGCCAGAGGGCGGCGGTGAGCGGGCTGCCCAGGCAGTCGGCGCCGGTGCCCCGCGAGACGGTCCCGCCGTTCTTCGTGAGGGTCATCCGCACGCCGCGCAGGTCGACCCGGTCCAGCGGCACAGGGGTGCCGCCGAGCACGTACAGCCCGCAGGAGGCGTTGTCCGCGACGGTGTCGACGATGCCGATGTCCCAGTCGGCGATGCGGCTGTCGACGATTTCGAGTGCGGGCAGGGCGAAGGCCGTGGCGCGCAGCAGGTCGGCGACGGTCGGGTCGTGGTGCGGCAGGTCGGTGCCCAGGACGAGGGCGACCTCCGCCTCCACCTTGGGCTGGAGCAGCCGGCCGGGGGCGATCGGCTGCCCCTCGGGCACGGCCATGTCGGCGAACAGGGCGCCGAAGTCGGGCCGGCCGACTCCGAGCTGGCGCTGCACGGCGGGCGAGGTCAGGCCGATCTTGCGGCCCACCAGCCGCCGTCCGTCCGCGAGCGAGCGCTCGACGTGCAGACTCTGTACGGCGTAGGCGGCCTCGACGTCCCCCTCGGGCAGCAGGGTGCGCACAGGGGGGCACGGCACGCCGGTCCGGGCGGCCTCGCGCAGGGCGGCCGCCGCCTCGTTCACGGCGTCGGCGGGCTTGGGGGCACTCACGGCCGGCTCCCGTCGGACGCGGTACTACGGTGTGGGACGAACATGCGGGTTACCTCCGGCAGCACGGCGGGTCGGGGCGGGGAGGCCGGGCGCTGTCGCGCGGCCGTCGGCCCATGTCAGGTATAGGCGGACGGTCCGGGGTGCGGCAAAATATGTTCCATGACACGGAACAGTGCGCTGGGGAACATGCTCGACAAGGCGGCATCCATCCTGGACTGCTACCGCCCGGACGGTGGCGCGTTCCGTCTGACAGAAATCGCCGCGCGTACGGGGCTGACCAAGACCACCGCGTTCCGTCTCTGCGGCGACCTGGTGCGGCTGGGCCTGCTCGACCGCGAGGGCGACACCTATCTGCTCGGCGGCAAGCTGTTCGAACTGGGCTCGCTGGTGCCGCGCCGGCACGATCTGCGGGAGGCGGCGCTCCCCTTCCTCCAGGATCTCTTCGAGGCGACGCACGAGACCGTGCACCTCGGCGTGCGCGACGGCTTCGACGTGGTCTACCTGGAGCGCATCCACGGCCATCAGGCGCTGGCCCTGCCGTCGCGCATCGGAGGCCGGCTGCCGCTGACCTGTACCGGTGTCGGCAAGGCCCTGCTGGCGTTCTCCGACAGCGCGCTCACGGAGGAGGTGCTGTCGCGGCCGCTGCCCCGGCTGAGCCCCCACTCGATCACCGACCCGGCGCGGCTGCGCACCGCCATCGAACAGATCCAGGTGTCCGGGCTCGCCTACGAGGAACAGGAATCGGCCATGGGGGTGAGCTGCATCGCCTCCCCCGTCTTCGACGGCGCCACGGCGGTGGCGGCCCTGTCGGTGGCCGTCCCGCTCGCCCGCTTCCACCCCGCGCAGCTGGCGCCCGCGGTGCGCACGGCCGCCCTCGGACTGTCGCGCGTCATGCGAGGCGGGGACGCGGCACCACTTTCACATCGATGGTGAGACAGCAATACTGTTGCACCGAGTGGGGCCCGCGCCTGGCCACCCGCTCACGAGGCCGGACACGAGGAGCGGACATGGCGACCGAGGCCGAGGAGCCGAAGCTCACCGTCGACGAGCTGGCGGCTCGCGCCGGGGTGACCGTGCGTACGGTGCGGTTCTACAGCACCCGGGGGCTGCTGCCGCCCCCGGAGATCGGGCCCCGCCGGGTCGGGCACTACGGGCACGACCACCTCTCGCGGCTGGCGCTCATCGAGGAGCTTCAGCACCAGGGCATGACGCTCGCCGCGATCGAACGCTATCTGGAGCAGCTGCCGCCCGACCTGAGCGCCCACGACCTGGCCATCCACCGGGCCCTGGTGGCGTCCTGGGCGCCGGACTCGGCCGAGGACGCGTCGCGGGCGGAGCTGGAGCGCCGGGCCGGGCGGCCGCTCGGCGACCAGGACCTCGACCGGCTGGCCGCGATGGGGGTGCTGGAGCGGTCCGCGCCGGAGGACGGCGTCTACCGGCTGGACCCGGGGCTGCTGCGGCTGGGCGTCGAGCTGCTCGACGTGCCGATCGCGCACGAGACGATCCTCGCCGCCCGTACGGTCCTGATGGAGCACACCCGCTCGGCCGCGCAGGAGCTGACCCGGCTGTTCCGGGACGAGGTGTGGAACCCGTACCGGGAACGGGAGTCGGACCCCGAGCACGTCAAGGCGATGAAGTCGCTGTCCGCGCACATGCAGCCGATGGTGCTCCAGGCGTTGGTCACCGCCTTCCAGCGCTCCCTGAAGGAGGAGCTGCGGGCGGCGTTCACCGCGCGGTGAGCGCGCGAAGTGCCGTACCGCCCCGGGCGGGGGTGGTACGGCACTTCGCGCGTCGGCTCAGTCGTGGAAGGTCTCGCCCTTCTCCGCCTTCTCCACGAGCAGCGCGGGCGGCAGGAAGCGGTCGCCGTAGCGTTCCGCGAGCTCCCGGGCGCGGGCCACGAAGCCGGGCAGGCCGCCCTCGTACCCGTTGATGTACTGGAGGACGCCGCCGGTCCACGGCGGGAAGCCGATGCCCATGATGGAGCCGATGTTGGCGTCGGCGACGGTGATCAGGACGTTCTCCTCCAGGCATCGGACGCTGTCCAGGGCCTCGGAGAAGAGCATCCGCTCCTGCATGTCGGTGAAGGAGATGTCCGTCTCCCCGGCGAAGTGCTCACGCAGTCCGGGCCAGAGGCGGGTGCGCTTCCCGCTCTCGTCGTACTCGTAGAAGCCCGCGCCGCCGCTGCGGCCGGGGCGGCCGAAGTCGTCGATCATCCGGTCGATCACCGCGTCCGCGGGGTGGCCGGGCCAGGTGCCGCCCGCCTCCTCGACGGCCTTGCGGGTCTCGTCGCGGATCTTGCGCGGCAGGGTGAGGGTCAGCTCGTCCATCAGCGAGAGCACCTTGGCCGGGTAGCCGGCCTGGGCGGCGGCCTGCTCGACGGAGGCGGGCTCGACGCCCTCGCCGACCATGGCGACGCCCTCGTTGATGAACTGGCCGATGACCCGTGAGGTGAAGAAGCCGCGCGAGTCGTTGACCACGATCGGCGTCTTCTTGATCCGGCGGACCAGGTCGAAGGCGCGGGCCAGCGCCTCGTCGCCGGTCTTCTCGCCCTTGATGATCTCGACCAGCGGCATCTTGTCGACGGGCGAGAAGAAGTGCAGCCCGATGAAGTCGGCGGGGCGCGACACACCTTCGGCGAGCACGGTGATCGGCAGGGTGGAGGTGTTGGAGCAGAGCAGAGCGTCGGGCTCGACGACGTCCTGGATCTCCTGGAACACCTTGTGCTTGAGGGCGGTGTCCTCGAAGACGGCCTCGATGACCGCGTCGCAGCCCGCGAGGTCGGCCACGTCACCGGTCGGGGTGATGCGGGCCAGCAGCTCGTCGCGCTCGGCCTCGGTCGTACGGCCCCGGGACAGCGCCTTGTCGAGCAGCTTCTCGCTGTACGTCTTGCCCTTGGCGGCGGCCTCGGTGGAGACGTCCTTGAGGACGACCTGGATGCCTGCCCTGGCGCAGGAGTAGGCGATGCCCGCGCCCATCATCCCGGCGCCGAGTACGGCGACCTTGCGGACCTGGCGCTCCTCGACGCCCTTGGGGCGGCTGGCACCGGAGTTGACGGCCTGGAGGTCGAAGAAGAACGCCTGGATCATGTTCTTGGCGACCTGGCCGGTGACCAGCTCGGTGAAGTACCGGGCCTCGATGGTCAGCGCGGTCTCGAAGTCGACCTGGGAGCCCTCGACGGCGGCGGCGAGGATGTTGCGCGGCGCGGGCATGGGGGCGCCGGCGAGCTGCTTCCTGAGGTTGGACGGGAAGGCCGGCAGGTTCGCGGCGAACTTGGGGTTCGACGGGGTGCCGCCGGGGATTTTGTACCCCTTGACGTCCCAGGGCTGCTGGGACTCGGGGTGCGCGTCGATGAAGGCGCGGGCCTTGTCGAGCATCTCCTCGGGGGTGGCGGCGACCTCGTGGACCAGGCCGTTGTCCAGGGCGCGCCGCGGGGTGTACTGGGTGCCCTGGAGGAGGACCTTGAGCAGCGCGTCGGCGATGCCCATGAGGCGTACGGTGCGGGTGACGCCGCCGCCCGCGGGCAGCAGGCCGAGGGTGACCTCGGGCAGGCCGATGCGGGAGCCGGGCGCGTCGAGGGCGACGCGGTGGTGGGAGGCGAGCGCGATCTCGTAACCGCCGCCGAGGGCTGTGCCGTTGATGGCGGCGACGACGGGCTTGCCCAGGGTCTCGATGCGGCGCAGCGAGTTCTTGATGGCGGTGCCGGTGTCGAACGCGAGCTGCGCGCTCGAAGGACCGATCTTGATCATGTCCTTGAGGTCGCCGCCCGCGAAGAAGGTCTTCTTGGCGGAGGTGTAGATGATCCCGCGGATGGAGTCCTTCTCGGCCTCGGCGCGGTCGGCGACGGCCGCGATGGAGTCCTTGAAGGCCTGGTTCATCGTGTTGGCGGACTGGTTGGGATCGTCCAGTACGAGGGTGACGACGCCGGTCTCGTCCTGTTCCCAGCGGATGGTCGTGCTCTCGGTCATGGGTTCGTGTTCTCCGTAAGCAGGGGTGGCCGGGACGGTCAGAGACGCTCGATGACGGTGGCGATGCCCATGCCGCCGCCCACGCAGAGGGTGGCGAGGCCGTAGCGCTTGTCCCGGCGTTCCAGCTCGTCGATGAGGGTGCCGAGGATCATCGCCCCGGTGGCGCCGAGCGGGTGGCCGAGCGCGATGGCGCCGCCGTTGACGTTGATCTTGTCGAGGGAGAGCCCCATGTCCCGGGCGAAGCGCAGGACGACACCGGCGAAGGCCTCGTTGATCTCGACCAGGTCGATGTCCTCGATGGCCAGCCCGGCCTTGGCGAGCGCCTTGCGGGTGGCGGGGGCGGGGCCGGTGAGCATGATGGTGGGCTCGGAGCCGGAGACCGCGGCGGAGACGATGCGGGCGCGCGGGGTCAGGCCGTAGCGCTCGCCGATCTCCTTGGAGCCGATCGCGACGAGCGCGGCGCCGTCCACGATGCCGGAGGAGTTGCCCGCGTGGTGGACGTGGTCGATCTTCTCGACCCAGTGGTACTTCTGGAGCGCTACGGCGTCGAAGCCGCCCATCTCGCCGATCGTCGCGAAGGAGGGCTTGAGCGCGGCGAGGGAGTCGGCGGTGGTGCCGGGCCGCATGTGCTCGTCGTGGTCGAGGACGACGAGGCCGTTGCGGTCCTTGACGGGGACGACGGAGCGCGCGAAGCGGTTGTCCTTCCACGCCTCGGCGGCCCGCTCCTGCGACAGGGCGGCGAACTCGTCGACGTCGCGGCGCGAGAAGCCCTCGATGGTGGCGATGAGGTCGGCGCCGACGCCCTGCGGGGCGAAGCCCGTCTCGTAGTTGGTCATCGGGTCCATCGCCCAGGCACCGCCGTCGGAGCCCATCGGCACCCGGGACATCGACTCGACGCCGCCCGCCAGGATCAGGTCCTCCCAGCCCGAACGGACCTTGGCGGCGGCCAGGTTGACGGCTTCCAGGCCCGAGGCGCAGAAGCGGTTCTCCTGGACGCCGGCGACGGTGTCGGGCAGACCGGCCGCGATGGCGGCGATCCGCGCGATGTCGGAGCCCTGGTCGCCGAGCGGGCTGACGACGCCGAGGACGATGTCGTCGACGGCCGCCGGGTCCAGGCCGGGGAAGCGGGCGCGGATCTCGTGGATGAGGCCGACGACGAGGTCGATCGGCTTGGTGCCGTGCAGGGCGCCGTTGGCCTTGCCCCGGCCGCGCGGGGTGCGGATCGCGTCGTAGACGAATGCTTCGGTACTCAAGACAGCTGCCTTTCGAGGGTGGTGGCGCGAGCGTGGTTCGGCGGGCGGGGGGTCAGGCGAGCAGCGAGCGGCCGATGATCTCCTTCATGATCTCGGTCGTGCCGCCGTAGATGGTCTGGATGCGGCCGTCGGTGAACGCCCTGGCCACCGGGTACTCGCTCATGTAGCCGTAGCCGCCGTGCAGTTGGAGGCAGCGGTCGGCGACGCGCTTTTGCAGTTCGGTCGCCCACCACTTCGCCATCGAGGCGTGTACGGCGTCGAGGGTGCCCTCGGAGTGGTCCACGATGCACCGGTCGAGGAAGGTCCGGGTGACCGCGCACTCGGTGGCCATCTCCGCGATCTCGAAGCGGATGTGCTGGAGCTTGGAGAGCGGCCGTCCGAACGCCTCGCGCTCCTTGACGTACGCGGTGGTGATCTCCAGGAGGTGTTCGGCAGCGGCGATCCCGGCGACGGCTATGCCCATGCGCTCCTGGGCCAGGTTGGTCATCAGGTGGATGAAGGCGCCGTCGCGCTCGCCGAGGAGGTTCTCCTTGGGGACGCGCACGTCGTTGAAGAACAGCTCGGCGGTGTCCTGGGACTTCTGGCCGATCTTGTCGAGGTTGCGGCCCCGCTCGAAGCCCTCCGCGCCCCGTTCCACGACGATCAGCGAGAGGCCCTTGGCGCCGCCTTCCGGGGTGGTCCTGGCGACGACGACCACGAGGTCGGCGAGGATGCCGTTGGAGATGAAGGTCTTGGAGCCGTTGAGCAGCCAGTGGTCGCCCTTGTCCTCGGCGGTGGTGCGGATGGCCTGGAGGTCGGAGCCGGCGCCGGGTTCGGTCATGGCGATGGCGGTGATGATCTCGCCGCTGCAGAAGCCGGGCAGCCAGCGCCGCTTCTGCTCGTCCGTGCCCAGGCCGGTGAGGTAGGGGCCGATGATGTCGTTGTGCAGCCCGAGTGCGAGGCCGGGGGCCCCGGCCCGGGTGAACTCCTCGGCGAGGACCGCGCTGTAGCGGAAGTCGGGGTTGCCGCCGCCCCCGTACTCCTCGGGCACGGCGAGGCCGAGCAGCCCCTGCCGTCCGGCGGCCCGCCAGGCCTCGCGCGAGACGATGCCGTCCTTCTCCCACTGCTCGTAGTGCGGAAGGACCTCCTTGGCGAGGAAGGTGCGGACGGTCCCGCGGAACGCGTCGTGCTCTTCGGTGAAGATCTGCCGCTGCATCAGTCGGTGGTGTCCTTCCGGGTGGTCCGCAGGCCGGGCACGTCCCAGTCGGCGGCGACGGCGTCGGTGTCCGCGCCCGGCAGGGCCGGGCCGCTGCGCACCGACGCGGGGGTGGCCGAGAAGCGGGGCGCGGGGGCGGGCTGGGTGAGGCCGCTGTGTTCGACGAAGGTGGCGCGGGCGGCGAGGTGCGGGTGGTGCGGTGCCTCGCGGAGCGAGAGGACGGGCGCCACACAGGCGTCCGACCCGTAGAAGACCTCGGTCCACTCGGCGCGGGTGCGGGTGCGGAACCGGTCGGCGACGGCGGCGCGCAGTTCGTCCCAGCGGGCGAGGTCGCCCCGGTCGGGGGCGGTGTCCGCGATGCCGAGGAGCCGGACGAAGTCGTCGTAGAACCGCTGCTCCAGCGGGCCGACCGCCATGTACTGGCCGTCGGCCGTCTCGTAGGAGCCGTAGAAGGGGCAGCCGCCGTCCAGCAGGTTGGAGCCGCGCCGGTCCTGCCAGCCGCCGGCCGCGAGCATGCCGTGGATCATCGTGGCGAGGTGGGCGGCGCCGTCCACGATCGCCGCGTCCACCACCTGCCCGGTGCCGCCGGGGGTACGGGCGTGCTGGAGGGCGGCGAGGATGCCGACGACGAGGTAGAGCGAGCCGCCCGCGTAGTCGCCGACCAGGTTGGCGGGGACGGTGGGCGGTTCACCGGGCCTGCCGATCATGGAGAGGGTGCCGGTGAGCGCGATGTACGAGATGTCGTGCCCGGCGCGCTCGGCCAGCGGGCCGTCCTGGCCCCAGCCGGTCATCCGCCCGTAGACGAGCTTCGGGTTGCGGGCCAGGCAGGCGTCGGGGCCGACGCCGAGGCGTTCGGCGACGCCCGGCCGGTAGCCCTCGATGAGGACGTCGGCGCGCTCCACCAGCTCCAGGACCGTGGCCGGCCCGTCGGCTGCCTTCAGGTCGAGGAGCACGGAGCGCTTGTTGCGGTTGGTGAGGTCGCGGGCCGGATCGATGCCGAGTCCGGCGCCGCCGGGGCGGTCGACCCGCACCACGTCCGCGCCCAGATCGGCCAGGAGCATCGCGGCGAACGGGCCGGGGCCGATGCCGGCGAGCTCCACCACGCGAGTCCCGTCGAGGGGACCGCGCGGGCCGCGCGGACCGTTCTCTGCTGTTGCCATCGAGCCCCCAGCGGTATGACACAACTGATGTAACATCGATGATGCTAAGAACGCACCGCGCTCCGCACAACCCCCTGGGCCGAGCAAGCGCTTAGTTCTTCTCGTGGGTACGCATGGATAATCCCCCATCGCCCCCTCCCGCCCGCAGACCGCCACGGCGACCGCGCTAACCTCTGCTCGCTCCGTCCGGCGCCGTCTTGCGTGGAGGCTTTCGTGAACAGGCAGAACGGGGCCGCGCGCCCCTATGACGTGGTTCTCTTCGGTGCCACCGGGTTCGTGGGCGGGCTGACCGCCGCATATCTGGCCGCCCGCGCGCCCGACGGCTGCCGCTGGGCCCTGGCCGGACGCGACCGCGCCAGGCTGGAGCGGCTGCGCACCCGGCTGGCCGTGCGCCATCCGCACTGCGCGGACCTCCCGCTGCTGGAGGCGGACGCGGACGACGCCGGCTCGCTGCGCGCCCTGGCCGAGTCCGCCCACGTGGTGGCCACGACCGTCGGCCCGTACGTCTGGTACGGCGAGAAGCTGGTCGCGGCCTGCGCCGAGGCCGGTACGGACTACACGGACCTCACCGGCGAGGCGGAGTTCGTGGACCGGATGTACGTGGAGCACGAGACCCGGGCGCGCGAGACGGGCTCCCGCATCGTGCACGCCTGCGGTTTCGACTCCGTACCGCACGACCTGGGCGTCTACTTCACGGTGGGCCGGCTCCCGGAGGGAGTGCCGCTGCGCATCGACGGGTTCGTCCGCAGCAACGCCGCCGTCTCCGGCGGTACGTTCGCCTCGGCGCTCACCGCGATGGGCCGGGGCCCGCAGATGCTGCGCGCCGCGAGGGAGCGCCGGCTGTACGAGCCGCGCCCGGCCGGCCGCCGCGTCCACGCCCCGCTCGCCCGTCCCCGCTTCAGCCCGGAGACCGGCACCTGGGCGCTCCCGCTGCCGACGCTCGACGCGCAGGTCGTCGCCCGTTCGGCGCGTGCGCTGGAGCGGTACGGCCCCGATTTCCGCTACCGCCACTACGCCTCCGTCAAGCACCTTCCGGTGGCGCTCGGCGGGACGGCGGCGATCGGCGCGCTGCTGGGCGCCGCGCAGGTGCCGGCCGCGCGGGACTGGCTGATGGGGCGCCTGGAGCCGGGCGCGGGCCCGGACGAGGAGCGCAGGCGGTGCAGCTGGTTCACCGTCCGGTTCGTCGGGGAGGGCGGCGGACGACGGGTGTTCACGGAGGTGTCCGGCGGCGATCCGGGCTACGGCGAGACGGCGAAGATGCTCGCGGAGTCGGCGCTGTGCCTGGCGCTGGACGAGCTGCCCGCCACCTCGGGGCAGGTGACGACCGCCGCCGCGATGGGCGACGCGCTGCTGGAGCGGCTGCGGACGGCCGGGCTGCGCTTCCGGGTGGCGGCGGAGCGCTGACCCGGGTGCGTCAGGCGGTCGCCTCGCGCAGGGCGCGGCGGCACAGCGCGTCGGCCCTGCGGGTGGTCTCCGGCTGGCGGAAGTCGCGGGCCAGCCGGAGGGTGTGGGCGACGGCGTTGTCCAGGCCGGTGCGGTGGCCGACGGAGACGTAGACCGGTTTGGTGCCGTCCCGCGTGCGCACCGCCCGGCCGACCTCCTCCCCCGCGTCCAGGAGCGGCGACTGGTCCCCGCGCCGGGGGCCGGGCGGTTCGCAGGTGAAGGTGAACGGGTTCTTGGCGACGCCGATGACCGGGAGCCCGGTGAGGACGCCGAGGTGGCTGGCCAGCCCGAAGCGGCGGGGGTGGGCCCTGCCGTAGCCGTCGCAGACGACGAGGCCCGGGTCGCCCGGCAGGGACTCCAGGGCGGCGAGCACGGTCGGGATCTCGCGGAAGGCCAGCAGCCCGGGGACGTACGGGAAGGTGACCCGGCCGACGGCGGTGGCCTCGGCCACCACCTCCAGCGTGGCGGCGTCGAGCACCACGGCCGCCGCCGCGACGACGTCGCGCTCGTCGTCGTAGGCGACATCGACCCCGGTCACCAGGCCCGTTCCCGGCGGCGGGCCCGGCTCGTCGAGGACCACCCGGGCGCGCAGGGCGTCCTGGACGGCACGGGCTTCGGCAGCGTCGGCGGGCATCTGAAGTGCTGTCATGATGCCGCCGACTCTAGAGTGCTTCCCTCCAGTAGCCTGAGATCATGTTCGTACTCGAGCTGTCCTACACCGCCCCGCTGGACCGCGTCGACGCGTTGCTGGACGCGCACGTCGCCTGGCTCGACGCGCAGTACGCGGCGGGGGTCGTCATCGCCTCCGGGCGCAAGAACCCCCGGGACGGCGGAGTGATCCTCGCGGTCGGCGACGACCGGGCGGCGATCGAACGGCTGGCGGCGAGCGACCCCTTCGCCGCCGAGGGCGTCTGCGCGTACCGGATCACCGAATTCATCGCCACGAAGACCTCGGACGCGCTCGCCCCCTACCGTCAGCGGCTCTGACGCTTTCGCGCCGGAACGGCCTCGTCCCGGGTGCGCCGTCCGCGACGGGGCACGTGAACAGGCAGCGGTGTGCGGTGATGCAGCTCACGCCGCCTCCCGATGCACGGATCGGCGACTTCCGTCGTCTGTACGAGTGCCGGGAACCGTTCGTCCGGTCGCGAGAGGGAGCAAGTTCGTGTCCACGGTCATCGAACAGTCCGTACAGGCCCGCATGGTTGCGTCCGCGCCGCAGATGGAGACCCTGCCCGCCGTCCTGAGCTACGACCGGGCAGATCCCTTCGCCGTGCGCATGGCGTTCCCCGCGCCGGCGACGCTGGAGGGGACGGAGGTGTCCTGGGAGTTCTCCCGGGAGCTGCTCGCCGCCGGGATGGAGGTTCCGTCCGGCCTCGGCGACGTGCGGATCAGGCCATTCGGCTACGACCGCACGGTGCTGGAGTTCCACGCCGCCGAGGGGATCGCCATGGTGCACGTGCGCACGGCGGATCTGCGCCGCTTCCTGCGGCGGGCGCAGCAGCTGGTGCCCTGCGGCCACGAGCGCCGGTTCCTGGACCTGGACCGGAATCTGACCGAACTGTTCGGCTCCCGCTGACCCCTCGGCCCGCGCGGACGCGCCCGCGCGGGCCGGTAAATCCGATTGCCCTCTCCCCGGGTCCCCCGTACCGTCTGCGGTGTCCTTGTTGTCGCCGAACGGAGTAGGACGTTGCTCGTCTGAGGTCTTGAGACACCGTGCCGCACGCCGTGTCAGGTTTTCGCCGTCCGCGTGCCCGAGTGTGACCTCAGCTCTCCGAGCCGTCCTCCGTGACCAGGGCCTTCCCTCCGTACTTCCGGAATTTCTCGTGGAACGCCCGTGGCCGGTGTCTCGCCCCGTTGCCCTGTCCGTTCCCCGCAACCGGGAGATGCTCATGTCTGCCCCCGCCACTCACATCAGCTGCTCGTCGCTCTCCTTCACCTGGCCCGACGGCAGCCGGGCCCTGGACGACTTCCACCTCACCGTGCGCCCCGGCCGCACCGGGCTCATCGGTCTCAACGGGGCCGGCAAATCGACCCTGCTCCGGCTGATCGCCGGGGAACTGCGGCCCACCGGCGGCCAGGTGAAGGTGGCCGGCGAGGTGGGCTACCTGCCGCAGAACCTGGTCCTGGACACCGGGCTGCGGGTCGACGCCGCCCTCGGGATCGACAGGGTCCGCGAGGCGTTGCACGCCATCGAGGCCGGTGACGTCGGCGAGGAGCGGTTCGCCGCCGTCGGCGACGACTGGGACGTCGAGGAGCGGGCCCGCGCCATGCTCGATGAGCTGGGCCTCGGACACATCGGGCTGGACCGCACGATCGGCGAGATGTCGGGCGGCGAGTGCGTGCTGCTGCGGCTGGCCGCGCTGCTGCTGGCCCGGCCCGATGTGCTGCTGCTGGACGAGCCGACCAACAACCTGGATCTGTACGCCCGTCAGCGGCTCTACGCGGCCGTCGACGGGTGGCACGGGGTGCTCGTCGTGGTCAGCCACGATCGCGAACTCCTGGAACGTGTCGACCAGATCGCCGATCTGCGGGACTCCGCCGTCACCTGGTACGGCGGCAACCTCACGGCGTACGAGGCGGCGCTCGCGGTGGAGCAGGAGGCGGCCGAGCGCATGGTGCGGGTCGCGGAGGCCGATGTGCAGCGGCAGAAGCGTGAACTGGCCGAATCCCAGGTGAAATCGGCCCGGCGCAAGCGGTACGGGCAGAAGCTGTTCGAGCAGGGGAGCGTGCCGAAGATCGTCGCGAGCGCCCGCAAACGCTCCGCCCAGGAGTCGGCGGGCAAGCAGCGTCTGACGCACGCGAGCCGGCTGGCCGACGCGAGGGAGCGCCTGGACGACGCCGTGGACGCGGTGCGCGACGACGACGAGATCCGGATCGAACTGCCGCAGACCAAGGTCCATCCGGGCCGGGGCGTGCTGGTCCTGCGCGATCTGGAACTCGCCCACGGGGCGCGGGTGCGGGGGGAGTACGAGGTGCGCGGCCCCGAGCGCGTCGCGCTGGTGGGGCGCAACGGAGCGGGCAAGACGACGCTGCTGCGCACGCTCGCCGGTGAGCTGGCGCCCGTCTCCGGCGAGGCCGCCGTCGATGTCCCGCTGCGTTTCCTGCCGCAGCGGCTCGATGTGCTGGACGACGCGCTGAGCGTGGTGCAGAACGTGGCGCGGTTCGCGCCGGACGCCACGAACAACCGGATCAGGGCGAGGCTGGCGCACTTCCTGTTCAGGGGGGCGCGCGCGGACCGGGCCGCGGGGACCCTGTCGGGCGGGGAGCGGTTCCGGGCCGCCCTGGCCGCGCTGCTGCTGGCCGAGCCGGCGCCCCGGCTGCTGATGCTGGACGAGCCGACGAACAGCCTGGACCTGGCGAGCGTGCGCCGGCTGACGGAGGCCCTGGAGGCGTACGAGGGCGCACTCGTCGTGGCGAGCCACGACGTGCCGTTCCTGGAGTCACTGGGAATCACGCGCTGGCTGCTGCTCGACGGGGAACTGCGGGACACCACGGCGGAGGAGGTGCGCGCCGGGCTCTGAAGGGGCCCGCCGAGCGAGGGGAGGCGGTCGCCGAGGGGACCCGGACTCGGCGGGCGGAGGCGGGCGCCGAGGACCCGGGCTCGGCGGGCGGAGGCGGGCTCTGGAGGGCCGGGCTTGGCGGGGACCTTAACGTCGCTTTAACCTACGGTCTCGTAACCTACGAGTCCGTAGGTAATTCTCCCGTCCCCAGGAGCCCCCGTGACGATCGCCTCTCCCCACCTCGGCAGTTCACAGACGTGGACCGATGCCCACCTGCTGTACGCCCTCGAAGAGGTGGTGGAGAAGGAGCTCAACCGGCACCTCAAGGTCGCCAAGGACTGGATGCCCCACGAGTACGTTCCGTTCTCCGACGGCCGGAACTTCCCCGGTGTGTTCGAGGACGGCGAGGCCTGGCGGGCCGACCAGTCCAAGGTCACCGACATCGGCAAGATCGCCCTGGTGGTGAACCTCCTCACCGAGGACAACCTCCCCAGCTACCACCACGAGATCGCCTCCCTCTTCGGCCGTGACGGAGCCTGGGGCAGCTGGGTGCACCGCTGGACGGCCGAGGAGGGCCGGCACGGCATCGTGATGCGCGACTACCTGCTCACCTCCCGCGCGGTCGACCCGGACAAGCTGGAGCAGTTCCGGATGGCGCACATGGCGGAGGGCTTCGAGTCCGACAACCGCCACTCGATGCTGCACTCGGTGGCCTACGTGGCCTTCCAGGAGCTGGCGACCCGGGTCTCGCACCGCAACACCGGACACCAGTCGGGCGACCCGGTCTGCGACCGCATGCTGGCCCGCATCGCGACCGACGAGAACCTGCACATGGTCTTCTACCGCAACCTCCTGGGCGCCGCCTTCGAGCTGGCCCCGGACCTGACGATGCAGTCCGTGCGCGACGTCGTCGTCAACTTCCGGATGCCCGGCCACGGCATGCCCGGCTTCGAGCGGGCCGCCGCGCAGATGGCGATCGGCGAGATCTACAACATGCGCATCCACCACGACGACGTGATCCAGCCGGTACTGCGCTACCTGAAGGTCCTCGACATCGACGGCCTGGGCCCGGAGGGTCTCCAGGCACAGGAGGAGCTCGGCCTGTACATGAACGGGCTGGACGGTGAGGCCGCGAAGTTCGACGAGAAGCTCGCCGCGCGCAAGGCCCGGATGGCGGCCCGCGCCCGGGGCTGACCGCACAGGAGCCGCCGCCCCCGGTCCCCGGCGGGGGCGGCGGCTCACGGTCTTTCCCAGCCCTCCCCCGCCGGGGTGCGCGTCCGGCCGCTCACTCCCGGACCGTGACCTCCGCGTACGCCGCGTCGCGCACCTCCGCGTACGCGTGCCGCCGCAGCAGCCTGAGCTGGGTGCGCCACGGGCCGGTCCAGCCCGTGTGCCGGCCGCCCACCGCGACCAGCCGCACCGCGAGCAGACCGTGCGCGAGGCCGCCGTCCTCGGCCAGGCGCCCGGCCACGGCGAGCAGCCGCTCCGCCCCGTCCGCGTCCTGCGGTACGCCCTGGCGCCTGCCGTACTCGGAGGCGGTACGGGCGGCGAGGCCGGGGCGGCCCTCGTGCAGCCGGGCGAGCCGGTCCAGCGCGGCGTGCAGGGCGTCCGGCCCGCTGTCCGGGTCCACGGCCCTGACCAGCAGTTCGACGGCCTGCGGTACGTGGTCGCGGTGGCGGGCGAGCAGTTCACCGGCGGCGGTGAGGACGGGCCGCAGGGTGTCGTCGGTGCGCGCTCCGGCCGCCGAGGCGATCCGCTTCACGAGGTGGACGGCGCGTTGCCGCGCGGGCCGGTCGCGGTCGCTGCCCGCGTCGTCCATGGCGACGGTGTCGGCGAGCGTGTCCAGCGCTCCCAGCAGCGCCCGCGCGGCCTCCCCGGACGCGGGCGCGGCCCCGGCCAGCGCGTCGGCGGCCGAGCGCCAGGAGCGGCGGCGGGACAGATCCGTCGTGGCGGCGGCCAGTACCGCACCGATGCCCGGCTCCCACGGTATCCAGCGGGCGACGACGGCATGGGCGGAAGCGGCCTGCTCCTCGTCATGGGTGGCGCACGCCTCGCGGACCAGGCGTGCGTATCCGGTGCGGTGCTCGCCGGGCAGGTCCATGGGCCGCACGCGCAGCACGGCGGTGCGCAGGACGGGGGCACCGGCCGCCGCGTCGGCGAGCAGCTGCCACATCCGCTCGTCGCCGAGCAGTTCGACGGCTCCGGCCACGCAGGCGGCCCGGACATCGGGGTGCTGGCCGGGCTCCGCGTAGGCCTCGGCGACCAGGGCGGCGGCCGTCCGGCGGGGCAGCCGGGACACGGCGAGCCGGACGGTCTCCTTGCGGCTGGTCACCTTGCCGGTGCCGGGTGCCAGGCGGGCCCGGAGCACCGGGGCGAGCACGGAGGGGCGGACGTGCCGGGCGGCCCGGCCGGCGGCGAAGACGGCGACCCGGGCCCGGTCGTCCCCGGAGCGGGCGAACAGGTCATCCAGCACGTCGCCGGCCCGGTCGGTGTGGCCGAGTGCGGTGAGGGCGGCCTCCGCGAGCACCACGTCGGCCGCACCGGTCCACTCCCGCAGCGCATCGGCGCCGGTCGCGGGGATGCGGGCCAGGGAGGCGATCGCGGCGGCCCGGGCGTGGAGCGGCAGCTTCTCGTCCCTGGCCGCGCGCCGCAGGGCCCGCGCGGCGGCGCGGTGCTGGCGCGGGACCCAGCGGCGGATCTCGGGGCCGGGGTGGACCGCCCACGGGGTTCCGGGTGTCAGGAAGCGGCCGTGGGGCGGCGGGGTGGCGAGGTAGGGGTCGAGCAGGTCGGTGCGGCCGCGGGTCAGGACGCGCAGCACCTCGGGGAGGGTTCCGGCGGAGGCGTCCAGCGCGAGGAGCCGTTCCACACGCTCGCCCCGGTGCGCGGCCGGCTCCAGCCACAGCGCGACGGCGGTCCGGGCGGTGGTGGTGCTCCCGAAGCGGACCGCCTGCCACAGCAGTTCCTGGAGATCGGGCAGCCCGGCAGCGCGCCGGCCGAGCGCCCTGGTCAGCGCGAAGACGAGCCCGTAGTCGCTCTTCTCGGCCCCCGCCTCCAGCCAGGGCCGCAGGGCCTCGAACACCGCGTGCTCCTGGCCCCCGCGCAGGGTGCGGTCGAGCTGTCCGAGGTCGGCTCCCCCGGTGTTGCCGGAGATCCGGACCAGGGTGCGCAGCGACCAGCTGACCAGGGCGCGGCGGCCGGTGGCGGCGTGTTCGCGCAGCAGCCGCAGGGCCAGGGTGCTCAGCGCGTGCCGGGTGGCGTGGGAGGAGTCCCGGGCCTCGACGGCGTCGGCGGCGATCCGGTCGAGGGCGGTGTCCATGGTCTCGGTGAACAGGCCCGCGGGCACGGCCGCCAGGGCGAGCAGGGCGGCCGAGCGGACGGGGTCCTGTTCGTTGCGCAGCCGGGCCATGTCGTCCAGGAGGACGGCGAGCGGTCCTGGGGCGCCGGTGCGGGCGGCGTTGCGGACGAGCAGCGGCCAGGCGAAGGCCCGGTCCTCGGCCGCCGGCCTGCGGGTGGCTTCCAGCAGCGGCTCCCACACCTCGGCGGCCGGGAGGTAGGACCGGGCGAGCAGCACGGTTCTCCCGTCCTCGCCGCGTTCGGCCGCCCGGTCGGCCGCGCGCCGGGCCTCGCCGGCGACGCCGCTGCGGGGCAGCGCGTCGAGCAGGACCGCGTCCACGGTGGCGTGGCCGGGCGCGCGCCCGGTCATGACCGAGGTGTGGAAGGCGGTGCGGCGGCCCGGCGGGAGGACGGCGAGCAGCCGGGCCAGGCCTCGGGAGTTCTGCGCCATGGCCCGGCCCAGCTCCACGACGAGCCCTTCGGGCGCGGTACGGGCCAGGCGGAACAGGGCTCCGCGCCCGATCGTGGTCCCGCCCCGCTCCAGCACCGTCCGGGTTCCGGGGCGCAGCAGGAGCCGGGCGGTCCCGGCGGGGTCGGTGGCGGCGAGAGCGCCGATGTGGCGGGTCAGCGGCGACGGCAGCGACGCGGGGCCGAAGCGTACGAGCAGGTCGAGGACGCGGGCGGGCCGGAAGGCGACGGTGGCCGCGACGGCGGGTGCGTGGCGCTGCCACCACTCGGCGCGCTGCGGCTCGGCCAGTTCGGCGAGTTGGCCCTCGACGGCGTCGAGGAGGGGATCGGGGTGCCGGCGGGCCAGGGTGCCCCAGCCGCGTACGGCGTACAGGAGAGCGGGCAGCAGCCGGGCCGCGGTCGGGGCGGGGCAGCCCGGGAGCAGCACGGTGGCCTCGGCGTCGCCCCAGTCGGCGCGTATCCGGTCGATCAGCCGGGCGGCGAGTTCGGTGCGCCCGTCGGTGACGACGGCCCGGAGCAGGCGGCGGCGTACGGTGCGGGGGAGGTCGTCCAGGGCCTGTTCGTACGCCTCGTCCGGTACGCCGAGGCTGCGCGCGGCCCGCAGGGCGTGCCCCTGGACGAAGGGGTCCGGGTCGGCGACGCGGGCGCCGATCCACTCCCGGTCGGCGCCGACGGCCGCGGCGACGACGGCCGTCCCCCGCTCGTAGGGCCCGCCCTCGTCCAGCTCTTCCAGCACGGCACGCAAGGTGCCCGAAGCGGACAGAACGCGCGCGCGGGCGGCGAGTTCACGCATGCGCCGCGGGTAGGGGAGGGGGTCGAGAGCCTTCAGCAGGGCATCGGTCATGGGCCGATTGTGCCGTGCGGGGGCGGGGCCCCCTCGGGGGCGTGGGGGACCGTACGCTGTGCCGGTGAAACCTGTGACCCGCGTTGTTCTCATCGGTGTGCCGATAGCGATAGCCGTCTCCATCGTCTTCAACAGCGGCGGAGACGCCGCCCTGCCGAAGAACTCCCCCACCGCCGAGGCGTCGGCCACCGTCCCCGCGAACCCCGACCCGTTCGCGGCGGCGGACGAGGAGGAGCGGGGCGAGATGAACAAGCGGATCGAGGCGGCTCCCGCCGGGCTCGCCACCCCGGCGATGCGGGAGATCGCGTGGAAGCTGCTGGCCAGCGCGGAGGGCTCCACGCTGGACTGGCGCACCCAGTACGCGACGATCGAGGACAGTGGCGACGGCACCGGCTACGCGGCGGGCATCGTGGGGTTCTGCTCGGGTACGCACGACATGCTGGCGTTCGTCGAGGCGTTCACCGAGGACCATCCGGACAACCCGCTGGCGCCGTTCCTCCCCGCGCTGCGCAAGGTCGACGGCACCGGTTCGCACGAGGGCCTGGACCCGGGTTTCACGGCCGCGTGGAAGAAGGCGGCCGAGGACGCGGCGTTCCGCGAGGCGCAGGACGAGGTCCGCGACAAGCAGTACTTCGAGCCGGCGGTGCGGCTGGCGAAGCTGGACGGGCTGGGGACGCTGGGCCAGTTCATCTACTTCGACGCCATGGTGCTCCAGGGGCCGGGCCACGAGGCCGACTCCTTCTACGGCATCCGGCAGGCGGCGCTGGCCGAGGCGGACACGGTCACCGAGGGCGGTGACGAGTCGGCCTATCTGGACATCTTCCTGGACACCGCGCGGGCCGTGATGAAGTCGAAGAAGACCCAGCACGACACTTCGCGCATCGATACGGCCCAGCGCGTCTTCCTGGAGGACGAGAACCTGGATCTGGAGCCGCCGCTGACCTGGAAGATGTACGGCGAGACGTTCCGCATCGCGTCGTGACCCGCAGGGCCCGCGCTACCTGCGGGCGTCCTGCCTGACCGGCCCGGCTGCCCGGGTCGTTCCCGGCGCCGGGGCGGCCAGGATCGATCAGGGCAGCCGACCGGGGGCGGCGCCGGCCGACGAAGGCGACGCCGAAGCCCCCACGGGCGGGCCGGGTTCAGGCCTGCTCCCGGCCGACTCTGCGCAGCCGTTCCCGCTCCTTCTCGGAGAGGCCGCCCCATACGCCGAAGCGCTCGTCGTTGTCGAGGGCGTACTCCAGGCAGGCCTGCCGTCCTTCGCAGGCGTTGCACAGCTGCTTGGCCTCCCGGGTGGAGCTGCCCGGGGCGGGGAAGAAGAACTCGGGACCCGCCTGCGCGCACAGGGCTGTCTCCTGCCAGGCGAAGGCGGGGTCGGTCGCGGTGTTGATCGGCATGGGCACCACAGTGCCCTGCCGCGATAAACGACTGATCAACGCCGCGTCAATCGGCGCCACGCCGTGGTGGCCGGAACAGTCCCCGGCCCGCTCCCCGCCCTTGACACCGGCATACGCCGCCGGCCTCGGCGTACAGCGGCGGGGCTCCGCGTTCCCCTCCCTGCCGAGAACGGCTGAATTGAGCGCAGCGGCGGCCGGCGGCTCCGGGGTATGGGGCCCCATCCGGCCGGTCCGCCGGGTGTCGGTGGTGCGTGGGACGATGGGCCCGTCCGGGCCGGTGCGGGACCGGAGCCGCGGCAAGGGGCGCGGGGGACAGAGGGACGCTGATGACTGAGGCCGGGTCCACGGAGGGCGGGGCACCGACCGGGCGGGCCGCCCGGGAGCTGCTCGCGCGCGCCGACAGCCTGCTGGAAGCGGCCCGTGGAGTGCTCGCGGACCACGCCCGTGCCGTCGCCGCCGTGCGCACCGCTCTGGACCCGCTGCTCGACGTCCTGGTCCGCTCCGGCCTCGCTTCCATCCCCGTCTCCCGCCTCAAGGACGTCACCGAGGGCCGGCTGCGCCTCGGCGCGGTCGAGCAGGCGGGCTTCACCACGGTCGGCCAGGTGTACGGGGCGAGCCGCCACGAGCTCCGCCAGATCCCCGGCGTCGGCGCGCAGACCGCCGACCAGGCCCTGGCCGCGGCGGGCCAGATCGCGCACGCGGTGCGGGACACCGTCGCGGTGCGCATCGACGTGGACGCCCCGGACGACGCCACGAGCGCCCTGGTCGGCGCGGTGTACCGGCTGGTGGAGGCGGGTCCGGACGTACGGCGCGCGGTGGACGGGGCCCGCCGGCTCGCCGAGCGCCTGGAGCCCTTGCTGACGGCGGCCGGACCGGCGCGGGACCGGCTGCGGATGCTCTTCACGGGACGGCGGGCGCGGGCCGGGGCGCGGGAGGCCGTGGCCGGCGTCCGGGCGGCCGTCGCCGACGCGGTGGAGCGTGAACTGCCGTTGCTGTTCGGGCAGGTGTCGGCCGACCTGCTGCGGGAGCCGGACTCGCCGGTCGCCGCCTGGGTCGACTTCGAGCTGCGCCCGGCCGAGTACTACAGCCTGCTCGCCGAGATGTCGGGCACCGGCCCCGACCGGGACGCGGCCGAGGGCTTCCTGCCCTCGGGCATCGCCGGCCGGGTGCGCGGGCTGCGGCTGGACGACACCCGGCTGCGGGTCTCGCTGCGCGGCTACCAGTCGTTCGGCGCGCGCTTCGCGCTCGCGCAGAAGCGGGTGATCCTAGGCGACGAGATGGGGCTCGGCAAGACCGTCCAGGCCATCGCGGCCCTGGCCCATCTCGCGGCGGGCGGGGAGACGCACTTCCTGGTGGTGTGCCCGGCGAGCGTCCTGATCAACTGGACCCGGGAGATCCGCGCCAGGTCCACGCTGCGCGCCCTGCCGGTGCACGGGCCGCAGCGGCGGGAGGCGTTCGCCGAGTGGCGCGAGGACGGCGGGGTCGCCCTGACCACCTTCGACACCCTGCACACCCTGCCGGACGCGGAGGACAGCGGTGTCCGGCCCGGGATGCTCGTGGTCGACGAGGCCCACTACGTGAAGAATCCGGCCACCCGCCGCTCCCAAGCGGTGTCCGGCTGGTCGCGGCGGACCGAGCGGGTGCTGTTCCTGACCGGGACGCCGATGGAGAACCGGGTGGAGGAATTCCGTAACCTCGTCCGCCGGCTCCAGCCGGAGCTGGCCCCCGCCATCAGCACGCGGCACGGCGCCGCGGGCTCGCAGGCGTTCCGCCGGGCCGTCGCCCCCGCCTATCTGCGGCGCAACCAGCAGGATGTGCTCACCGAGCTGCCCGCCCTGGTGCAGGTGGACGAGTGGGAGGAGTTCAGCGAGGACGATCTGCGGGCCTACCGGGAGGCGGTGGCCACCGGTCATTTCATGCGGATGCGCCGGGCGGCCTACGCGTGTCCGGAGAGCTCCGCCAAGCTGAACCGGCTGCGCGAACTGGTCGCGGAGGCGGCGGGCAACGGCGCGAAGGTCGTGGTGTTCTCCTACTTCCGCGAGGTGCTGGAAACCGTGCGCGAGGCTCTGGGGGACGGCGTGTTCGGCCCGCTGTCGGGGAGCGTGGCGGCGGCAAGGCGCCAGGAGCTGATCGACGGCTTCACCGCGGTGCCCGGCCACGCGGTCCTGCTGAGCCAGATCCAGGCCGGCGGCATCGGGCTGAACATGCAGGCCGCGTCCGTCGTGATCCTCTGCGAACCGCAGATCAAGCCGACGACGGAACACCAGGCCGTGGCCCGCGCCCACCGGATGGGCCAGATACGGACGGTCCAGGTACACCGGCTGCTCGCGGCGGACAGCGTCGACCAGCGGATGCTGGACATCCTGGCCCGCAAGGAGCGCCTGTTCGACGCGTACGCCCGGCGCAGCGATGTCGCGGAGACGACCCCGGACGCCGTGGACGTGTCGGAGGGGGCGCTGGCGCGCCGCATCGTGGAGGAGGAGCAGCAGCGGCTGCGGACCGGGACGGACGAGCGGACGCTGCCGGTCGACGGCTGAGGCGCGGCCGCTACCCGCTGTGCCCGGGTACGGTCCCGTCCCGGTCGGCGACGAGCAGCATCCCGCCCATGCCCCGGTCTGCGTGGCTCTGCACGTGGCAGTGGTACATCCAGGCGCCCGCGCCCACGTGTTCGCCCGCGATGACCTGGAAGCCGAAGGAGTCCGCCGGTCCGACGATCTTCGTGTCCACGATCCGGCTGGGGTCGTCGGGTCCGGTGAGCAGACCCGTACGGTTGTCCGCCCAGCGGTGACCGTGCACGTGGAACGTGTGGTAGAAGTCGCCGTGCGTGATCATGACGACTTCGAGGCGGTCCCCGAGCGTGGCCTCGAAGTCGGGGCTCCTGCCGGCCGGGGTGTTGTTGATCGACATGTCGTTGAAGACGATCGTGATCGTGCGGTCCGGCAGGATGTCGCCCCGTCGCCGGACGACCAGCGGCCCGTACAGACCCTTGCGGATGCCGCCGGTTCCGTGGTCCGAGCCGACGGCGTGGTCGTGGTAGTGCCAGTAGCCGGCGCTGCCGGGCTGCCAGGTGCCGTCGCGGCGCGGGCCCGGGGTGTGCGTGCGCCAGGTGTAGGTGCGGGTGCCGCCCGGCTCGACGGTGCTGTGGTTCATCCGGGTGCCGTCGCTGGCGATGTCGTAGTCGACGCCGTGCGCGTGCAGGCCGGCCGGCACGTCCAGGGTGTTCACGAACTCGATGTGCAGGGTGTCGCCCTCGTTGAGCTCGATGAGCGGCCCCGGGACGGTCGCCCCGCCCTTCTCCAGCCCGTAGCCCAGCCGGCCGTCCGGCAGCTTCTCCACGTACATCCGGATGTGGCGGACCACTCCCCCGGCGGGCGCCCGTCTCAGCGGGTACGGGGTGGCGACGGCCTCGGAAGGGGGGAGGGACAACGATGTCACACCGGTCGCGGCCGCGACCCCGCCGCCCATCAGAATCCGCCGGCTGAAGCTTCTGCGGTCCATCTCGAACTCCCCACTGCTGGACGGGTGCTGCCGAGGGCTCGGCGACGGGCCGTGACGAACCCGGGGATCATTGTTTACCCACAGTAAGGAGAAATCGCGTTTCCGTGCCGCCACAGCCGTGGCGAGTCGCGGAGCGGGCGCCCGGGATCAGCCGGCCGCGGTGTCCGTCGCCGCGTGCTGGGGCATGTGGTCGCGGCCTCCGGGGTGGCGGTGGCGCCACACCCAGAAGACCGTGCACGAGACCAGCGACCAGATCGCGAGCACCAGGAAGGGGAAGATCCGCTGATGGCCCTGGTAGTACACGGCGGTGTGCTGGGCGTTGACGGAAGCGCCCGGGGGCAGCCAGCGGCCGATGTGTCCGAGCAGCGAGGGCAGCAGCGGCCAGGAGACGGCTCCGCCGGAGGACGGGTTGCCCAGGAGCACCATCACGCCCCAGGTCGGGAGCATCGCCCAGCGGCCGATCAGGGTGTTGAACATGGTGAAGACCATGCCGGAGGTGAACATCGTGAACGCCAGGATCAGCCAGGACTCCACGAAGGGCAGGTCGACGGCCCCGAGCAGCCAGTCCACCACGGAGGCGATGGCGAAGGCGCCGAGCAGCGAGTAGGCGAGCGTGAACGCGATCCGCTCCAGCGGGATCAGGTCCCGGGCGTGCACGCTGAGCTGAATGGCACCGACGAAGCCGACGATCACGGCGGCGAGCGAGATGTAGAAGAGGGCGAGTCCGCGCGGGTCGCCCTTCTGGAGGGGTTTGACGTCCCGCACGGCGACCGGGATGCCGAGTGTGTCCCCCACCTTCACCGCGGACTCGGCCAGCAGCTGGGCGACGGCCGCCCCGGAGGCCGCGGCCACGTCGAACCGCACCCCTTGCTCGCCGGACCGCACGATCGCGAAGACCTCCTGCTCCTCCAGCGCCTCGCGCGCGGCGGCCGGTGTCGGGAAGACACGGATGACCAGGGAGGCGTCCAGGGCCTTGTCCATCGCGGCGACGAACTCCTTGCCGCGTGCGGTGTCGGGCCGGCTGACCACGGCGGTGGGGATGCGGTGCGGGGTCGGGTTGGCCATGGCGTACGTGTAGGAGCCGGCGAAGAGTCCGGCGGCGGCAGCGAGGATGAGCAGCAGGACCGTCGCCGGGAAGTACGGGGACTGTTTGAACCCGGCCCACTTCTGGCCCCGCGTCAGCGGCCGGCCGTGCGCCCCGTGCGGGGCGTCGGGCCCGGCGGCGGGCGCCGGTTCGCTCATGCGTCCGCGTCCTTGTCGCGGCGGGCGCGACTGGGCTGGACCCGTTTCGGTTCGCCGGGCATCTTCGGGTACTCGGGCGGGTAGGGCAGGTCGCCGGGGCCGCCGTCGCTCGCGTGCCGGTCGGCGAGTTCGAGCAGCGAGTCGAGCCGGAAGGCCTCCTGGTCCATGCCGGCGTGGACATCGCCGTGTTCCGCGTACCGCACGGGCATGGTGCGGATGTCGAAGTCGCGGGGTTCGGCGTCGTCCAGCTCCTCCCAGCGCAGCGGTGCGGAGACCGGGGCGTGCGGGAAGGGGCGCACCGAGTAGGCGGAGGCGATGGTCCGGTCACGGGCCGTCTGGTTGTAGTCGACGAAGATCCGCTCGCCCCGCTCCTCCTTCCACCAGGCGGTGGTCACCCGGTCCGGCATCCGGCTCTCCAGCTCCCGCCCGACGGCGATGGCCGCGCGCCGGACCTCGGTGAACGTCCAGCGCGGCTCGATGGGCACGAAGACGTGGATGCCACGGCCCCCGGACGTCTTCGGCCAGCCGCGCAGCCCGTGCTCGTCCAGGACGCCGCGCAGTTCGCGGGCGGCCAGGACCGCGTCGGCGTAGCCGGTGCCGGGCTGCGGGTCGAGGTCGATGCGCAGTTCGTCGGGGTGGTCGGTGTCGCCGCCCCGGACCGGCCAGGGGTGGAAGGTGAGCGTGCCGAGGTTGGCCGCCCAGATGACGGCGGCCACCTCGGTGGGGCACATCTCCCGGGCGGAGCGCCCGCTCGGGAAGGCGATCTCGGTGGTCGGAATCCAGTCGGGGAGGTTCTTGGGGGCGCGCTTCTGGTAGAAGAACTCGCCCTCGACGCCGTCCACGAACCGCTGGAGGGTGGTCGGCCGGTCGCGCAGGGCGCGCAGGATGCCGGGACCCACGGCGAGGAAGTACTCGGCCACGTCCCTCTTCGTGTAGCCCTTCTCCGGGAAGTAGATCTTGTCCGGGTGGGAGAGCCGGACCGCCCGTCCGGCTGCTTCCAGCTCCACCGCTGTGCCCGCTGCTGCCATGTCGGCCACCGTAGGCCGGGCACACATATGCCGCATATCGGGAGACTCCGCTCGCCGTACGGTTCACAATCGGTCCATGGACCTGCCGGTGATGCCGCCCGTGAAGCCGATGCTCGCCAAGTCGGTGAAGAAGATCCCGCCGGGCATGCAGTACGAGGCCAAGTGGGACGGCTTCCGGGCGATCGTGCACCGGGACGGCGACGAGGTGGTGATCGGCAGCCGGACCGGCAAGCCGCTGACCCGGTACTTCCCCGAGGTGGTGGCCGCGGTCCTGGACAGTCTCCCGGAGCGCTGTGTGGTGGACGGTGAGATCGTCGTCGCGTACGACGGCCGGCTGGACTTCGACCGGCTCAGCGAGCGCATCCATCCCGCCGACTCCCGGGTGCGGCTGCTGGCCGAGCGCACCCCGGCCGCCCTGGTCGCCTTCGACCTCCTCGCGCTGGGCGGCGACTCGCTCCTGGACACCCCGCAGGCGGACCGGCGCGCGGTGCTGGAGGCCGCGCTCGCCGGGGCGTCGGCGCCGGTGTACCTGGCGCCCGCGACCACCGATCCGGCCGTCGCCGGGGAATGGTTCGACCGGTACGAGGGGGCGGGGCTCGACGGTGTCGTCGCCAAACCCCTCGACGCGCCCTACCGGCCCGACACCCGGGCCATGTACAAGATCAAGCACGAGCGGACCGCCGACTGCGTGGTGGCCGGGTACCGCCTCCACAAGAGCGGCCCGGTCGTCGGCTCCCTGCTGCTCGGCCTCTACGACGCGGCGGGCGCGCTCCAGCACGTCGGGGTGTGCGCGGCCTTCCCGATGAAGCGGCGCGCCGAGCTGGTCACCGAGCTGGAGCCCCTGCTGACCGGGGTCGACGACCACCCGTGGCGTGCCTGGGCGCGGGCCGAGGCGCACGAGGGCGCCCGGCTGCCCGGCGCCCCGAGCCGCTGGTCGGGGAAGAAGGACATGTCCTGGGTGCCGTTGCGGCCGGAGCGGGTCTGCGAGGTGGCCTACGACCACATGGAGGGCGACCGGTTCCGGCACACGGCCCAGTGGCGCAGGTGGCGGCCGGACCGTACGCCGGAGAGCTGCACGTACGCGCAGTTGGAGGAGGTCGTGCGCTACGACCTGGCCGAGGTGCTGTCGGGCGGCGGCTGAGCCCCGGGGGCCGGGGCCCGGCCGCCCCCCGCTCTCAGTCCGCCGTGGGCGGCAGCGTCGGCGTGGTGCACGGCTCGTCGGACGCGGCGGGGCCGGACGAGGGCGATGCGGAGCTCTCCCCCGTGTCGCTCGGCTCCGGTGCCGGGGTGGTCGTCGTGCAGCCCGGGTCCGGCTTCGTCGTGCTCGGCTCCGGGTCGGGCGAGGTGCCCGGGTCGGGGCTGGTGCCGGGGTCCGGGGTGGTGCCGGGGTCCGTGGGGTCGGGCGAGGGGCCGGTGGTGTCGCCCGGGTCCAGGGAGCCCGATTCGCCCGGCGTGGGTCCGGTGCCCGGGTCCGGGTCCTGGGAGCCCGGCGCGGTCGGGCGCGTGCTGGGGCTGGGCTGCGGGCCGACCTCGATGCCGCCGCCGTCCTCGGAGCCGGGCCCGCCCACGGGGTGCTTGGGCTCCTCCGGGCCGCCCGCGCCGGGGCTCCCGGGGACGACGCCCTTGCCGTCGGAGACCGGGTGGGTGCCCTTGCGGTAGAACTCCAGCCAGGAGAGCACCGTGCGCAGATAGGTGTCCGAGTGGTTGTAGCTGAGGATCGCCCGGTCCAGGTCGGCGGGGACCGACAGGTCGCGCGGTCCGGCACAGAGGTAGGCGCCCGCGGCCAGCGCCGCGTCGTACACGTTGTTGGGGTCCCGGCGTCCGTCGCCGTTGCCGTCCCGGCCCCAGTGGGCCCAGGTCGAGGGGATGAACTGCATCGGGCCGACCGCCCGGTCGTAGGTCTTGTCCCCGTCGTAGGCCCCGCCGTCGGTGTCCGCGATGTGGGCGAACCCGGCGCCGTCGAGGACCGGGCCGAGGATCGGGGAGAGCGTCGTGCCGTGGGCGTCGACCCGGCCGCCGGCCGCGTGCCCGGACTCGACCTTGCCGATCGCCGCCAGTAACTGCCAGGGCAGCCGGCAGCCGGGGTCGCTGCGCCCGAGGGCGCTCTCGGCCTTGCGGTAGGCGGCCAGCACGGTGGCCGGGATGCCCGCCTCGGCCCATGACTGCTTGGCGGCCGGGGTCTGCTTCTCCCCCGCCCTGGGCGGCTTCGGGCTCTTCAGCGGCGGGAGTTCGGTGTGGTACGAGTCGTCGTTGGGCACCTCGGACCAGGTGACGTCCTCCGCCTCCTGGCGCTGCTCCGGGGTGTCCTTGTGGGCGGCGAGCTGGGGTGCCTGGGACGCGGTGAGCGCGGCCATCGCGGCGACGGCCGCCGCGGTGCCGCCGAATCCGCGGCGCATGGTGCCGTTGAACCTCATGCGTGCTCTCCTGTGTGGGTCACCGGGTGAACGTATCGATCGAGGAGATCCGCCAGCTGTCGCCCTTGCGGACGGCGTCCACGGCGAACATGGCCGCGGCGTAGGTGGTCTCCTCGGACTTGCCGGTACGGGTGTTGCTCTGGTCGGCGAAGATCAGCAGCCGGGCCCGGTCGCCGTCCAGCATCTCCACGCCGCTGTCGGTGACGGTCGTGGTGAGGACGAGCTTCTGCTTCGGCGCCTGGGCCCTGACCTCGGCGAGCATGTCCTGGTGCTGCTGGACCGCCTTGCCGGTCAGGTACTTCGCCACGGCGCTGTCCGCCTTGGCCGGTGAGGCGTAGTCGTACGAGAAGACCGCGCCGACGGCCTCGGTGATCTGGCCCTTCACCTCGCTGGTGCGGCTGATGTCGGTGAGCGCGGTGTTCTGCCGGCTGGGGTCGTCGCGCAGGCTCGCCGCCGAGGTGAACGCCCAGGCGGCAAAGGCGCCGAGCAGCACGGTCAGGGCGCACAGGACGGCGGGCAGCCGGACGCGGAGGCGGGGCAGGCGCCGGGCGGCGGGCTTCTTCCGGTCCGGGTCGCTCGCCGACTCCTCGTCCGGGTCGTCCCCGAAATCGCCCGCGGCGGCTTCGGGGAGGTCCTCGGACGCCTCATCGGGAGCGTCGTCGGGGGCGTCCTTCGCGGGGGTGCCGGAAGGCCCGCCGGGGCCCGCGGGGGTGCGGACGGGGGCGGTCGCGGTGCGCTCCGCGGTGGCGACGGTGGCCAGGCGGCGCCGACGGTTGACGAGGTGACGGGTCGTCGACATGTCCGGGGGTTCCTCTCGGTGCGGGGCGGGGGGTGTCAGCCGGCGGTGTTGCCGACGGGCGCCTGGCCGAGGGCGCTGAGCTTCCACCCCTCGGAGGTGCGGGTGAGCTGCCCGAGCATCCGGCTCTCCTTCACCGCGGGCTTGCCCTTCGGCGCGGTCACGGTCACCCGCAGCGCCACCATGACCCCGGCCTTCCCGGCCCGGTCGTCGAGCTCGGTGACCGCGCCGGACAGCACCTTGGCGGTGCTGACGGTCTTCGCCTCCTGGATCTGCTTCACGAACCCGTCCCGCCCGTCCACGAGCTGCTGGTGCAGGTCCCCGGTGGTGGAGTCCTCCCAGCTGTCCAGCCCCTCGGCGAGCCGGGCGTGGTCGAGCGTGTTCATGTTCTGTACGGCCTGCTCACCCGCGGCCAGCACCGCGTCGCGGGTCTCGGCGTACGCGGCCGAGCTGTCGTGCGCCGCCTGGTAGCGGGAGACCCCGCCCCAGCCCGCGGCGCCGGCCGCCGCGACCGTCAGCACGATCGCCGCCGCCACCAGCGGATTCCTCGTCGTCCCTGCCCGTGCCATCGCTGCCTCTCCCTGCCGGCCGGTCCGGCTGTGCTGTGCTGTGCCGTACGTGTTCGCTGGTGCGGTGCTATCGGGGAGTGATCTCCACGATCGTCCAGTGCCCTTCGCGCAGTTGGGCCGTGACGGACAGCTGCGCCGCCGCCTTGCCGGCGGCCTTGCCCTCGCGCTCGTAGACCTGGTCGAGGAAGACCAGGAGGTGGGCACTGTCGGGCGTCAGCCGGGTCACCCCGGCGCGTACGACATGGGTGGTGAGCGTGAGCTTCTGGTCGGCCGACTGCTTCTCGACCTGGCCGAAGAGCGCCGCGTACTGCTGAAGTGCCTTGCCCGCCAGGAGTTTCTGCGCGGACGCCTTGGTGACGGCGGTGCCGTCGGGGCTGTAGGAGAACACCTTGCCGAGGGCGTTGGTGACCTCCCCGGCGACCTGGGTGGTCGCCGCGCTGTCGGTCAGTGCCAGGTTGGAGGTGGCGGGGGTGTCACGCAGCTGACGGCCCGCCACGTACAGCGCGGCGCCGGCCGCGACCAGCACGACGGCCAGTACCCCGGCCACCACGCGCGGCCACCGCCGGCCCGGCCGGGCCCCGCCGTCGTCGTCGGCGCCGTCCGCTCCGTCGTCGGCCGCGCCGGCCGGCTCCTCGGGGTCCGCGGCCTCCTCGATGTCCGGGCCGTCGGTCACCACGTCGGTCGTACCGCCGCTGTTCATGCGCCGCTCCCTATGCCGAGCGCCGTGAGCGCCTTGATCTTCCAGCCGTCACCGGTCCGGGCGAGCGTGGCCTCGAAGCGCTTGCGTTCGGTGCCGGCCTTTCCGGTGCCCGGGGTGACCTCGACGTCCACGGTCGCGATCATCAGCGCGGTGCCGGTCCGCTCGTCCAGCTCGGTGAGCGCGGCGTCGGTGACCTTGCCGCGCGCGGTGGCGCCGGCCTTCTCCAGGTCGGCCGCGTCCTTCTTCCGGGTCCGCTCCAGCTGGTCGTGGAGCGGACCGGTGGAGGAATCCAGCCAGGCGGCGAGACCGGCCGCCACGCTCGCCGCGTCCTTGCCGTCCAGGGTGTTGAGCCGGGCCAGGTCCTGCCGGCCGTCCGCGAGCGCGGCGTCCCGGCTCTTGGCGTACGCCAGGTCGTCGTCGCCGCGCGCCCGCGCGTACGACCAGCCGCCCAGGCCGCAGACGAGCGCCGCGACCAGCAGCACGGCCCAGCCGCCGACGGTGCGGGTACGGGGGTTCACCGGCCGCCCTCCTGTCCGAGGCCCAGCAGCCCGGCCATGCCCCGGACGGGGTTCGCCCCGGTGGTGGCGCCGAGCGCGCCGGGCAGCCGCTCCTGCGGGGTGTCACCGAGGTTCAGCGCGCCGGCCCTGGCCGGTTCGGGCACGGCACCGCCCTTGGGGGCGTTGGCGCTGCCCCGGACGTCGATGCCGGTGCCGGGCGAGGCGGCGCAGCGGGCCTTGGTGTTGAGCGCGGGGGCGGTCGAGAGGTCGAGCCCGTTGCGGTAGGTCGTGCCCCCGTAGCCGGCGGTGCAGGGCAGCGGCTCGAAGAAGGTGATCGACATGCCGAACCTGGCGCCGTCCTCGTCCACCGCGCTGGCTCCGGCGGCCGCCACGGCGGGGAGTTTCACGAGGAGTTCCTCCAGGCCGCGCTGCCGGGTGACGGCGACCTCGGACGTGGTGAGGAGGTTGGCGACGACGACTCCGAAGCTGGGTTCGATGTCCCGCAGCAGCCCGCTGATCTGCCCGGTCGCGTCGGGGGCGGCGGCGATGAGCTTGCGCAGGTCCGTGTCGGAGCCCTTGAGCTGGGCGGCCAGTTCCTTGGCTCCGGAGGCGAATCCCTTGAGTGCCTCGCCCTGTTCGACCTGGGTGCGCAGCACGGTCTTGCCGTCCTCCATCAGCCGGGTGTTGACGGGCAGCGCCTCGTCGGCCGCGTCCACGAAGTCGCTGCCGGTGTCCAGCAGGACCTGGAGGTCGTCGCCGCGTCCGGAGAACGCGGTGCCGAATTCGTCCACGACCGTACGCAGCGACTCCAGGTCGACCGAGGAGGCGAGGTCGTTGACGCTGGTGAGGACGTTCGTCACGGGGGCCGGGACGGTGGTCTCGGCCTGGTCGATGACCGAGCCGTTCGCGAGGTAGGGGCCCTCGGTGCGGGTCGGCCGCAGGTCGACGTACTGCTCGCCGACCGCGGAGAGGTTGGCCACGACCGCCTTCAGGTCGTCGGGGATGCGGGGTGCGGACTTCTTGATCCGCAGTTCGGCCTCCACGCCGTCGTCGGTGAGTTCGATGGGGCCGACCCGGCCCACCGACACCCCCCGGTAGGTGACGTTGGAGTGGGTGAACAGACCGCCCGTGCGCGGGAGTTGCACCTTGACGGTGTAGTAGTCGCGCATGCCGACGTAGTGGCCGAGGTCGGCGTAGCGCACACCGAGGTAGCCGAGCACCAGCACCGCGATGATCAGGAACGCGATGTTCTTCAGCCGGATGGCGAGGGTGATCATCGGTTGCTCCCCTTCGCGGCCGGAGAACCGCTCGTCGTGGGCGCCGAGGTCGCGGGGAGCGGCAGGGGCAGTCCGGCGCCGGGGACCGCGGCGGCCTTGGGCGGCGTCTGCGTCGCCGCGTCCGGGTCGTAGGCGGGAATGATCTGGGTGCCGGGCTCGGCCGTCATGTCCAGGTACACGTTGAGGTAGTCGCCCTTCACACCGCGCAGCACCTCGTCCGTGAACGGGTAGGTCAGGAGCACCTGGAGGGAGTCGGGCAGGTCGTTGCCGGAGTCGGCCAGGGCCCTCAGGGTCGGGGCGATGGCCTTCAGGTCGGCGATGGTGTCCGCCTTGCTCTTGTCGATGGTGTCGACGGCGACGTCCGAGAGGGTGTCCAGGGAGCGGAGCATCGTCAGGAGCGAGCCGCGCTGTTTCTCCAGGACCTTCATGCCGGGGCTGAGCTTGGTGAGGACCGTCCCCACCTGCTGCTTGCGGGTGGCGAGGGTGGTGGAGAGCCGGTTGACGCCGTCGAGCGCCGCCGTGATGTCGCCCCGGTGGTCGTCGAGGTTGGTGACGAGGGTGTCCACGCGGTGCAGCATGGACTTGACCTGGGGTTCCTGGCCGGCCAGTGCCTTGTTGAGTTCGGTGGTGATGGTCTTGAGCTGCTGGACGCCGCCGCCGTTGAGGAGCATGGACAGGGCGCCGAAGACCTCTTCGACCTCGGGGTTGCGGTTGGTACGGGTGAGCGGGATGCGGTCGCCGTCGGCGAGGGTGCCCCGGGCGGTGCCCTTGGCCGGCGGCCGGAGCTGGACGTACTTCTCGCCGAGCAGGCTGGACTGCTCCAGGTGGGCGTAGGCGTTGGCGGGCAGGTCGATCTTCCCGTTGACCTTCATGGTGACGCGGGCCTGCCAGCCGTCCGGCGCCAGCGAGATCTTGGTGACACGGCCGACGGCGACGTCGTTGACCTTGACCGAGGACTGCGGGGCGAGGCTGAGCACGTCCCCGAAGTCCGCGGTGATCTCGTACGGGTGGTCGCCGAGGTCCGCTCCGCCGGGCAGCGGCACGTCTTCGATGCCGGAGAAGTGCGGGGCCCCGCATCCGGTGACGAAGAGGGTGCAGCACAGGCCGAGCGCGACGAGTGCCGCCCCGCCCGTGGTCCCGAGGGCCGCGGGTCTGCGCGGTCTGCGGCTCATTGCTTCGCCCCCTTCTTGTCCTTGCTGTCCTTCGGGGTGCCGTAGACCGTGCCCACCGCCGGGAGCGGCAGGGCGGGCAGGGCCCGCTGCCGGTCGGCGTCCACCGGGGACAGGCCCTTCAGGGCGAGGGTGGACTCGGTCAGCGGGCCGCCCATGCTGAGTTCGTTGAGGTTGGTCCGGCCGTTGAGCGTGCGGTGCTCGGGGTCGTACGCGTTGAGGACGTTGCCCGCCGACAGGGGCAGGACGTCCATCGACTCGGCGAGCGAGGCGCGCTGGTCGACGAGGGTCTGGGTGATCGGCACGAGGGCGTCCACGTTCTCCTTGAGGGCGCCCCGGTTGTCCTTGATGAACGTCTTGACCTGCCCGAGGGCGGTGCCGAGTTCCTTGAGGGCGGCGCCGAGGTTCTTCTTGTCGTCGGCGAGGAAGCCGGTCACGGAGTTCAGCTGGTCCTCAGCCGCCCGGACGTTGCCGTCGTTGTCCTTCAGCATGGTGGTGAAGGTCTGGAGGTAGGACAGCGTGTCGAAGAGGTTGCCGCTGGACTTGTCGAGCGTCTTCGTCGCCTTGCCGAACTGCTCGATGGAGTCGCCGATGTCCTTGCCGTTGCCCTTGAGGTTCTTCGCCCCGGTGTCCAGGAGTCCGGCGAAGGCTCCTTCGGCGTTCGCCCCGTCCGGGCCGAGCGCGGTGGACAGTTCGGTGATGGACGCGTAGAGCTGGTCCACCTCGACCGGGGTCGCGTTGTTCGCCGCGGGCAGTTCGGCACCGTCCGCGAGGACCGCTCCCCCGGTGTAGGCGGGGGCGAGCTGGACGTACCGGTCGGCGACGAGGCTGGGGGCGACGACGACGGCGTGCGCGTCCTTCGGCACCTGGATGCCCTTGTCGACGCGCAGCACGACCTTCACGTCCTTGCCGCGCGGCTGGACCGATTCGACCCTGCCGACGCGTACGCCGAGGATGCGCAGGTCGGACCCGGCGTAGACGCCGGTGGCCTGGTCGAAGTAGGCGGTGACGGTGGTCGTCCCCTCCTCCTCCATGGCCATCACGCCGGAGGTGGCGGCGACGGCCACGACGACGAGGCCGGCGCCGATGCCGATGACTCGGGTGAGTCTCATCTCAACTCCCGCCTTCCTGCTTGGGAGGCATGCATCCGGTCGCCGGCGGGGTGTTCGCGGGCAGGTAGTTCTTCGGGACGACACCGCAGACGTAGTTGTCGAACCAGCGGCCGTTGCCGAGGGTGTTGCCGACGAGCCGGTTGTAGGAGCCGGCGAGCGAGAGCACCTGGTCGAGCTGCTTGCGGTTCTTCTGGAGCACCGCCGTGACCCGGCCGAGCGCCTTCAGGGTGGGCTTCAGCTGCTTGTTGTTGTCGGCGACGAGACCGGTGAGCTGGGTGCCCAGGTCGCGGGTGCCGGTGAGGAGCAGGTGGATGGAGTCGCGGCGGGCCTGGATCTCGCCGAGGAGCAGGTTGCCGTCCTCCAGGAGGGTTTCGAAGCCGCTCTTCTTGTTGGCGAGGGTCTTGGTGAGCTGCTTGCTGCCCTTGAGCAGGGTCGCCAGCTCGGTGTCGCGTTCGGAAACGGTCTTCGACAGGGCGGACAGTCCCTCGGCGGCGCTCTTCACGTCGGGCGGGGAGTCCTTGAAGGTGGCGGAGATCGTCTCGAAGCTCTTGGCCAGCTGTTCGGTGTCGATCTCCCCGATGGTCTCGCCCAGTCCGTTGAACGCCTGGGTGACGTCGTACGGGGAGGTGGTGCGCGAGGCGGTGATGCGCTCGTCCGGGTCCTGCGCCGAGTCGCCGAGCGGGTCGACGGCGAGGTACTTGTCGCCGAGGAGCGTCTTGATGGCGATGCCGACGGTGCTGGAGTCGCCGATCCAGGCGTCCTTGACCTTGAAGGTGACCTTGACCTTGGCCCCGTCGAGGGAGACCCCGGTGACCTTGCCGACCTTCACTCCGGCGATGCGTACCTCGTCGCCCTCGCTGAGCCCGGCGGACTCGGTGAAGTCGGCGCTGTAGGTGGTGCCGCCGCCGATGAAGGGGAGCGAGTCGGCGCGGTAGGCCCCGAACCCGATGAGGGCCAGCAGGAGCAGTCCCACGATGCCGACGGCGACGGGGTTGCGGTGGCGTATCGGCTTGATCCTCATGACAGGCACCTCGGCTGGGTGATCTCGATGCCGGTCGGCGGGGTGCTGCCGTCGCTGGTCGTGACGCCGCTGACCTTGGCCTCGCAGAGGTAGAGGTTGAGCCAGGAACCGTACGAGGTGAGGCGGCCGATGGCCTCCATCTTGGCCGGGGTCTTCTCCAGGAAGTTGACGATCTTCGGGGAGTTGTCGGCCAGGTTCCCGGAGAGCCGGCCGAGTTCCTTGATGTCGGCCTTGAGGGGCGCCCGGCCGTCCTCGAAGAGGTCCGCGGTGACCGTGGTGAGCGCGCCCATCGCGGTGACGGCCTCACCGAGCGGCTTGCGGTCGCCCGCGAAGCCGGTGACGAGTTCCTGAAGGGTGTCGACGAGGTCGTTGAAGCCGGCCTCCCGGTCGTTGACGGTCTTCAGGACCGTGTTGAGGTTCTTGATCACCTCGCCGATCACCTTGTCCTTGGCGGCGACTGTGCCGGTCAGCGAGCCGACGTGCTGGAGGATGCTGTCGACGGTGCCGCCCTCGCCCTGGAGCACCTGGACGATGGAGCCCGCAAGCTGGTTGACGTCGGGCGGGGAGAGCCCTTCGAAGAGCGGCTGGAAGCCGTTGAAGAGCTGGGTCAGGTCGAGCGCCGGGGTGGTGCGCGAGAGCGGGATGGTGGAGCCCGGCGTGAAGCTCTCGCCGACGGGGCCCGCGCCCTGGTCCAGGTCGATGTAGCGCTGGCCGACCATGTTGAGGTACTTGATCGACGCGGTCACCGACGCGGGCAGCTTGCGGCCCTTGCGGACGCTGAAGCCGACCTCGGCGACCCGCCGGTCGGCGACCTTGACGGACTCGACCTGGCCGACCTTGACGCCGGCGATCCGGACGCTGTCCCCGACGATGAGGCCGGTCGCGTCGGTGAACCGGGCGCGGTACGAACGGGTGTCGCCCACCCCGGTGTTGGCGATGGACAGGGCCAGGACCGTGGTGGCCAGACTGGTCACCACGATGAAGACGATCGATTTCGCGAGCGGTCCCGCGATGGAGCGGCGCTTCACTTGAGCTTCACCTCCACACCGCGGAAGGCCGGGCCGATGAGCACGCTGCTCCACTCGGGCAGGGCCTGCGGCCGGACATTCAGTGAGGGAGCGACCAGTTCGTTGACGAGCCGGCTCTCCTGCGGGGAGTTGGGCATGCCGAGCGAGGCGTCCGCGGCCGGGACCTCCACCGGGGTGGCGGTGTCCGCGTCCTTCGCGGTGCCGGTGTCCGGGGCGGTCCTGACGTCGGCGGTCGGCACGGTCTGGCCGACATAGGGGATGGAGTAGCAGTGCGGTCCGCCGGTGGCGTTGTAGACCGGGGTGTCCTTGCCCGCCACGTACTTCCCCTTGGACGGCACGGTCTTGAGGGTGACGTGCAGTCCCGGCTGGTCGGTGCCCTTGCCGAGAGCCTTGTCCATGGCCGGGATGAAGCCGGCGACGGTGCGCAGCGTGCAGGGGAACTCCGAGGAGTACTTGGCGAGGGTTTCCAGGGTCGGCCTGCCGGTGGCGGCGAGCCGGATGAGGTTGTCCTTGTTCCGCTGGAAGAAGGCGGTGAGGTCGCGGGCCGACGCGGTGGTGGAGCCGTACAGGTCGGCGAGGTCGGCCTGCTCCTCGGCGAGGGTGCCGCTGGTGGTGGTGAAGTCGGTGAGGGCGTCCAGGACGTCGGGGGCGGAGTCCGCGTAGAGCCGGCTGACCTTGACGAGTTCCTTGATGTCCTCGTTGAGCGTGGGGAGTTGGGGGTTGAACTTCTGGAGGTGGGCGTCGAGCTTGACGAGGGTGTCGCCGAGCTGCTCGCCGCGGCCCTGGAGCGCCTGGGAGACCGCGTTGAGGGTGGCGGAGAGCTTCTCCGGCTTCACCGCGGTCAGCAGGGGCAGGACGTTGTCGAGGACCTCTTCCAGCTCGATGGCGTTGCTGGAGCGGTCCTGCGGGATGACGTCGCCGGCGCTGAGGGTCTTCGCCGAGGGCACGGGGGGCGGTACGAGGGCGACGAACCGTTCGCCGAAGAGGGTGGTGGGCAGCATCTGGGCGGTGACGTCGGCCGGGATGCGGTCCAGCTTGTCCGGCTTGATCGCGAGGGTGAGCCGGGCGCCGTCGCCGTCGGCCGCGATGTCGCGGACCTGGCCGACGACCACCCCGCGCAGCTTCACGTCGGCGTTGTCGTGCATCTCGTTGCCCACGCTCGACGTGCGTACGGTGACGGTCGCGTCGTGGGTGAACTCCTTCTCGTACACCGCGACCGACACCCAGATGAGGACGGCGGGCACGAGGAAGAAGGCGATGCCGGCGGTTCTGCGGCCGGTGGTCCTGGTGACACGGGAACTCATCAGCCGGCCACCTTCACGGTCGTCGTGGCGCCCCAGATGGCGAGCGAGAGGAAGAAGTCTGTGACGCTGATCAGCACGATCGCGTTGCGCACCGAGCGGCCGACGGCCACACCGACCCCGGCGGGGCCGCCGGTGGCGTGGAAGCCGTAGTAGCAGTGCGCGAGGATCACCATCACGCTGAAGATCAGCACTTTGAGCACCGACAGGAGCACGTCGGCCGGGGACAGGAAGAGATTGAAGTAGTGGTCGTAGGTGCCCGCCGACTGGCCGTTGAACAGGACGGTGACATAGCGGGAGGCGACGTACGAGGAGAGCAGCCCGATCGCGTAGAGCGGGATGATCGCGACCACCCCGGCGATGATGCGGGTGGTGACGAGGTAGGGCATGGAGCGCACGCCCATCGACTCCAGTCCGTCGACCTCCTCGTTGATCCGCATGGCGCCGAGCTGTGCGGTGAAGCCGGCGCCGACGGTCGCGGAGAGGGCGAGACCGGCGACGAGCGGGGCGATCTCGCGGGTGTTGAAGTACGCGGAGATGAAGCCGGTGAAGGCCGCGGTGCCGATCTGGTTGAGGGCCGCGTATCCCTGGAGTCCGACGACCGTGCCGGTCGCCAGGGTCATCGCGATCATGACGCCGATGGTGCCGCCGACCACTCCGAGGCCGCCGCTGCCGAAGGCGACCTCGGCGAGCAGGCGCTGCACCTCCTTGAGGTAGCGGCGCAGGGTGCGGGGTATCCAGAGCAGGGCCCGTACGTAGAAGGTGAGCTGGTCGCCGGATCTGTCCAGCCAGCCGAGCATCGACATGGGTCAGCTCCCCTTCGCGGGGACGATCTGGAGGTAGATCGCCGTGAGGACCATGTTCACGAAGAACAGCAGCATGAAGGTGATGACGACGGACTGGTTGACCGCGTCGCCCACCCCCTTCGGGCCGCCGCGCGGGTTGAGGCCGCGGTAGGCGGCGACGATGCCGGCGATGAAGCCGAAGATCAGCGCCTTGATCTCGCTGACGTAGAGGTCGGGCAGCTGGGCGAGGGCGGAGAAGCTGGAGAGGTAGGCGCCCGGGGTGCCGTGCTGGAGGATCACGTTGAAGAAGTAGCCGCCCAGGGTGCCGACGACCGAGACGAGGCCGTTGAGCAGGACGGCGACGAGCATGGTGGCCAGGACGCGCGGGACGACGAGGCGCTGTACGGGCGAGACGCCCATGACCTCCATCGCGTCGAGCTCCTCGCGGATCTTGCGGGAGCCGAGGTCGGCGCAGATCGCGGAGCCCGCGGCCCCGGAGACCAGGAGGGCCACGATGATGGGGCTGGCCTGCTGGATGACGGCGAGGACGCTGGCGCCGCCGGTGAAGGACTGTGCGCCGAGCTGCTGGGTGAGCGAGCCGACCTGGAGGGCGATGACCGCGCCGAAGGGGATGGAGACGAGGGCGGCGGGCAGGATCGTGACGCTGGCGACGAACCAGAACTGCTCGATGAACTCCCGTACCTGGAAGGGCCGTCGGAAGGTCTCCCGGGCCACCGTCCCGGCCAGGGCGAACAGCCGGCCGGTCTCGCGCAGCGGGGCGGTGAGCCGGCTGGGGCGCGGGGCCTCGGGCGCCTTCTCCGGCTCCGGGACCCGGTCCACCGGCTCCTCGGGGGGCCGTACGGGCAGCGGGGCGGTCACAGGCGTCCACCGCCCGCGGCCGGGCTGTAGCTGTTGAGGATGGCGGTACGGGCCGCCTCCGGCAGCTGCCCCATCATCGACATGACCCGCTCCCGGCGGCGCAGGGCGCCCTGACGGACCGGCAGGCCGGGCGAGGGCTCCAGCTGCGGGACGACGGTGCGCGGGGCGTTGGCCGAGCTGATGCCCTGGCCGTAGCCCTTCAGCTCCTCGGCGGCGAGGGTCGCGGCGTCCTTCTCCTCGGACATGCCGATGGGCCCTTCGCAGCGGCCGGCGAGGAACTGGTTGACGACGGGCAGGTCGCTGGTCAGCAGCACCTCGCGCGGCCCGAAGGTGACGAGGTTGCGGCAGAACAGCATGCCCATGTTGTCCGGCACGGTGGAGGCGATGTCGAGGTTGTGGGTGACGATGAGCATCGTCGCGTCGATCTGGGCGTTCAGGTCGACGAGGAGCTGGGAGATGTACGCCGTGCGGACCGGGTCGAGTCCGGAGTCGGGTTCGTCGCAGAGGATGATCTGCGGGTCCAGCACGAGGGCCCGCGCGAGGCCGGCCCGCTTGCGCATACCGCCGGATATCTCGCCGGGCAACTTGTTCTCGGCGCCGAGGAGCCCCACCACGTCGATCCGCTCCATCACGATGCGGCGGATCTCGGATTCCTTCTTGCGGGTGTGCTCCCGAAGCGGGAAGGCGATGTTGTCGAAAAGCGACATCGACCCGAAAAGGGCGCCGTCCTGGAACATGAGCCCGAAGAGCTTGCGGGTCTCCATGATGTCGCGCTCGGAACCGTTCACCATGTCGACGCCATTGACGAGAACGCGGCCGCGTTCAGGTTTGAGCAGGCCGATGATGGATTTCAGGAACACCGTTTTTCCCGTACCGGACGGGCCGAGCATGACACTGACCTCGCCTGCGGGAAGCGTGAGCGACACATCCTGCCAGATGTTCTGCTTGCCGAAAGACTTGGTGAGTCCCTCGACCACTACTTCGATTCCCATCCCACCTCCTGCATGCGCTCACGAAGTGACAGAAGTGCACCAAGGGGCGCACGTTAAGTTCACCTGCACCGCCAGGACAAGCCCTTGAACAGCCCATTCGCAAAGATCCGGCCCGTTTGTCATCGGATGACAAATCGCGGTCCCGATCTTGTGAACAACTGCGCACTCTCATCCGTCGTTGCAGGCCGGGACCCCGCAGCCCAGAGGGTCTGCGCCACGGGGTTCCGGAGGAGGAGCTCCGCCGGTGTGAAGATTCCTGGGGCCGATGCCCTCCTGGACCGGAAACCCGGACACTGGGGATGTGCCTGGGTCGCCTCCCGACGGGTGAGCAATCTCCGGACGCGCCGGAGGAGTTGCTGACGGAGGCGACGCTACGGGTGAGTAACCTGCCCCGCAATACCAGGTCATCAAGTTTTCGCGCGAGAGTGCGAAGCCGTCCGCTCTTTCGCACCGACTGAGCAGGAAGGCCGGAAAAACTGTCCGCGAGTGATAAGTTCCGCCTCCGGCCGACGCACGCCGCGCCGGTGCACGGAGCACCGGGAAGCGCTCGGGACCGGCTCGAATACACAAGTGAGAAGCGGAGTTCCGTATACGGTGCGGACCGCCGGCCGTCCGAAGCCCGCGAGGACGTACGCACGATGTGACAAGAAGGCCGGATCCCGTACTCACCCGCGGCAGAGATGACCGTCCGGCTCACAGATTCTCATACGGCGGGATTGTGCCCCGGTGTTTCCCGCCAGTAACCTCACGGCTCGGTGAATGGGATTTCGCCTCGGCACGGCCCGCCGCGAACCCAGCACCCGCATTCCTTCATTCCGCGATCAATTCCGCTGCGCACCGAGCATCTCCGGGTTCACCCGGCCGCCTCGACGGTGGCCGCCTCCCATTGGAAAAAGGGGAAGACATGAGAACTGGCTCGAACCGGGTACGTGTGGGGCTGCTGGCCTCCTTCACCGCGTTGGCCGCCGTCGCGTCGATGGGTTCGGCCACGGCCGCCACGACACTGAACGGCAGCTGGGCGCCGTTCAGCCGCTGTCCGGTGGACGCCCCCGCCATGCTGGCCGCGGACGGAGCGACGGACACCGCCATCTGTGTGTCGTCCCACTCGGCCAGCGGCTCCATCAAGCTGGGCAACACCGAGGTGCCGGTCGGCGCGAGCGACCTCCAGGTCGGTGTGGTCACCCACCCGGGCGGCCTGTCGACCGTGGTCTCACCGGCGGAGGGCGCGCTCGTCGCGGACTCCGCGAAGGTACCCGGCGGGCTGCTCGGCCTGATGTGCCCGAGCGACGTCCCCGTGATCACCGGCATCTGCAACACGCTCAGCGACGTCAGCCTGAACCGGGTGACGGCGACCATCGAATCGGTCAACTCCCCCACCGACTTCCAGCTCGTGGCGGGGACGACCACCGGCAAGCCGATCCTCACCCTGCCGGTCCGGATCCACCTGGAGAACCCGCTCCTCGGCGACAAGTGCTACATCGGCTCCTCCTCGGACCCGATCCTGCTCAAGCCGCAGAACCTGACCCAGCCGGCCATCAGCAGCGAGAAGTTCGCCGGCGACGGAACCCTGGACGCGACCGGTCCCATGAACCGGCTCAACCTCCTGGGCGCCGCCCAGACCGACACGACGTACTCGGTTCCCGGCACCAACGGCTGCGGCCTGCTCGGCGCGCTGAACTGGGCGGTCAACCTGAAGACGGGGCTGCCGTCGGCCTCGGGCAACAACAACGTCACGCTGGACGACGCCCAGACCTACGTGGCGACGATGAACAAGCCGCGTGACGCCGCGCCCGACGCGGGCAAGCTGCTGTCGCAGTACTGGCACTCGGCGGCGCGGTAACCGCTCTCGCGCCCGAAGCCCCGAAGGGGCCACTCTCCTCGCGGAGGTGGCCCCTTCGGTGTGTGCCGGTTCGGGCTGCGGATCTCGGTCAGGACTTCGAGCCGGGCAGTTCGGGCAGCGGGGGCGGGCAGTACGACCGGGTGGGGTTGCTCGGAATGCAGGTCGGAGCCTGATTCATGAAGACCCTGTTCCCGGGGCCCGAGAGGGAGGCGGTGAAGAGCGGGTTCAGGTCCTCTCCCCCCGTGCCGCACCCGGTGAACGGCGGGATGTCGACCTCACCCTCCAGTACGCCGCCCAGGCCCACGTTCGCGTATGCCGCGCCACCGTTCAGGACCACCTTGAACGGCTTCGACGTCTCGCAGCCGCTGCCCACATCCAGCGGGGTGCCATTGACCTTGACGTCGTGGAGGCGCAGGGACTGCTGGAAGTACGCGGTGGAGAACGACACCCGGTTGGGGGCGACGCCGTAGCTGCCTGTCGAGATGGTGATGGGGCCGTTCTCGAACGAGACCTTCGCGGTCACCGGCTGGAATCCGAAGGTCAGGAAGGTGGACTCGGCATCCGGAAGGTCGAGGTTCGCGAGCGAGTCGATGCGGGTGTACGGCCCGCCCTGCGCATTCGTCGCCCGGGACGCCACACGCTTCGAGGCGAGGACGCTGATGAGCGCCGGGTCGTCGGGATCATTGATGATCATGGCCCCGTCCAGCTTGAGTACGTTGGCCAGACCCAGCGCGTACGCGCAGCTGAAGGTCCCTCCCGTGGGGAGATCCGTGACCTTGACGGGATCGCCCGGCGGTGGCTGAGGAGCCTCACTCGCGTCCATCTCGCCCTCCGGGGGGTCGACGGGGCACAACTCGGGGTCCTCGTCCCCGGCGGCCGCCGGCTCCACCGCGACGCCCTGCCGCTCCGTCCTGCCCGAACCGCCCTCCGGACCGGTGGACGTCTCGGGGGTCGCGGACGGTTCGGTGCCGGACCCGTCGGTCACCTGCGTGGTGGCGAGATGCCCGCTCTCCCCCTCCTTCAGCCGGCACGTCAGCGTGGCGAGGGCCGGTTCGGTCCCCTCGGCCGCCGCGGTGGCGGACAACAGCTCGACCGAGAACTCCTCCACCGAGAAGTCGACATCGCCCGAGGACCCGAAGGTCACATGGGGGACCTCGCCGGAGTGGACCAGCGCCACGTCACCGTCGGCGGGAAGCGGAGTGCTCGCGGCGGTGAGTTCCCAGGGGGCCTCGGCCGACTCGCCGTTCTGGGCGACCTTGACCTTCAGCGACGCCCGGCTCACGACGGCCTCGGTGCCCTCCGGCAGCAGCTCGGCGAGGTCGGCCCGCGAGAGCGTGAGGGTGAGCGCCACGGGCCCCGGCTGCACGGGCCGGCCGACCTCACCGGTCGCCGGGATGTCCACCGCGACCTCCACCGCCGCCGCCGCGGACGCCTCGCTGCCGTCGTCCTCGGTTCCGCAGGCGGCCGCGAGGCCGACAGGCCCGGGGCTCTCGTCGGCGACCGAGCCTCCGCCGGACAACAGCCCGGCGAGCAGGGCGAGTCCGGCGACGGAGGCGACCCGCACGGATCGCCCCGCACGGGTCACAGGTATCTGGGTGTGCATAGGGGGCCTGTCCTCCAGGGGTGCGATCGGCGGTTCGTACTGCGGTCGCGCCCGGCCGATGGCCGGCGGCGGACCGATGGCCTACCCGATGACGTGGTAGGTGGCGCTGAAGTGGACCACGTCGTTGTCGTTGACGAGACCGAGGCAGTCGGCGTCGGACGCGATCAGGTCGTCGTCGATGACGAGGTCGTCGGTGCTGTTGTCGAAGTATCCGTGGAGCGGGCCGTCGAAGTCGGCGCTACAGCCGAAGCCCTCCATGTGGACCGAGAAACCCTGGACGACGACGTCGTCCCAGTTCGGGTTCGAGGTGTTCGGTCCGATGCCGACCACCTGCCAGGGTGCCGCCGTGATCGTCAGGTCCACGGTCATGCCGGCGATCTGGCAGTCGGTGAAGGAAACGAGGTCCACATCGGCGGCCACGGGGCCACTGGCGTAGAGCCAGCCCTGCGCGTCGGAGGAGTCGCACGTCATCGGCGCGAGCGTCTCCAGCGTCAGGGAGTCGGCATGGGCGGTGAAGGGCCCCGGTGGCGTCAGCGTCTCCACGCCGGCCGTCCCGGCCGAGGCGGACGACACCGCCGTGCCGAGAGCGGCGACCAGGGCGGCGGCCACGACGACGGATCTTCGCGTACGGGTTTTCACGGACTCACATCCTCAGGGTCATTGCGCCGCGCCCGCGACGCCCACAACGAGAAGGCCGGGCCGGCCGCGGGGGATCCCCCGCGGCCGGCCCGTACCTGGGTACTCCCGGCGCCTTACGGCGTGGTGATCACCGGGGACGCGCCCGCCGACGTCACGTTCACGTGGTACGCGGCGTTGAAGGACGCCACGTCGTTGTCGTTGACGAGACCGAGGCAGTCGGCGTTGGACGCGACCAGCTCGGTGCCCGACCCGTCGATGACCAGGTCGCCGGCGGCGTTGTCGTAGTAGCCGTACACCTTGCCGGTGAAGTCGGCGGAGCAGCCGAAGCCCTCGATGTGGGCGGAGATGCCGGTGACGTTGCCGTCGACCCGGTCGGCGTTCGAGGAGTTCACCCCGGTGACGTTGATCGTCCACGGCGTCGCGGTCATCGTGACGTCGAAGTCGAGACCGCCGACCGTGCAGTTGGTGAAGCTGATGTCGCCGATGGTGGCCATGTTGGCACCGGTGGCGCTGGTCGCGTTGATGGTGCCCGTGGAGACGTCGGAGGAGTCACACGCGAGACTCGCGAACGGGACGTCCAGCGTGGGGTTGTCCGCGTGAGCGGTGTACGCGCCGTTCGGGGTCGCCGACCACGTGGCGGTGGTGCCGGCGGAGGCCGTGGTCATCGCCATCCCGAGGGCGGCGCTGGCGGCGGTGACGACGATGGCGGCTCTACGTGCAAGGGTGTTCACGGATCCGGTTCCCTTCGAGGGTGTGTGACCGACACCGGGGGCCGCTTCCGGCCGGGTCAGCGGTACTCCCGGAGCGGGGGGTCACAGGACAGGAATGCGGCAGTCCGGCCTGACCGACTGCTCGACCTCTTGCGTTCGGCGATGACGCTACGGGTGAGTAATGTTGCTCCGCAACACGTTGGAACAAAGAATCTCCGTAATCCACCTTCTCTGTGGAGAATTTGCTGCGGTGCGAGTACGGCGCCCCAGTTTTTTATCGAGAAGTGAGCACTTTCGCCGCCGTACGGCTTCCCGAACTTGCTCACCGATTGAGGGCAGGGGCCCCATACCGGGCAACGTCGCACGTCACAGCCCTGCGACACCGACCGACACGATACGGCCACGCACGCGGCCCCCGCCCCGGACCGGCCGGCCACGGCCTGCCTCCGCATCCCGCGCCGAATCCACCGCTCCGAATTCCTCGCGATTGGAGAACACGTCTCGTTTCGCTCGCGCGTTGACGGAACGGGGGCGAAAGCCGTATCAAAGAAACGAGGTAAACACGCACCACCGCGTCCCGTCTCCGCTTCCGCGGCCCGGACCGCGCGGCGGCTTCACGGCGGCGGGCCCGGCCCGGCCGGTACATGGCCCCTACATTTCGTCTTGTCCTGCCTGTGTTCAGGGCCACAGCCTTGGACTATGTTCGGCAGCCGATGTCGGTACGCACCTGAGGACCGATGGGAGCGCTCTCCCGTCTGTCCACCCCCCATCGGGCGCCGGAGAGCAAGGGGTCAAAAGGTATGCCGGGAGTTGCACAGCCCTCGGAGCTGGGAGAGCCACTGGGACCGCTGCCGCAGGAGTTCGCCGCGATCGTGCGGCCCGAACTCCCGAGCCTCATCAAGGAGATCGGCCTTGAGGTCACACGCGCCTACCCCGAGTACGCGCGGCTCCTGGACGGTCCCTACGGCCAGGGCATCCGGGTCGGCGTGGAACAGAGCATCTCCGTCTTCGTGGACCAGGTCGCCGAACCGGCCTCGCCCTCCTCGCTGCGCGACGAGATGTGCCGCAGGTTCGGCAGGTTCGAGGCGTACGAGGGGCGCGGCCTGGACCAGTTGCAGGGGGCCTACCGGCTGGGCGCCCGGGTCGCGCTGCGCCGGGCGAAGAAGATCGGCAGGCGCTACAACCTCTCCCCCACCATGATGCTGACCTTCGCCGACGCCCTCTTCTCGTATGTCGACGAGCTCGAATCCCTCTCGCGCGAGGGGTACTTGGAGGTCAGGTCGGCATCCGACGACCACACGGACACGCTGCGGCGCAGACTGCTGCATCTGATCCTCGCCGGCCGGCCGGTGCCCCGCGTCGCCATCGCCGAGCTGAGCGAGCAGACCGGCTGGACCCTGCCGGACGAGGTGACCCTCGTCGCGGTGCGCCCCGCCCCCGATCTCGACCGGCTCGGGATCGACCGGGACATACTGGTGGACTTCAGCGACCCGCAGCCGCACTTACTGATCCCGGGACCGTTCGACGACATGCGAAGACGCATGCTCGAACACGCGCTCCCGGGTGTTCATACGGCCATCGGCCTGACCGTCCCCGCGTCCCTGGCATCGGACTCGATCCGCTGGGCCCGGCGGGTGCTCGAACTCGTGGACGCCGGTGTCATAGACGACGCGCCGGCCATCCTCTGCGAGGACCATCTCATCACTCTGTGGCTGCTCTCCGACCCGGTCCTCCTCGACCAGCTCGCGCGCCGCGAACTCGCCCCGATGGCCAACATCAGCGCCAACCGGCGCGAACGGCTCATCGAAACACTGCGAATCTGGCTCGACACCCGCGGCACCGCCGCCCAGATGGGTGAGCTGCTCGACGTACACCCCCAGACCGTCCGTTACCGGATGCGCAATCTGGAATCGATCTTCGGCGATCAACTCGTCGATCCGGAGGCCCGGTTCTCGACCGAGACCGTGCTCCGCGCCATGCAGCTGCGTGCCCGCAGCAACGAGACACCCATCTGAACAGCGCGACGCGGCCTCGATCGGACGAGCACCTCACGCGAAGTCAACCTACCTGCCGGTAAGGGGAAATAGCCGGTCATTCCCAAACGGTTGCCACACGGAGACGTTCTCAACAAGAAACGCGGAACTGCGTCCCGTTATATGGAGAGGAGCCGGCCGCCCACCAGGCGGCCCGGCACCCGACCTCCTGGCCACCATCGAGAGGGAACCCCCCATGACCGCCTCGCACTTGCTCGTCCCGGTCCCGATCCCGGACCGCATCGCGGCACTCATCGGCTCCTGCATTCCGGCGCACATCCTCCGGGCGGAGTTCGACGCCGCCTGCGCCGCGCGCGAGGTCCGCAGGTTCCGGGGTCCCCGGCTCGGCATCGAGGATCAGGCCGACCGCGAGCAGGCCCTCTCCGAGCTGGCCCGCGCCAACAAGGTGCTCGCCGCGCACCACCCCCGCCTGGTGGTGGGCCCCGGCAGCCCCTGGTGACTCCGTAACCCCCGCACCTCGCACGACGCCCCGCCGGGCCTTGCGAAGGGACCGTCCGGCCCTTACCTTACTCAAAAGTAAGTTTACTCCAGAGTAAGGAGCTGGCGTGGCCGACAACAGCACCGGCAGTGTCATCGACGAACTGTCAGCCCTCGACTTCGCGGCGGTCTCCCCGCCGGAGTTCGCGCGGATCGTGAAGGGCCTGTCCGCCAAGCAGCTCGGCGAGGCCATGCACGGCGAACTGCGCACCCGGGTGCTCGGCGAGGTCTTCGGCCGGATGAAGCAGCAGTTCCGCCCGGAGGCGGCCGGCCGGCTCACCGCGCTGATCCGCTGGAAGATCACGGGTGACACGGACGTGGTCTACGAGACCTCGATCGCGGAAGGCGCCTGCACCATCAGCGCGGGCCGCTCCGACGCCGAACCGCGTACGACGCTGATCATGGCGGACGCGGAGTTCCTCAGGCTGGTCTCCGGCAACGCCAACCCCGTGACGCTGTTCATGATGCGCAAGCTGAAAGTGGCCGGTGACGTCGGCCTGGCCTCGGGCCTGACCCGCTACTTCAACATCCCGAAGGCCTGAGCCGATGAGCTACTTCTCCCTCGCGCTCACCGAGGAACAGCAGGACCTGCGCAACTGGGTGCACGGCTTCGCCGCCCAGGTCGTACGCCCGGCGGCCGCCGAGTGGGACGCCCGCGAGGAGACGCCCTGGCCCGTCATCCAGGAGGCCGCCCGGATCGGCCTCTACGGATTCGAGTCGCTCGCCGACATGTACGGCGACCCGTCGGGGCTCTCCCTCCAGATAGCCAACGAGGAGCTGTTCTGGGGCGACGCCGGCATCGGCATGGCGCTGTTCGGCACCTCGCTCGCCGTCGCCGGGATCTTCGCCTCCGGCACTCCGGACCAGCTCGCCGAGTGGGTGCCCCAGTGCTACGGCGACGAGGACGACCCGAAGGTCGCGGCGTTCTGCGTCTCCGAGCCGCAGGCCGGCTCCGACGTCTCCGCGATGACCACGAAGGCCCGTTACGACGAGGCCAGGGACGAGTGGGTGCTCTCCGGCCAGAAGGCGTGGATCACCAACGGCGGGATCGCCGAGATCCATGTGGTCGTCGCCTCGGTCGACCCCTCGCTCGGCGCGCGCGGCCAGGCCGCGTTCATCGTGCCGCCCGCCACCAAGGGTCTGGAGGCGAGCCGCACCATCAAGAAGCTCGGACTGCGCGCCTCGCACACGGCGGACGTCTTCCTCGACGACGTGCGGGTGCCGGGGCACTGCCTGCTCGGCGGAAAGGAGAAGCTGGACGGCCGCCTCGCCCGCGCCCGCGAGGGCGGCAACGCCAAGGGGCAGGCCGCGATGGCCACCTTCGAGGTCAGCCGCCCCACCGTCGGCGCCCAGGCGCTGGGCATCGCCCGCGCCGCGTACGAATACGCGCTGGAGTACGCCGGACAGCGCGAGGCGTTCGGCCGGACGATCATCGAGAACCAGTCGATCGCGTTCGCCCTGGCCGACCTGCGTACCGAGATCGAGGCCGTGCGGCTGCTGATCTGGCAGGCCGCGTGGATGGCCCGCAACGACCGCACCTTCGACGCCGGCCAGGGCTCCATGTCCAAGCTGCGCGCCGGGGAACTCGCGGTGGCCGCGACGGAGAAGGCCGTCCAGATCCTCGGCGGCGCCGGGTACAGCCGGGAGCATCCGGTCGAGCGGATGTACCGCGACGCCAAGATCTACACGATCTTCGAGGGGACCAGCGAGATCCAGCGCCTGGTCATCGCCCGCGCGATCTCGGGCCGCCACATCCGCTGAGCCTCGGGGCGGGGGCGGCGGGCCGGCGCGGAACCGGGCCAGCGAGGATGGGCGGGTCCGCCCGCCACCGTCGCACCCGGGGGAAACACCATGCCCGCCGTCCCGCGCCCGTCCGTCCTCTTCGTCACCGACCTCGCCTACGAGGCGCGCGGCCGGCGCTACTGCGACGAGGACATCCACCTGACGTCACGGCTGCGCGAGGACTTCGACATCGCGCTGTGCCACCCGCGCGACGCCGCGGCCCTGCTCGACGGGTTCGACGCCGTCGTCGTACGCAACAGCGGCCCGGTGCTGCACTACCAGGAGGCGTACGACGCGTTCCGCGCGCGGGCCGGGGAGCTGGGCACCCGGGTCTACAACCCGCTGACCGGCCGCGGGGACATGGCGGGCAAGCAGTACCTCGTCGACCTCAGCCGTGCCGGATACCCGGTGATACCGACCGTGGACCGCGCGGCCGACGTGGGGCTGCTGCCCCGGGCCGAAAGCTATGTCATCAAGCCGAAGCTGGGCGCGGACTCGGTCGGGCTGCGCTTCGTGACGACTCCGCAGCCGGGGCCCGGGGCGGACGGCACCCAGCTGATCCAGCCCCGGATCGACTTCCGCTACGAGGTGTCCTTCTACTTCGTGGACCACGACTTCCAGTACGCGCTGCACGCCCCGCACCCGGAGCGGCGGTGGGTGCTGGAGCCGTACCCGGCGAGCGCGCGGGATCTGGCGTTCGCCCGGTCCTTCGTGGAGTGGAACACGCTCGACCACGGCATCCAGCGCGTGGACGCCTGCCGGACCGCGGACGGCGAGCTGCTGCTGGTCGAACTGGAGGACCTCAACCCGTATCTCTCGCTGGACCGGGTAGCCGCCCCCGTACGCGAGGCTTTCGCCGCCCGGATGACGGCGTCGCTGCGGGACCTGCTGGGCTGACACGTCCGGGCGTTCCCCGCATGCGGGTGACACAGCGCGATGTGAGGGTGCAAAGGTGACCACTGCCAGCGAGACCGCCCCCGTCGCGCGGAGTGCCGCAGCTCCGCCCGTCCTTGATCCCCGCCGCCGCAACATCGTCTTCGCCACGATCGTGCTGGGCATCCTGCTGGCGGCCCTGGACCAGACGATCGTGGGCACCGCGCTGCCCACGATCGTCTCGGACCTCGGGGGCGCCGCCCATATGTCGTGGGTGGTCACTGCCTACCTCCTCGCGGAGACCGTGGCGACCGTACTGGTCGGCAAGTTCGGCGACCTGTTCGGGCGGAAGATCGTCTTCCAGCTGTCCGCGATCATCTTCATCACCGGCTCGTTCCTCTGCGGTCTCGCGACGAACATGACACTGCTGATCGTGTGGCGCGGCCTCCAGGGCATCGGCGCCGGCGGTCTGATGGTCACCTCGATGGCGCTGATCGCCGATGTGATCCCGCTGCGCGACCGGGGCAAGTACCAGGGCGCGATCGGCGCCGTCTTCGGTGTGTCGACCGTGATCGGGCCGCTGCTCGGCGGGCTCTTCACCGACCATCTGACCTGGCGCTGGGCCTTCTACGTCAATGTGCCGATCGCGATCGTGGTGGTCATCGCGGCGGCCCGCACGATCCCGTCCGTCAAGGCTGCCGGGCGGCCGGTCATCGACTACCTGGGCATCGCGATGGTCACGATCGGGGCCAGCGCCCTGATCCTGGCCACGAGCTGGGGCGGCAACCAGTACGCCTGGGGGTCCTCGGTCATCATCGGCCTGTTCGTCCTCGGCCTGGCCGCGCTCGCCGTCTTCTGCCTCGTCGAGTTCCGGGCGAAGGAACCGATGCTGCCGATGCGGCTGTTCGGCAACCCGGTCTTCACGGTCTGCTCGATCCTCAGCTTCATCGTCGGGTTCGCGATGCTCGGCGCGATGATCTTCCTGCCGACGTATCTGCAGTACGTGGACGGCGATTCGGCGACCCTGTCGGGCGTCCGGACCCTGCCGATGGTCGTCGGTCTGCTCGCCGCCTCCATCTTCAGCGGCAACGTGGTCAGCAAGACCGGCCGCTACCGGATCTTCCCGGTCATCGGCTCCCTGGTCATGGCCGCGGGGCTGTTCCTGCTCTCCCGGATGGGGCCGGACAGCGGGGTCTGGCTGGAGTCGCTGTACATGGTGGTGCTCGGCATCGGCATCGGGCTCTCCATGCAGGTCCTGACGATCGCGGTGCAGAACACGGTCGACTACGCGGACCTGGGCACCGCCACCTCGGGCGTGACCTTCTTCCGTACGCTCGGCAGCTCCTTCGGCACCGCCGTCTTCGGGACGATCTACGCCAACGCGCTCGGCCCCCACCTGAAGGACGGGATCGCCGCGGCCGCGCGGGCCGGCGGCGACCCCGCCGTCCTGGCGAAGGCCTCCCAGAGTCCCGAAGGGCTGCACTCACTGCCCGGCACCCAGTCGGCGCCGCTGGCCCAGGCGTACGCCGACACCCTGCACACGGTGTTCCTGTGGACGGTGCCCGTCGCACTGCTCGGATTCGTCGTGGCGCTGTTCCTGAAGCAGGTGAAGCTGCGGGACACGGTACGGGCCGGCTCGACCGACATGGGTGAGGGCTTCGCCTCGCCGAACGCCCAGGACTCCGCCCGGCTCCTGGAGTTCTCGGTGGCGAAGGTCCTGCGGCGGGTGGACCCGGAGACGGCGCGGCGGATCGTGGCCGAGTCGGACACCCGGCTCGACATGGCAGGGGCCTGGGCGGTGATGCAGGTCGAGCTGTTCACGCGGATGGTCGGGCACGCGGGACTCCGGCTGATCGCGGCGCGGCACCGGATTCCGCCGGAGGTCCTGGTGCCGGTCTTCGACCGGATGATCGAGGAGGGCTTCCTCACCGGGGACGGCCATCTCTTCACGCACACCGCGGCCGGCAGCCGCGAGGCCAGGACCATCACGGACGCCTGGGCCCGCTGGCTGAACGGACAGCTGGGCGAGGACGGTGAGCGCCCGGACGACGCCCGGCTGCGCGCCGCGGTCGATGTGATCGCCAAGCGGCTGCTGGCGGAGGACCTGGCACAGGAGCTGTCGCCCGTCGCCCCGGCGGGCGCGCCCGTCTGAGCCCCGCCCCCGCGTCCGTCAGTCGGCGAAGACGGCGGCCTCGTAGACCCAGGCTCCCCCGTACCGCACGAAGCGGCTCTTCTCGTGCAGTGAGCCGGGGTGGCCGCCCACCTCGTAGTGGGCCCGGAAGGTGACGGTGCCGGTGGTGTGGAAGGCACTGCCCTCCGTCGTCCCCAGGACCTCCAGCCCCTGCCAGCGCTGCCCGGGATCGAGGTCGAGGACGTCCGGCCGGTGGTCCGGGTGCCAGGTCCGCAGCAGATACCCGGCGTCCCGGACGACGAAGGCGGCGTACCGCGAGCGCATCAGCGCCTCGCATGTCGGCGCCGCGGCCCCCGCGTGCAGCCGGCCGCAGCACTCGGCGTAGCCCGCGGGCAGCCCGCAGGGGCACGGCGAAGCCGGGGTGACCTGGGGGGCGGGGGTGGAACGGGGGCCCGCGGCGGCCGGGCGCCGGGAGCGGGAGGTGCGTCGGGACATGGGTCCATTGTGACGTGCGGGAGGAACGGGCCCGCCGTGCGGGTCAGGTCAGCAGGAAGTCCGCCTGGCCGGCCTTGGCGCCCTGGATGAAGGCGGCGATCTCGTGGGGGGTGTAGATCAGGGCAGGGCCGTCGGGGTCCGCGGACTGGCGCATGGCGATTCTCCCGTCGGCCAGCTTCATGGCCTCGACGCAGTTGCCCCCGTTACCGCCGCTCCACGGCTTGTACCAGCCTTCGGAGCCGAGGTCAGCGGCAGGCATGCCGTTGTATATGGGTGTCATCACAGCTCCTTGCGGAAGTCCCGGAGGATTTCCTTCGTGCGTTGTGCAGTCGCGGCCTGGGCCGCCATGCGGTCCATGACTTCGAGGTAGGAAGCCACCTCCGGTCGCGCGTCGAAGTAGACGGCCCCGGTCAGGTACTCGCTGTAGACCATGTCGGGCAGCTCGGGGACGGCGAACCGGAAGAGCACGAAGGGCCCGTACGTCCCCGGGTGGTGCCCGGTGGAGAACTCCGCGATCTGGAGGGTCACGTTGGGCATCGCCGTGGCTTCCAGCAGCTTGTCCGCCTGGGCGCGCATGATCTCGACACTGCCCACGGGGCGGCGCAGGACGGTCTCGTCCATCACCACCCACAGCCGCGGGGCGTCCGGCCGGGTCAGCAGGGACTGCCGCTCCATCCGCAGCGCCACATGGCGCTCGATGTCCTCGGGCCTGGTCTGGCCGACCGCGCCGGTGCGCATCACCGTGCGCGCGTAGTCCTCGGTCTGGAGCAGTCCTGGCACGAAATGCGGCTCGTACATGCGCAGCAGGCTCGCGGCGCCCTCCAGGCTGACGTACATGCTGAACCAGTCGGGCAGCACGTCGTGGAAGCGCTGCCACCAGCCCGGCCTGTTGGCCTCCTCCGCCAGTTCGACGAAGGCGTCCGCCTCCTCGTCCGAGATCCCGTAGGCCTTCAGCAGGACCTGCACATAGGGAATCTTGAGCGCGACCTCGGCGGTCTCCATCCTGCGTATCGTCGCCGGAGCGACGCGCAGCACCTTGGCGGCTTGGTCCCGGCTCATCCCGACACGTTCCCGCAGGTCCTGCAGGCGCTTGCCGAGAACGACCTGGCCCACGGTCGGGGCGGACCGCGGTTCGCTCACTTCAGACCTCCCCATGCGCTGTATCCGTGCAGTGTGCCATGCGCGTCCCGTCAAGAACACAGCCACTCTGGAATTTTCAGAGTGCCTCTTGCCAAGTGTTCGCGACAGGGGGAGAGTTGGTACGCGAATCAGTTGACCAGTCATACCCGTGACCTTCCTCGAAGATCGCGAAGCGTGACGCAGCCCCCACTGTGAGGATTCGGTCGTGGCACCTGGCAGTGCGCTCATCCCCAGGCTCATGGATCTCAGCCCGGGGACCGAAGCGCTCCGGTACTGCTTCGCGCTGCCCGCGCGCCCCGAATCGGTCGCCGGCGCCCGGCGCCTGACGAAGGCCCGGCTCGGCGAGTGGTGTACGGGCGAGGACACACGGGAGGCAGCGGTCCTGATCGTCTCGGAACTGGTCACCAACGCGGTGGTGCACACCGCCAGCGCACGGGTCGTGTGCGAGCTGCGGTACCTCCCGGCCGGTCTGCGCATATCCGTACAGGACCAGGGACACCAGCCCTGCGGGCCGAGACTGGGCCGGGGCGCCGACGACGAGCACGGACGCGGCCTGCTGCTCGTGGACTCGCTGTCGAGCGCCTGGGGCGCGCACGACGCCGGGGACGGCTCGGGCCGCATCGTCTGGGCAGAACTGCCGCACGGCACGGAGCACTCATGCTGAAGAACGCCATGCACCACATCCTCGGACACCGCCGCTCCCGCGAGCCCGGCCTCTCCCCCGGCACCGGCCGGGTCCAGCTGCCGCTGCCCGCGACCCTGTCGGCGAGCCTGGGCTGCGACGCGGTCGGGGTGCCGGCCCGCTACGGCTTCCGGCTGATGTCCCATCTGCCGCGCACCGGCTGCGTCTTCGCGGACGCCGAGCGCTGGTGGTGGATCGTGCCGGCCGGCTCCGATCTCGACCTGGACTGGCCCGAGCAGGCGGCGTACGCGCGCGGAACCTGCGTGCCCGCCGTACGGCCCCGGCTGATCCACCAGCCCGACAGCCGTACGCCGTACACCCCGCCGATCCCGCTGTTCCTGATGGTCTGCCAGGTGACCGGGGTGACACCGTCATGGACGCAGCCGATCGGGCCACGGGCGGTCTCCGCCCCCTGACCCGATCGCTGTCCTGCCTCCGGCCGCCCCAGGAGGCCGCACGGCCCCCGGCGGTCTCAGACCGTTGCCGCGAAGGCGTCGACGCCCGTGAGGCCGGCCGACAGCGCCCACAGCCGCGCGGCCTGGCCGGGGTCGGTCGCGGCTGTGTGCACTCCCCCTTCGCGGCCGTCTTCGGCCGGCTCGGCGATGTCGCAGTCCTCGCAGTACACGCCGCCCATGCCTGCCAGCAGGGGCGAGGTCGCCGCCCAGACCTGTGTCGCCGCGCCCTGTTCCGGGGTCTTGAAGGCGGGGTCGCTCGGGTTGCCCTCCTCGTCGATCCAGCCGGCCTCGACCATCTCCGCCCTGGGGAGGTGGCGTTGCAGTGGGGTGAGGATGCTGCCCGGGTGCACCGCGAACGCCCTGACTCCGGCGTCGCGGCCGAGGGCGTCGAGGTGCACGGCGAACAGCACGTTCGCCGCCTTGGCCTGGCCGTACGCCTGCCACCGGTCGTAGCCGTGCTCGAAGTGCGGGTCGTCCCAGCGCATGCCCATGCCGTGGGCGCCGGAGGACACGGCGACCACCCGCGCCCCGCCGGGGGCGAGCGCCGGCCACAGGCGGTTGACCAGGGCGTAGTGGCCGAGGTGGTTGGTGGCGAACTGTGCCTCCCACCCCGGGCCGACCCGGGTCTCGGGGCAGGCCATGACGCCGGCGCTGTTGATCACCAGGTCGACGGTCCGGCCGGAGGCCAGGAACCGGTCGGCGAAGTCGCGGACGCTCTCCAGGTCGGAGAGGTCGAGGTCGTCGGTCTCGACGCCCGCCAGCCCCTTGACCGCGTCCCGGGCGGCCTCCGGGCGCCGGGCGGGAACGATGACGCGGGCCCCCGCGGCGGCCAGTGCCCGGGTCGTCTCCAGCCCGAGCCCCGAGTAGCCGCCCGTGACGATCGCGGTGCGGCCGGCCAGGCCGATCCCGCTCAGGACCTCGTCCGTGGTGCTGCGGGCGCCGAAACCCGATCCGATGCTGTGCTGCGGTGTGGTCATGCAGGGGGACGTTAAGTGCTGGAGCGCGCTCCAAGTCAAGCGCGGGAAGGGGCGGCCGGCGTCCCCCGGCGCAGATGGGCCAGCCCCGGGTGGGCGTGCGCGTAGCCGTCGACCAGCCGGCGGGCCACGGAGACCGAGTCGACCAGGGGGTGCAGGGCGAAGGCCCGTACGGCGTCCTCGCGCGATCCGCTCGCCGCCGCGGCCAGGACCGCGCGCTCGACGGCCTTCACCGAGGTGACCAGGCCGGTCGCGTGGTACGGCAGCGGGTCGACGGAGACCGGATGGGCGCCGTTGGCGTCGACCAGGCACGGCACCTCGATGACGGCGTCCGCGTCGAGCACCGCAAGCGTGGACCCGTTGCGGACGTTGAGAATGAGCGAGGTCTGCTCGTTGCGTGCGACGGCCCGCATGAGGGCGACCGCGACCTGTTCGTAGCCGCCGGAGTCCAGGTCGCTCTCCTCGCGCTCACCCGCGCCGGCCACCTCCCGGTTCTCGGACATGTAGGTCGCTTCGCGCTCGGCGCGGGTGCGGTCCCAGGTGGCCAGGGCGGGGGTCGCCGGGTCCTTCATCCGGCCGTAGAAGCCCTCCTGCTGCTCACGCAGGAAGGCGCCCCGGGTCTGCGCGGCCTCCTGGTAGGCGCGGACCGCCTCGCGGTTGAAGTAGTAGTAGTGCAGGTATTCGTTGGGGACCGAGCCCAGCGAGCGCAGCCAGTCGGCGCCGAAGAGGCGGCCTTCCTCGAAGGAGCCGAGCAGCCCGGGGTCGGCGAGCAGGCGCGGGAGTTCGTCGCGGCCCCCGACGTACAGCCCGCGCACCCAGCCGAGGTGGTTGAGGCCGACGTAGTCGATGCGGGCCAGGTCCGGGTCGGCGCCCAGCACCCGGGCGATGCGGCGGCCGAGGCCGACCGGTGAGTCGCAGATGCCGATGACGCGGTCACCGAGGTGGTGGGACATGGCCTCGGTGACCAGTCCCGCCGGGTTGGTGAAGTTGATGACCCAGGCGTGCGGGGCGAGCCGGGCGATGCGCCGGGCGAGGCCGACGGCGACCGGCACGGTGCGCAGGCCGTACGCGATGCCGCCGGCGCCGACCGTCTCCTGGCCGAGGACGCCCTCGTCCAGCGCGACCCGTTCGTCGGCCGCCCGGCCCGCGAGGCCGCCGACCCGGATCGCCGAGAAGACGAAGTCGGCGCCGCGCAGGGCCTCGTCCAGGTCGGTCGTGGCGAGCACGGCGGGCGCGTCCGGGATGCCTTCGGCCTGTTCGGCGAGGACCCGGGCGACGGCGGTGAGCCGGTCGGCGTCCGTGTCGTAGAGGGTGACGGCCGATACGCGGCCCTCGGCGTGGTCGGCGAGCAGCGCCCCGTACACCAGTGGAACCCGGAATCCGCCGCCGCCCAGAATTGTCAGCTTCACGCTTCCGCATGGTACGGGGGGCGCCCTTGCGCCGGGCGCCCCGTCGCCGCCGTGTCAGTCGCCGTTCCACCAGCGGGTCACGACGCGCCACAGCCGGGTGGACGCGCCGGGCTTGCGCTGGCCCGGGACGCGTCCGGCCGCCGATCCGTCGGCCGTCGTGGTCGCCCCGGAGGGGGCGGAGGCCGACGGTGCCTGGTCCGGGTCCCCGGGGACGGTGGCGCGGACCGGGGTCGGCGCGGTGTGCCGGACGGCGGACCGCACCTCCCAGTCCTGGCGGGTGGCCGGGTTGGGCTTGCCCATCGACGGCGGCTCGCGGTCGTCCTGCGGGGATCGCGGGGCGAACTCGGCGGGGAGTTCGGCCAGGTGGCGGCTGACCAGGTTGCCGACCCACCGCAGTTCGGCGTCCTCGACCGCGAGTTCGAGGTCGGGCAGGCGCATCATCAGGGCGTCGACGCCGACGTCCGCGATGGCACGCCCGATGTCCTGCCCCGGGCACTCGTGGGGCCCGCCGCTGAACGCGAGGTGCGCGCGGTTGCCCTCCATGTCGGCGTTGAGGTCGGGACGCACCACCGGGTCGGTGTTGGCCGCCGCGATACCGACGATCAGAGCGTCGCCGGTCTTGATGTGCTGTCCGCCCAGCTCCGTGTCGCCGACCGCCCAGCGGCCGAGGATCGCGGCGAACGGCGGCTCGTCCCACAGGGTCTGCTCGACCGCCTCGGGCACGGTCATGTGGCCGCCGCTGAGCCTGGCCCGGAAGCGCGGGTCGGTGAGGACCATGCGCAGCACGTTGGAGATCAGGTTGGTGGTCGTCTCGTAGGAGACGATGAGCATGAGCCGCAGGTGCTCGGCGACCTCCTTGTCGTTCATGGCGGCGGGGTGCTCGACCAGCCAGGTGGCGAAGTCGTCCGCGGGTTCCCGGCGGCGGCGCTCCACGAGACGGGTCAGCGCCTCCACCATGTAGGCGTTGCTCTGGACGGCCGTCCCGGTGCCCCGGATCATGTCGCGGGCGGCCTGCACCATCCGGTCGTTGTACTCCTCCGGCATGCCGAGGATGGCGCACATGACCATCATCGGCAGCCGTTCGGCGAACTCGGGGACCAGGTCGGTGCGGCCCTCGCGGCAGAAGCCGTTGACGAGCCGGTTGCTGTACCGGTTGACGTGGCGCCGGACCCCGCGCGTGTCGATGCGGGCCATGGAGTCGGTGAGGGCGCCGCGCTGCCGTTCGTGGGTGGCGCCGTCGGCGAAGGCGCAAATCGGCTGCCAGGCGACCTGCGGGGCCAGCGGGTGGTCCGGCGCGATGGTGCCGTCCTGCAGGGCCCACCAGTGGCGCGAGTCGCGGGAGAACTGCGAGGGCGTACGGGTCATGTGCAGGTTCTCGCTGTGCCCGAGCACCAGCCAGGCGGGCACGTCGCCCTGCAGCAGCACCGGGGCCACCGTGCCGTGCTCGGCGCGCAGCTTCTCGTACAGGCCCCGCGGGTCCTGTTCCGCCTCGGGGCCGTAGAGCCGGCGCAGGCCTCCGGGGCCGACGCCCAGGCCGTGGGCCGGGCATCCGGGGGGCGGGACCGGCCCGGTGTCCCGGCCGTGGTCGTAGGGAAAGGGGGTTGTCACGATCGCTCCAGGGGTCAGGCCGCAACGGGCCGGACGGATGGGGTGCGCGGTGGGGGCGCGCGAACGGGTGCGGGTGGGGTGGTGCGCGGGTCAGCCGACCGGGAGGGCCAGGCTGTGCAGGTAGCGCATCAGCGTCATCAGCACATCGCGGCTCGAAACGCGCAGCCGGGCGTCGCAGTCGATCATCGGGACCTCTTCGGGCAGGTCCAGGGCGCTGCGCAGCGCCTCGACGGGGTGTTTCGGCGCGTCGGGGAAGGTGTTGATGGCGACGACGAACGGCACGCCGCGTTCCTCCAGGCGCCCGATGACGTCGAAGCTGACTTCGAGCCGGCGGGTGTCGATGAGGACGACGGCGCCGAGCGCGCCTTCGAACAGGCCGTTCCACAGGAACCAGAAGCGTTCCTGGCCGGGGGTTCCGAAGAGGTAGAGGATGAGCTCCTCGCTGATGCTGATCCGGCCGAAGTCCATGGCGACGGTGGTGGAGGTCTTGCTCTCCACCCCGGAGTTGTCGTCCACGCCGACGCCGGCCTGCGTCATCGTCTCTTCGGTGGTCAGGGGCCGGATCTCGCTGACCGAGCCCACCATGGTCGTCTTGCCGGCTCCGAACCCCCCGACGATCACGACCTTCACCGCGGCGGTCGCCGTGGTGGGCAGGACGTCCTCGCTGCGGGGGCCCGTGATCGTGTCAGAGTTTCTGAAGTCCATGCATCACCGCTTCGAGGAGGGACCTGTCCGGGAGGGTCGCGCGGACGATCGGGGCACGCGATTCGATCAGCCCGGTCGCGAGGAGTTCCGTGAGGAGCGAGGTCACCACGCTGAACGGCAGGCTGAGGTAGGCGGAGAGTTCCGCGACGGATAACGGGGCCCGGCAGAGCCGGAGGATCACTGCCTGCTCGGGCTGGACCATGGGTGACGGTTCGGCCTTCGAGACAATCATGGTGACCAGGTCGAGGGCTGCCCGCTCGCTGCCGTCGGGATCGCCGGTGATGACGTAGAGCCGTTCCGGATCGCTCGGGCCGGCTTCGGTCTTGCGGCGTTCTCGTCGGGGAACGTTCATACGACCTGCCCGTCGTGGCGGGGCGGACTCGTGAGGTGGGCGCCGATCCGTACGACCAGGTCACGCATCCGCGCCCCGACGAGTCCGGCGTCCACCGTCTCGCCCGCGAGCACCGCCAGATAGGCTCCGGTGCCCGCGGCCATCAGGTAGAAGAAGCCGCCGGTGACCTCGATGACGACGAGCCTCATCCGGCCGTCGCTGTACGGGATCTCGGAGGCGACGGCCGCCGCCAGGCTCTGCAGTCCGGCGCAGGCCGCCGCGAGCCGGTCCGCGACGTCGGGGTCGCCGCCGTGCCGGGCGATGCGCAGCCCGTCGGCGGAGAGCACGACGATCTGGTGGATGTCCGGGACATCGTCGGCCAGCTCTTTGAGCATCCAGTCCATGTTGCCCCGCTGCTGGATCACTTCAGGTCTCCCTTGTCCCACGCGTCGTCAGAGTCATCGCCCGTCCTGGGGTCCTGGGGCACGCCGTTGGCGGCCTTGGTGAACGCCTCCAGCCAGATCCCGGGCGGCGGTTCCTTGCCGTTCTCCTGGCCGTTGCCGTTGCCGTTGCCGTAGCTGTGGCCGTGGCCGTTGGTCCGGCCCGCGGTGGGGTCGGACGACTGGGCGGGGAGGTTGTGCGAGCCCAGCGGTGCGCGGCCCCGGCTGCGGCGCTGCGGGAGCCCGCCCGCGGTCCACTCGGTCACGACGGGCGCTTCGTCCTCCATGGCGACGGCCGGGATGACGGCGCTCGGGGCGGAGGACACGGGTCCGGTGGCGGGCCGGGCGGCCACGGGGCTCGGCTTGCGGCGGTTGCTGCGGGCCGGGACGACGTGCTTCATGTCGTCGAGGTCGATGTCGCTGGTGGGCCGCGAGGTGGCGCCGATGCCGTGGGCGATGCCGGGCGCGGGACCGGTGGTGATCATGGCGCGGGGCACGATGAGCACGGCCCGTACGCCGCCGTAGGCGGACTGCCGCAGCGAGACCTGGAGGTCGTACATCCGCGCGAGCCGGCCGACGACCGCCATCCCGAGGCGGGGGGACTCGCCGAGGTCGTTCATGCTGGAGCCCGCCTGGGCCCTGGCGAGCATGTTCTCGGCCCGTGCGCGGGCCTCCTCGCTGAGGCTGACGCCGCCGTCCTCGATCTCGATGGCGATGCCCGTCTGCACCTCGACCGCGGTGACGTGCACCCGGGTCTGCGGCGGCGAGTAGCGGGTGGCGTTGTCGAGGAGTTCGGCGCAGGCGTGGATGAGCGGTTCGACCGCGGTGCCGATGATGGCGACCTTGGCGATCGAGTGCAGATCGACGCGCGGGTACTCCAGGATGCGCGACATGGCGCCGCGCAACACGCTGAACAGCGGTACGGGCTTGGGCCACTGGCGGCTGGGGCGGGCTCCGCCGAGTACCGCGATGGAGTCGGCGAGGCGGCCGATCAGCGCGGTGCCGTGGTCGATGCGGAGCAGGTCGTCGAAGACGTCGGGGTTGCGCCCGTGGTGCTCCTCCATCTCCCGCAGTTCGCTGGCCTGGCGGTGGACGATCGCCTGGACGCGGCGGGCGACGTTGACGAAGGCGCGCTGGGCGGAGTCGCGGGTCGCCTCCTCGTTGTCGATGATGTCCAGCACGGTGTAGACGAGGGCGCGCTGGGCGTCGGGGAGATGGCGGTGGACCGGGTCGGCGTCCACGACGTCGCGCAGCACCTCGTCGGGCGAATTGCCCACCCGCAGACGGTGGATGGCGGCCGGCAGCAGTTCCCTGCTGATCCGCACGGTCTCGGTGTCGTGGTCGGCGATGCGTCGTTCCAGCGCGGCGACACGCTGCTCGTACTCCGCGCGACGGCGGCGGATCGTCCTGCCCCGGCGGGCGATCTCCACGGCGAGCGCGCCGACCACGACGGTGGCGAACGCTCCGCACCAGATGACTGGTATCCGCGCGGGCTCGGCAACCAGCGCCGCGGCGGCGGCAGTCGCGCCCGCCATCACGACGACGGGCAGCAACAGGGCGCGGGCGACGGGGGCTTCCCGTACGGCCGGCGGTGATTCAACACGGACCATCTGAACCTCTGGCGGTTGATTCGGCTTTATTCCGGAGATTCGGCACTTGCAGGGCAGTCGGGAGCAAGCGCTCGATTCATCTCAACTCGGCTTCACTGTGCGTGAGCTTAGTCAGATCGAATCAGTGCTTCCGCACATTCCTCCAACCCCCTGCGCGAGCGCTCCCGCGGTAATACACTCACGAGTTTTTGCACGCAGCGCCTTCACGCGTGTGCGGGGAGTGACGACACGGAGGAATGAGGAAGAATCGCCCCACAGAGCGACAGATGGGCACATGTGATCGAAGGGGCCCGTACGAGTGATGACGGGCCGGGGCGCGCGCCGGGCGCGCGCCCTCGGAGGGTCAGGGGCGGGCGCCGCCGATGCGGCCTTCCAGCTGGACCAGCAGCTCGCTGAGCTGTGCGCTCAGCCGGTCGCGGGACTCGGCGTCCAGGCCGGAGAGCACCGCGCGTTCGTAGGCCAGCTGCCGGGGCAGCAGCCCGTCGACCAGGTCGCAACCCTCGTCGGTGAGGCGTACGTAGGCGACCCTGCGGTCCCGTTCGTCACCGCGGCGGGCGATCAGGCCGCGCTCCTGGAGGCCGCGGAGCCGCTTGGTGACGGCGGCTCCGGAGGAGAAGGTCTCCCGGGCCAGCTCGCCGGGGGTCAGTTCGCGTCCGGTACGGCGTACGGCGCCCAGCAGGTCGAACTCGGCGCGGGTCAGCCCGGCCGCCCGCAGCGGCGCGTCCTCGGCCTGCTGGAGCAGGGCGGAGCAGCGGTTGATACGGCCGATGAGCTCCATCGGGCCGGTGTCCAGCTCCGGGTTGACGGCCCGCCACTGCCGTACCACCGAGGCGACGATGTCGTCGGTCACACCGCTCCGTTCTCCTGGGCGGGGGCGGTCGGCCCCTGCCGTTTCGCTGTCGCGGCGAGCGTACGGTGTCCGGCCTGCTCGGCGGCGAGCACCGCCTCCTGGGGCAGGGCGCGCTGCCACCATTCACCGGCCGCGGTGTCGTCGGCCTCGCGCAGTTCGACCAGGGAGCCGGTGAGCCTGCGGCGGGCGGCGTCGAGCGCGGCGGGGGCGGGCTCGGGGGCCGCGAGGGTCCGCACGGCATGGGCGCGGGCCTGTTCGGCGGCGGCCAGCGCGCGCTCGACGCGGCCGGTGGCGCGGCGGTTGGTGACGACGACGGCGGCGAGGAAGCCGACGGCCGCGCCGATCACGGTGTCCAGGACCCGGTCGCCGATCAGCTCGCCGGCCGGGTGGCTGCCGGCGTACTCCAGGACGAGCAGCGCCATCGGCGTGACGGCGACGGAGCCGAGCCAGTAGTTGCGGGTGATCAGGGCCTCGGCCGCGAAGCCGAAGAGGAGGCAGAAGCCGATGAGGGCCAGCGGGGTGCTCCGGGCGGCGGGGAGGACCGCGGCGAAGACCAGGACGCCGATGAGGTTGCCAAGGGTGCGCTGGAGCGTGCGGTTCCAGGAGAGCGTGACGTTGGCCTGGTAGAGGGAGGCGGCGGTGACGATCGCCCAGTAGGGGCGGCCGACGCCGACGGCCGAGCAGACGTAACCGGCCAGGGCGCAGCCGACGAGGGTGCGGGCGGCGACCGGCAGCAGTGGGGAGCCGGGGGCGAGGCCCTTGAGCAGGGTGCGCCACGAGCTGCCCCGGGCGGCGCGTTCGGCCTCGACGCCGAAGAGTTCGGCGTCGGTCCCGGGGGCCTCGGGCGGGGCGGGGACGGGGCCGCGGGCGCGGGTGCGCCGGGCCCACTCGCGCAGCCGGGCGGCGTCGGCCGCGTCCGGGGTGCCGGTCAGGGCCGAGGTCTCGGCGTGGACGACGAGGCGCTCCAGGGCGCGGCGCGCGGGGGTGGGGCGGCCGGCGGCGATGAGCGTCTGCCAGGCGGCGTGGACGGCGGCGACCGCGGCGCGGCGGGTGGCGTGTCCGGGCGCTTCGGCGTGGGCTGCGGCGGCGCTCAGCGCGCGGGCCGTCGCACGGCGTTCGGGTCCGTCGCGGCGGATCAGGGCGGGGGCGACGACGGCGACGAGCCAGGAGACCGCGCCCGCGCCGAGCGTGAGGACGAGGTGGCCCGGGACCTGGCCGAGCGTCTGCGGGACGAACAGGGCGGCGGAGCTGACGAAGGTGAAGATCACCGGCCCCGGGGGCCCGACCCGGGAGGCGTCGCACAGCAGCTTCTGCCCGGCCGCCAGGAGCGCGCCCGCGGCGATCAGCACGGCGGTCGAGCCGGTCAGCGAGGCCAGGACGAGGGCGATGCCCAGACCGGCGGTCATACCGAGGACGACGGCGGCGACGGTGCCGGCGCGGCGCGCGTACGGGAGGTTGTGGCCGTACAGCGCACAGAGCGAGCCGGCCATCGTGTACATCACCAGGTCGAGGCGGCCCAGACAGAGCAGCACCAGGTTGGGTACGGCCGTGGCCACGACGACGCTGGTGGCCGGCTTGAACCACATGTCCGACGGCCGGACCAGACGCAGCGGGCCGGTCAGCGGGAGCCTGCGGACGGCCGGCTTGCGGAACCTGATGCTTGTATCACTCACTCATATACCTTAACAGGTATTACACCAGTAAAATACTTGGCCCGGACCAGCCCGGGAGCCGGCCACGGGCCCCGGACGCACCACCGCCCGCGCCCCTCGCACGGTGTCGTGCGAGGGGCGCGGGCGGTCGCGCAAGGAGGGCGGAGCCTCAGCCCAGGCCGCGGGCGTCCTGCTTGAGGGCGGTGTCCACGGTCAGGGCCGTCGCCACCACCAGGCTCAGCAGCGGCTCGGGCAGCTGGTAGTGGATTTGGAGGACGTAGTTGTCCGCCGTCGTGAACAGGGTCTTCGCGAGGCCTTCCCAGGTCTTGGTGATCCGGGCGATCTCCGCGTCGTTGTGGTCGACGATCGCGAAGTTCCAGGCGCGCCAGTTCTCGGCCTTGATCGCGCCGACCTGCTGCCCGTCGACCATGATCGCGAAGTTGATCTTGCCGATGGCGTTCTGCTGGACGATCTCGCCGACCGGCTGCCCGTCGGGGCGCTGCACGATGACCTTGGACTTGATGAACTTCGCCGGGCGGGTCAGCAGCAGCTGCGGCTGCCCGTAGGCGTCGCGGATCTCCAGCCGGTGGGTCAGGTACTGGTCGATGCTGGTGAGGAACCTCACCACCTTGCGCACAGCGCCCTGGCCGACCTGGACGACCGACCCGATGGTGTTCCCGTGCTGGTCGAAGACGCTGTACTCGTTCGTCACCTCGATCAGCTTGGCCTTCTGGTTCACCACCAGGACCTGCTGATTGAAGAGCGAGCCCGCACCGGGGGCGCCGCCCTGCTGCGGGACGGCCGGGGGCTGCTGGGGGGCCGCCTGCTGCTGGGGCGACTGCTGAGGGGGCACCGGAGCCTGAGCGGGGGCCTGGGGCTGTCCCTGGGCCTGGCCGCCACCACCCGCGGGGTTGGTGTGCTCGGTCCACTGGGAGCCGTCCCAGTAGCGCAGCAGCTGAGGGGCGCCGTGCGGATCGGGATACCAGCCCGCAGATACGTTCGAGTGCGTTGTCACCGGGGCACACTATCCCGGCGCGCCGAAAGCGGAACCCCCTGTCCATGGATGCACAGGTTCACCGGACCCCGTCCCGTACTGCTTGAATCTTCACGCGCCGCGTACGATGTGCCGCGTGAAGAGGCTGAGCGAGGGCGCGGACCGGCTGCGCGGCACCGGCGCGCCGATGGTGCTCGCCTGGGTGCTCATCCTGGTCGCCCTGGTCTCCTGCTGCTCGTCGCCCTCGTCCGGGGAGCACGCCTCCTCCTCCCACGAATTCGCCCCCGCGTCCGAGTTCGCGCCCGCGTCCGCGCTCGCCCCGTGGACGGACCTCACGGCGGTGCGCACCGTGGTGGCCGACGCCCCCCGTCACCGGGGTACGGGCGACTCCTGCCACGGCACGTCGGAAGGCTCGGCGCCGGTCGTGCTGTCCGGCCAGCCGGCTCCGGCCGCGGTTCCGTCGGCCGCCGTCGCGGTCCTCCCGGCCCGCCCCCTCACCGGCGGCACCCGCATCCGGGGCCCCTCCAACGACGCCGTCGGCGACGTCGACCGGCTACGCCTCCAGGTTCAGCGGATCTAGGACGGCCGGGGATCTCCCCTGCCCGCGTGCGGACTCCCCCGTACGCCGTCCGTCCTGTCCCGATCCGATGAACCCGAGGACCCGTCATGGCTTCCGCCAACAAGCAGAACACCGCCTCCACCGCCCGCCGCGCCAAGCTGGAGGAGGCCCGCCGCCGGGAGCGGGCCCGCGAGCGCCGCTCCCGCGTCATCACGCTCACCGTCGGCGTCCTCGTGGTCGCCGGTCTCGTCGCCGGGGGCGGCTATCTGATGAACGCCGCCGACGACCAGGACAAGGCCGAGGCGGCCGCGAAGTCCTCGCCCGTCGACGGCGAGAAGAGCTGGGACGATCTCACGCAGAACCATGTGGAGAAGACGGTCGACTACCCGATGAACCCGCCGGTCGGCGGCGACCACAACCCCGTGTGGATGAACTGCGACGGTGACGTCTACACCGCGGCGATACCGAAGGAGAACGCCGTCCACTCGCTGGAGCACGGCGCGGTGTGGGTGACGTACACCAGCAAGGCGGCCCCCGCCGACGTGAAGAAGTTCACGGAACGGGTGTCGGGCACCCCGTACTCCCTGATGAGCCCGGTCGAGGACCAGGCGGCGCCGCTTATGCTCAGCGCCTGGGGCAAGCAGCTGACCGTGAAGAGCGCCACCGACGCCCGGGTCGCCCAGTTCTTCACCAAGTACGTGCAGGGCCCGCAGACCCCGGAGCCGGGCGCCGCCTGCACCGGAGGGATCGACAAGTGACATCCGATCCGCGCACGTCGCGGCCGCTGGTCCTGGCCGGCGGGGCCGTACTGCTGCTGGCGCTCGCGCTGGTCGCGCTGACGCTCGTACGGCCTTCGTCGCCCGCCTCCCCGGCGGTTTCCGCGTCGGCGCCCGCCGACTCATCGGCCGATGTGGGATTCGCGCGTGACATGGCGGTCCACCACCAGCAGGCCGTCGAGATGTCGTTCATCGTGCGGGACCGCACCTCCGACGAGGCGGTGCGCCGGCTCGCGTTCGACATCATCAACACCCAGGCCAACCAGCGCGGCATGATGCTGGGCTGGCTGGAGATGTGGGGGCGGGCGAAGAGTTCCCCGGGGCCGGCCATGGCCTGGATGGGGCACTCCTTCACTCCGCGCGGCGACGGCGCGCTGATGCCCGGCATGGCGACCGACGCCGAGCTGGACGCCCTGCGGGCCGCCGAGGGCAAGGACGCCGAGGTGCTCTTCCTGAAGCTGATGACCGCGCACCACGCGGCCGGTGCCGAGATGGCCGAGGCGGCCGCCTCGGCGGCGGGCACCGAGGAGATCAAGAACCTGGCATCGGGCATGGTCCTGGGCCAGCGGTCCGAGATCGCGCTCATGGCCGACATGCTCAAGGAACGCGGGGCCGCCGCGTCCTGAGCGACGTGCCGGGTCCCGCCCGCGGGCGGGGCCCGGCACGTCCGGACCGCGCCCGTACTGACGTACGGAATCGCATAGGCTCAGGACCGATATGAAGAGCAACCTCACACCGCTGGGGCCCAAGGCCGACAAGGACACCGTCCGGCGCAGCAACCTGAGCCTCGTGCTGCGGGCCGTCCGCGACGAGGGCGAGGGGGAAGCGACCAGGGCCGGTGTCGCCGCGCGCGTGGGGCTGACCCGGGCCGCCGTGTCCTCGCTGGTCGAGCAGCTGCTGGAGAGCGGGTTCCTCACCGAGTCCGGCAAGACGTTCAGCGGCCAGGCCGGCCGCCCCGGCACCGCGCTCAAGACGGCCCGCACGGGCCCGTCCGGGCTCGGGGTCGAGGTCAACATCGACTACGTGTCCGTCTGCGTGGTCGACCTGGCGGGAACCGGGCGGGTCCGGCTCACCGAGCATCTCGACAACCGGGGCACCCCGCCCGCCGAGGTGCTGGCGCGGGCGGCCCGGATCGCCGCGCGCACCCTGGACTCGGCGCGCGAGCAGGAGCTGTTCCCGGTCGGCGTGGCCCTGGCGCTGCCCGGCCTGGTCTCGGGCGGCGCGGTGCGCCAGGCGCCCAACCTGGGCTGGAACCAGGTGCCGGCCGAGGAGCTGTTCGCCGCCTCGCTGGCCGCCGAGCGCCCCGGCCGCCGCGAGCTGCCGGTCCGCTCGGAGAACGAGGCGAATCTCGCGGCCCTGGCCGAGCTGTGGTTCGGCGGCCTGGACCGCGTCCGCAGCTTCCTCTACCTGACCGGCGAGATCGGCGTGGGCGGTGCCCTGGTGATCGACGGCGAGCTGCTGCGCGGGGCGCACGGCTTCGCCGGGGAGATCGGCCATGTGGTGGTGGACGCGCGGGGCCCGCAGTGCCGCTGCGGTTCACGCGGCTGCCTGGAGCAGTACGCGGGGCAGGCGGCGCTGCTGCGGGCGGCCGGCGTCGAGGGGGGCGGCGGGCTCGCGGTCGCCGAGCTGGAGAAGCGGGTACGGGCGGGCGACGAGCGGGCGGTCGGCGCGGTGGCGGAGGCCGGCCGGATGCTGGGGCGGGTGCTGTCGGGGGCGGTCAACCTGCTGGACCCGGACGCCGTGGTGCTCGGCGGGATCTACCGGAACCTGATGCCGTGGCTCTCGCCGCACGTCGACGAGGAGCTGACCGGCCGGGTCGTCTCCGGGCTGTGGTCCCCGGGCGGGGGCAGGCTGCGCGCCTCGTCCGTGGCGGGTGACGCGGCGCGGGGCGCCGCGGCGCTGGTGATGACGGACGTGCTGGCCGACCCGGTGGCGTACGCGGACCGGGCGCAGGCCTGAGGGGTACGCGAAGGAGGGGGCGGACGCGCGGCGCGTCCGCCCCCTCCCGGGCCCTGTCCGGCGGTGTGGTCAGCGGACGCCGAGCAGGTGGTCCATCGCCAGCTGGTCCAGGGCCTCGAACGCCATGCCGCGGCCCGCCGCCGCGTCCACGTCGAAGTCCTCGAAGGCGGAGCGGTCGGCGAGCAGCCCGGCCACGCCGTCCTCGGCGGTGCGCTGGGCCAGTTCGTCCAGGCGGGAGGCGCGCAGGGCCTCCTGGACGGCCGGGTCGGCGCGGAAGGCGGCGGCGCGCTCCTTGAGGATGAGGTAGTTGCGCATGCAGCCCGCGGCCGAGGCCCAGACGCCGTCGTAGTCCTCGGTGCGCGGCGGCTTGAAGTCGAAGTGGCGGGGGCCGGTGTAGTCGGAGTTCTCCAGGAGGTCGACGAGCCAGAAGGCCTGGCGCAGGTCGCCGGCGCCGAAGCGGAGGTCCTGGTCGTACTTGATGCCGGACTGTCCGTTGAGGTCGATGTGGAAGAGCTTGCCCGCCCACAGGGCCTGGGCGATGCCGTGCGGGAAGTTCAGCCCGGCCATCTGCTCGTGGCCGACCTCGGGGTTGACGCCCACCATCTCGGGGCGCTCCAGGCGCTCGATGAAGGCGAGGGCGTGGCCGATGGTGGGGAGCAGGATGTCGCCGCGGGGCTCGTTCGGCTTGGGCTCGATGGCGAACTTGAGGTCGTAGCCCTGCTCGGTGACGTAGTCGCCCAGCAGGTCGAAGGCCTCCTTCATGCGGTCGAGGGCGACGCGGATGTCCTTGGCCGCGCCCGACTCGGAGCCCTCACGGCCGCCCCAGGCGACGTAGGTGGTGGCGCCCAGCTCGACGGCCAGGTCGATGTTGCGGATCGTCTTGCGCAGCGCGTAGCGCCGGACGTCGCGGTCGTTGGCGGTGAAGGCGCCGTCCTTGAAGACGGGGTGGGTGAAGAGGTTCGTGGTCGCCATCGGGACGACGAGACCGGCGGCGTCCAGCGACTGGCGGAAGCGCTTGACGATGCCCTCGCGCTCGGAGTCCGTCGAGCCGAACGGGATCAGGTCGTCGTCGTGGAAGGTCACCCCGTGGGCGCCCAGCTCCGCGAGGCGCTTGACGGAGTCGACCGGGTCGATCGCGGTGCGCGTCGCGTCACCGAAGGGGTCCCGGCCCTGCCAGCCCACGGTCCACAGGCCGAAGGTGAACTTGTCCTCGGGGGTCGGTGCGAAGCGATCCGTCATGGTGGTGCCGCCTTCGGGGCCGTGGGTCCGCAGCCGGTCGGGCGGCCGAACCTCAATTTGTTCACTGTCATGACTAATCATGCACGGACCGCCCGTGCGGCGTAAAGCCCCAGGGCGCGAAGATCTCCGCACACCCGCACCGGGAGAGCGGAACGACCCCTGTTCCGAACGGGTTCGATCACGTAATTTGTTTTCCGCACGATCAAATACATCAGCGAATGAGGTCAGCCATGCCGCCGCATACCGTCGTCATCGGTGTGGACAGCTCCACCCAGTCCACCAAGGCGGCGTTCGTCGACACCGCCACCGGCCGGCTGCTCGCCGTCGGCCGCGCCCCGCACGTCGTCACCGGCGAGGGCGGTGCGCGCGAGAGCGACCCCGAGGTGTGGTGGCAGGCCCTGCGCGACGCGGTCGCCGCCGGGCTGAAGGAGTCCGGCGTCGCGGCGGCGGACATCGCGGGGATCGCGGTCGCCGGACAGCAGCACGGGCTGGTCGTCCTGGACGGCGAGGGCCGCCCGCTGCGCCCCGCCCTGCTGTGGAACGACACCCGGTCCGCCCCGCAGGCCGCGGCCCTCACCGCCGCGCTCGGCGGCCCCGGCGCCTGGACCGCGCGCACCGGGTCGGTCCCGGTGGCCGCGATGACCGCGTCGAAGTGGCAGTGGCTGCGGGAGAACGAGCCGGAGACCGCGGCGGCGACGGCCGCCGTCCGCCTCCCCCACGACTTCCTGACCGAGCGGCTCTCGGGCCGGGCCGTCACCGACCCCGGCGACGCGTCGGGCACCTGCTGGTACTCCACCGCGACCGGCGCCTACGACCCCGAGCTGCTGGCGCTGCTCGGCCTCGACGCGGCGCTGCTGCCCGAGGTGGCGGCGAGCGGCGGGGAGCGGGCCGGTTCGCTGACGCGGGCGGCCGCCGACGCGCTGGGGCTGCCCGCCGGGATCGCCGTCGCGGCGGGCACCGGGGACAACATGAGCGCCGCCGTCGGGCTCGGCCTCGGCGGCGCCGGGCTCCTGGACCACCCGGTCCTGAGCCTGGGCACGTCGGGCACGGTCTTCGCCGCCTCCCGGGCGAGGCCGGCGTCGCCCGCGCTGTCGGGGTTCGCGGCGGCGGACGGCACGTATCTCCCGCTGGCCTGCACCCTCAACTGCACGCTGGCCGTGGACAAGGTCGCCGCACTGCTCGGCCTGGACCGCGATGACGCGGTGCCCGGCGGCGAGACCGTCCTCCTGCCCTATCTGGACGGCGAGCGCACCCCGGATCTGCCCACCGCCTCCGGTCTCCTGACGGGGCTCCGGCACGACACCACCCCGCAGCAGCTGCTCGGCGCCGCCTACGAGGGAGCGGTGGTCACCGTGCTGCGGGCCCTGGACGAGCTGCTGCGCGCCTGCGGTCTCGATCCGGCGGACCCCGAGGTGGCGGGCCGGCCGCTGCGGCTGATCGGCGGCGGGGCCCAGGGGCGCATGTGGGTGGAGACCGTACGGCGCCTGTCCGGGCGGCCGGTGACCGTGCCGGGCGCCGGCGAACTCGTCGCCCTCGGCGCGGCGGCGCTCGCCGCGTCGGCGGCCACGGGTGCGGACCCGGTCGCCGTCGCGGCCGGCTGGGACACCGGAGCGGACCTGCTCCTGGAGGCGGTGGGACGGGATCTGACGGCCTGGGAGCGGGTCGGTTCCGTACTGGAGCGGGCGGCGGCGCCCCTGCTGGGCGGGGACCGCACCGGCTGACCGGCGGTCAGGGGGCCGCCCCGCGAACGGCATCCGCCCGAGCGGCCCCCGGACAGCCGTCGCGGGGGCCGACGTGGGGCCGTCGTCGGCGCTGTCGCGGGCGGCCCCAACCAGCCGTTTTGGATAGCGAACTGATGTTCACTACTATCCGGCGATGATCATAAGAAGAAGGCTGACGGTCGGGGTGGGCATCCTGCTCGCCACCCTGACCGCCGGGCTCGGCTCGGCGCTGCCGGCGTCCGCCGATGAAACCCCCACCAAAGCCTCCCCCAAGGTCGAGCTGGTGCTCGACGTCAGCGGCTCCATGCGGACCCGGGACATCGACGGCCAGTCCCGGATGTCCGCGGCGAAGCAGGCGTTCAACGAGGTCCTGGACGCGGTGCCCGAGCAGGTGCAGCTCGGCATCCGCACCCTGGGCGCGGACTACCCGGGCGACGACCGGAAGGTGGGCTGCAAGGACACCAAGCAGCTCTATCCGGTCGGCCCGCTGGACCGCACCGAGGCGAAGACCGCCGTCGCCACACTGGCCCCCACCGGCTGGACCCCGATCGGGCCCGCCCTGCTGGGCGCGGCCGACGATCTGGAGGGCGGCGACTCCACGCGCCGGATCGTCCTGATCAGTGACGGCGAGGACACCTGCGGCCCGCTCGACCCGTGCGAGGTCGCCCGCGACATCGCGGCGCGCGGCATCCACCTGGTCATCGACACCCTCGGCCTGGTGCCGAACGCGAAGATCCGCCAGCAGCTGACCTGCATCGCCGAGGCCACCGGCGGCACGTACACCGCCGTCCAGCACGCGGACGAACTCTCCGGCCGCGTCAAGCAGTTGGTGGACCGGGCGGCCGAGCCCGTCGTCACCCCGGTCGCCACGAAGGGCGCCGACAGCTGCACGGACGCCCCCGAGCTCAAGCCGGGTCTCTACACCGACCGCGAGAAGTTCGCCGAGCACCGCTGGTACAAGGTCGACGTGCTCCCCGGCCAGGAACTGCGCGCCTCCGTCAGTGTCTTCGCCGACCGCGCCGTCAACAACGACTACGGGATGCTGCTGCGCGCGGTCACCGTACACGGCCGCGAGATCGTGCGCGGCTCCGAGTCCGGCACCGGGCGCACCGACGCCATCTCGTCCGGGCTGCGCTACCCGAAGGCCGAGCTGGACGACGACGAGAAGACCGCGGAGACCGTCTGCCTCCAGGTCAGCAACTCGTTCTCGGCCCCGGCGTCGGTGAAGACCGCACCCGGCATGCCCATCGAGCTGACCGTCGACCTGGTGGACGCCCCCGACGGGGCGTCCGACGTCGCGGCGTTCGGCCTGGGTCACGGCTGGTGGCTGCTGGGCGCGCTCGCCCTGACCGGGCTGATCGCGGGCCTGCTCATCGGCTGGATCTCGCGCTGGCGCGTCGCTGTCTGGAGGACCAACTGATGTCCCGTACAAGACGCGTGCTCGCGGGCGCGCTGCTGACCGGCCTGGCCCTGCTGACCGGGGCGGGGGCCGCCGCGGCCGACGACGCTACGGCGAGCCCGAGCCCGAGCGCGTCCGGTGACGGCTCCGGCCCCACCGAGGCGGGCACCACCTTCCGCACCGCCACGGCCCTCCAGCAGGACGAGACCGCCACCGCCGGGGCCTCGACCGGCGACTACCTGTACTGGGTCTTCCCGGCCGACGCCGGGCAGCGCGCCACGGTCACGGCCAAGGTGAACCTGCCCGAGAGCACCACCCGGCACGGGGCGCAGACCTGGCAGGTCGATGTGTACGACGGGCTGCGCCGCCGCCAGGCCTGCATGTACGGCAAGCAGACCGGCAGGGCCGGGGCGGACGCCTCTTCGGTCGAGCTGACCTGTGTGCTGCGTACCGTCCGGGCCCTGGCCGAGCCGTGGGCCAACGACCCGCTGCCGGGCAGTTATTACGTGCGCCTCACGGTCGTCGACCTGGCCTCGGCCGACCTGGGCCTGCCGGTGCACACCGAGGTCCGGGTCACCTCCGAGGGCCAGGGCGGCTCCGCCGATGTCGACGGCACCCTGTCGAAGCCGCTGGTGCCCGGGGTGTCCTCGGCCGAGCAGGCCTCGGACGGCTCGGACGACTCCGCCGAGCCGGTCGCGCTCGCGGGTGAGCCCGAGGACGGCTGGTCGTCGGGCTGGTGGACCAGCCGCTGGCTGTGGACGGCGGGCGGCGGCATCCTCGCCGCGCTCACGGCCGTCTTCGGCTACTCCCTGACGCGCGGCGACGGCCGCCCGTCCCGGGTGCCGCCGGGCGTCTGACGGCAGGCCGTCCGCCGGGCCGGGCCGTGTGCCACGGACCCGGCCCGGCGGACGCCGGCGCGTCACCGCGCCGGCATCACATGACGGAGCCCGCCCAGGAGATGGGCGAGAAAGTCCGGGTCGGTGTACGCCTCGGCCGCGTGCCCGAGCGCCGTGTAGAAGACCCGCGCCCCGCCGTGCTCGCGGGTCCACACCAGAGGGTGGTCGCTCCCCTCACCGCCCTCGTAGGAGGCGGCGTCGGCGGAGGCGATGACGTGGACCCGGCCGCGCGGGCTGTCCCTGAACTCGTACCACTCATCGGTGAAGTCCCAGGTGGCGCCCAGGTGGGCGGTGGCCGGGTGGTCCCGGTCCTCGATGACGAGGGTGCCCGGCTGGAAGGCGGGGTGGTGGTCGAACCGGGCGCCCAGCAGGTCCCCGTAGAAGGGCCAGCCGTACTCCGTACAGGCCGCCGCGTGCACCCCCATGAAACCGCCGCCCGCCGCGCAGTACGCCCGGAGGCCGGTGCGCCCGGCGGGTGTCAGGACGTCCCCGCTCGTGGAGAGGAAGACCACCGCCGCGTACCCCCGCAGCCCCTCCTCGAACACCGCCGGGTCCTCGGTCGCGTCCACCGCGAATCCGTGCTCCGCTCCGAGGGCGCGGAACGCGGCGACGCCGTCGGGGATCGAGTCGTGGCGGTAGTCCGTGGTGCGGGTGAAGACGAGAATCCGGGACTGGCTGGACGGCCGTGGCATCGGTTGCTCCAGGGGTGCGGGGACGGGCTGCCCATGATCCAGGACCCGCGCGGTGTCCTCGGTCAGGAAGACGCGGCGCTGCCCGGCCGCACGCTCAGCTGACTGCCCAGCTCGCGAAAGCCGATTGCCCTGGCCACGCGGCGCGAGGCTTCCAGGCGTGCCCGCCACTGCGGCAGGCGGCCCTCCGCGAGGGCGTGCGCGGTCGCGGCGGAGGCCACCGCGCGGGCAAGACCCCTCCCCCGGGCGTGCGGAGCGGTCAGGACGCACAGGTGGGCCGTCCCGCCGGGCCAGTCGCTGTGGCCCGCCGCCGCGACGACCGCGTCCCCGTCCCGTACGACGAAGGCCGGGGAGGTCTCGTCGAGCCCGCACTCCCCCGCGTCCTCCTCGCTCACCGAGGCGAGCAGCCGCGGGAGACCGGTGTGGTGCGCGGGCAGGTGCTCGACGGTGACGCCGGGCGGCTCGTACGGCAGGAAGTCGTCGGCGGACAGATAGGCGAGCGTCGCGGGACCCAGTACCCCGGCGACCGCCAACACCCCGGACACCACCGAGGGTTCGGTCAGCGAACGGGCCGGCACACCCGCCAGCGCGCGGCGCACCTCCCGCGCCACCGCGTCGGTGGGCGCCGTGACGAGGGCGGCGTCGCCCAGCAGCACCGTGCCCACCCAGGAGGGCGGCGCCAGGGCGGACGCGGGGGCCGTGACGACGACCGGGCCGCCGGACCGGGCGAACGAGACGGGCACCCCGGCCAGTGTCTCCCACAGTCGGCGGGCCCCGGCCATCAACGCGTCGTCGTCCATGGCCGGATCCTCTCCCGAACGCCCCGCGCCCCGTACTGATTTACGCGGCCGGGGCCCGGCCCCGGGGATCACGCGGCGGCGAACGGGCCGTCCGCCCCGAACGCCAGTCGGGCGAACCGGTCGCCCATGCGCAGATGGGTGGTGGCGTCCGGGTGGAGCCCGTCGGGCAGCGGGAGTTCGTCCACGTCCGCCTCGCCGTAGAGCTCGCGGCCGTCGAGGTGGGCCAGGTGCGGGTCGTCGGCGGACCGCCGCTTCACCAGGGCGGCCAGTTCGTCACGGATGATGCCCGTCGTCAGCTTCCCCACCGCCCGCTCCTCGGGGTCGCCGGCCGCCGCGAACCGGACCCTGCCCTCGCCGAGGCGGCTGAAGTCGGGGACGCTGGGGCCCGGCGTGTCCTCGTGGATGGGGCAGAGTACGGGCGAGATCACCAGGAGCGGGGTGTCCGGGTGGCCCTCGCGGAGGGTGTCGAGGAAGCCGTGCACCGCCGGGACGAAGGCGCGCAGCCGCATCACGTCCGCGTTGACGATGTTGATGCCGATCTTGACGCTGATCAGGTCCGCGGGGGTGTCGCGCATCGCGCGGGCGGTGAACGGGTCGAGCAGGGCGCTGCCGCCGAGGCCCAGGTTGACCAGCTCGACGCCGCCGAGCAGGGCCGCACGCGCGGGCCAGGTGGTCGTCGGGCTCGCGGCGTCGGAGCCGTGGCTGATCGAGCTGCCGTGGTGCAGCCACACCCTGCGGCCGGTGTCCGGGGCGGGTGTGACGGGCGCGTCGGTGCGCAGGGCGACGAGTTCGGTCCGCTCGTTGAACGGGAGCCAGAGCTCCACGTCCTTGTCCTGGCCGGGGAGCCCGTCGAACCGCACGGTCCCCACCGGTCCGGTGCGGAACTCCGTGGACCCGGTGGCCATGTCGACGTCGAGCACGTTGCCGCCGCTCGCCGAGGACCGGGCGGCGAGCTTCCCGTCCACCAGCAGGTCGTACACCCCGTCCGGCCTCGGCGGGACGCCCTGGTAGGCGGTCCGGGTGCGCCGTGCCTCCAGCTCGATGACGGTGGCCCGGGTCCGGAAGACCAGCCGTACGCCGGAGGGCTGGGCCTCGGCCAGGGCGATCTGGCCGTCCGGGGCCTGGGCGCGGGCCCGGACGGGCAGGCGGTGCGGGAGCAGCCCGACGTCGGTGCGCTCCACGTCGAGCGCGCCGCGCAGGAGGGCGGTGGTGACGGGTGTGGTGACGGGGAGGGGTGCGGGGTCGGTGCTCATGTCTCCACCTGCTGTCGCTGAGGGCTGGGGGTCCGGGGCGCGGGGGCGGCGGTCAGGGGGCGGGCCAGTTCCGCAGGAGGGCGTCGAGGGCGTCGATGACCCGGGACCAGGACTCCTGGGAGTCGGGGGCGCTGTGGCTGAAGCCTCCCTGGGCCTCCAGGCTGACGTAGCCGTGGAAGACGCTGCCCAGGAGCCGGACGGCGTGTGTCTGGTCCGGTTCGGTCAGGTCGTAGCCGCGCAGGATCGCCCGGGTCATCCGCGCGTGCCGGCCGCCGGCACTGGCCGCCGCCGCTTCCGGGTCGAGCTTCAGCTGGGCCGCCGCGTAACGGCCGGGGTGCTCGCGGGCGTAGTCGCGGTACACGTCGGCGAAGGCGCTCAGGGCGTCCTTGCCGGCCCGGCCCGCCAGTGCGGCGGCGCCGCGGTCGGCCAGTTCCTCCAGCGCGAGGAGGGCGATCCTGGTCCTGAGGTCCTGGGAGTTCTTCAGGTGCGAGTAGAGACTCGCGACCTTGACGTCGAACCGCCGGGCGAGCGCCGACACGGTGACCCGCTCGAAGCCGACCTCGTCGGCCAGCTCGGCTCCCGCCCTGGTCAAGCGGTCCGCGGTCAGACCCGCACGCGCCATGGTCGTCGCCCTCCTCGTCCGGTGACGGCCATCATGCGCCTGCCTAAAGCTTTTAGGCAAATTCGGAAACCCTCAAGGCAGCCTCCGGCCGGGCGGCACCCCGGCGCGTCGAGCCGGCACGACACATTGTCGAACCGATATGTCGCATTTATGGGCGTGTGCACGGCTTGCGGTCCAGACTGAAAGCCGGCCGAGCCAGTCGATCCAGGGGAGAAACCTCATGCGTCCGCGCTTCGCTCTCACCGCCGCCGTCACCGCTGCCGCCGCCGTCGCCCTGACCGCGCCCGGCGCGTCGGCCACGACCACCGCCGGGCCGCAGCTCCGCCCGGCCGCCTGTCAGGAGAAGGCCCTCCGTATCTCCGCCACGCCCGGCGGGCAGCAGAACACGGCACGGATCACCGTGACCAACGAGGGCGACCGCGTGTGCGCCGTGGACCGCGTCCCGACGGTCACGTTCCGGGACCTGGACGGATCGGCGCAGCCCGTACCTCCGGCCACGAGCGGCGTCCGCCTCCTCGCGCCGGGCGAGCAGGGGTACGCGGCCGTGCGCACGGCCGCGCCGGGGACCACCGAGGGCCACGTCGTGCGCGGCCTCTCCGTCGCGGCGGACCCCGCGCACCACGGGGTCACGTTCGGGGCGGCGGCGGTGGGCATGGCGGACGGCATCCGGGTGTGGGAACCGGTGACCACGCTGTGGCACGGTTCGCCGGGAGCCGCCGACCGGGCCCTGGCCGCCGGCACGCGCTGAGGCGGGGCGGCGGGGGCCCGGCCACCGCCGCCCCGCCCGTGCTCAGGCGCCGCGCACCGTCACCGTGCCCGTGCCCTCCCCCGTCGCTCCGGTCGCCTCGGCGACCACGCGGTAGGGGCGGTCGATCCGGTCGGAGGTGACGGTCAGGGTGTCCCCGTCCCGCGTCACCCGGAAGGCGGCGGCGCTAGCACCGGTCAGGTCCGGCACGGTGACCGACACGCCGTCGCCCCCGGGGCCGCCGCCGAAGACACGCAGGGTGAGCCCGTCGAGCCAGTCACCGTCGGGGCGCTGGTCGTCGTCGCCCCAGGGCAGGACCGCGCCGGGGCGTACGAGGACGGGCAGGCTGTCGAAGCCGTGCGTCTCGTGGCGCCAGACGGGACCGGTGATCGTCTCGCCGGTCAGCAGATGGGTCCAGGTGCCCTCGGGAACGTAGTACTCGACCTGGCCGTCCTCCGTGAAGACCGGCGCGACCAGCAGGTCCGGGCCGAGCATGTACTGCCGGTCCAGTGTCCGGGTGGCCGGATCGCCGGGGAACTCCAGCAGCATCGGCCGCATCATCGGGACGCCGGTGCGGTGGGCGGTGGCGGCGGCCTCGTACAGGTAGGGCATCAGCCGGTGCTTGAGGAGGGTGAACTTCCGGGCGACGTCCACCGCTTCCTCGCCGAACTCCCACGGCACCCGGTAGGAGACGTTTCCGTGCAGCCGGCTGTGCGAGGAGAGCAGGCCGAAGGCGAGCCATCGCTTGAAGACCGCCGGGTCGGGGGTGCCCTCGAAGCCGCCGATGTCGTGGCTCCAGAAGCCGAACCCGGACAGGCTCAGCGAGAGACCGCCGCGCAGCGATTCGGCCATCGCCGTGAACGAGGCGAAGCAGTCGCCGCCCCAGTGGACGGGGAACTGCTGGCCGCCGGCCGTCGCCGAGCGGGCGAAGAGGACCGCCTCGCCGTGGCCGCGCTCCTTCTCCAGGAGTTCGAAGACCGTCCTGTTGTAGATCTGCGCGTAGTAGTTGTGCATGCGCTCCGGGTCGGAGCCGTCGTGCCAGACGACGTCGGTGGGGATGCGCTCGCCGAAGTCGGTCTTGAAGCAGTCGACGCCCTGGTCCAGCAGGACGCGGAGCTTGGCGGTGTACCACTCGCGCGCGGCCGGGCTGGTGAAGTCGACCAGGGCCATGCCGGGCTGCCACAGGTCCCACTGCCACACGTCGCCGTTGGGACGGCGGACCAGATGACCGAGCTCGGCGCCCTCGGCGAACAGCGCGGACTTCTGGGCGATGTACGGGTTGATCCACATGCTGATCCGCAGCCCGCGCTCCTTCAGCCGGGTCAGCATGCCTTCCGGATCGGGGAAGACGTCCGGGTCCCACAGGAAGTCCGACCACTGGTACTCGCGCATCCAGAAGCAGTCGAAGTGGAAGACGGAGAGCGGGATGTCGCGTTCGGCCATGCCGTCCACGAACGAGGTGACGGTCTCCTCGTCGTAGGAGGTGCAGAAGGACGTCGTCAGCCACAGGCCGAAGGACCAGGCGGGGGGCAGGGCCGGGCGGCCGGTGAGCGCGGTGTAGCGGGCCAGCACCTCCTTGGGGGTCGGCCCGGCGACGATGTAGAACTCCAGCGACTGGTCCTCGACGCTGAACTGCACCTGCCCGACCGACTCCGAGCCGACCTCGAAGGAGACCTTGCCGGGGTGGTTGACGAAGACGCCGTAGCCGCGCGAGGAGAGGTAGAACGGGATGTTCTTGTAGGCGAGTTCGCTGCTGGTGCCGCCGTCGGCCTGCCAGATGTCCACGCTCTGGCCGTTCTTGACGTACGGGGTGAAGCGCTCGCCCAGCCCGTAGATGTTCTCCCCGACCGCCAGGGCGAGCTGGGTGACCATGTGGTGGGCGCCGTCCGGGGTGGTGGCGAAGGCGGTGCCCTTGGTGTCGACCCCCGTCAGGCGGCGGCCGTCGGCGTCGAGGAAGGTCAGACCCCAGGGGCCCTCGCCGTCCATGCGCAACGTCAGCGGGCCGCTGGTGAGTTCGGTGACCGCCCCGTCCTGCCGGGTGCGGGCGCCGGAGGCCGCCGGGTCGAGCCCGGGGAAGGCGAAGTCGGGGCCCCGGCGGGCCCTGCCCGCGTGGTGCGTGGTGCGGACGCCGATGATCCCCTCGGCCGGGGAGAAGCAGTCGACGGTGATGAGCGGGGTGTTGAGGGTGTCACCGCGGGCGTCGACCCGTTTCACCGCCGCGTACGCGGTGAACTGGTCGGCGCCGACGCGCAGATCGCGGATCTCGGTCGCGTAGGAGGCGCGTACGCCCTCACGCATGAGCCAGAAGCCATCGGTGAACTTCATACGGACTCCTTGCCGGGGGCAACGGGAGAGGGAGGAAGAGAGGGACGGGCCGGGGCGCGGTTCACTCGCCGCTCCCGGTGAAGGCGAGCCGGGCCAGGCGTACGGTGCCGCGCAGGGCGATCCGCAGGTCGCCGACGCCGGAGGCGTCCAGTCCGGCCCGGAAGGTGCGGTAGTCGTACGGCCCTTCGGTGGCCGGGACGGGGACGGTGACCGTGCTGCCGCCGACGGTGATCAGGACGGCCCCCTCGCCGGAGGCGAGGACCTCGACGCCGCTCACCCCTTCGGCGAAGTCGCAGCGCCGGTAGAGGAGTTCGTTCGCTTCGGCGCCGGCGGTGACCGCGTCGCCGTCCGTCTTCGCGCGGTCCACGATCTCGGTGGCCAGCTGTTCGTCGTAGTCGGCCGCCTCCAGGCCGCGGACCAGGAGCGGGCGCGGCCCGGCCGGATCGCCGTCGACGGTGAGGACCGTGACGAGCCGGATGTCCGCGCTGGAGGCGCCCGCCTGGATCTCGTACGCGCCGGGCTCGACGGTCCAGCGGCCGTGCGCCACATCCCAGTGGCCGAGTTCCCCGACCGGCACGGTGAGGGCGACGCGCTCGGCGGCGCCGGGGGCCAGGTGGAGCCTGCGGTGGCCGGCCAGCTGGCGCAGCGGCCGGGCGACGGACGGGGCGACGGCCCGTACGTACAGCTGGGCGACCTCGTCGGAGGCGACGGTGCCCGTGTTGGTGACGGTCAGCGAGACGTGCAGCAGGTCGCCCTCGCGTTCGGCGGTCAGGTCGCCGTAGGTGAACTCGCCGTACGTGAGTCCGTGGCCGAACGCGTAGAGCGGGGCGCCCTCGTAGTAGAGGTAGGTCTGCCGTGAGCCGATGATGTCGTAGTCGAGCAGGCCGGGCAGTTCCGCGTCGGAGGTGTACCAGGTCTGCGGGAGCCGGCCGGCCGGGGAGACGTCGCCCGCCAGGACCCGGGCGAGCGCGGTGCCCGCGGCCTGGCCGCCGTGCGCGGTCCACAGCAGCGCGGGCAGCGCGGCGGCCGCGTCGGTGAGGGCGTACGGGTAGGGCGAGGTGACCGCCAGGACCGTGCGCGGGTTGGCGGCGTGCGCGGCGCGCCAGAGGCGTTCCTGCTGGGCGGGCAGGGCGAGGGTGGTGCGGTCCTCGGTCTCGCGGCCGTTGATGTGCGGGTCGTTGCCGGCCACCACGATCACGGTGTCGGCCGCGGCGGCGGCGCGGGCGACGGCGTCCTCGCCGCGCTCGGTCACCTCGGTCTCGAAGACGGTCCCGGTGCCGCCGGAAACTTCTTCGCCCGGGGCGGCAACCTTTACGCCGTCGGCGGCGACAGAGACATACCCACCCGTTCCGATGTGCAGAAGGCGGTGACCGCCGGCGTGGCCTTCCACCTCTTCCCAGCGGAAGGTCTCCTGGACGACCCAGCCGCCGGGCTCGTCGGCGGAGGCGCGCACAAAGCCGTCCTCGGCGACGGACAGATAGCGTCCGTCCGGTTCCCGCAGGGTGATCACGCCGTTGCCCCAGTCCACGAGCGCCAGCTCGGACGGGGTGTCGCCGCAGGTCAGCGGGGGCAGGTCGGTGCGGCCGGCGAGCAGTGCGGGGTCGAGGGCGCCCTCGACCCCGCGCGCCGCCTCCTGGCCGCCGCGCGCCGGGGGCACCTGGAGCCAGCCGTCCGCGCACTTGATCCGGACCAGGTCGGCGCCCTCGGCGTGGACGACGCGGTCGGCGCCGAAGCGCGCCCGCAGCCCGTCGAGCGGGGTCGAGCGGTGGATGAGGGTGCCGCTGTACCAGTCGAGTTTGCAGGCGTCGGCGAGGAGCCCGACGACGGCGACGGTCTTTCCGGCGGCGGGGTCGAGCGGCAGCAGCCCGTCGTTCTTGAGGAGGACGACGGCCTGCTCGGCGGCCTCCAGGGCGAGGGCCCGGTGCTCCTCGGTGTCGAAGGCGGAGGTGTCCGCGTACGGGTCGAGCGCGGGGTCGAACTCGCCGAGCGCGAAGCGCATGTGGAGCAGGCGCCGGACGGCGGTGTCGATGTCGTGCTCGTCCAGCAGTCCGCGTTCCAGCGCGCCCCTGACGCGGCCGGTCATGACGGCGGAGTCCTGGCCGTGGTCGGTGAAGCTGTCGACGCCCGCGCGCAGGGAGGCGGCCGTCGCCTCCTCGTGAGTGTCGAAGTAGTGCTCGCTGTCGACGAGGTTGGTCGGTGCGCCGGCGTCGGAGCAGACGACCAGGGGCTGGTCCGTCCAGGTGCGCAGGTGGCGTGCGAGGAGTGGCGAGACGTGGTTGGGGCGCCCGTTGACCAGGTTGTACGCGGGCATCACCCCGGCCACCGCGCCCGCCCGAACGGCGTCCCGGAAGGCCTTGAGGTCGTATTCGCGCAGGACCCGGGGGCCGACCGAGGAGGACGAGGTGTCGCGGTCCGTCTCGTTGTTGTGGGCGAGCCAGTGCTTGAGGACCGGGGCGGTCCGCCAGTAGTGCGGGTGGTCGCCGCGCAGGCCCCGGGTGTAGGCGACCGCGATGGCGGAGGTGAGACCGGCGTCCTCGGAGTACCCCTCCTCACCGCGCCCCCACAGCGGATGGCGCAGCAGGTTCACGGTGGGGGCCCAGACGTTGAGCCCGACCCGGTCGTCCTGGGCGCGCTTGGCGCGGACCTCGTCGCCCACGGCTTCGCCGACCCGGCGCACCAGTTCGTCGTTCCAGGTGGCACCGAGCCCCACGGCCTGCGGGAAGACCGTGGCCGTGCCCATCCAGGCGACGCCGTGCAGGGCCTCCTGGCCGGTACGGAAGGCGCCGAGCCCGAGCCGGTCCACCGCCGGCGCGAACTGGTGCAGCATCGCGATGCGCTCGTCGAGGGTGAGCCGCTGAAGCAGATCCTCGACGCGCTCGGCGAAGGGCAGCTGCGGGTCGCGGAAGGGCTGCGGTTGTTCCGTCACGTGCGGGTCCTTCTTCAAAGGTGGGAGGTATGGCGGTGTCGGCGCCTCGTGCGAGCCCTCGTGGAGCCTCGGACGATCTTTCGAAGCGCTTCGATGCTCAACGGCCGACCCCGTACGTGTCAAGGGCCCGGCGCCGAGCCGCGCACCCGGTGCGACGCGGGGGCATCAGGAAACGGTTCGGAAACGGGTCGGAGGAATCTGGAAACGAAGCCTTGTGCCACACAGACCCTTCACTTAACCTCGCTGCAACATCGAAGCGCTTCGACAGAGCTTCGATGGGGCGCCCGGCGCCCTTGATTTCCCGGGACGGCGACACGCTCCACCGCCTCCTTGTTGAACCGCTTCACCTGGGGCCGGTGACACCGGCTCAGCCAGCAACGCTCCACCTCAGACACAGGAACCGGACGGCGGTCGCCCCGCCGCGTGTCGTCCTGGTGCGCCTCGAAGGGTTGACGCAATGACGCCGAATTCCTCCCCCTCCTCCACGGCCCCGAGCCGGAGAAGCTTCCTCGCCACCGGCGCGGTGGCGGCCGTCGCCGTGGCCGGCGGGGTGCCGCTGCTCGCCGCGTGCGGCGGCTCCGGCTCCGGTGCCGGGAGCAAGGAGGGCACGACCACGGGCAAGGCCCTGAAGAAGGTCGTGCCGAGCTACGCCCCGCTGAACCTCGTCGAGCCCGACGTCCCCGGTGTCAACGGTTCGAGCCCCGGCTTCACCAAGCTGCCGGACCCGCTGGTGGTCTCCGTCAAGTCGGTCCCGGGCAAGGGCTCGGAGTTCCGGGTCATGACCCCGCTGTGGGGCACGGTCCCGAAGAAGAACAACCCGTACTACACGGCCGTGAACAAGGCGGTCGGCGCGACGCTCAACTTCGACCCGCAGGACGGCAACACCTACCAGGACAAGATCGGTGCCGTGCTCGCCGGCTCGGACATCCCGGACGTCATGACCATCCCCGGCTGGAACATGCAGGGACAGATCCGCAACGCGATCACCGCCAAGTTCGCGGATCTCTCCCCGTACCTGGCGGGCGACGCCGTCAAGAAGTACCCGAACCTGGCGAACATCCCGACCGGCGCCTGGCAGTACTCCGTCTTCGGCGGCAAGCTGCGCGGGCTGCCCATGCCGACGCCGGTCATCGGCAACGCGATCTTCTACCGCAAGGACCTCATCGGCTCCGGAGCCGTCCCGGCGAGCGCGGACGACCTGCTGGCCTTCGGCAAGGAGTACACCGCTCCCAGGAACAAGGTCTGGGCCTTCGACGACCTGTGGACCTGCGTCCAGAAGATATTCGGCCTGCTGCCCGACGCGCCGCACTACTGGCAGCTGGAGAACGGCAAGCTGGTCCACAAGATCGAGACGAAGGAGTACCGCGAGGCGCTCGCCTTCGCCCGCAAGCTCCACGACGGCGGTTACGTCCACCCGGACGCCGAGGCCAACAAGGACGCCGACGCCAAGATCCGCTTCACCAGCGGCCACGTCGTCATGTACAACGACGGCACCGGCGGCTGGAAGGGCATGGTCACCGAACAGGCGGCCGCCAACCCGAAGTTCGACATGCAGGCGCTCGACTTCTTCAGCCAGGACGGCGGCAGGCCGGTGCTGTGGCAGGACGACCCGGCCGGCATCTTCACCTTCCTCAGCAAGAAGCTGTCCAAGGCGAAGATCGAGGAGTTCCTCGCGATCGCCGACTACGCGGCCGCGCCGTACGGCACCGAGGAGTTCATGCTCACCAACTACGGCGTGAAGGGCACCCACTACACGATCAAGGACGGGTCTCCGACCTACACCCCGCAGGGTGTCGAGGAGGCCCAGCCCTCCACCTTCCTGTTCGTCGCCTCGCCGCCCACCTCCATCGCCTACCCCGACCAGCCGCAGCTGGCCAAGGACTACGCCGGCTGGATGGCGCGCCAGGCCCCGCACGTCAAGAAGCCCCTCTTCTTCGGCATGCAGGTCGTCGAACCGCAGCGCTACGCCTCGCTGTACACGCCGTTCGACGACCTCCAGAAGGACATCCGCCGCGGCCGCAAGAAGGTCAGCGACGTGGACGAAGCGGTGAACACCTGGAAGAAGAGCGGCGGCGACAAGCTCCGCGACTGGTACCAGGACATTCTCGACAAGAACGGCTCCGGCAACTGACGCGTACGACGCGCACCGATCGTACGTACGAGAACGAAGGGGCCGCCGGGCGCACGATGCCCGGCGGCCGGGTTCAGGAGCACGACATGGGGAGCACAGGGTGAAGTCACGGGCCACGGTCGCGGCCGCCCCGGACCGCACCGCCGACGGGGCGAGCGCCCCGGCCGGCGGGAGCGGCGCCGGGGACGGTGACGGCAGGGAGACCAGCGGCGTTCGAAGGGGCAGGGCCCGCTCGGGCGGCGTCCGCAGACCCCGTACGGACAAGGGCGGCGGACGGGCGGACTCCGGCCCGCGGGCGGGCGGCATCACCTGGCGTCAGCGGCTGCGGCGCGACCGCACCCTGATCCTGATGACGATGCCGGCCATCGCGCTGCTGCTGATCTTCAACTACATCCCGCTGCTCGGGAACATCGTGGCCTTCCAGGACTACGACGTGTACGACCTGGGCATCACCGGCAGCCCCTTCGTCGGGTTCGACAACTTCACCCGGATCTTCGAGGACTACCGCTTCTGGGAAGTCCTCATCAACACGCTGGTCATCTTCCTCACCCAGCTCGTCCTGTTCTTCCCCATCCCGATCGCCATCGCCCTGCTGCTCAACACGATCATGAGCACCCGGGTCCGGGCGTGGGTGCAGGCGATCGTCTACCTGCCGCACTTCTTCTCCTGGGTGCTCGTCGTCACCGTGTTCCAGCAGATGTTCGGCGGCGCCGGTCTGGTCGCCCAGTGGCTGCGCGAACACGGTCACGAGGGCTTCGACCTGATGACCAACCCGGGCTTCTTCAAGTTCCTGGTCAGCGCCCAGGCCGTGTGGAAGGACGCCGGCTGGGGTGTCATCGTCTTCCTGGCCGCGCTCGCCGCCGTCAACACCGACCTGTACGAGGCCGCGGCGGTCGACGGGGCCGGCCGCTGGCGCCGCATGTGGCATGTCACCCTGCCCGCGCTGCGCCCGGTCATCGCCCTGCTGCTCGTCCTGCGGGTGGGCAGCGCGCTCAACCTCGACTTCGAGCAGATCCTGCTCCAGCGCGACCAGGTGGGCGCGGGCGCCTCGGAAATCCTGGACACCTACATCTGGTGGACGGGCATCAAGACCGGCGACTTCGGCTACGCGGCCGCCGCCGGCATCTTCAAGGGACTGTTCAGCGTCGCCATGGTGCTGGGTGCCAACAAGGTCGCCCACATGCTGGGCGAGCAGGGGGTGTACTCCAAGAAATGACAACTCTCCTGGACCACGAGAAGGACCCGGCGGCCCTCGCGCCCCCTGCGGAGACTCCGCTCCAGCGCGCCCTGCGCATCGAACCGCGCCCGGTGTGGGAGGAGGAGCCGACCAAGGCGGGACTCGCCTTCAAGGGCTTCGGCCTCGTCGCGATCTGCGCGGTCATCATCATCCCGATCTGGGTGGTGCTGGTCACCAGCCTCTCCGACACCAAGACCATCAACGACGCGGGCGGCCTGGTCGTCTGGCCCAGGCACATCACCTTCGTCGCGTACAAGGAGCTGCTGAGCGGGGGCGCGGTGACCCGCGCGGCCGCCGTGAGCGTGGGCCTCACCGTCGTCGGTACGGCCGTCAGCATGATCGTCTCGGTCCTGTGCGCGTACGGGCTGAGCCGCCGCGACTCCTACGCGCACCGTCCGCTGCTGATGACGCTGATGGCGACGATGTTCTTCGGCGCCGGCCTCATCCCGACGTATCTGCTGGTCACCGGCATCGGTCTGAGCGACAGCTACTGGTCGATGATCCTGCCCAGCGCGATCAGCGTCTTCAACGTGCTGGTCCTGCGGGGCTTCTTCATGGACACCGCGCCCGAACTCATCGACGCGGCCCGCATCGACGGCGCCGGTGAGTGGCGCATCCTGCTCCAGATCATCATGCCGCTGTCGCGTGCGGTGATCGCCGTGATCTCGCTGTTCTACGCGGTCGGCTACTGGAGCCAGTGGTTCAACGCGATGCTCTACATCCAGGACAGCGACAAGTACCCGCTCCAGATGATCCTGCGCCAGCTGGTCCTTCAGCACCAGGTGCCGCCCGGCGCCATGGGCGCGGCCGTCAGCAGCGGCCAGATCAACAGCCTCGCCGTGCAGATGGCCGTCATGATCCTCGCCCTGATCCCGGTCGCGGTGCTGTCGCCGTTCGTCCAGAAGCACTTCCAGAAGGGCATGCTGACCGGCGCCGTGAAGGGCTGAACCGCCGCCGTTTCCCCGTCCCCCTCCCGTCCGGAAGGTGTTCGCCATGCGCGCTTCGTCCGCGCCCACGCCCCGCCGCGGAACCGTGCTCGCCACCGCGGCCGGGCCGGCCCCTGCCGTGCTCGAACCGTCCTCCGCGTCAACGACGACTCCCACCAGTGGGGCCGGACCGGCGAAGTGATCACCGGCGATCCCCGCGTCCACGGCCGCGTCCACCCGGGCACCAACGGCCGCGGCATCCCGTACGCACAACCCCAGTGAGGAACGACGCCATGCCGTCCCTGCGCGACGCGGCCCGTGGCCGCATCCTCTTCGGAGGCGACTACAACCCCGAGCAGTGGCCCGAGGAGGTGTGGGAGGACGACGTCCGGCTGATGAAGGAGGCCGGCGTCAACTCCGTCACGCTCGGTGTCTTCTCCTGGGCGAAGATCGAACCCCGCCCCGGCGCCCGCGAGTTCGGGTGGCTGGACCGGCTGATGGACCTCATGCACGCACACGGCATCGGCGTCGTGCTCGCCACCCCGACCACGTCCCCGCCGCCCTGGATGGGGGCGCGGCACCCGGAGACGCTGCCCCGGGCGGAGGACGGGTCCATCGTCTGGTACGGCTCGCGCCAGCAGTTCTGCGCCAGCTCCCCGGTCTACCGGCGCTACGCCGCCGCCCTCACCGAGGACCTCGCCGCGCGGTACGCGGAACACCCCGCGCTCACCGTGTGGCACATCAACAACGAGTACTGCACGCACTGCTGGTGCGACGAGACGGCGGTCCACTTCCGCCGCTGGCTGTGCGCCCGTTACGGGACGCTCGACGCGCTCAACGAGGCGTGGGGCACGGCGTTCTGGAGCCAGCACTACGACTCCTGGTCGGAGATCCTGCCGCCGCGCAAGGCGCAGTACATGAAGAACCCGACACAGGTGCTGGACTTCAAGCGGTTCACGTCCGACGCGCTGATGGAGTGCTTCACCGCCGAGCGGGACATCGTCGCCCGGCACACCCCGCACATCCCCGTGACGACGAACTTCATGCCGCTGTGGTCGGGGCAGGACGCCTGGGCCTGGGCCGCCGAGGAGGACATCGTCTCGGTCGACATCTACCCGGACCCCCGGGACCCGTGGGGCGGCCAGTACAACGCGATGCTCGCCGACATGACGCGTTCCCAGGCGGCCGGCCCGTGGATGCTGATGGAGCAGGCGGCGGGCGCGGTCAACTGGCGTGGCGTCAACCACCCCAAGCCCGAAGGGCTGAACCGGCTCTGGTCGCTCCAGTCGGTGGCGCGCGGCGCCGACGCCGTGTGCTACTTCCAGTGGCGCCAGTCCCGGCAGGGCTCCGAGAAGTTCCACTCGGGAATGCTCGGGCACGCGGGTGAGCACGGCCGCGCCTTCCGCGAGACCAGGCGGCTGGGCGCCGAACTCGCCGCGATCGGCCCGGCGGTGGCCGGCACCGCCGTGGCAGCCGATGTCGCGGTCCTGCACGACTGGGACGCGTGGTGGGCGGGTGCGCAGGAGGGCAGCCCTTCCACGCTGCTGGACTACACCGAGGTGGTGCGGCGCTGGCACCGGGCGCTCTGGGAGAACGGGACGGCGACCGAGTTCGCCCGCCCCGACGCCGGTCTCAGCCGCTTCAAGGCCGTCGTCGTCCCGCACCTCTACCTGCTCGGCGACGCGGCGATCGACAACCTCGTGGCGTACGTGCGCGGCGGCGGCCGGCTGGTGTGCGGTTTCTTCACCGGGATCGCCGATGTGGACGACCGGATCAGGCCGGGCGGGATGGACGTACGGCTGCGCGAGCTGTTCGGCATCCGCACCCTGCACGAGTGGTGGCCGCTGGAGGCGGACACGGCCGTGCAGTGCGACGGCTTCCGGGGCACCGTGTGGTCGGAGGAGCTGGAGGCGGCCGAGGACGCGGAGGTGGTGGCCGCCTACCGCGAGGGCGAGCTGGCCGGGCTGCCCGCGGTGCTGCGCAGGGGCGGCGCGACGTATGTGTCGACCCTGCCGGAGCCCCCGGCGCTGCGGGCGCTCGTGGGCGACGTGGTCCGTGCGGCGGGTGTGCGGCCGGTCCTGTCCGGGCTGCCGGAGAGCGTGGAGGCGGTCCGCCGCGGCGAGCTGCTCTTCCTGCTCCACCACGGCCGCGAAATGGTCACCGTGACGGTCCCCGGCGCGTACGAGGACCTGCTGACCGGGCGCGTGGTGACGGACCGGGTCGCGCTCGGCCGCTACGGCGTCGCCGTGCTGCGGAGCACCGCACCATGACCGCACGCGCGCACATCGACTCCACCTGGGAGCCGCGCCCCGCCGCCCGCTGGGAGGACGCCTTCCTCGCCGGCAACGGCCGGCACGGGGCCATGGTGTACGGGGACCCGGCCGACGACCGGGTCGTCGTCAACCACCACACCCTGGTCCGGCCCAACGGCAGCGAGCACCTCCGTCCGCCCGAACTCGCGGACCGGCTCGACCGGTTGCAGAGCGCCCTGCTCGCCGGGGACACCACGGCGGCGGAACGCTTCGGCGACGGCCGCCCGCTGGTGTGGGTGCAGCCCTTCCACCCCGCCTTCCAGACCCGTATCCGACCCACGCCCGACGACGCCCCCGCGACGGTCCCGGCCGCGGACTACCGGCGCTCGGTCGACTTCGCCACCGGGGAGATCACGGCCGTCCGCGAGGCGCGGCGCAGCCAGGTCTTCGTCTCGCGCGCCGACGACGTGATCGTCCAGTACGTCACGGGCCCGGGGCTCGCGGTGGACCTGACCCTGGACCACGCCCTGCCGGGTGCCCCGCCGCGCCTGGCCGTGGGGCGCAGCACCGTGCTGACCCCGGACGGTGCCCGGCTGTCGCTGCGGGCCGGCTATCCGGACAGCGAACTCGCGTACACCGGGGTGACGGTGGTGCGGGCGGAGGGCGGCCGGGTGTCCGTGGCGGGCGAGGGCGTCCGGGTCGAGGGCGCCAGGAGCCTGCTGCTGCTCACCCGGGTGCGCCGGCACACCGGCCACCTGGACCTGGCGGCGGAGTGCGCCGCGCTGCCCCGGGACGGTTACGCGACGCTGTTCGCCCGGCACTGTGCGCTGCACCGCCCGGCCTTCGAGCGGGCGGCCCTCACGCTGGACGCCGATCCGGCCGAACGGCTGCTTCCCGGAAGCGAGTTGATCCGGCGGCCGGACAGCCCGGCGCTCCTTGAGCGGCTGTTCGCGGCGGGGCGCTACCACCTGTTGTCCGCGTCCGGGGCGCTGCCGCCCCGGCTGACCGGGCTGTGGACGGGTGACTGGGACACCGCCTGGTCGGGGGCGTTCACCACCAACGCCAACCTCAACCTCCAGATCGCCTCGGCAGCGGCCGCCGCGCTGCCGGAGGTGTCCGAGGCCCATGGCTCGCTGGTGTACGGGCAGCTCGCCGACTGGCGGGACAACGCGCGGGCGATCTTCGGTGCGCGCGGCATCGTCGCCCCGTCGCACACCGACGGCGAGTCCGGGCACACCCGGCACTACCAGCGCGCGTACCCGCTGCATCTGTGGACGGCGGGTGCGGACTGGCTCCTGGAACCGCTGGTCGAGCACGCCGAGACGACCGGGGTGACGGACCCCCGGCTGACGGCCGCCCTGGACGAGGCCGCCCTGTTCTACGAGGACTTCCTGACCCGCACCGGTCCCGACGGTTCGGTGGCCGTGGTCCCCTCGTACTCGCCGGAGAACCGTCCGGCGAACGCGAGCTGGGGGACGGTCAACGCGACGATGGACCTCGCGGCGGCCCGCCACGCCCTGACCGTCCCGGCCGGCCGCTCCCCCGCCCATCCGGTCTCCGCGCGGCGGCGGGCGCTGGCGGACCGGCTCGCCGGCTACCGGGTCAACGAGGACGGCGCGCTCGCCGAGTGGGCGTGGCCGGGCCTGGCGGAGACGTACGACCACCGCCACCTCAGCCACCTCTACCCGGTGTGGCCGCTGGACGCGGTCAATCCGTACGACACCCCGGAGCTGGCGGCCGCCGCGCACCGGGCGCTTGAGCTGCGCGGCGCCGAGAACGACTCCGCGCACGGCCATCTGCACCACGCGCTGATCGCCGCGCGCCTGCGGGACGGGGTGCGGGCCTCGGCCGCCGTGCGGTCGGTCCTGGCGGGCGACTTCTTCCACGACTCGTTGATGAGCGCCCACTACCCGTCCCGCGACGTCTACAACGCGGACGCGGCCCACGCCCTGCCCGCCGCGGTCATCGAGTCGCTCGTCCAGTCGACGCCGGACCGGCTGGTCCTGCTGCCCGCGCCCCTCGCGGGCTGTCCGAGCGGTGAACTGCGGGGTGTGCGTACGCGGTTCGGCGCCGGGCTCGATCTGCGCTGGTCGGCCGACGGCACCGCGACCGCCGTCCTGCACCCCACACGTGACGCCCGTGCCGATCTCCGTACGGGCGACGGCCACACCTTCACCGATGCCTTCGCCGGCTCCCCCTCCACTCTTCTGGAGCTGACGGCCGGCGTTGACCGCGTCCTCGAACTGGGGCCGCGGTAGCACTTCCCCCCACCCCCACCATGGAAGGACAACCATGGCACGACGCACCCGCACACTCAGCAGGTTCGCGCTGGCGCCGGCCGCGGCGCTGGCGGCGCTCATCGGCTTCGCCGCCGCCCCCGCCCAGGCCGCGGCCTGGTCCTCGTCGGACCAGTGGGGCACGTACGACACCTCGGACGGCTACACCCTCTACAACAACATCTGGGGATCGGGCGCGGGCTCCCAGAGCATCTGGGCCAACTCCTCCTCGGACTGGGGTGTCTGGGCGGACCACCCGGACACCGGCGGCATCAAGTCGTACCCCAACGCCAAGAAGGTGGTGAACAAGCCCCTCACCTCGCTGTCGTCGCTCACCAGTACGTACAACGTCACCGTCCCGTCGTCCGGCGCCTACAACACCTCGTACGACATCTGGGACAGCGACTACGACTACGAGGTGATGCTGTGGGTCAACCACACCGGCGCCGTGGGCCCGCTCGGCAGCGCACAGGGCACCGTGACGCTCGGTGGTCACACCTGGACCGTCTACAAGGGCGACAACGGCTCCAACGAGGTGTTCTCGTTCCTGCGCACGTCGGACTCCGCCTCGGGCACGGTGGACATCCTGCCGATCCTGAAGTGGATCAAGGACACCAAGGGCTGGTGGGGAAACGAGACCATCGGCGACGTCCAGTTCGGCTACGAGATCACCTCGTCGGCGGGCGGACTGGACTTCCGGACCAACTCCTTCGGTGTGTCGTTCGGCTGAGCCGTACGCACAAGGGAGCCGGCCCCCGCGCGGGGGCCGGCTCGTGCGCGTGTCGTCCAGGGGCTCAGACCGGGGCGGGTCCGGTGCTCTCCCGTACCGTCAGCTCGGGTGCCAGCAGCTCGACTTCGTCGGTGCCCCGGCCGGAGAGCTTGGCGACGACCTGCTCGACCGAGCGGCGCCCCATCTCCTGTGCGGGTATGGCCACCGAGGTGAGCCGCACCGATGCCTGGGAGGCGACCTGCTCGGGGCAGATCGCGACCACCGACACGTCCTCGGGCACCGCCCGGCCCTGCTGCCGCAACAGGTTGAGCAGCGGCTCGACCGCCGACTCGTTCTGCACGATGAAACCGGTGGTGCCGGGGCGCTCGTCGAATATCCGCGACAGCGTCTGCGCCATCGCTGCGTACCCGCCCTCGCACGGCCGGTGCAGCACGCGCACCCCGGTCTCCTGCGCCTTGGCCCGTACGCCGTCGACGGTCCGCTCGGCGAACCCGGTGTGCCGCTCGTACACCGCGGCGGCCTCGCCGATCACGGCGATCTCACGGTGCCCCAGGCCGGCCAGGTGTTCCACGCAGAGCGCGCCGGTCGCCTCGAAGTCGAGGTCCACGCAGGTCAGTCCGTCGGTGTCGGCGGGCAGCCCGATGAGCACGGCGGCCCGGTCGGTCTCGCGCAGCAGGGGCAGCCGCTCGTCGTGCAGTTCGACGTCCATGAGGATCATCGCGTCGGCGAGCGAGCTGCCGGCGATCCGCCGCACGGCGGCGGGGCCCTCCTCTCCGGTGAGCAGCAGGACGTCGTAGCCGTGGGTGCGGGCGGTGGTGGCGACCGCGATGGCGATCTCCATCATCACGGGCACGTACATGTCGGTGCGCAGCGGCACCATGAGCGCGATGATGTTCGACCGGCTGCTGGCGAGCGCCCTGGCCCCGGCGTTGGGGTGGTAGCCGAGCTGCTGGATGCTCTGTTCGACGCGCTCGCGGGTGGCCACCGAGATGGAGCGCTTGCCGCTGAGGACGTAGCTCACCGTGCTCGCCGAGACTCCGGCGTGCTGCGCGACCTCGGCCAGGGTGACCATTCAGCTCTCCATCACGGACGTCGTCGGGCCCGGCACGCGAACCGGTCTGCTCCGGCACTTTCGGTCAGATATGGCGAAGCGCTTCGACTCCGCCCTCTCCACCTGCCACATGGAGAGACAGCGCGAGCCTAGACCCGCTGGGTCCACATGTCCAGACCAGTGTCGAAGCGCTTCGACTCGGGGTGCCGCCGCTGTCCCGGCCCGAAAGCGCCCGTGGCGGCGGCCGCTTCGGCCACCGCCACGATATGCCTGTCCGCCGGTCCCGCGTCACATCGGCTCAGGTGCCGAGCTGGACCGGGAAGGACTCCATGTCGTTCTGCGTCATCACCGGGAGGTTGCGCAGCTCCGAGTCCGGTACGGCGAGCCGCAGGCGCGGGAAGCGCGCGAAGAGCGCCGGGAGGGCGATGCCCGCCTCGACCCGGGACAGCGCGGCGCCGGGGCAGATGTGCGGCCCGTGCCCGAAGGTCATGTGCCGGATGGGGGTGGCGCGCGTGATGTCGAAGGCGTCGGCGTCGGGTCCGTGCTGCTCGGGGTCACGGCCGATCACCCGGTAGGAGATGACCACGCCCTCGCCCTTGGCGATGACGTCGTCACCCACCTGGATGTCCTCGGTGGCGAACCGCATGAGCAGGTGGGTGGTGGGGGTGTCGAACCGCAGGGTCTCCTCGATCACGGTCTCCCAGGGGATCTCTCCGTCGAGGACCATCCGCAGCTGATCGGGGTGGGCCAGCAGGGCGCGTACGGCGTTGAGTATGAGCCCGATCGTGGTCTCGTGCCCGGCGGCGACCATCGCCTTGAGGTTGCCGATCACCTCCTCCTCGGTCAGCGGCTCGCCGCCCTCCTCGGCGAGGATGAGCCCGGAGGTCAGGTCGTCGGTCGGCCGCGCGGTCTTCTCGCGTACGAGCCCGGCGTAGAAGACGTCCAGGTCGGCGAGGAGGGCGAGGCGCTCGTCCTGCGGGGTGAGCATCGAGAAGAAGGCCTTGTACTGGCGGGTCAGCATGGCGTTCTCCGCCGGGTCGACCCCCATCAGCATGCCGACGACCCGCATCGGCAGCGGCTGGGCGAACACCGCCTTGAGGTCGACGACGGCTCCGTCCCGGCCACCCTCCTCCAGCGCGTCCAGCAGCTCCGCGGTGAACTTCTCGATGTCCGGCCGGATCGCCTCCAGCCGGCGGGGCGTCAGCGCCTGGGAGGTCTTGGTCCGCAGCCGGCGGTGTTCGGCGCCGTCGACCGTGAACATGGACCGCCCGGCGTCGATCATCCCGATGAGCGGCCACTCTCGCGTGACCGCTCCGCTCTGCCACAGCCCCCAGGCGCCGATGTCCTTCACCAGGCGCGGGTCGACCAGGAGCTGCCGGGCGTCCGCGTGCCGGGTGAGGGTCCAGGCGGGCACGCCCAGGAGCTCGATCCGCGCCAGCCGTCCGGCGTCGCGCAGCCGCGCCGTCTCCCCGTCCAGGTCCTGGACCATGGGGTCGATCACGACGGTCCCACCGTGCTGGGCCGCTGCCTGGGTGGCGTGGGGGCAGTTCACGAGAAGTCTCCTGTCGTACGTACGGGGGTGAACCGGACGGGGAGCGAGGTGTTGCCGCGCAGGAAGGCGGAGGGCCGTCGCACGAGCTCCTCGACGGGGACGTCGAGCCGGAGGTCGGGCAGCCGGTCGAGCAGCACCTCGATGCCGGTCCTGGCGATGATCTCGGCGATCTCCTGGGCGGGGAACGGGCACCGGTACTCGCCGTGGCTGAAGGCCAGGTGCGCGCCGTTGCCGCCCTGGGCGGAGAATCCGCCGGCGGACAGGCCCGAGCGGATCAACGGGTCGGTGTTGGCGGCCCCGAGGCCGAGCAGCAGCATGTCCCCGCGCCCGATCCGCTGTCCGCCGAGCTGGGTTTCGCGTGCGGCCCAGCGCCCGGCGAGGATCTGGGTGGGGGTGTCCTCCCACAGCACCTCGTTCATGGCCTCGCCGATGCTGCGCCGGCCGTGGACCATGGAGTCGGCGAACTCGTCCTCGGTGAGCATCAGCCGCAGGGAGTTGCTGATCCAGTCCGCGGTGGGCAGATGACCGGCGGCCGTGACGGCCATCAGGTCGAGCGTGTACTCCTCGTCGGTGAACTTCTCGGGGAAGGCCAGCATGCGCGAGGTGACGTCGTCCCCCGGCTCGGCCCGCTTGGCGGCGACCAGCCGCGCCATGTACTCCCCGAACCGCAGATGCGCGCTCTGCGCCTCCGGCCCGCCGTCCGCCAGGTCCTTCAGCACCTGGGCGATGCCGATGCCCTCGTCGTCGGGGAAGCCGACCAGACGGGCGAGGACGAGCACGGGGAGGGGTTCGCAGAAGTCGGCGACGAGGTCGGCGGTGCCCCGGCTGCACACGTCGTCGACCAGCCGGTCGGCCAGCTCCTCGCAGTGGCTGCGGATCCGGAACGGGTCGGCGCCTTCGAGTGCGGGCCCGACCATGCGGACGTGGCGCCGGTGTTCCTCCCCCGCGCTGAAGTAGATGGACGGCAGGGGCCGTCCCACCATCGGCAGCAGGGGCCAGTCCTCGGGGATGTGCGGCCACTGGTTCCAGAGGCCGACATCCCTCGGGAACAACTCCCCGTCGCTGGTGACGCGGTGGAGCTCGCGGTACCCGACGACCAGCCAGGCGGGGAAGCCGCCGGGCAGTTCGACGGGGACGACGGGCCCGTGGTCGCGCCGCATGGCGCGGTAGACCACCTGGGGCTCCGTCTGGAATCCGGGGCCCCAGAGCGGGACGGCACCGGAGTGGGCCGGGCAGCCGGGCGGGGGTGGCGGAGGGGCCACTGCGGGCTCCGCCGGAGAGGGGTGTGTCATGAATCCTGACTCCTGGGGCGACAACTGCACGCGTCAAGATCACGCGGTCAACACCCGTTCACTATAAGGAGTTTGCGTGACGCGGGAACTACAAACTGCGAGCATTTCCGAACCCCGGGCGATCAGAAAGGGTGACAACCATGCACCTTTGACGCGCTTCCGCTCCGGACCGCGCGGGCCGCGCGCCCCGCGCGACCACACCCGCCGTCCGGACCCCCGGGCCGCCGCCGGGGCCGAACACCTGCCCCGGCGGCGGCCCGTTCGCCCGGCCGGGAGTCACGCCGCGTACGGGTGGGCCGGGTAGGTCAGATAGCCCGCGTCGCCGCCCTGGTAGTACGTGGCCTCGTCGACGGGTGCGATCGGCAGTCCGGCGCGCAGGCGCTCGACGAGGTCGGGATTGGAGATGAAGGCCCGGCCGAAGCTGATGAGGTCGGCGCCCAGCGCGAGCCAGTGGTCGGCGTCGTCCCGGCCGGTCTGCTTGGGTCCCATCGGGACCACGGGGTTGACGACGAGCGTGCCCGGCCAGGCCCGGCGCAGGGTGAGGAGCACGTCCTCGTCCGCGGTGGCCTCAAGGTGCACGTAGGCCAGACCGAGCGGGGCCAGTTCGGCCAGCAGCGCGGCGTACAGCTCGCTGACCTCGCTCTCCCGGACCCCCCAGAACTCGCCGCCCGGGGAGAGCCGGATGCCGGTCCTGGCCCCGCCGACGGCGTCGACGGTGGCGGCGGCGGCCTCGACGGCGAAGCGGATCCGGTTGGCGACCGGGCCGCCGTAGCGGTCCGTGCGCAGGTTGGCGTTGGACGAGAGGAACTGCGAGATCAGGTAGCCGTTGGCGCCGTGCAGTTCCACGCCGTCGAAGCCCGCCTCGACGGCGCGCCGGGCCGCGTGGGCGTACGACCTGGCGTGCTCGGGCACTTCAGCCGTGTCCAGGGCGCGCGGTGTCGGGGCCGGCTGGGGCCCTGACGGGGTGAACACGTCCCCGGTGGCGGCCACCGCCGAGGGCCCCACCGGCCGCATGCCAGTGGTGTCGGGATGCGAGACCCGGCCGCCGTGCATGATCTGGGCGAAGATCCGTCCGCCGTTGGTGTGCACCGCCGAGGTCACCGGCCGCCACGCGGCGACCTGCTCGTCGGTGTACAGCCCCGGCGTACCCGGGTTGGACTGCCCGACCGCGCTGGGCTGCACACCCTCGCTGACGATCAGTCCGGCCGTGGCCCGCTGGGCGTAGTAGGCCGCCATCGACAGCGTCGCCAGTCCGCCGGCGGCGGCCCGGACCCGCGTCATGGGGGCCATGACGACTCGGTTGGGCAGGGTCAGGCCACCGAGCGGGTAGCTGCTGAAAAGGGTCGTCACGTCAGAACTCCTTCACGTCCGCGGCGCCCGGAACCGGGCACAGCAGCTACGCTAGAACCTGACACTGACGTCAGAGGCAAGTGTTTGTGACGCAGGACACAGACCCGGCTCGGACACGGGACACGGGACAGCGCGGAACACGGCCGGGAGGCTTCATGCGGATCGGGCAGCTCGCGTCACGGACCGGAGTCAGCGTCCGGTCCGTGCGCTACTACGAGGAGCAGGGGCTGCTCACCGGCACCCGCAGCCCCGGCGGCCAGCGGATCTATACGGACGCCGACGTGGAGCGGGTCGTGTTCATCCAGCGGATGTACGGCGCGGGCCTGTCCAGCCGCACCATCGCCGAGGTGCTGCCCTGCGTCGACGCGCCGAGCGAGGCGAACTCGGACTCCGCGCTGGAGCGGCTGGCGCTGGAACGCGACCGGCTCGACGCCCACATCGCCGAGCTCCTGCGGACGAGGGAGGCCCTCGATGTGCTGATGGCCACGGCTCGGGCCCACCGGGACCAGCTGGGGACGGCCGCGCTCAGCCGGTGACGAGTCCGGGGTCGCTCGTGCCGGGTTCTCCCGTCTCGACATGGCCGGCGAAACGGCGGAGGAACGTGGTGTCGCCGTCGTCGGCCACGGTGATGTCGTACCAGTGTGCGCTTCCCCGCAGATCGAGGGTGCGGATCACGGTCTCGCCCGCGGCCACGGTGACCGTCCGGACCGCTCCCCCGTAGGCCGCCGCACTGCGGACGGTCAGCCGGGCGCTCCCGGGGCCGGCGTGGGTGAAGGTGAGTTCCAGCTGTCCGCCGGCCGCCACATGACGGGCCGTCACCTCGGGCCCGGCCGTCTTTCCCGCGCCCCGGAACGAGCGCAGGAATCCGTTCGGGCCGTGGACGGTGAGGTCGGTCAGCCCGTCGGAGTAGGCGGTGTTCCAGGTGTCCGCGAGCATGTCGCCCGCCCCGGTGGTGTAGGTCCAGGGCCCGTCTGTGCGGTTGGCGGACGTCACGAGGAACTGCGCGCCGGCCGCCGGACCGCCGCCGAAGGTGAGGCGGTATGTGCCCGCGGCCGGATCGGCGGCCCCGTCGGCCAGCGGCGCGTAGGGCAGCGGGCGGGTGGGGCGCGTCCCGCGCTCCTGGCCCGGCACCGCCCCGGTGGCGGGCGGCACGGGCACGTAGTCGGGGTGCCGGTCGCCGTCCGGGGGCTCGTACCCGGCCGTGGAGGGCAGGTCGGGCGCCGAGGTGTCCGTACGCCGGAAGTCGAACGCGGAGGTCAGGTCGCCGCAGACGGCCCGCCGCCAGGGCGAGATATGGGGCTCGTGGACGCCGAAGCGCCGCTCCATGAACCGGATGACGGACGTGTGGTCGAAGACCTCGGAGCAGGCGTAGCCGCCGGTGCTCCAGGGCGAGACGACGGTCATGGGGACGCGCTGGCCGAGCCCGTACGGTCCGGCGGCGTAACGCGCGTCGCCGGGGAAGTAGTCGGCCGAGGTGTCGACGGTGGACAGTCCCTGCGCGGGGCCGGACGGGACGAAGGGCGGCACGACGTGGTCGAAGAAGCCGTCGTTCTCGTCATAGGTGAGGAAGAGGGCGGTACGTCCCCAGACCTCGGGGTCGGCGGTCAGTGCGTCCAGCACCTGGGCGATGTACCAGGCGCCGTAGTTCGCGGGCCAGTTGGGGTGTTCGCTGAAGGCCTCGGGGGACACGATCCAGGACACCGAGGGCAGCGTCCCGGCCCGGATGTCGGCCCTGAGGTCGTCGAGCAGCCCGCCGCCGCCCTTGATGTCGCTGCCGGTGCGCGCCTTGTCGTACAGGGGGTCGCCGGGCCGGGCGTCGCGGTAACTGTTGAAGTAGAGAAGCGAGTTGTCGCCGTAGGTGCCCCGGTAGGCGTCGTTGATCCAGCCCCAGGAGCCGCTGGCGTCGAGCCCGTCACCGATGTCCTGGTAGACCTTCCACGACACCCCGGCCCGCTCCAGCCGCTCGGGGTAGGTCGTCCAGCCGTACCCCGCCTCGTCGTTGCCCAGCTCGGGCCCGCCGCCGGTCCCGTCGTTGCCGGTGCAGCCGCTCCACAGGTAGTAGCGGTTGGGGTCGGTCGACCCGATGAACGAGCAGTGGTAGGCGTCGCAGACGGTGAACGCGTCGGCGAGCGCGTAGTGGAAGGGGATGTCCTCCCGCGTGAGGTGGGCCATCGTCGTCGCCGTCTTGGCGGGCACCCACTGGTCGTAGGCCCCCTTGTTGAACGCCCGGTGGCCGCCCGCCCAGTCGTGGTTCAGGTCCTGGAGGAACTGCATCCCGAGCTCATCGGCCGGCGGCCGGAACGGCAGCACCTCCCGCCCGGCCGCGTCCGCCTGGTGCCAGACCGGCTTCCCGCCGGGCAGCGTGACGGGCCGCGGGTCGCCGTACCCCCGTACGCCCTTCATCGTCCCGAAGTAGTGGTCGAAGGAACGGTTCTCCTGCATCAGGACGACGATGTGCCCGACATCCTCGATGGTGCCCGTACGCCCCCGCGCCGGGAGGGACGCGGCGCGGGCGATGCTGCCCGACAGCGCGCTGAGGGCGACGGAGCTCCCGGCGAGCTTCAGGAGCCGGCGGCGGTCGATGTCTGCCATGGGTGGGGGCCTTTGCGGGTGGGGGGATGGGCAAGGGGCGAACCTACCCGCCGCGCCGGTGTTCATTCCCCGGCCGGCCGCCTCGGCTCACTGCCCGGATCCGGCAGGCTCACGGCCACGTCGCTGCCGACTCGCCTTCTTGATGGCGGGGCCCGGGGCCGCGAGGCTGTGCGGGCAGTACGCACCGCCGACAGGGCGCGAGGGGGCCGCAGGTGAGACACGTACCGTTCTTCCGCTGGGTCCTGACACTCGGGGTGCTGCTCATCGCCTGCTCGGCGGCCGTCTACGCGGCCGTGCCGGAGATGCCGGAACTCCGCCAGATCGATCTGACCGTGCTGCGGGAGGAGCCGGACGGGGCGTGCACCGTCCGGTGGACGGACCCCTTCGACCACGGCGAGCACGAGGCGGCGCACCAGTGCGACGCCCGACGGGCCGACAGCCTCAAGGCGCCGAACTACGACCCGGAGACCGGGTACGGATGGGAGAGCGGCTTCGTGGTCGCCGAGGGCTCGGCCAGGGGCCGGCTGTACACGCTGGGCCAGGACGACGAGACCATCGACGACCGGATCGATCTGTCCGACACGCTGGTGATCATCGGTCTGCTGCTGGCCACCGCCGGCCTCGTCGGCGGGAACATCCGCGCGGCGGCCCGGCTGAGCGGTGTCCGGCCGGACGTCGTCCGCCGTGCCTGGCAACTGGCCTACGACGCCGCCGCGGTGGAGGAGGACCACACCCGCGCCGTCGAAGCGGTCCGTGCGGCATGGGCCCCCCTCCAGCGGGAGCGCGTACACGAGGAGATGGGCCGCGTCCCCGTGAAGTCGCTGCGCAACGACGCCGGGCAGCGCTTCCGGACGAAGGAGTGGGAGAAGGGCGGCATCCACACCGCGCGCGACGTGCTCGACGCGGGCGTCTGGAAGCTGGGACAGCTGCCGGACGTCGGCCGGCGCACGGCGGAGCAGGCGGTCGCCGCGGCACGGCACCTGGCCGACGGGGCGAGCCAGGACGTACTGGTGCGCCTCTCGGCCGACGACCGGTCCGACCCCCGGACCACCTCGCTGGTCACCGCCCTGCGCGTCCTGGTGGAGGCCGGGCCCCGGGGAAAGGAGGCCGCGGACACCGCCCGCGAGCTGGCCGAGCGCCTGGAACCCCTGCTGGCGGACGCCGACGCCGCCTCGACCCGATCCGCCATGTTCCGGGCCGGTCCGGAGCGCCGCGGCCGGGCCCGCGCCGCCGTGGCCGGACTCCGCCGCATCCTGGCGGAGGCGGAGCGGGACGCCCTCGTCCCCCGGTTCGGACAGACCTCCGTCGACCTGCTGCGCGGACCTGACAACGAACTGGACGCGCTCGCCGCGTGGACGGACTTCGAGCGCCGTCCGGGGGACTACTACCGGGTGCTCGCGGAGGTCACGGCAGCCGGCTCCGGATGGCGGGCCCCCTCCCCCGGCGGCGGGGTGAGCGTGGAGGTGTAGGTACCGCCCGCCGGCAGGCCGGCGGCGGCCATGCGGTCGTACTCGGCCAGGATCAGGTCCTTCGTGCGGTACGTGCCGTACCGGGCCTCGTCCCTGCGCCGGACGACGGGGAAGGTGTCCAGGATGTGGCCGACGTCGTCGCGGGCGATCTCGTAGAGGTGGAAGAGGAGCGCGTCGAGTTCGGCGCGGATGTGGCGCCGGCGGGCCTCGTCCCAGCAAAAGGGTGCGCCGGACTCGCCCAGGTCGGTGGCGAAGGGCCTCATGTCGTGGGCCGTGTAGGTGAGTTCGAGGACGCGCGGGGTCAGGAAGTCCGTGAAACGGCGGACGGTTTCGGGCGGCAGCACGGGGAGCTGGCGGATGTAGAAGAAGTTGAGGTTGAGTCCGGCGACCTTCTGGCGGGTGACGAAGTCGTAGACGAAGGAGTTGAAGTGCGCCGCGAGGGCGGCACTGTCCCGCGAGGTCCTGGTGCACAGCAGGAAGACGGAGTCGCCGATCGCCGCGGGCGGGAGGATGGCGGAGATCATGGTCCGCTGGTTGGTGGGGCTGCTGATGCGGAGGAAGGCGAGCCAGCCGGGCGGCGCGTCGTGCGGTGTCCCGGCGCTGTCCACCCAGCTGCCCGGCACGGCGAGACGGGATGCCGAGGCCCGGTCGGCGGCGCTCAGGTAGGACGGCTGGTTCTGACGCTTCACGGCGGTCGCGCTCTTGACGACGTCGGCGGCGCGATGGTTGTAGGCGTCGACCATCTTCGCCTCGTACAGCGGGAGCATGGACCGGTCGGCCCGCACGAAGCGGTTGCCGCAGGGGTGCCAGCCGGTGGCCGTCAACTCCTCCCGGGTGCGGAAGAGATGGGAGTCGTTGGACATGTGGAACATCGTCCTGAACGTCACGCCCCACGGGTTGCCGTCCGGATCGCCCTCCTTGATCAGGACGGGGACCCGGCCGTAGATGCCGAGGGTGATCTCGGCGTCGCGGCGGGAGCGGAAGACGGGGCAGGTGCCCGTGTTGGGGTTGAGGAGCGTGATCTCCTCGGGCGTGAGGGTGAACACCTTGCTCTCGTCGCGGAGTTCGGCCGGGTCGTGCAGGAAGAACGCGAACCTGGCGGCGGGTTCGCGCAGCGCCCGGCCGGTCAGGGACAGGATGCTGAACTTGAACGAGCGGTGGACGTCGGGAAAGACGGGCGCGGCGTTCTCGAAGTCGTACAGGGCGGCGATCGACCCCTCGGTCACCAGGTCCCGGAAGAAGAACTGGGTCGTCGCGTCGGTCGCGATGCCCGTCGGCACGATGACACCCATGCGCCCGCGCGGTCCGGTCAGCGCGCGGCCCGTCTCGGCGAAGACGGCGTACGTGTTGATGTCGCCGCGCCCGGTCAGCGGATGGCGTCCGGCGCCGCGCAGGAAGTGGCTCTCGCCCTCCGCCCTGCGTTTGGCCACCTCGAACTCGGCGTGGAGCCCGGTGCCGTCCCCGTCCTCCTTCAGCGCGGCGATCAGGCGCTTGCGGGTGGCGGCGGTCTTCGCGGCGGCGATCTCCGCGTCACGCCTGGCGAAGAACTCCTGTTCCTGGAGCTTGATGCGCTCCCACGGCGGGTTGCCCAGGACGCAGGCGAATCCGCCGGCCCACCCCGTGGCCGCGTCGACGCCCTCGCCGGACCCGGGGACGGTGAAGACCTCGGGGAACTCCAGGTGCCAGTGGAAGAACCGGTGCCGGCGCCGCAGGCGCACGATCTCCTCGTGGGTGGCCCGGGGCACCGCGTCCGATGCCGGGTCCTGGAGGCTGCGGAAGACCCCCTCGGTGACCGCCGGCGGGACGCCGTCCGCCTTGCGCGCCATGAACGCGGCGCACCAGGCGTCGGCCACATGCCGCGCGCGCACATACCGCGCGGACCCGGCGAGGTCGCGGTAGGCGGCTTCCTGCCCGCGCACCTCGGCGAGGGTGTCCGAGGGGGCGTCGGCGATGGAGCGCAGGCCGGTGGCCAGCGCGGTGTTGGCGGCCCCCGCGGCGGTGTCCTCGTCGAACGGACCGCTGTCACCCCGCCGTTCGGCCCGGTTCCGCCTCGCCAGGGCCCTGGCGTACTCCTTGTCGTCGCCGGCGAGCGGTCTGAACGCCGCGTCCGGGATACCGCCCCGCAGCAGGGCCGGGGTCGCCCCGATCAGCGCGTTGCCGTGCTTGACGTGCGCGTCCAGGAACCCCAGCGGCCTGCCCGGCTCCAGGGCCTCCAGCCACAACGACACCTTGGCCAGCTCGACGGCCATCGGGTTGAGGTCCACGCCGTAGACGCAGTGGGCGACGACTTCGTTGAGGGCATGCCGGAGCGTGCCCGGAGTGGGTTCCGGGGTGTCCTCCCGGACCGCGGCGACACGTTTGGCGATCCGCCGGGCCGCCGCGACGAGGAAGTGGCCGGATCCGCAGGCCGGGTCGCAGACGGTGAGGGCGAGCAGCTCGCGGACGACGGTTCCGGGCGCTCCGGTGGCGCCCGTCGCCGCCCGCTCGCCGCGGTCGACGGCGGCGTCCAGGACCGGGTCGAGCGCGGAGTCGAGGAGGCACTCGACGAGCGAGGAGGGGGTGTAGTAGGAGCCGGTCGTCTTACGGGTGTTGCCGGGCAGCTCGACCAGTTCGAAGGCGCGGCCGGCCGGGGCGAGCCGGGGGACGAGTTCGAGCAGGGACTCGTAGACGGAGCCCAGTTCCTCGGCGCCCAGGTGCCGGTAGCCGACCGTACGCGGACGGCCCGAGCCCGGGTCCCGGACCTGGGAGAGGTGGCGCACGGCCGTCAGCAGGTGCTCGTCGGAGAGGGACAGTCCGCGCAGCGGGGCGTCGGTCTCCGTAACGTCGAAGATGCCGCCGAGGCCGGGCAGGCCCAGTTCGGGGCGGCCGTTCTCGTCGCCGAGGGCGTCCAGGACGACACGCAGCGACTCGTACAGGCCGCCGTCCCCGGTGCCGCCGGGCTCGCGGGCGTGGGCGCGCAGCCGGGCGGAGGAGAAGTGCGCCTCGTAGCGGGATCGGGCCGGGGCGCCCGCCTCCGGGGACAGCAGGGCGTCGCGGTCCTCGGCGACGAACACGAAGAGCAGGCGGTAGACGAGGCGCAGGAGGGCGTTGTGCAGGGCGTCGGCGTCGGTGCTCGCGCGCAGGGCCGCGTTGGCGGGGTGGCGCAGGAAGCCGGTGCCCAGGGTGGTGAGGGCGGTCCGGACGCCCTTGCAGAGCTGGTCCAGGGTCCGGGTGCCGGAGGCGATGGCCTCGGTGCGCCAGGTCTCCAGCCGGCAGGTGGACGGCGCGGCTCCCGGCTCCACCGCGAAGCGGGAGGCGTGCAGCAGCCGGTACAGCAGGGCGAACTCGCTGAACAGCTCCCCGTCGAAGATCGCCTCCAGGTCGAATTCGAGGTAGGCCACGGTGGCCCGGGGGCCGGAGGACCGGAGCAGGCGCATCCGGCGGCCGTTGGTGAGGACACCCCAGAGGTGGGCCTCTGTGCGGTTGAGGCATTCCTGGAGCAGGGAGTGGGGCGGGGCCTGCCCGGCGCGGCGCGAGTCGAGACCGTGGTCCCAGGCCGTCTGGTGGATCACGACGTGGTGCCAGCGGTGCGAGACGGGAAAGGTCTTCGCCGGGCCGGAGTCGGCCGCGATGCCCGCCGGGCCGACGGCGGTGAGCGGGCCGTAGCCGAGTGCGTGCCAGAGGGCGGCCGGCCAGTCGCCGCCCGCGCGGCCGGCCGGTGGACGCGAGGCGGCCCCGGCCCCGGGGGTCCGGGGCAGGTGTTCGCGCAGTTCGCGCCAGAGGGGCTTCAGGTGCTCCCAGCTCCGTCCGGCCTCCTCCCGCACCGCGTGTGCGGTGGCCGGACCGTGGTCCTCGGGCCGGCCGCCGGTGACGTCCTCGCCCTCGGCGATCCGGACCAGCAGGTCGCCCGGCAGGAGCGCACCGGCTGTCCTGACGGCGGCGAAGACCTGGTTCGAGGGGATGGCGGACATCGGACGGACTCTACGTGGTCGCCGCGCGGGTCGGCGCCTCGGACGGGTGGCCCGCCCATCGCCCCGGCCGGCCGCGCGGCGTTTGGCTATCCTGGCCACCGTTCCAGGTGATCACGGTGGCCGTCCGCCACCGGTACGGGCCGCGCGCCCGTCGAGGGGGGAGTCACGTGCGGGGTGGCGCGGGCCGGGGTTCGGTCAGGAAGGCCGAGCAGGCGTGGAACCAGGCGGTGGTCCTCATGCGGCAGGGCGACAGAGGAGGAGCCTGCGCACAGTTCGCGCTCGCCACGCACCACGACCCCACCGCCGCCGACGCCTGGCTGGGTCTCCACCTGACGGGGGACGACCGGAAAGCGGCGCTGGACGGCATGCTCCGCGGCTCGGCGCAGTTCGGTGCGCTGCGGACGAAGTTCCAGCAGCCCTTCCGGTCCACGTTCCAGATCGGCCACTACGTCACCTTCCGTCTGGAGAACGCCCGCGACCTGTGGCTGGCGGCCATGTCGTCGCTCCTGGACGAGCGCAGACTCGACGAGGCGTGGGCGCGGCTCTCCACCGCTCAGCTGGACTGCGACGAGACACGGTTCGTCTGCACCCGGTACGCGTTCGTCAAGGAGGACTGGCCTCTCGTCCTGAAGTTCGCCACCGGGATCGGTGACGCGTTCCTGAAGGACGAGGCGCAGTTGTACGTCGGTGCGGCGCTCTTCGCCCAGGGCGTCCACCACGAGGCCGTGAACGTGCTGTCGCCGTTGCCGAGGAAGCTGGAGGCCGGCAGCCGGTTCGACGCCGAGGCCACGTACTTCATGGGGCGGGCGCTGGAGGAGCTGGGCCGGGAGGAGGAGGCGCTGAAGCGGTACCAGTACGCCTTCCGGTGCGCACCGGACCTCCTCGACGTGGAGTCGCGGGCCCGCGCCCGGCCGGTCGTCGCCGCCCCGGAGCCCGCCGCCCCGGTCGCCGCGACGGTGCGGGCCGAGCCCTCGCCGGACGCGGCCGCCGGGAGCGGCGGCACGCAGGGGCGGTCCGACGAGGAGCGGGAGCGGCTGCTCGCCGAGGCGCGGGAGTCGCTCGACGCGATGATCGGGCTCCAGCCGGTGAAGCGCCAGGTGCTGACCCTCATCGCCCAGTTGCGCATGTCCGCGCTGCGCGAGGCGCAGGGGCTGCCCGGCGGGGCCCGCCCCCGCCACTTCGTCTTCGCCGGGCCGCCCGGCACCGGGAAGACGACGGTGGCCCGCGTCATCGGCCAGGTCTTCGCCGGGCTCGGGCTGCTGAGTTCCGGGCACGTCGTCGAGGCCCAGCGCGTCGACCTGGTCGGGCAGCACCTGGGGTCCACGGCCCTCAAGACCAACGCGGTGATCGACTCGGCGATGGACGGGGTGCTGTTCATCGACGAGGCGTACGCCCTGTCCAACAGCGGCTACTCCGGCGGCGACGCCTTCGGCAAGGAGGCCCTCCAGGTGCTCCTGAAGCGGGCCGAGGACGACCGTGACCGGCTGGTCGTCGTGCTCGCCGGGTACCGGGAGGAGATGGCCGGGCTGCTCGCGACCAACCCCGGTCTGGTCTCCCGCTTCAACACCCGCGTCGACTTCCCGTCGTACTCCGCCGACGAACTGGTCCTCATCGCCCGGTCCGTGCTGGCGTCCCAGGGCGACGAACCCGACGCCGGCGCCCTCGACGTCCTCGCTTCCCTCTGCACGGCGATCGTGGAGCGCGGGATGGCCGACACCGTGGGCAACGCCCGGTTCGCGCGCGAGCTGTGCTCGAAGGCCTCGGCGCAGCGCGATCTGCGGCTGTACTCCGCGCATGCCGGCGGCACACCGACCCGCCAGGAGATGGTCACCGTCCTCGCCCGGGACGTGGTCGCCGCACATGACGAACTCATGGAGGCCCACAGCGGCGGCGAGGACGCCGGGTAGGGCGGCTCAGGCAGGAGGCTCCTCCCTCTACGATCGAGCACGTGTGCGCAAACGTGATCGTCGCCGAAGACGACGAGAATCAGGCCGAACTCCTCCGCCGCTACCTCGAACGGGAGGGCCACCGCGTGACCGTCGCGCCCGACGGACTCGCGGCTCTCGACGCGGTCCGGCACGGGGAACCCGACCTGCTGCTCCTCGACGTGATGATGCCCCGGGCCGACGGCCTCGACGTCGTACGGGTCCTGCGCGCCGAGCAGCGGGAGTTGCCGGTCCTGATGCTCACGGCCCGCACCACGGAGGACGATCTGCTGCTCGGCCTCGACCTGGGCGCCGACGACTACGTGACCAAGCCGTACAGCCCGCGCGAGCTGATGGCCCGGGTGCGTACGCTGCTGCGCCGCAACCGGCGGGGTGCGGGCGGCGAACCCGGCGACGCGGGCGTGCTGACGGTGGGGGCGCTGGTCGTCGACCCGGCCCGGCACGTGGTGTCGGTCCAGGGGCGGGCCGTGGAGTGCACCCCGGGCGAGTTCCGGATTCTCGCCGCGCTCGCGGCCGAGCCGGACCGGGTGTTCTCCCGGCAGCGGCTCCTCGCCGAACTCCACGGATTCGACCGCTACATCAGCGACCGCACGGTGGACGTGCACGTGATGAACCTGCGCAAGAAGATCGAACCGGCCCCGCGCAGACCGGTGCGGCTGCTCACCGTCTTCGGTGTCGGCTACAAGCTGACGGACCCGGCGAAGGCGGCGACCCGTGCGGCGTCCTCGTAGCGCGCGGCGCCCGGGGTCTGCCGGCCCCCGGGCGCAGGTCCCGTTGCGCAAGAGCCTGTTCGCCCGGCTGCTGGCGGTCTCGGCGCTGGTCGCCGCCTGTTCGGTGGCGGCGACCGCCTGGCTCGCCGTGCAGACGACGTCCGGCGCGATCCGCCAGGAGCAGGGCCAGAACCTCACCGCCGACGCCCGGATCTACCAGCGCCTGCTCGGCTACGCGGCGGCCCACCCCACCTGGGACGGTGTGGAGGAGACCGTGCGGGAGCTGGCCGAGCAGTCCGGCCGGCGGATCGCGCTGACGACGCAGGGGCGCGCCCCGCTCGCCGACTCGGCGGCGCCCGAGCCCGCGACCGCGCTTCCGGCGCAGGCGTCGGCCGTCGTGGACCCTCTGGCGGTGGACACGGCGCTGTCGGCGGAGAGCGCCGGCGGGTCCGGGACCACCACCGACCGGGTCGACCCGCGGGCGGTCGGGCCCTTCCGGCTGCCGGCGTCGGAGCGTACCCGGCTGCGGAAGGCCGCCGACCGGAGCGTGGCCTGCCTCAGCGACTTCGGGATCGCCTCGGACGTGGTCGCCGGCGCGAGCGGGCGGCCTCTGATCCAGGTGGTCGGCGGCAACGACCCGGAGCGCCTCCAGGGCACCCGCTGCGCCGTCGACGCGCTGGACACCCCGACGGCCACCGAGGAGAAGGCGCTGAAGGCACTGAACCAGCTGGCGGACGCCTGTCTGAAGCGCCAGGGCCGCGAGGGCGTCCAGCTGAAGCTGGGCCTGTCGTGGGGTCAGGCGGCCGACCCGGTGCCCGCGGAGGCGGTGCCGATGCCCGCCGAGGGGTACCCCTCCCTGCCGCCGACCGCCGAGCCGAGCGTCGCACCGAGTTCCGCGCCCGAGCCCGGGGTCCGTGAGGAGCGGACCGCGACGCCGGGCGCCACGCCGAGCCCCGGTTACGAGCAGGCGGCCGGCAACAGCGAGGACGACCGGGCCATCGCCTCGTGCGTGGGCACCGCCCGCCGTGAACAGCTCAGCTCGTACGTCGCCTCGCCCGCGCTGCTGTTCATCGGCGACACGGGCGGCGCCACCGTGCCCGGCTTCGACCTCTCCCCGGCGAACACCGCCCGGATCGCGGGCGCCGCGGCCCTCGTGCTGGCCCTCACCGTCGGCGCCTCCGTGCTCGTCGGGGCCCGGCTCGTACGCCCCCTGCGCGCCCTGACCGGTGCCGCCCAGCGCATGCGGGACGGGGAGGACACCGCGCCCGTCGTGGTCGCCGCCGACAACGAGATCGGGCGGCTCGCCGCCGCCTTCAACGACATGTCCGCCCACCGTGCCCGGCTCGAAGCCCAGCGCAAGGCCATGGTCAGCGATGTCGCCCACGAGCTGCGCACCCCGCTCAGCAACATCCGGGGGTGGCTGGAGGCGGCGCAGGACGGGGTCGCCGAGCCCGACCCGGCGTTCATCGCCTTCCTGCACGACGAGGCGGTGCAGCTCCAGCACATCATCGACGACCTCCAGGACCTGGCGCAGGCAGACGCCGACGCGCTGCGGCTGCATCCCGAGCCCGTACGGATCGAGGAGCTGCTCGGCCAGGTCGCCGCCGCGCACCAGGCCCGTGCCGACACGGCGGGCGTCGTGCTGAGCGTCCAGGCCCCGCCGCCCGGCCGCCCGCCGCCCGCTCTGACGGCCGACCCGGTCCGGCTCCGCCAGGCCGTCGGCAACCTCGTGTCGAACGCGGTCCGGCACACTCCGGCGGGCGGGGAGGTCACGCTGCGGCCGTACGGCTCCGACGAGGGGGACGCGGTGCTGGTGGACGTGGCCGACACGGGCAGCGGCATTCCGGCCGACGACCTGGCGCATGTCTTCGACCGGTTCTGGCGCGGCGAGAAGTCCCGCAACCGCCGCACGGGCGGCAGCGGGCTGGGTCTGGCGATCGTGCGCAAGCTCGTGGAGGCGCACGGCGGGACGGCCACCGCGGCGAGCGTCCCGGGGCAGGGGTCGGTGTTCACGCTCCGGCTTCCCGCGGACGGCAACTCTCCGTCCGGGCAAGGGTCCGGCGACCCTGATGCGATGACCACAACGATCTGACAGCTTCCTCACAAGTGGGCGCGAGCCTGTCCGTACGCCTCGCGCCGCGGTGCGCACCCGCACCGCGGCCGCTCCTGAGGCCGTTTCGGAATGGAGCTTCGCCCATGCCCCTGCGCACGTCCCTGCGTACCGCCCTCCTCGCCGCCGTCGTGGCCGGCGCGGTGTGCGTACCGGCCACGTCGGCCTTCGCCGACTCCGCCACCCCCTCGCCCGCGCGGACCGAGTCCCCGGCGGAGCCGTCCGCCGAGCCGTCCGTCGTGCCCTCGGGCGAGCCGACCGAAGCCCCTTCGGCGGTGCCCTCCGAGGCGCCGCGCGGCGGTGTCGCGGCCGGTGAGCAGCCGGCCGGCACCTCGGGCGGCCACACCGGCGCCATGACGGGCTCCGCCGCCGCGGCCGCGCTGCTCGTCGCGGGCGCCGGCACGGTCGTCCTGCGCCGCCGCACCGCCCGCCGCGACGGCTGACCCGTCCCGCAGCCGATGAGCAGGCAGTGGCGCCGCCCTTCCCCGGGCGGCGCCACTGCCGTTCGTACGACCCCTGGAGCCCGTTCCGATGTCCCGTAACCGCCCCGTTCGCCGCACCGCCCTGCCGGTGTCCGCCTGTCTCGCCGTCACCGCGCTCGTCGCCCTGACCGGCTGCTCGTCCACCATCGTGTCGCGGGAGCCCGCGGCCAAGTCCCCGGCGGCGGCCGCGAAAGCGCCGGCCTCCCCGGCCCCGGCCGACGCCGGCGCCACCGCCCGGCCGCCCGTCCACGTCTCCGTACCGTCCCTCGGCGTGGACAGCGAGGTGATGCGCCTCGGTCTCAACCCCGACCGCACGGTCGAGGTGCCGCCGGCCGACAAGGGCATGAAGGTCGGCTGGTACACCGGGAGCGCCGCGCCCGGCGAGCCCGGCGCCGCGGTGCTCATCGGCCACAACGACACCCGGTACGGGCGGGCCGTCTTCCACGATCTGAAGAAGATCGCGAAGGGCGCGGACATCGTGGTCCGGGACGGCCGGGGCACCGACATCCACTTCGAGGTCACGGGCCGTGAGACGGCGAGCAAGAACGCCTTCCCGACCTCCCGGGTCTACGGGCACACCACGGACCGCGCCCTGCGGCTGGTCACCTGCGACGGCGCGTTCGACGCCGACGGGCACCCCGTGGACAACCTCATCGTGTACGCGACGCGGAAGTGACGGGCGGGGGCCCGGCGTCCGGCACCTACAGGTGCCGACCGCGCTCCTTCGCGAGGCGCTGGCGGCGGGCCTCGTAGAGGACGACCGACGCGGCGTTGGAGGCGTTGAGGGAGCTGGCCGAACCGGTCATCGGGATGCTGATCACGTGGTCGCACCGCTCGCGCCAGGCCGCGCTGAGGCCCGCCGTCTCGTTGCCGATGACCAGCAGCACCGGCTGGGTCAGATCGAAATCGGCGGCCTCGCACTCCCCGTGCTCGTCGGTGCCGACGACGACCACGGGCCGCCCCCGCTCGCGTTCCCCGTCCAGCCACTGCGCGACCTCGCGGTGCGAGGGCGTGCGGACCACGGGCAGCGCGAAGAACGAGCCCGTGGTCGCACGGACCGCCTTCGGGTCGTACGGGTCCGCCGCGTGGCCCGTCACGACGAGTCCGCGCGCGCCGAAGGCGTCGGCGGAACGCACGATGCTCCCGATGTTCCCCGGCTGCGTCGGGCGGTCGAAGACCAGGCCGAGGAAGTCCTCGTCGACCGTGATCCGGGACAGGTCGTCCGGTGCCATCTCGACCACGGCCAGGACCTCGGGGGCGCCCTCGGTCTTCTCGCTGAGCTCGGACAGCAGTTCCGGGGCCATGGCGATGCGTTCGGTGGCCACGCCGCGCATCAGCTCCTCGGCCCAGCGGGACAGCGGACGGCTCGCGTCGTACAGCAGGGAGCGGACCGTCCACCCGTGCTCCACGGCCATGGTGACCGGCCGGACGCCCTGGACGAGGAACTCGCGGGCGCGCCCGCGTTTGGTCCGGTTGGTGAGCAGCGTCTGGAACTGCTGAAAGCGGGCGTTGCGGGTCGAGATCCGCTGCACAGCCACCGGGGGTCCTTTCAGAGGTGATCGCGGCGCCGACGGCGGCGGTCGGCCGCCCCCGGAAACCAGAAATTCCCACGGTTCGCGAAGAACCGTGGGAACTGGATGAGTGTCCGAGGGGGGACTTGAACCCCCACGCCCGATAAAGGGCACTAGCACCTCAAGCTAGCGCGTCTGCCATTCCGCCACCCGGACCAGGTGATCCGCCGCGGTCTCCCGTGGCGACAAAGAAAACAATACCAGGGGTTCGGGGTGCCTCTCACCTGCGTATCGGGTGACCATCCGGCCGTCCCCGCCCTGGTCAGCGCGGTGCGGGGGCGCCGGGGACGCCTTTCGCGCCGGGCATCGGCCGCTCACGTACGCTCCGTCGCGAACCACGCACGGAACGTGGCGCCGGAGGGTCGGCGGCGGGGTCCACCGGCCGGTGGTCGGGGCGGGTTACTTTCGCCTGCATGAGTGATCGCCGCTCCCGTCCGCCCCGCGCGCTGTCACCGCTGCGTGAGCACCTGCGCGACACGTTCTGGTTCGCCCCGGCGCTGACGCTGGTCTGCGCGTGCGTGCTCTGGTTCGCCGCGGCGGCGCTGGACGAGGAGATCGTCTCGTACCTGCGTGACGAGCGGGCGTACGACGAGCTCCAGGACCTGATCTCCGTCGCCGAGGACACCAAGCAGATCGTCGTCACGATCAGCTCGGCGATGATGACCTTCATCGGTGTCGTGTTCAGCATCTCGCTGGTCGCCGTGCAGATGGCGAGCGGGCAGCTCACGCCCCGGGTGGTGCGGATCTTCGTGCGGAGCCGGATCAGCAAGCTCACGCTGTCGGTCTTCCTCGCGACGTTCGTGTTCTCGCTGCTGGTCCTCAGCTCCTACGAGAGCGAGACCGATCCGCGCCGGGTCACGTCCCTGCCGTTCGTGCAGAGCGTGCTGACCGCGGTCCTCGTCGCGCTCAGCCTGCTCCTGTTCATCGTGTACGTGAGTTCCACTCTGCGTCTGATGCAGATCGGGCCCGTCCTCGACCGCATCACCCGGGACACCTTCCGGGTCCTGGGCCGGATGCCCGCCGGGCGGCCCGGCGACGGGGCGCTTCCCGACGAGACCGCGCGGATCGCGCACACGGGGCGGGCCGGGGTGCTGCGGGATGTCCATGTGGCGCGACTGGTGCGGGCCGCCCGGCGCCAGGGCGTCGTGCTGCGGCTGATCCCCCGGCTCGGGGACTTCGTGGTGCCGGGCACGCCGGTGCTCGCGGTGCACGGCGGGGCGCCGCCCGCCCGGTACGCGCTGCGGTACACGGTGTCCGTGGGCGTCGAGCGCACGCTCCATCAGGATCTGGCGTTCGGGCTGCGCCAGCTGTCGGACATCGCGCTGCGGGCGCTGTCCGCGGCGGTGAACGACCCGACGACCGCCGTGCAGAGCCTGGACCGGATCGTGCAGGTGCTCGCGGCCACCGTGCGGCTGCCGCTGGGCACGGTGCACCACCGGGACCGCAAGGGGGTGGTGCGGCTCGTGCAGGACGTGCCGGGGTGGGAGGACCTGGTGGACCTGGCCTTCGAGGAGGTACGCCGGTGTGCGACGGACACCCCGCAGGTGACGCGGCGGCTGCTGGCGGGGATCGACGACCTGATGCTGCTGGCCGCACCGGACCGGCAGGGCCCGCTGGTCCGGCACCGCGCCCTGCTGGTGCAGGCGGTGGAGCGCGCGGTGCCGGACGCCTCCGAGCGGGAGTTCGCCCTGTTCCCCGACCGGCAGGGCATCGGCTGAGCGGGCGCCTTTGGCCGGTTCAGCCGTTGCCGCCGAACGCCGCGTCGAAGGACGCGCCCGGCGGGTCGAAGTCGAACCGCTTCAGGGACGCCAGCGCCTCCGGGGCCCCGGCCAGCCGGTCCATGCCGGCGTCCTCCCATTCCACCGAGACCGGGCCCTCGTAGCCGATGGACCGCAGCATCCGGAACACGTCCTCCCAGGGCACGTCCCCGTGTCCGGCCGAGACGAAGTCCCAGCCGCGTCGCGGATCGCCCCACGGCAGGTGGGAGCCGAGCCTGCCGTTGCGTCCGTCGAGCCGCTTGCGGGCCTCCTTGCAGTCCACGTGGTAGATCCGGTCCCGGAAGTCGTACAGGAAGCCGACCGGGTCCAGGTCCTGCCAGACGAAGTGGCTCGGGTCGAAGTTCAGCCCGAAGGCCGGCCGGTGGTCCACCGCCTCCAGGGCGCGTTTCGTGGTCCAGTAGTCGTACGCGATCTCGCTGGGGTGCACCTCGTGGGCGAAGCGCACGCCCTCCGCGTCGAAGACGTCGAGGACCGGGTTCCAGCGTGCGGCGAAGTCCTCGTAACCCCGCTCGATCATGTGCGGCGGGACCGGCGGGAACATCGCAACCAGGTGCCAGATCGAGGAGCCGGTGAAGCCGATGACGGTGTCCACGCCGAAGGCGGCGGCCGCCCGCGCGGTGTCGGACATCTCCCGCGCGGCGCGGCGGCGCACCCCCTCCGCCTCGCCGTCGCCCCAGATGCGGGCGGGCAGGATGCCCTGATGGCGTTCGTCGATGGGGTGGTCGCAGACGGCCTGGCCGACGAGGTGGTTGGAGATGGCCCAGCACTTGAGCCCGTACTTGTCCAGCAGTTGGTGGCGGCCCTCCAGGTAGCCGGGTTCGGTGAGGGCCCTGTCGACCTCGAAGTGGTCGCCCCAGCAAGCGAGTTCGAGTCCGTCGTAGCCGAAGTCGCGGGCGTGCCGGCAGACCTCCTCCAGGGGGAGGTCTGCCCACTGGCCGGTGAACAGGGTGAAGGGACGGGGCATGCGGACGGCCTCCTAGAGGGGTACGGGGGTGAGGACGGAGTTCTTCGCGGCGCTCTCCTCGACCGCGGCCAGCACCCGTTGCACCTGGAGGCCGTCGGCGAACGACGGCACGGGCGGCGCCCCTTCGGCGATGGTGCGGATGACGTCGCGGGCCTGGTGGACGAAGGTGTGCTCGTAGCCGAGGGTGTGGCCCGGCGGCCACCAGGCCTCCAGGTAGGGATGGTCGGGCTCGGTGACGAGGACCCGCCGGAAGCCTGCCGTGGCGGCGGGTTCGGTGTGGTCGTGGAAGGACAGTTCGTTGAGCCGTTCCAGGTCGAAGGCGAGCGAGCCGCGCTCCCCGTTGATCTCCAGCCGCAGGGCGTTCTTGCGGCCGGCCGCCATCCGGGTCACCTCGAAGGAGGCGAGGGCTCCGGAGGCGAGCCGTCCGGTGAACACGGCGGCGTCGTCCACCGTCACCGCGCCCGTTCCCCCCGCCGCACCCCCGCCGCCGAGGCCCCCGGACGGCCCGGCGGGCAGGGGGCGTTCGCGTACGAAGGTCTCGCTCACCGCCGACACCGCCACCAGCGGCTCCCCCGCCAGGAACTGCGCGAGGTCCACGACGTGGGCCCCGAGGTCGCCGAGCGCGCCGGAGCCGGCGCGCTCCTTCTTCAGCCGCCAGGTGAGCGGCGACGCGGGGTCGGTCAGCCAGTCCTGGAGGTAGGCGGCGCGGATGTGCCGCAGGGTGCCGATACGGCCGTCGGCGATGAGGCGGCGGGCGTGGGCGAGGGCGGGCACCCTGCGGTAGTTGAAGCCGACCATCGCCGTGCGGCCCAGCGCGGCGGCGCGCCCGGCCGCCGCCGTCATGGCCAGCGCCTCGTCGACCGTGTTGGCGAGCGGCTTCTCGCACAGCACGTGCTTGCCGGCCTCCAGGGCGGCGACGGCGATCTCCGCGTGGCTGTCGCCGGGGGTGCAGATGTCGACGAGCTGCACGTCGTCGCGGGCGATCAGGGCGCGCCAGTCGGTCTCCGCGGCGGCCCAGCCGTGCCGGCCTGCGGCGGCTTCGACGGCCGTGCGGTCCCGGCCGCAGATCGCGGCGAGGACCGGCCGCATCGGCAGGTCGAAGACGTGTCCCGCGGTGCGCCACCCCTGGGAGTGGGCGGCGCCCATGAACGCGTACCCGACCATGCCGATGCCGAGCGGTGGCGCGGCCGTCTCCTGCTGCGTCTGATCCCTACGGGCCATCCGGGGCTTCCTCCTCGTCGGTGGTTCGGCGAATACGGGCGCGGGGCGGCTCAGTTGAAGCCCGTCGGCAGGTACTGGTCGACGTTGTCCTTGGTGACGACGGCGGAGTACAGGGTGAGGCTGGTCGGGATCTCCAGCTCGGCGAGGCCGGCCACCCCCTTGCCCTGGCCGAGGGCGCGGGCCAGGTCGATGGCCGACGCCGCCATGGTCGGCGGGTAGAGGACGGTGGCCTTGAGCACGGTGTTGTCGGCCTTGATGGCGTCCATGGCGGACTTGGCGCCCGCGCCGCCGACCATCAGGAACTCGTCGCGGCCGGCCTGCTGGATGGCGCGGAGCGCGCCCACGCCCTGGTCGTCGTCGTGGTTCCACAGGGCGTCGAACTTCTTCTGCGCCTGGAGCAGCTGGGCCATCTTGGCCTGCCCCGACTCGACCGTGAAATCGGCCGCCTGACGGGCCACCAGCTTGATGTTGGGGTAGTTCTTCAGGGCGGCGGCGAAGCCCTCGCTGCGCTGCTTGGTGAGCTCCAGGTTGTCGATCCCGGCCAGCTCCACGACCTTGGCGTTCGGCTTGTCCTTGAGCTGTTCGCCGATGTACGTACCGGCGTTGAGGCCCATGCCGTAGTTGTCGCCGCCGACCCAGCAGCGGTAGGCCTGCGGGGAGGCGAAGATCCGGTCCAGGTTGATGACGGGAATGCCCGCCCGCATGGCCTCCAGGCCCACCTGGGTGAGCGCCTTGCCGTCGGCCGGGAGGACGACGAGGACATCGACCTTCTTGTTGATGAGGGTCTTGACCTGGCCGATCTGGGCGGCGGTGTCGTTGGAGCCCTCGGTGGTCTCCAGGGTCACTTCGGAGTACTTCTTCGCCCGGGACCTGGCGTTCTCGTTGATGGCGTTGAGCCAGCCGTGGTCGGCCTGCGGTCCGGCGAAGCCGATGGTGACGGGTTTGCCCGGCCGGTCGTCGGCGGCGGGCGCGCCGCTGGTCGCGGCGGTGTTCTTCTCCTTGGGCTCGTTGCTGGTGCAGGCGGTCAGGAAGGCGCCGGCGGAAACCGCTGCGGTGCCGAAAAGCAGTCCTCTGCGGCTGGTTCGTGGCATGGCTGTGGAACCCTTCATCCGGTGGGTGAGCGGTGGTGGGGCGTGGGCCGGGGGCGCGGCCCGGTCAGGTCTCCGCGCGCGGCGAGGTGCGGCCCTGGACGAGGACGGCGGCGACGATGATCGCGCCCTTGGCGATCTGCTGCACATCGCTCTGCAGGTTGTTGAGCGCGAAGATGTTGGTGATCGTGGTGAAGACGAGGACACCCAGGACGGAGCCGACGATGGTGCCCTTGCCGCCGCTGAGCAGGGTGCCGCCGATGATCGCGGCGGCGATGGCGTCGAGTTCGTACAGGTTGCCGTTGGTGTTCTGGCCCGAGCCGGAGAGGACGATCAGCATGAAGGCGGCGATGCCGCAGCACAGCCCGGACAGCAGGTAGAGGTAGAGCCGCTGCCTGCGGACGTCGATGCCCGCGAGCCGGGCGGCCTCGGCGTTGCCGCCGACGGCGACGGTGCGGCGGCCGAAAGTCGTACGGTTCAGCAGCAGCCAGCCGGCGACGGTGACCGCGGCGAAGATCAGGACCAGCGGCGGGATGCCGAGGACGTAGGAGCGGGGCAGTCCGAGGTCGAGGACCGAGGTGACGGTGACGATCTGGGTCTTCCCGTCGGTGATCATGAGGGCCACACCGCGCGCGGAGGCGAGCATCGCCAGCGTCGCGATGAACGGCACCACCCGCCCGTAGGCGATGAGCACCCCGTTGACGAGACCGACGCCGAGGCCGACGAGTACGGCGGTGAACACGATGCCGGCGAAGCCGTACTCCTGGGTGGCGAGGGTCGTCGCCCAGACGGAGGCGAGCGCGACCATGGCGCCGACCGAGAGGTCGATGCCGCCCGAGGTGATGACGAAGGTCATGCCGACGGTGACGACACCGATCACGGACGCCTGGGTCAGGACGAGCTGGAGGTTCCCGGTGTCCAGGAAGGCTTCGGGTTCGGTGATCCCGCCGACGGCCACGAGCACGGCGAGGATGCCCAGCAGGGACAGGGTGTGGAGGTCCACGCGCAGCCCGAGGGGGCGCGGGGGGCCGGATTTCTTCAGGGTCACGGGGGCGGGGGCCCGGTCGGGTCCGCTCCGCCGCGCCGAGGGGGCTGGGTGGGTCATGCCGTCGGGCTCCCTTCCATCACGAGATCGAGTACGCGGTGCTCGTCGAGTTCGGTGGCGTCCGCGGTGTGCACGACGTGCCCCTCGCGCAGGACGAGGACCCGGTCGGCCAGGCCCAGCACTTCGGGGACCTCACTGGAGACGAGCAGGACGGCGAGCCCTTCGTCGGCCAGCCGGCGGATCACGGCGTAGAGCTCGGCACGGGCGCCGACGTCCACACCACGGGTCGGTTCGTCCAGCAGCAGTACCCGGCAGCCGCGCAGCAGCCAGCGGGCCAGGACCGCCTTCTGCTGGTTACCGCCGGAGAGGGTGCGCACGGGTGTGTCCGGGTTGTCGGGGTGCAGTGAGAGCGCGCGGGTGGCGTCCCGGGCCGCCTTCCGCTCCGCCCCGCGGTCGAGCCAGCCTGCCCTGGAGTAGCGGGACAGGGTGGACAGCGAGACGTTGCGGGTGACGGATTCGAGCATCAGCAGGGCCTGCGCCTTGCGTTCCTCGGGGGCGAGGCCGATGCCGGCGGCGACGGCGGCGCGTACGCTTCCGGGCCGCAGCGCCCTGCCCGCGACGGTGACCCGGCCGGCGGTGGGCCTGCGGGCACCGTAGACGGTCTCCAGGATCTCCGAACGCCCGGAGCCGACGAGTCCGGCGAGACCGACGATCTCGCCGGGCCGCACCTCCAGGTCCACCGGGGCGAACTCCCCTTCCCTGGTGAGGGATTCGATGGTGAGGACGGGGTCGGCGGTCCGCCCGGTCCTGGGCGCGGGACGGGGCGGGAAGACGTACTCGACCTTGCGGCCGGTCATCATCGCCACGATGTCGTGCGTGGGGGTGGAGGCGGCGGGGAGCCCGGAGGCGACGGCCCGGCCGTCCTTGAGCACGGTCACCCGGTCACCGATGCGGCGGATCTCCTCCAGCCGGTGCGAGATGTAGACGACGGCGACGTCCTCGGCGGTCAGCGCGGCGATGACCCGGAAGAGATTGCCGACCTCGTCGGGGTCGAGCGCGGCGGACGGCTCGTCCATCACGATGAGGCGCACGTCGTGGGAGAGCGCCCGCGCCATGGAGACGATCTGCTGCTGGGCCGCGGAGAGTTCGCCCACCGGGCGGGCGGGGTCGATCTCCGGGTGCCCGAGCCGGGCCAGCAGGGCTGCGGCCTCGGTGCGGCCCCGGCGGGTGCGGACGACGAAGCCGGCGCTGGTGGGCTCGTGGCCCAGGAAGACGTTCTCGGCGACCGACAGGCCCCGGACCAGGTCGAGTTCCTGATAGATGGTCGCGATGCCGAGCCGCATCGCGGCCAGCGGCGACTTGAGCTCGGCGGGTGCGCCGCGCCACGTGATCGCGCCCCCGTCGGGCTGGTGGGCCCCGGCGAGCACCTTGATGAGGGTGGACTTGCCGGCACCGTTCTGGCCGAGGAGGCAGTGCACCTCACCGGCCTCGACCTCCAGGTCCACGCCGTCGAGGGCGCGGACACCGGGGAAGGACTTGGTGATGCCGGACATGGTGAGCAGGGGTGGGTGCGGAGCCATGACGAATCCCCTCGGCGGATGGGGTCTTTCACGGTCGGACGGGCGGGAGGGTCACACGGGTGAGAAGAGGTGGTCGCTGATGAGCCTGGCCGCGCCGGTGACTCCGGCGACGGGCCCCAGCTCGCCCAGGACGATCGGAAGGTTGCCGGTGGCCAGCGGCAGCGAGCGCCGGTAGACCTGGGCCCTGACGCCGGCCAGCAGCGTGTGGCCGAGACCGGTCACCCCGCCGCCGATCACCACCAGGGCGGGGTTGAAGAAGCTGACGAGTCCCGCGATGACCTGCCCGACCCGGTTGCCGCCTTCGCGGATCAGGCCGAGCGAGGTGGCGTCGCCCATGGCAGCCGCGGCGGCGACATCGGCCGCGGTGAGCGTCCCGGACGCCGCCAGCCGGGCCGCGAGCTCCGCGGACTGGCCGGCACGCGCCGCGGTCTCGGCGTCGCGGGCCAGGGCGGCGCCGCTGAAGTGCGCCTCCAGGCAGCCCCGGTTGCCGCAGGCGCAGAGGCGGCCCTCGGGCTCCACCTGGATGTGGCCGATGTCGCCGGCACTGCCGGTGGCGCCCCGGTGGACGGTGCCGCCGACGACGATGCCGCAGCCGATGCCCGTACCGAGCTTGACGCAGAGGAAGTCGCTCACGGAACGGGCCACGCCCGCGTGCTGCTCCCCCATCGCCATCAGGTTCACGTCGTTGTCGACCATGACCGGGCAGCCCAGCTCCTGGCTGAGCGCCTCACGGACCGGGAAACCGTCCCAGCCGGGCATGATCGGCGGTGCGACGGGGACGCCCTCGGGGAAGCGGACCGGCCCGGGGACGCCGATCCCGGCGCCGTCGAAGCCTTCGGCGAAGCCGGAGTCCCGGAGCTTCGCCGCCATGGACAGCACCTGCTCGAAGACGGCGACGGGCCCTTCGCGTACGTCCATGGGGTGGTTGAGGTGGCCCAGCACCTCCAGCTCCGCGTTGGTGACCGCCACGTCGATGGAGGTGGCGCCGATGTCGACGCCGAGGAAGCGCAGCGCCGGGGCGAGCCGGATGTTGTGCGAGCGGCGCCCGCCCCGGGAGGCGGCGAGTCCGTCGGCCACCACGAGGCCGGTCTCCAGCAGCCGGTCCACCTCGACGGCGAGCTTGGAGCGGGAGAGGTCGACCTGATCCCCCAGCTGCGCCCGGGAGTTGGGCCCTCCGTCACGCAATAGCCGGAGCAGGCGCGCCTGATGGGCGTTCGCGGGTCGTGCCGTCATACGTCTCACGCGCCCCTCCCCGCCTCATCGGCCTGTCCGTCGGGCTTGGCACGGGAACGTAGCAGCGGTTGTCCGGGACGGGAAGAAGTCGCGCAGAAATCCGCCGAACTTTTCCCACTCCGAGGACAAAGCCCGGCGCGGCTCCGGTCGCGGCGGACTCAGGGGCAGCGGATCACCTGTCCCGCGTAGCTGAGGTTGCCGCCGAAGCCGAAGAGCAGCGCGGGAGCGCCGCTGGGGACCTCACCCCGCTCGACCAGCTTGGACAGGGCCATGGGAATGGACGCGGCGGAGGTGTTGCCGGAGTCCACCACATCGCGCGCGATGACGGCGTTGACCGCGCCGATCTTCCTGGCGACCGGCTCGATGATCCGCAGGTTGGCCTGGTGCAGGACCACGACGGCGAGGTCCTCGGGGGTGAGGCCCGCCTTCTCGCACACCTTGCGGGCGATGGGCGGCAGCTGGATGGTGGCCCAGCGGTAGACCGACTGGCCCTCCTGCGCGAAGCGGGGCGGTGTCCCCTCGATCCGTACCGCGTCCCCCATGGCGGGGACCGAGCCCCACAGCACCGGTCCGATGCCGGGCAGCGCCGCGTCCTCGGTGTCGGCGACCACGACGGCCGCGCCGGCGCCGTCCCCCATCAGCACACAGCTGGAACGATCCGTCCAGTCGACGATGTCGCCCATCTTGTCGGCGCCGATCACCAGCGCGCGGGTGGCGGCGCCGGCCCGCAGGGCGTGGTCGGCGGTGGCGAGGGCGTGGGTGAAACCGGAACAGACCACGTTGATGTCCATGACCGCGGGCGACACCATGCCGAGGCGGGCGGCGACCCGGGCCGACATGCTCGGCGAGCGGTCGATGGCGGTGGAGGTGGCCACCAGCACCAGGTCGATGTCGGCCGGCTGGAGGCCCGCCCCGGCGAGGGCCTTGGCCGCGGCGTGCGCGGCGAGCTCGTCGACCGGCTCGTCGGGGCGCCCGATATGACGGGTCCGGATGCCGACGCGGCTGGTGATCCACTCGTCACTGGTGTCGACCATGGCCGCCAGGTCCTCGTTGGTGAGTACCTTGGCGGGCTGGTAGTGGCCGAGCGCCACGACACGTGAGCCGGTCATAAACGGGGTCCCCTCGCTACATCGGGCAGGAACCAACCAGTCTTGGTCGCTACTGCCCGGTACGGGGGCAGGTGATCCCACAGGAATACCGGCTCAGGCTTGGAGGCTTGGCAACAGCGCGTCGCAACCTTTGATTGCACCATCCGGTTGCGGTGTCGCTTCCGATGTGCAGGACAATGTGTCTGTCGGGGCCCTCGGCCGCAGGTCGGGCAGGTGGCGTCCCGGCAGCCTACGCCCAGGGCCGCTCCCCGGCCCTCCCACGTACAGAAATCAGGTCCAACGGTCATGGGACGGGTCACCGAGCGCCGCCGCACCATCCGCATCCGGGACGGGGCCGTCTCCAGCCGCCCCGACACCCTCGTCGCCGAGGAGCCGCTGGAGATACGGCTGAACGGCAGGCCGCTCGCGATCACGATGCGCACCCCGGGCGACGACTTCGCGCTCGCGGCGGGTTTCCTGGTGAGCGAGGGGGTGATCGGTGACACCCGCGACGTGCAGTCGATCGTGTACTGCGCCGGCGCGACGGCCGACGGTGTGAACACCTACAACGTGGTGGACGTGAGACTCGCGCCCGGTGTCGAGGTCCCCGACATCACACTGGAGCGCAACGTCTACACCACGTCGTCCTGCGGGCTGTGCGGCAAGGCGAGCCTGGACGCGGTCCGCACCACGACCCGCCACCCGATCGCCGACACACCCCCGCTGCGGGTGGCCCCCGCGCTGCTGGCGCTGCTCCCCGACCGGCTGCGGGCCGCCCAGCGGGTCTTCGACCGGACCGGGGGTCTGCACGCGGCGGCGCTGTTCACCGAGACGGGCGAGCCGGCCGACGTCCGCGAGGACGTCGGCCGGCACAACGCGGTCGACAAGCTGGTCGGCCGCGCGCTGACCGACGGCCGGCTGCCGCTGTCCCGGTCGATCCTGCTGGTCTCGGGACGCGCCTCGTTCGAACTGGCGCAGAAGGCGGTGATGGCGGGCATTCCGATGCTGGCGGCCGTCTCGGCGCCCTCGTCGCTCGCCGTGGACCTGGCGGCCGAGACCGGCCTCACCCTGGTCGGCTTCCTGCGCGGGCCCTCGATGAACGTGTACGCGGGAGAGCACCGCATCGTGCTGGACGCGGGTGACGACGTGTCCGGCGGGTCGGTGACGGGGCCGCAGGGCAACCTCCGGTAGGTGCCGGCCGTCTCGTACTGCATGCGAATCTCTTTCCTCATCCACAATGCGTACGGGATCGGAGGGACCATCACCACGACGTTCAACTTGGCCCGAGCACTGGCCGATCGGCACGATGTGGAGATCATCTCCGCGCTCCGGAACCGGGAACGGCCGAGCATCACGCTCGACCCGCGCGTGCGGCTGCGGCCCCTGGTGGATCTGCGGCACGAGAAGGACGATCCGCGGCATCTGAGACCGGCGAAGGTCTTTCCCTCGTCCGAGTACCGCTACGGGGAGTACAGCGCGCTCACCGACGAGCGCATCGGGGCAGCGCTGGCGTCGCTGGACACCGATGTCGTCGTGGGGACCCGCCCAGGTCTCAATGTCCACCTGGCGCTCCAGGCTCCCGCGCGGACGGTGCGCGTCGGCCAGGAGCACCTCACGCTCGACCACCACTCGCCGCGGCTGCGCCACGCGCTCCGCAGGGCCTATCCGCGACTGGACGCGATCACCCCCGTGACGGAGGCCGACACCGCCGTCTACCGGCGCAAGATGCGACTGCCGGGTGTACGTCTGCAAGCACTGCCCAACAGTGTCCCCGCCCCGGCCCTCGCGCCGGCCGACGGCCGTGGGCGCATCGTGGTCGCCGCCGGCCGGCTGGCGCCGATGAAGCGGTTCGACCTGCTGATCGAGGCCTTCGCTCCGGTCGCCGCCGCGTACCCCGACTGGACGTTGCGCGTCTACGGCAGGGGTGAGGAGCGGGAGCGGCTGCGGGCGCTCATCGACCGGCTCGGGCTGTACAACAACGTCTTCCTGATGGGCGCGGTGACCCCCATGGAGTCCGAGTGGGTGAAGGGATCGATCGGGGCGGTGACGTCCGACTACGAACCCTTCGGCATGACCATCGTCGAGGCGATGCGCTGCGGGCTGCCGGTCGTGAGCACCGACTGCGCGTACGGCCCCGGCGAGATCATCACCCATGGCGAGGACGGCCGCCTGGTTCCCGTCGGCGACCGGGAGGCGCTGGCCGGCGCCCTGCTGGAGCTCGTGGGCGATGACGAGCTGCGCCGGCGCATGGGACGCACCGCGCTGGAGAACTCCCGGCGCTACGGCCCCGCCCCCGTCGTGGCCCAGGCCGAGCGGCTGTTCGAGGAACTGCTGGCGGCCCGGAAGGACGGCCGGGCGGTGACCGGGAGGGACCGCGCAGCGGCGAGCAGCGGCTACGCGGCCAGGGACGCCGTGCTCATCGCGGCAAGCAGTGTCGTGAGGGCCGCGCGGAAGGCGCGACGATGAGTACCAGGGACGGCGAAGACGTGAACGGGTTACTGGAGAAACCACGGGGAGCGGTGACGGTGCGGGAGGACGGGCGTCTGCTCGTGAGCGTCCGCCTGCCGCTGCCCGGCTCGGCGCAGCCGCGGCTGCTGCTCCGGCTGCGTCCGAAGAAGGGGGAGCCGGAGGAGACCGGCCGCGACCTCGCGCTGGAGCCGGCGGGGCAGGACCAGTGGCAGGCCGTCCTGGAGGCGGCCCCGGCTCTGGAGGAAGGCCGCTGGGACGCCTACGTCGTGGTGGCGCCGGGCGGGGATCGCGTGCCGCTGCTGCCCGGCCCGCGCGATGTGCGCTCGCTGGTGTCCGGCGGGGACGACGTGCCGGTCATGCCGTTGGCCGTCCGGATCCCGTACGCCACCAAGGACGGACGGCTCGCCGTACGGGCCTGGCGGCGCGCCGCGCACGCGGAGGCCGGCCGGATCGTCGTCGCGGGTGACTCGATGACCGTGACCGCGCGGCTGTTCGGCGCCCGCCTCGGTGAAGGCGCGGTGGTGTCACTGAAGCGGCGCGGGCAGCGTTCCGCGGCGACGGAGATCGCGCTGCGGGCCGAGGGGGACCGGGACTTCGCGTTCACCGTCGGCTACCAGGACCTCCTGGCGGCGGCCGGGCAGGCAGCGGTGGTCTGGGACGTGTACGTCCGGCCGGCCTCCGGTGCGTCGCGGATCCGGGTCGCCCGTCTGCTGGACGACATCGCGGACCGCAAGCAGGTCTTCGTCTACCCGTCCACCCCGCTCGGCGGGGTATCGGCGCGCCCGTACTACACCCTGGACAACGACCTGTCCGTGGAGCTTGCACCGCGGCGCCCGCGCTGAACGTCGCACGGGCGGCGGCTCGGCCACGGCATCACCGCCGCACGCCCGGTTGCCGCCCGCGCCCGCCGGACAGGCCCCGGCTCACCGCGACGGCGCCGGGCGCCGTGCCCTCCGGGCCGCCGTCCCCCGGGTCGCGGGCCCGTCGCTTGGCGATCACCGCGCAGACCATGAGCTGCATCTGGTGGAAGAGCATCAGCGGCAGTACGGCGAGGCTCGCCTGGGCGCCGAACAGGACGCTGGCCATGGGCAGACCCGAGGCCAGGCTCTTCTTGGAGCCGGCGAACTGGATCGCGATGCGGTCCTCCCGGCCGAAGCCGAGCCGCTTCGCCCCGTACCAGGTCACCGCGAGCATGGCCGCGAGCAGGACCGCCTCGGCGGCGAGGAGCGCGGCGAACCTGGCCGGGGTGACCTGGTGCCAGATGCCGGCGACCATGCCCTCGCTGAAGGCCGTGTAGACGACGAGCAGGATCGAGCCCCGGTCGACCAGGCCGAGGATCCGGCGGTGCCGGGCGAGGAAGCCGCCGATCCGGCGGCGCAGCAGCTGCCCCGCGACGAAGGGCAGCAGCAGTTGGACGCCGATCCTCAGCAGGGCGTCGGCGGAGAAGCCGCCGCCGCTGTTTCCGAGCAGTGCGGCGGCGAGCAGCGGGGTGAGGAAGATGCCGGCGATCGAGGAGAAGGAGCCCGCGCAGATCGCGGCGGGCACGTTGCCGCGGGCGATCGAGGTGAAGGCGATCGACGACTGGATGGTCGAGGGGACGAGGCACAGGAAGAGGAAGCCGCTCTGCAACTGCGGCGACAGCACGTACGGCACCAGTCCCCCGCTCGCCAGACCCAGCAGGGGGAAGACGACGAAGGTGGCGGCCAGGACCGCGAGGTGGAGCCGCCAGTGCCGCAGGCCCTCCAGCGCGTCGGCGGTCGACAGGCGCGCCCCGTACAAGAAGAACAGGAACGCGACCGCTCCGGTGGAGGCGCCGCCGGCCGCCTCGGCGGCACGGCCCGACGCGGGCAGCAGCGTCGCGAGGACGACGGTGCCGATCAGGGCCAGTATGTACGGGTCGATCGGCAGCCAGGACGGCGGCTGCGGGAGGCGGCGGCTCATGTGCTCCACGTGTCTTTCGGTCGGACCGGGCCCTGAACATCCTGCTCCGGTACACGACGATCGGGAATCCCGTACACCGCTCTCACTGCCATCACGGATCGCGATAGCGTGGCCGCCATGTACGACCCCGTGCAGCTGCGCACCTTCCTCGCCGTCGCCCAGACCCTCGGCTTCACCGCCGCCGCCCGCCGGCTCGGGGTGCGGCAGTCCACGGTGAGCCAGCATGTGCGGCGGCTCGAGGACGCGACCGGGCGGCAGCTGTTCACCCGGGACACGCACCGCGTCGAACTCACGGCGGACGGCGAGGCGATGCTCGGCTTCGCCCGGACGATCCTGGAGGCGCACGAGCGGGCTTCGGCGTTCTTCACCGGCACCCGGCTGCGCGGGCGGCTGCGGTTCGGCGCGTCGGAGGACTTCGTGCAGACCCGGCTGCCGGAGATCCTCCAGACGTTCCGCCGCGACCACCCGGAGGTGGAGCTCGAACTGACCGTCGAGCTGTCGGGGACCCTGCACCGGCAGCTGGAGGCGGGCCGGCTCGATCTGGTGCTGGCCAAGCGGCGGGCCGGGGACACGCACGGCGAGCTGGTCCGGCGGGACACCCTGGTCTGGATCGGTGCGCCGGGGCTGCGGATCGACCCGGACCGGCCGGTGCCGCTGGTGGTCTTCCCGCCGCCGGGCATCACCCGGGCGCGGGCCCTGGAGGTGCTGGAGGAGCAGGGCCGCTCCTGGCGGGTGGCCTGCACCAGCGGCAGCCTCAGCGGTCTGATCGCCGCCGCGCGGGCGGGGCTCGGGGTGATGGTGCACACCCGCGGACTGGTGCCACCCGCACTGGTGCCGGTCTCGGCCAGGGCGGGGCTGCCGGAGCTGGGCGGTGTGGACTTCGTCCTGCTGCACGGCCGGCGGCGGGGCGGTGCGCAGCAGGCGGCGGACGCGCTGGCGGCGGCGATCCTGGCGGGCGGTGACCGGCTGATCCGGCCGCCCGGCGGGGCCGGTGCGGAACCGGGGCGGGAGCAGGCATGACGGGGCGCGGGGAGGGGGAGAATGCACGGGATGCGGCGTCCGGCGCCGGGCGGACCGATCCCACCGGACCGGTCGTACGGGGGCGATCCGCCCGTACTCGCCCACACCGGCAGTGATCGCGGCGTACAGATTCGGTGGAGATTCCCGCGCGAGCCACTTACCCCGTGGTCCCAAGCACGTCCGAGCCTTGCCCATCTGGCCGGATTTCGGCCCCTGACCAGTGCAGATGACACGTTGTACGGACAGCTCCGGGCCCTCCCGCCGCGGCCGGTGGTGGGGTAGCGTCACGGCGCTGTGCGGAGCGCCACAAGGAGCAGGTCATTGCGCGAATTCACTGTCCCACCCATGGCGGCCGCGCCCCACGTGGGCGGCCTCGCCGATGTCGTGTTCGACCATGCCGACGAGGACCCGCACCGGGTCGCACTCGGCCGAAAAGATTCGGACGGACGCTGGCAGGACGTCACGTCGGCCGCGTTCCGCGACGAGGTGCTGGCCCTGGCCCGGGGGCTGATCGCCCACGGGGTGCGGTTCGGCGACCGGGTGGCCCTGATGTCGCGTACGCGCTACGAGTGGACCCTCTTCGACTTCGCCCTGTGGGCGGTCGGCGCGCAGTCGGTGCCGGTCTATCCGACGTCCTCCGCCGAGCAGGTGCTGTGGATGCTGCACGACGCCGAGGTGTCGGCGGTGATGGTGGAGCACGAGGACCACGCGATGACGGTGGCGTCGGTCATCGACCGGCTGCCGCAGCTGAAGCGGCTGTGGCAGCTGGACGCGGGCGCGGTGGAGGAACTGGTCGAGTCGGGCGCGCACGTCGAGGACGAGGTGGTCCACCGGCACCGGCGCGCGGTGACGCCCGAGTCGGTGGCGACCATCATCTACACCTCGGGGACGACGGGCCGCCCCAAGGGGTGTGTGCTCACACACGCCAACTTCATGTTCGAGACGCAGACGATGGCCTCGCGCTGGGAGTCGGTCTTCCACTCCAGACCGGGTGACGAGGCGGCGACACTGCTCTTCCTGCCGCTGTCGCACGTCTTCGGACGGATGGTGGAGGTCACCGCGGTCCGCGGCCGGGTGAAGCTCGGCCACCAGCCGGAGCTGTCGGCGAAGGCCCTGATGCCGGACCTGGTCTCGTTCCGTCCCACCTTCATCCTGGCGGTCCCGTACATCTTCGAGAAGGTCTTCAACGGGGCCCGGCGCAAGGCCGAGGCGGAGGGCCGGACGGGTCCGTTCGACAAGGCCGTCGACATCGCGGTGAAGTACGCGGAGGCGATGGAGGCGCGGGCGTTCGGCACCGGGCCCGGTCCTTCCGCCGCGCTGCGGATGCAGCACCAGTTCTTCGACAAGGTCGTGTACAAGAAGGTCCGCGACGCGATGGGCGGCCGGATACGGCACGCCATGTCGGGCGGTTCCGGCATGGAGCGGCGGCTCGGTCTCTTCTTCGCGGGCGCCGGGGTGACGGTGTACGAGGGGTACGGGCTGACCGAGTCGACCGCGGCGGCCACCGCGAACCCGCCGGAGCGCACCCGGTACGGCACGGTCGGGCAGCCGATCCCCGGCACGACGGTGCACATCGCGGAGGACGGCGAGGTGTGGCTGTACGGGGCCCATGTGTTCGGCGGCTATCTCGGCGACCCGAAGGCCACCGACGCGGTGGTCCACGACGGCTGGCTGGCCACCGGGGACCTGGGCGCGCTGGACGAGGACGGCTATCTGACGATCACCGGGCGGAAGAAGGAGATCCTGGTGACCTCCGGCGGCAAGAGCGTCTCTCCGGCCGCCTTGGAGGAGCGGGTGCGGGCGCATCCGCTGGTGGCGCAGTGCATCGTCGTCGGCAACGACCGGCCGTACATCGCTGCGCTGGTCACCGTCGACCAGGAGGCCGTGGAGCACTGGCTGACGATGCAGGGGCGGCAGTCGCTGACCCCCGCCGAGCTGGTGCGTGACCCGGATGTGGAGATGGAGGTGCGGCGGGCGGTGGTGGCGGCCAACACGGCGGTCTCGCAGGCGGAGTCCATCCGCACGTTCCGCATCCTGGCGCACCCGTTCAGCGAGGAGCACGGGCTGCTCACCCCGTCGCTGAAGCTGAAGCGCGGGGCGATCGAGGCTGCGTACGAGACCGAGGTGGCCGCGCTGTACCGCTGAGGTGCGAAGACGTCACCCTCCGGCGGGAATGCGCGGGCGCCCGCGATCGTTGTCGTGGGGAGTCCCACCCCACAACGTTAGGATCGACTGCTCGTGAGCCAGGTCCCCTCCCTCACTCTCAACAACGGCGTCGAAATGCCCCAGCTCGGTTTCGGCGTCTGGCAGGTGCCGGACGACGAGGCCACGAAGGCGGTCACCACCGCCATCGAGTCCGGTTACCGCAGCATCGACACCGCCGCGATCTACCAGAACGAGACGGGCACCGGAAAGGCCATCGCCGCCTCCGGCGTCGCGCGCGACGAGCTCTTCGTGACCACGAAGGTGTGGAACACCGAACAGGGATACGACTCGACGCTGCGCGCCTTCGACGCCTCGCTCGACAAGCTGGGCCTCGACCACGTCGACCTGTACCTGATCCACTGGCCGGTACCGGCCAAGGACGCGTACATCGACACCTACCGGGCGCTGGAGAAGATCTACGCGGACGGCCGCGCGAAGGCCATCGGAGTCTCGAACTTCCTGCCGGAGCACCTGAAGCGGCTGCTCGGCGAGACCTCGGTGGTGCCGGTGCTCAACCAGATCGAGCTGCACCCCCAGCTCCAGCAGGCCGAGTCGCGCGCGCTGCACGCCGAGCACGGCATCGCGACCGAGGCCTGGTCGCCGCTGGGTTCGGGCAAGGGCCTGCTGGAGGTGCCCACGGTCCTCGCGGTCGCCCGCAAGCACGGCCGTACGCCCGCGCAGGCCGTCATCCGCTGGCACCTCCAGACGGGCAACGTGGTGATCCCGAAGTCCGTGACGCCGTCGCGGATCGCGGAGAACATCGACGTGTTCGACTTCGAACTGGACGCCGACGACCTGGCCGCGTTCGCGGCGCTGGACGAGGGCAAGCGGCTCGGCCCGAACCCGGGCGAGTTCAACGCGGGGGCCTGAGCCCCGAAGCGGTACGGGACCGCCGCCCCGGCTCGTGAGCCGGGGCGGCGGTCCCGCCGTGTCCGGGGCCGGGCTCAGGCGCGGCGGCCCAGGTGCAGGGTGCGGGCCAGGAGCAGGAAGGTGTCGGGGCGCCGGTGCAGTCCGGCCGGGTCCTCGGGGTCCAGGAGCCGGTCGAGCACGGCGTTGTCCTCGGCGGTGAGGTGGTCGCCCAGTCCGGCGCGGCGGCGGGTGAAGTCGGCGATGACCTGTTCGCGCGCCGCGTCACCGAGGGGTGCGGGCAGGTCGAGCAGGAAGCTGCGGGTGCCCTGCGGGGTGAGCCCCGCCGCGCCGAACAGGGCCGCCCAGTCCTCCGCCTCCCGCCGGGCGTCGGGCAGTTCGGCGCGCATCTCCTCGAAGAGCTCCGCCTCCACCGCCTCCATCCGGGCTTCGATCCCCGGCCTGCCGAAGCCGAGATCGCGCGGGAGCTGCCGGACCTGGAGCCCGCCCTCGACGAGGGCGACGGTGCCGCCGGGGCGCAGCAGCGCGGCGAATCCGGCGAGGGCGGCGCGCTGGTCGCCCATGTGGTGCAGTGTGTTGCCGGCCCAGATCAGGTCGGCCTCGCCGAGGTCCGGGAGGCCGGCGGGGAGGGTGGCGTGCAGGGTGGTGACGCGGTCGGCGAGCCCGAGTCGCCGCGCGCGGGCGCGGGTGCGCTCCAGCAGGGCGGGGGTGCCGTCGACGGCGACGACCTCCGCCTCGGGGAAGACCTCGGCGAGCAGGCAGGAGATCACTCCGGGGCCGCTGCCGATGTCCAGGAGGCGGCGGACCTTCGGCGCGGTGGGCAGCGAGGCGATCCAGCGGGCCGCCTCGGTGTACTGCTCGCCGCTGATCTCGGCGTTCCGCTCCAGGAGCGGGGCCATGACGTCCCAGTCGGGTTCGGCCCCGCCGCGTCCGTGGCCGTGCCCGGCGGTGCCTTCGTGGTGGAGGCCCTGGTGGCCGTCGTGGTGGGGTCCGTGCCCGGTGTGCTCGCTCATGGGACCAGCCTCACCGCGCCCGGCTCGGCGCGCAATCTTCATTGCCGTTCCGGCAAGGTCCGGCCCCTGCGGTACTCCTGCGGGCTGACGCCCCGTACCCGCTTGAAGGCGGTGCTGAACGCGAATGCCTGGCCGTAGCCCACCTTGCGGGCCACGGCCTCGACCGTGGCATCCGTCTCGCGCAGGAGATCCGCCGCGACGGCGAGGCGGCGGCCGGTGAGGTAGGCCATCGGGGGCTCCCCCACCAGGTCGGTGAAGCGCCGGGCGAGGGCGGCCCGCGACACACCGGTCCTGGCGGCCAGCCCGGCCACGGTCCAGGGGTGTGCGGGCTCGTCGCGCAGCAGCCTCAGCGCCCGGCCGACGACCGGGTCGGCCATGGCCAGGTACCAGGTGGGCGGTTCGGCTCCGGGCCGGGAGAACCAGGTGCGCAGCGCGTCGATGAGGAGCAGGTCGAGCAGCCGGTCGAGCATCGTGCTCTGTCCCGGTTCGTCGCGCGCGATCTCGTTGTCCAGCAGGGTCAGCAGCGGTCCGGTGCGGCCGCCCGGCGGCAGGACGAGCAGCGGGGGCAGCGCGTCGAGCAGCCGCCCGCTGATCTCGCCGTCGAGCAGATACGTACCGACGAGGACGACCGCCGAACCGTCGCGGGCGTTGCCCCAGGTGCGCACGCCCAGTTCCATGGACTGGGACAGCGGCTCGCCGAGCAGCGTCGCGCAGGTGCCGCCGGGGCCGATCCGCGCCCTCGGTTCGGTGCCGGGCCGGTCGGCGACGGTGTACGGGTCGGGGCCCCGGGCCACGGCCAGGTCACCGGGGCGCAGCAGGACGGGTTCCGCCTCGCCCTCGGGCATGATCCACGCCTCGCCGCTGGTCACGGACATCAGGCAGAGCGGGGCGCGGTCCTCGATCCGGACGGACCAGGGCGGCTCCATCACCATCCGCAGCAGGAGAGCCCCACGGGCCCGTGGCCCGTCCAGCAGTTCGGCCAGTGCGTCCATGGTCAGCAGCGTAGACGCAGGCGTAGGTGGCCGAGAGCCTCGGGGATGGAGGGTGCCCGCCGGCCCGGGGAACCTGGGGTCATGGCTGATGAGACGCGGAAGCGGACACAGGAAACCGCCAACACCGCAGCGGTGTTGGTGACGAGCGGGACGGGCAAGACGGGCCGTCGGGTGGTGGAGCGGCTGACCGCGCGGGGCGTGCCGGTCAGGGTCGGCTCGCGCCGGGGCGAGGTGCCGTTCGACTGGGCGGACGAGTCGGGGTGGGAGGCCGCGCTGAGCGGAATGGAAGCGGCGTACGTGGCGTACGCCCCCGATCTGGGGGCGCCCGGGGCGCCGGGGGCGATGACCGCCTTCGGGGAGGTGGCACGGCGGTGCGGGGTGCGCCGCCTGGTGCTGCTGTCGGGGCGGGGCGAGCCGGAGGCGGAGGCCGCCGAGGAGGCGCTGCGGGCGGCCGCCGGGGACGCCGAACTCACGGTGCTGCGCTCGGCGTTCTTCACCCAGAACTTCAGCGAGGGAGCCCTGCTCGGCCCGGTGCGCGCGGGTGTGCTGGCGTTTCCGGCGGGCGACACCGCGGAGCCGTTCGTGGACGCGGACGACCTGGCCGATGTGGTGGTGCGCGTGCTGTGCGGGGAGGGCGGCGCGGGCCGGGTCCACGAGCTGACCGGCCCCCGCGCGCTGACCTTCACCGAGGTGGCCGCCGAGCTCACCGCGGCGACGGGCCGTGAAGTCCGCTATGCGGCGCTGACGGGCGCGGAGTACGGGGAGATGCTGGTCGGGTACGGCGTGCCGGAGGCGGAGGCGGCCTTCCTGGCCGAACTGTTCACGACGCTGCTCGACGGGCACAACGCGGCGGTCACGGACGGGGTGAAGCGGGTGCTGGGCCGCGACCCGAAACCGTTCGCGGCGTTCGCCGCGGAGGCGGCCCGGGACAGCGCCTGGGACGCGTAGGCGGTACGCCTCCGGTGGGCCGGGCCGGGCCGTGCGGGCGGGGGCCGGGCGCGGGGCTCAGCGGCCCGGCCGGCGGCGGAAGGCCAGCAGCCGGTATTCGGGGTCGGCTCGCCGCCGCTCCGGGTCGGGCAGGGCGGTCAGGGTGCGAGCGAGGTCTTCGGCGGCGGCTCCGGGCAGGGCCAGGCGTGAGGCGTAGTAGCCCCGGAGGGCGGCGCCGGCCGCGCCCAGCGGGCTCCGGCCCTGCCCGTGGCCGCGGAAGAAGGCGTCCCCCAGCACATCGAGGCCGGCCTCGGCGGCGTACGCGACGACCAGGTCCGTACCGTCGGACGGGCTGGGTGCCAGGTACGGGGCGAACGCCTCGTCGATGTCGCTGCCCACGTCGTGCGAGGCGTCCTTGTCGACGGTGGTGACGAACACGCCACCCGGCCGCAGCACCCGCGCGGCCTCGGCCACCACCGCCCGCGCCATGCCCTCCTCGCGCAGCAGGTGCAGCAGCCAGACGGCGGTGACCGCGTCGACCGCCGCGCCGGGCAGCGGGAGGCGGCGGGCGTCGGCGAGCACGACGGCTCCGACGCGGTCCCGGGCGACGCGGGCCATGCCGTGCGCGGCGTCGGAGCCGATCACCCGGAGACCGGGGCGGCCGTCCGCGATCCGGCCGGTGACCAGGCCCGTGCCGCAGCCGACGTCCAGCAGGGAGCCGGCCGCGGGCGGCACCAGGCCGAGCACGGCGGCGGCCGCCGCCTCGGCCCGGGGCAGACCGCCACGGGTCGCGTCGTAGCGGGCGGCCTCTTTGTCGTAGTCCAGCACCCGGCCGACCCTATGCCATGACCACGAACACACGTTCCCGGTCAAGGAGTCCGAACCGGCGACCTGTTGTGGCGGGGCGCCGGGGCCGTCACCGCGGTGGCGGGGGGCTAGGACCTGTCTTCAAACTGCCGTCTGCCGGGCGACGACGGCAGTTTGAAGACAGGCCCTACCGTGCGCCGTGCCCGGGGGCCACGGCCGTCACCCTGGCGGCCAGGCCGAGGTCCTTCTCGGTGACCTTGCCGCCCGCGTCGTGGGAGTTCACGGAGAGGGCGACCGTGTCGTAGCCGAGTGTCAGGTCGCTGTGGTGGTTCAACTCGTCCTGGATCGCGGCGACCTGGACGGTGAACGCGGCGGCTGCGAAGTGGGAGGGCAGCCGGTAGGTGCGGGCGATCCGGTCGCCCTCCAGCGTCCAGCCGGGCAGCTCGCGCAGCCGGTCCTCGATCTCGTTCCGCGGCAGCGGTGCTGCGGGCATACGGCGGCTCCCTCACTGGTGGTCGGTACCGGTCGGCGGTGCCGGTGACGTTACGGTCTTCGTATGACAACTGTCGCGCCCGACACGGGGGTAGGGCCGCTGCTGCGCAACTGGCGGGAGCGGCGACGGATCAGCCAGCTGGAGCTGGCGCTGCGGGCCGGCTCCTCGGCCCGGCACATCTCGTTCGTCGAAACCGGCCGTTCGCGCCCCAGCGAGGACATGGTCCTGCGGCTGGCCGAACACCTGGACGTGCCGGTCCGGGAGCGCAACGCCCTGCTGGTGGTGGCCGGTTACGCCCCGCGCTACGCGGAGACCGCGCTCGACGACCCGGCGATGGGGGCGCTGCGCGACGGGCTGGACCGGCTGCTGCGGGGCTATGAGCCGTATCCGGCGTTCGTCGTGGACGGGATGTACACGGTGGTGGCGGCCAATCGGGGGATGACCCGACTGCTGGAGGGGGTGCCGGAGCATCTGCTCGCCCCGCCGCTGAACGCGATGCGCCTGACCCTGCACCCGCAGGGCCTCGCCCCGCGCATCCGCAACCTCCGGGAGTGGCGGGCCGATCTGCTGGCCCAGATGGAGCGGCAGATCGCCCTGGTCCGTTCGGCCGGGCTGCGTGAGCTGTACGAGGAGGTCGCGGGCTACCCGGTGGCGGCGGCCCCGGGCGGGGAGGGGGACTGGGAGCCGCCCTCGTCGTCGGCGCCGTTCGCGCTGCCCCTGGTCATCGAGCACGACGGACGGGTGCTGTCCTTCGTCGCGTCGATCGCCACGTTCAACACGCCGATGGACGTGACGGTGGCGGAGCTGGCCATCGAGACGCTGCTGCCCGCGGACGAGGAGACCGCCGCCCACCTGCGGTCCCTCGCGCCCTGAGAGCCGCCCCCGCGCCGGCCGGCCCGGTGCGGGGGCGGCCCGGTGCGGGGGCGGCCCGGTGGCTACACCCGCGCGCCGTTGTCCTGCGGGTCCCGGTTCCCTGCCCCCTTCCTGGCGCGTGGGGCACGGGTGCGGGCGGGCGGCGGGACCTTGCTGGTGCGTTCCAGCAGAAGCGCGGCCGGTACGGCGGTCATGACCGAGGAGTACGTACCGACGACGATGCCGATCAGCAGGGCGAGCGCGAAGTCCTCCAGGGAGTCGCCGCCGAGCACGACCAGCGCGACGAGGATGAACAGGGCGCCCATCCCGGTGTTCACCGTCCGGGGCACGGTCTGGAGGACCGCCTGGTTCGCCACGGACGCGAGGGGCCGCTTGCGGGCCTTCGCCCACAGCTCCCTGACCCGGTCGAAGACCACCACCGAGTCGTTGACGGAGTACCCGATGACGGTGAGGAGCGATGCCAGGAAGATGCCGTCCACGGTCCGTCCCAGCCAGGCGAACGCCCCGACCAGGATGATCACGTCGTGGATCAGCGCCCCGACCGAGGCCACGGCGAACGTCCAGCGGAACCGGATCGCCAGATAGGCCAGCTGGACGAGTACGGCGATGGTCAGGGCGATCAGCGCGTTGCGCCGCAGCTCGTCGCCGAGGCTGGGGCCGATGAGCTCGTCGCGGACCTTGGTGGTGTCACCGCCCTCGGCGGCCAGGGCGGACCGCAGCTCGTGTTCGCCGTTGTTGTCGAGGTCCCCGGTCCGTACCGAGATGTCGCCGGCACCGGCCGTGGTGACCTCCGCGTCGCCGAACCCGGCGCCTGCCAGGGCGCTGCGCGCGGTCTCCACGTCCACGGGGCGGCTGGTCGAGTACTCGATGAGCCGGCCGCCGGTGAACTCGACGCCGAAGTTCACCCCGCGCACCACGATGCCCGCCACGGCCACCGCGATCAGGACCGCGGAGATCATCAGCCAGCGGCGGGGGCGGCGCATCAGCTGCGGGTCGCGCCGGCCGAGCCAGGTCCGTACCCGGCCCGGGCTCGCGATGCCGTTGATGCCCCGGTAGTCGCCCACGAACCGCGAGCGGGCCGCCGTCTCGGTGAGCGCGCGGGCGATGACGAGCGCGGAGAACATCGACGCGAGGACACCGATACCGAGCGTGACACCGAAGCCCTTGACCGGCCCCGAGCCGAGGAAGAACAGCAGCCCGGCCGCGATGAGCGTCGTCACGTTGGAGTCCGCGACGGCGCTCCACGCGCCCTTGAATCCGGCGGTGAGCGAGGAGGGCAGGGGCCGGCCGGGCCGTAGGGCGTGCTCCTCCCTGGCCCGTTCGAAGACGAGCACGTTGGCATCGACGGCCATGCCGATGGCCAGCACGAAGCCGGCGAGACCCGGCAGGGTGAGGGTGACGCCGAGCCCGACCAGGGCGGCGTACGAGATGACGCCGTAGGCGGCCAGGGCGACGGCGGCCAGCGCGCCGAACAGGCGGTAGACGACGGTGATGAACAGGGCCGTGGCGGCGGCGCCGATGAGAGCGGCGCGGAAGCTGGCGTCGATGGCGTCGGCGCCGAGCGTCGGCCCGACCGTCCGCTGCTCGACGATCTCCACGGGCACGGGCAGGGAGCCGCCCTCGATCAGGAGGGCCAGCTCACGGGCCTCGTCCGCGCTGAAGGATCCGGTGATCTGGGTGGAACCGGAGGGCAGACCCGTTCCGCAGGAGACCGACGGGGAGACCTGGGGCGAGGAGATCACCTGCTGGTCGAGGACGATGGCGACCCGGCGCCGCTCGTCCTGGGCCGGGTGGCAGGCGGCTTCGCCGGTCAGCCGGGTCCAGTCCCGTCCGGCGTCCTTGTGGAAGTCGAGCGAGACGGTCCAGCCCGCGCCCGTCTGGCCGTCGAACTCGGCGGACGCCTTCTTGACGCCGGCGCCGGAGAGCGCGACGGGGCCGAGGGCCAGTTCCCGGCCCTGCTCGTCGGGAAGCGTCAGCCCCTCCTTGCCCTTGTCCTTCTCCTTGTCCTCGGCGCTGTTCGCCGTCCCGGGGCCCTGTACGGCGTGGAAGGTCAGCTGGGCGGTCTTGCCGATGACCTCGGTGGCCTTGCGGGGGTCCTGGACGTCCGGGAGTTCGACGATGATCCGGTCCTCGCCGGACCGGGTCAGGGTCGGTTCCGTGACGCCGAGCGAGTCGATGCGCCTGCGCAGCACCTCCAGAGTGCGGTCGGTGCTCTCGCGGTCGGCCTTCGCGGTGTCGGAGTCCTTGGCCTGGAGCACCATGCGGGTGCCGCCCTGGAGATCGAGGCCGAGTCTGGGTGACATGGTCAGCGTGATGATCACGGAGACGAGCAGTACGGCCGCGGCCAGTACCGCCCGCACCATGGTGGCGCGCGTCATTGCGGGTTTCCTCCGAGGGGCGCCGAGCCGCCCCCGCACCCGTCAGGAGGGTGAGGAGGGCACGGCGGTGATGGGGGGCGGGACCTGCGACAGGTCCCTTGACCGGTGAGGACCGGTCCCCGGAGGTCCGCGCACCCCGGGAAGCGCGACGCGCGGGCGCCCGGTGCCGGCCTGCGGAAGGGCGCCCACGGACCGCAGGACGCGGGGCGGGAGCGGGACGCCGGGCGGGGCGGGGAGCAGCGCGCCGGGGCCCGGCGGCTGGTGCGGCGTACGGGGGTGCTCGGCGGCGGTCCACTGCTCGGTACGCAGCCCCCGGTCGGCGACGGCCGGCACGGGAGCGGTCGCCTGTACGGGGGCCGCTGCCTGTACGGGGACGGCGGCGGAGGTGCGCGGGGCGGCCGACGCCGGCGCGGGCGCCGGGGTGCGTGCCGCGGTGCGTACGGGGAGGCCGGGGGCCGCCGCCGGGGCGGACCCGCCGAGCGCCGCCGTCGCGCGTACGGGCGCGGCCCCCGCGGCGAGGGGTGCGCCGCCCGCGACCGTGAGCACCGCGAGGAGCAGCGCCACCAGGAACCGTCGCGCCGCCGAAGCGGCCGGGGCGGTGGGCCGGTTCCCGGGGTGCGCGTTCCCCGGGGGCGGCCCCGGGAGGGGGGTCACCCGGATCGGCCGGGCAGGGCCGGTGCGGCGGCGTGGCGGCGGAGCACCGAGCTGAGGACCAGTCCGGCGCCGCGCACGACCGTGGTCGCCGGGTCGTCGGCGAGCCGGACCGGGACGCCGAGGCGGACCGCTATCCCGCTGGTGACGTCCGGGCGCAGCGCCCCGCCCCCCGCGAGCAGCGGACCCCGGCGCAGGGCCCCGAGCAGCGCGCCGTGCCGGTCCTGCCGCCACATCGCCATGACCATGTCCAGCACGGCGCGCACGACGGCGGCGGGCGCCTCACCGGGTCCCAGGTCGCTGAGCCCGGTCTCGGCCTGACGCGCGTCGCGCACCAGGCCGCCGACGAGCAGGGTCGCCTCGGTCAGCTCGGCGCCGATGTCCACGACGAGGAGCGGGCCGTTGTCCTGCGGTCCGGCGTACGCGGCGGCCGCCCTGGCGCTGTCCAGGACGATGACGTCCGAGGGGCCGAGCGCGCGGAGCATCTCCCGGGCGGCGGTGCGGTGGCCGGGGCCGGCGAGGACGGGATGGCTGAGGACGATCACCGTGTCGTCGCGGTCGTGCCCGAGGGTCCGGTCGGCGATGCGGGCCAGCATGCGGCCGCACGACTCCGGGTCCACGATCCGCCCGCGCCGGACGGGCCGGCCGTGGCCGTACTCACCGCCGTCGCCGCTCACGGTGTCCGCGACGACGCCCTGTCCGGGAATCCAGGCGCGGGTGCGGGAGCTGCCGAGGTCGAGCGCGAGGCCCCGGGTGGCGCCCCGGTAGTGCCGGTGAACGGAGCGGTCGTGCCGCCGTCCGTCGCGCAGAGAACGCATCGCCCCTCACCCCCGGCCCGCCGCCGCGGCCGTTCGCACACCCAGTGACCCGCTGATCGCGAGGCATGGCCGAGCCCTCACTATGCAATAGGGAGGCAAAGAAAGCCACTCCCAAGCAAAATCGAAGGATGCGCCGACGGCGGTTCAGGCCCGGCGGTACCGGACCGCCACGCGAACGGGTCCCCCGCGCGAAGTCGTCTCCGCGCGGCGGACCCCTCGGCCCGCAGTCCGCGTCACCCCTTGCTCGATCCGAGGGAGAGCCCCGCTATGAACTGCTTCTGGAGCAGGAGGTACACCACCAGGGTGGGGATCGCGGCGATCAGGGCACCGGCCGCGATCAGGTTCTGGTTGGTCACGAACTGCCCTTGCAGGTTGGCCAGCGCCGAGGTCACCGGCCGCTTGTCGCCGGACGACATGAGCGTGATGGCCCAGAAGAAGTCGTTGTAGATCCAGGTCGTCAGCAGGGTGGCCAGGGCGGCGAGGGCCGGTCGGCACAACGGAACCGTGAGGGACCAGAAGCGGGTCCACATGCCCGCCCCGTCCACCAGTGCCGCTTCGTACATCTCGGCGGGGATCGACTTCATGTAGTTGCTCAGCACGAAGACGCAGAAGCCCAGCTGGAAGGCCACGTTGATGACGACCAGCCCGAAGAGCGAGTTGTACATGAGGCCGCTGTCGGCGAGAAAGGACGGCAGCGGGATCTTCAGGTACATCCGGAACAGCGGGGTGATGATCACCTGCTGGGGCAGCAGATTTCCGGCGGTGAACAGGATGAGCAGGGCCACGTTGACCTTGATGTTCACCCGGGTGAGGACGAAGGCGGCCCCAGAGGCCAGTGCGAGCGCGATGACGACCGCCGGCACGGTGATCAGGATCGAGTTCCAGAAGAACCCGCCCATGTTCGACTGGGACCAGGCGTCGGTGAAGTTGCTCAGTGTCAGTTCGTGCGGCAGTGAGACGTAGCCGTACTTGCGGGTGTCCGAGTACGGGCGGACCGCGACGTAGAGCGCGAACAGGAGCGGCAGCAGCCACAGCACCGAGGCGGCGATGAGGAAGACCTGGGAGAGGACCTGGCCCCGTGGGCGCGGTCTGCGCCCGCCGCCCGTCGGCGCCGTGCTCGGCAGGGTCGGGGAGCTCACTGTTTTTCCTCCCGGCGGAAGGTCTGGTGGAGGAAGACGCTGATCGGCACGAGCGAGATCAGCAGGAGTACGACGCCGAGTGCGGACCCGAAGCCGACCCGCTGGGTCTCGCCGACGATGTTGGAGGTCACCAGGACCGACAGCAGCTCCAGGCCGTTGATGCCCTTGTTGGTGATGTAGACGAGGTCGAAGGCGCGGAGCGACTCGATGACGGTGATGACCATGATGACGATGTTGATCGGCCTCATCACGGGGAAGATCACCCGCCAGAACGTCTGCCGGCCGTTGGCACCGTCGATCAGGGCGGCTTCCCGCAGCGTCGGGTCGACCGCCTTGAGGCCCGCCAGGTACAGGATCATCACGTATCCGGCCTGCCGCCAGGTGGCCTCCAGCAGGACGGCCCACAGGTTCAGGTCCGGATCGCCGAGCCAGTCGATGGCGTCGCTGCCCCCGTCGCGGCCGATGACGGTGTTGATCAGTCCGTAGTCCTGGGAGTACACGAACTCCCAGATGATGCCGATCAGGGCCAGCGAGAGCATGACGGGCAGGAACAACGCGCTCTGGTACATGCGGCTGCCCCGGATGTTCCGGTCCAGGAGGACGGCGAACAGCATGCCGAGCGGGGTGGCGATCGCGACGAAGACGCCGAGCCAGATGAAGTTGTGCTGCACCGCCGGCCAGAACTGGGGGTAGTTCGTGGCGGCCTGGTGGTAGTTCTGGACGCCGTTCACACAGCCGTTGTTGAGGATCGACGGCAGGGCGGGGTCACAGGCCTTGGCGTGCAGGCCCCCGACGCCGTTCCAGCGGGTGAACGACAGCAGGACGGTGGTGAGCGCCGGGATCCATATGAAGGCCAGGCTGAGCAGCAGCGGGATGCCGAGCAGCACGGCGACGACGACACGGTCAACGGTGGTCATGTGTCGTATGCGCCGTCTCCGGCGGCCGGCACCGGCCGGGTCTCCGGCCGGTGGGGCCACCCGGCGCGTCCGGGTGAGGGGACTCATCAGGTGTAGATCGCCCTCGCCTGGTTCTCCGCGCTCTTCTGCAGCGCCGCTATCCCGCTGGTGGCGGGGTCGTCGATGAACTTCTGGATGACGGAGATCATCGCGGTGGCCATGGCCGGGTCCGCGTCCCGGTCCATGAACTGCGCGACGGCCTTGCACTTGCCGATCTCGGCGGCCGACTTCTTCTGAATGGCGTTGTACGTCGGCACGTTCACGCCCTGGGCCAGACCGACGTCCCACTGGTCGGTCTTGAGGTACTCCGCCTCGGCCTCACCCGTGCCGATGTATTCCAGGACGGCCTTCGCCCCGGAGGAGTTCTTCGCCTTCTTGCTCAGCATGAAGCCGTCGGTGGGGGCGTCCATGAAGTCCTGGCCCCACTTCGGGTTGATCGCGGGGAAGGGAAAGAAGTCCAGGTCGTCCAGATCCGCCTTGTCGCTGACGAACTGGGCGGCCACCTGGTTGGTGCCCTGGAACATCATCCCGGCCTTCCTGGACTCCAGCGCCTTGGCCGCGTCCTGCCAGACCCGGCCGTTCGCTCCGCTCTGCACGTAGGGCATCATCTCGGCCCAGTGCTGGAAGACGCTGTACACGCCCTGGTCGGTCCACGGGACTTCGTGCTTCAACAGTTTGACGTGGTAGTCGTAGCCGTTGAGCCGCATGTTGAGGATGTCGAACGTGCCGAGCGCCGGCCAGCCGTCCTTGTCTCCGAAGGCGATCGGGATCAGCCCGTCGGACTTCATCTTCTTGCAGAGCGCCATGTACGCGTCCCACGTGGTGGGCACGGTGTAGCCGTTCTTCTTGAACAGGCTCCTGCTGTAGAAGACGACCCACGGATAGTTGTAGAGCGGCACCAGGTACTTGCGGCCGTCCAGCCCCGTGGAGAGCTTCTTGGCGACGTCGTTGAAGTTGCCGCCGATCTTCTCCCACACGTCGTCGATCGGTTCGGCCAGCCCCTGGGCCGCGAAGTACTGCATGCGGTATCCGGCGAACCAGGTGAACAGGTCGTCCGGGGTGCCCTGGAGGTAGCTGGTGATGTTCTGCTGGAAGGAGTTGTGGTCGACCGTGTTGATCTTGATCTTCGTCTTGGTCGCCCCCGCCGCGGAGTCGGTGAGCGCGGCGAACGCCGTCCTGGTCGCCGGATCGGAGTAGTTGGACCCGAAGGTCACCGTGCTCCCGGCCACCGGCCCCGACGACTTGCCGGACTCGGGCTCCGAGTCACCGCAGGCCGCGAGCAGCCCTCCGGCGGCGACGGTCAGCCCGGCCCCGCCCACTCCCCTGAGGAGGGTTCTGCGCGTCGGGGAGCCGACAACACTATCGGGACGATCGACAACCGACATGGTGCCTCCATGGGCGTGACTGGTCGTGGTCGATAGGGCAACAGCCGGAGGATCGGTCCGGCCGGCAGGAATTGCAGATCCAGCTTTTCTCAACAGAAGCGATCAAGTCAGAACGCCAGCTTGATCGCAGAGGTAGTTTTACGCTCGTCACTCGATGGCGTCAACGCTCCCGACACGAGCCGGAACCGGACATTGACCCACCGGTCGCGACGGGGTGACGGAGCTTCAACTCCCGCGCCGAGATGGGGTGCTACCCGGTCGGCGGCCACGTCAGCCTTCGGCAGGGCCCGCGTTGCGGCACAGGGACCGGCGCCGATATCACCAGAACCCAACATCACACCGGCCGGCGACCGCCACCCGGCCCCCACACCACAACATCGGAGGACCACCCTCCGCTTTCCCGGATCCACCCCTTTCGATCAACCTCCCTGAGAGAGCGCTCTCCCGATCACGCCGCAGGTCAACTGGGTTCAATCCGCAGGGAATTGCCGTTCTGCGCGTTCTATTGACATGGCCGCAACACGCTTTTACGTTCCACGGAGAGAGCGCTCTCTCACCTGACCACAACCCATGGCCAGGCCCCCCACTTCCCCGAACAGGAGTGCCGTGCTCTTCTTCCGTCAACGACGTACCGGCGAAGACAGCCACCGCAGAACCCCGCCGCCCAAGCGGTACCGCACGGCGGTGCTCGCCGCCGCCGCGCTCGCCCTCACCTTCCTCCAGGCCAGCACCGGCAGCGCGTCCGCCGGCCCGGCCACCGCCGCGGCGCCCGCCCCCAAGGCGGCCGCCGATGTCGTCCGGGTCGCCGAGTTCCTGGCCGAGTGCCCCTACACCCACCGGGCACCCGACGACCCGATCGTCTTCCCGGGCCTGCCCGGGGCCTCGCACATGCACAGCTTCTTCGGCAACGACTCCACGAACGGCAATTCCGACCTCGCCTCCCTGGAGCAGGCCAGGAGCACGTGTTCACCCGACATCGACCTGTCGTCGTACTGGGTGCCGACCCTGTACGACGGGGACAAGGAGGTCGAACCCACCGGCACGACGTTCTACTACCTGGGTGAGGGCGTCCGGGACGACGTCATCCAGCGCATCCAGCCCTTCCCCCGCGGGCTGCGGATCGTCGCGGGCAACGCCGTGGCGACCGGTCCCGAGGACAACACCATCTCGCGCTGGTCGTGCCTGCACCACGGCGAGGTCAACCCGTCGCACGACTTCGTCAACTGCCCGGCGGACGGGATGCTGGAGTCGTACCTCGACTTCCCGCAGTGCTGGAACGGCACGGACCTCGACTCGGCCGACCACAAGAGCCACATGGCCTACCCGGTCGGCGGCGAGTGCCCCTCGACCCACCCGGTGCCGGTTCCCAAGCTCCGTCAGGTGCTGCGGTACCCGGTCAACGGCGACCCGTCCCGGTTCCGGCTGGCATCCGGTCCCGGATACACGATGCACGGTGACTTCTTCAACGTGTGGCCCGAGGCCGAGATGGCGCAGCGCGTCCGCGACTGCATCAACGCCATCGTGAAGTGCGGGGCCGACGGCACCCCCTGATCACCGCACCCCCGTCCCCCGCCCGTCCGGGGCCCCCGCGGCCCCGGACGGGCTCCGACCCGAGGGAACTCCCGTGAAGAAGGCGGCCCGCGGCACCGCGGCACTCCTCCTGCTCCTCCTCGCTGCCGGTTGCGCGGCCCCGGCCGACGAGCGCCGTCCACCCGCACCGGCTGCCGCGTCCCCGGCATCCGGCGGTCCGGCCTCCGCTCCCCCGGCCTCCGGTGCGCCCGCCGATCCGACCGACGCCGCCTGGGTGCAGCTGATGACCCCGATGAACGAGCAGGCCGTGGCGCTGCTCTCGCTCGCCCCCGCGCGCTCCGGCGACGCCGGGATACGGAGCTGGGCGGCCGGGCTGCTGGCCTCGCAGAACGGTGAACTCGCCCGGCTGCGACCGCTGCTGGCCCACATGGGGCTGCCGGACACCAATATCCACGAGGGCCACGACATGCCGGGCATGGTGACGGCGGACGACCTCGCACGGGCCCGCACGGTGGAGGGCGCCGCCTTCGACCGGTTCCTGGTGGAGCAGATGAAGGACCATCTGACCCAGTCCGCGCAGGTGTCGCGCTCCGAGACCGGGTCCGGCACCCGGCCGGACGCCAAGCGGCTGGCCGCCGAGCTGGTGAAGGCCCGGCGCACCGAACTCGCCGCGCTCCCGGCTCTGGCCGCCGGCTCGGGCTGATGCCCCGGTCAACGTAGTCCCAAGGCCCCCGAAGCCGTTCACGCGCCGGTCTTACCACCCGGTATAAAGACTGCATGACTGCCGACGCCCCGCCGCCCGCCCGTCCCGTCACCCTGGAGGACGTCGCCGGGGTGGCCGGGGTGTCACGGGCGACCGTGTCCCGGGTGATCAACGGGGCGACCACCGTCGACCCGGTGATGCGGCGGATGGTGGAGGCGGCGGTGGACGCCACGGGTTACGTGCCCAACCGCGCGGCCCGTTCGCTGGTGACCCGGCGCACCGACTCGATCGCCCTGGTCGTCTCCGAGCGGGAGCGGCGCACCGTGCCCGAGCCGTTCGTCGGCCGGATGTTCTCCGATCCGTACTTCGGACGCGTGGTCGCCGGCCTCCTCGAAGTGCTGCGTCCCGCGGGCATCCAGCTGGTCCTGATGCTGGCCGACGACCGTGAGTCCCGCGACCAGCTGCTGTCGTATCTGCGCCACGGGCATGTCGACGGCGTGGTGCTGATCTCGTCGCACGCGGACGATCCCCTGCCCGGACTGCTGCACGGGACACGGCTGCCCGCCGTGCTCGCGGGGCAGCCGCTCAGGCCGACCCCGCTGACCTACGTCGAGGCGGACCAGCGGGCCGGGGCGCAGCTGGCCGCCGACCACCTCGCCTCGCTGGGGCGCCGCCGGATCGGGACGGTGTCCGGCCCGCAGGACATGCCGGCCAGTCAGGCGCGGCTCGCCGGTTTCCTGGACGCGCTCGCGGCGCACGGCATCCGGGACGTGGCGACCGCCGAGGGCGACTTCACCCATGCCGGTGGCGCGGCGGCGATGCGGCGGCTGCTCGCGGACCGTCCGGACCTGGACGCGGTGTTCATCGCGTCGGACCTGATGGCGCTGGGCGCCGTTCCGGTGCTGCTGCGGGCCGGCAAGGACGTTCCCGGGGACGTGGCGCTCGTCGGGTTCGACGACAGCAGCGCGGCGATGGCCTGCGATCCGCCGCTGACCACGGTCCGGCAGCCGGTGGAGGAGATGTCGGCGGAGATGGCCCGGCTGCTGCTCAAGCAGATCGGCAAGCCGGGCGACCCGGCCCCGTCCGTGATCTTCCACCCGACGCTCGTACGGCGGCAGTCCGCCTGACCCGGGCGCGTCCGGGGGCGGTCAGGGGTGTGCGCCCGTCCCGGAGCCCTCGCCCTGTCCGCGCCGGGCCCGCCCGCGCCGGGTCCACCGGCCGGCCCCGGTGCCCGGCGCTCCGTCCGCCCGCACCGGCAGCTGGGGCCCCGAAGCCTCGCTCAGCCAGCACCGCAGGACCCGGTGGACGGCCTCGGCGCCGACGAGTGCGTCCGGCCGGTCGCCGTCCTCGTCCGCGAGGGCGTCCAGCGGGTCCGTCATGGAGCGCGGCCACAGCAGGAACGGCCGGGACTGCTCGCCGCCCAGGCCGCCGTGCGAGCCGATCTGCTCCTCGAAGGCGTGCACGGTGCCGGTGGCGGGGTCGTACATGGAGTTGACCATCACATCGGCGACGTGCGGGAAGGTGTCCGTGCGCCGGACCGCGTCCGCCGCCCCGGGACCGAACGGGGCCAGCGGCCCGTGGCCGTCGGCCAGGTCCGCGACGGGCACCCGCACCCCGTCACGGGCCAGTACCACGGAGCCGTGCCGTTCGCTGCGGACGAGCAGGAAGCCGATGCCGGGGTGGTTGGCGAGCGTGGAGAGCAGGGCGGGGTGGCGGCTTTCCAGCTGTTCCAGGGACGCGCGTCCCTGGATGTCGGGGAAGGAGATCAGACCGAGGTTCCCGGAGGCGAGGACTATCGGGTCGGAGGGCTTCGCGACGTGCTCCTCCTGGCCCTCGGCGACCGGCCGGTGCAGTGCGATCCGGACCGCGTCGCGGGCCTCGGAGGCGCTGCGGGTGCGCTGCGCCCTTCGGGGCACCGGCAGTCCACTGCCCGCCCGCACCAGGTCCTTGAGGGTCAGCCCGTACACCCCCGCGAAGGTGTCCCCGGGGCTCTGGCCGTGGTCGGACAGGAGCACGATCCGGTAGGTGCGCGGGGTGTGCTCGGCGACCTTGTCGATCAGGGCGAGCGACCGGTCGAGGCGTGCGAGGACCTTCTCGGCGTCCCGGCTGCGCGGCCCCGAGTGGTGCGCCACCTCGTCGTACGCCACCAGGTCGGCGTAGACCGCGGTGCGCCCGGCGAACATGTCGCCCATGACGGCGGCGACCACCACATCGCGTTCGACGACGGTCGCGAAGGCGCGGATGAAGGGGTACAGCCCGCCGCGCTTGATGCGGGGCGTCTCCTTGCGGAGGCGGGAGCGGGTCGACTGGGCGATCTCCCGGCAGACCTCCGCGACGAAGGAGCCGGCGGTGCGGACGGCGTTGGCCGGGTCGGAGAAGTAGGCGAAGTACCCGGCCCGGGACCGGCGGCCCTTGCCGAGTCTGGCGGCCATCGACAGGACGAGCGCGAGCTGGCCCGCGCCGCCGCTGAAGAGGTTGCCCCGGCTGGCCCCGTCGAGCGCGAGGAGTCCGCCGTCCCGGGTGCGGGCGACGGCCCGGCGCTGCATCTCCAGGGCGCTCGCCGGTTTGCTGGAGACCATCACGACGCCGGACTCCTTCTCGTACCAGCGGAAGGCGGGGACGTCGTGGTTGCTGCCGTGCAGGATGCCGAGCTGGCTCGCGCCGGTCTGGCTGGACCAGTCCGTGCGCCAGGGAGTGAGGCGGTGCCCCTCGCTGTCGGCCAGCCAGTGCGCGACGGTCGGCATCAGGCCCTCGGCGGCGGCCCGCACCAGGGCGTCGTGGCCGACCCCGTCCAGCTGGATGAAGACGGTGCCCGGCGGGCCCCCGCGGGCGTCGCCCGTGCCGCTGCGCCGGCGGTGCCGGTCGGCCAGCCGGGAGAGCCGGCGGCGGTAGGCGTCGTCGTCGCGGACGGCGAGGGCGGTGGAGGTCGCGGAGGCGACCGCGGACATCACGGCCGCGACGACGACGGCGGTCTCCGGGGCGGCGGCGCCCCGCCCGTCCGGGATGAGCCGCAGCGCGATCAGCAGCAGCGAACCGTTGAGGAAGAAGACGAGCATGCCGAGCACGAGGGCCGGCACGATGAGCAGGGCCCGTACGAGCACCGGCCAGACCAGCGCGGAGAGCAGCCCGAAGGCGCCCGCGCCCCAGGCCGCGGTGAACGCGGTCTTGGTGACGGTGTCGCCGTCGGCCGACTGGAGCCGGAAGTCCGGGAGGATGCCCGCGAGCGCCAGCATGGTGAGCGTCGAGACGGCCCAGACCGCGATCACTCGCATCAGCGCGCTGCCGGCTCGCCGCCATCGCCTGTCGCCCACGCCGTTGTCACCTCACGTCCGGGCCCTGCCGTTCCGGGCCCCGTCTCAGCCTTTCACAGGGGGTCGCGCGGGCTTGCGGGCGGTCAGCAGCCGTCGTATCCGGCGGTCGGCATGGAGAGCCTGCGGTGCACTCCGGCCTTGTCGTCGGCGCTGTAGGAGGGCTCGTGGAGCCCGGCGATCTCCAGGCGTACGCCGCGCCGCTCGCACTCCGCGGTGAACTGCGGCACCGAGGCCAGGGCGCGGGCGAGGACCCGGTCGCAGGGGGCGACGAACAGCTCGATCTCGCCGCTGTCGACATCGGCCCAGAGCGCGGGGTGGTCGGGGCGCAGCCCGTAGAGGCGCAGCTGCCGGGTGACGACATAGCCCTGGTCGGCGGCCCAGCGGGCGCACATGGCGTGCTGGCCGCGGGTGTCCACCAGAAAGGGGTCGCTGTCCAGTTCTTCGAGCGGCGTGAGACTGGCGATGGCCGCCACTCGTACGTCCCCCATGGCCGTCTCCCCGTGCTTGTCCTTTGGCTTCGACCCTATGCGCCCGCTCCCGTGGCCCCAGGGCGCGTACCGGGGCGGTGAGGGGGCGCACGGGGGCACGGCCCCTGGACCCGGAATGCCTGATGCGCCGGGGTGCGCGGACCGGAGCGGGGCGGGGGCCCGTAGGCTCTTCGGGCAGGTGCGGTCAGGTCCGAAGGGTCCGGTGAACAGGAGGAGGCGACGTGCCGGTGGAGATCACCTGGTGGGGTCATGCCACGTGCACGATCGAGGACTCCGGGGTGCGCTTCCTGACCGATCCGCTCTTCGTACGGCGCTTCGCGCATCTGCGGCGCCGCCGTGGTGCGCTGCCCGGCCCGGACGCGGCCGTCGCCGACGTGGTCCTGATCTCGCATCTGCACTCCGACCATCTGCATCTGCCGTCGCTGGCGCGGGTCGCCCCGGGGGCCAGGCTGATCGTGCCGCGCGGCTCGGTGCGGGCCGTTCCGGGGCTGCGGATGCTGCGCAGGGTGCGCGGTCTGCGGATCACCGAGGTCGTGGCGGGCGACGAGGTGCGCGTGGGCGAGGTGCGGGTACGGGCCGTGCCGGCGCTGCACGACGGCCGGCGCCTTCCGCTGGGCCCGCACCGCTCCCCCGCCCTGGGGTACGTGGTGGAGGGCGCCGCCCGCACGTATTTCGCCGGGGACACCGGGCTCTTCGACGACATGGCGGAGGCGGTCGGCCCGGTGGACGTGGCCCTGCTCCCGGTCGGCGGCTGGGGCCCGTATCTCGGCCACGAGCACCTGGACGCGGGGCGCGCGGCGGAGGCGCTGGCCCGTCTTGAGCCGCGCTCGGCGGTACCGGTGCATTACGGGACGTACTGGCCGATCGGGATGGACGGCATCCGGCCGCACGAGTTCCACGCCCCGGGCGAGGAGTTCGAGCGGAAGGCGGCGCTGCGGGCGCCCGGGGTCGTGGTGCACCGGCTGGCGCACGGGGAGCGCGTGCGGCCGGAGGGCTCCGGGTGATCGAGTTCCTGCGGCAGACGGCGCAGCTGCCCCCGGAGTCGACACAGCAGGCCGTCGGCTACCCGTCGCTGTTCCTGCTGGTGGCGCTGGGTGCGCTGGTCCCGGTGGTGCCGACGGGCGCGCTGGTGAGTTCGGCGGCCGTGGTGGCGTTCCACCAGTCGTCGCCGTTCGCCCTGCTGGTGGTGTTCGCGGTGGCGTCGGCGGCGGCGTTCCTGGGGGACATATCCCTGTACTGGCTGGGGCAGCGGGGGGTGCGGTCGAAGAACGGCTCGCGGTGGCTGCGGACCATCCGGGACCGGGCCGCGCCGGAGCGGCTCGCGCAGGCGCAGCGGAAGCTGGACGAGCACGGCGCGACGGTGCTGGTGCTGTCCCGGCTGGTGCCCGCGGGGCGCATTCCGGTGATGCTGGCGTGTCTGCTGGGGCGGATGCCGATGCGGCGGTTCGCCCGGGGCGATGTGCCGGCCTGTCTGGCGTGGGCGGCTACGTATCAGCTGATCGGCATCCTGGGCGGTTCGCTGTTCCCGGAGCCGTGGCAGGGGGTGGTGGCGGCGGTGGGTCTCACGCTGCTGCTCAGCGCGGCGCCCGCGGTGTGGCGCCGGACGCGGGCGCGCTGGGCGCGGTGACGTCAGGCCGGGGCCCGCGCCGGGCGGGGCGGGCGGCAGGGGCTCGGGGCGTACGGCAGGCGGCGGATGTGGCGCGGTCCCTCCGCGTGGGGCCGGATGGTGTGTTCGCGGGCCGGCCGGGACATGGCGAGGCCAAGGACTGTCCCGTGATCCTTGGTGGATCAGCGCAGTTCGTCGAGGGCCGCCCGGAAGACGCTCAGGGCTTGTGCCACGTGCGGCAACGCGAGGGGCTCGGGGGCGGTGAGCGAGCGGATCTGCTGTTCCGGGGTCGTACCCAGCAGTGACCCGGTGCCCAGCCGTACGCGGAGGGCTCCGAGTTCGTCGCCGAAGCGGTGGCCGCCGGGGGTGGGCGTGCCGAGTCGCCGGCTGAGGTATTCCTCCAGTTCGAGCGAGTCCGTGACCCCGCGGGCGGCGAGCGCGGAGCGGAGCGGGCCGAGGTCGGCGTAGAGGTGGCGGCCGGCCTGCGGGGGCCGGGCCAGGGCGCCCGTCGCGAGCACCGCCCGGTGGGCCTCGGCGGCGACGCGGGCCTGGAGGGCGGCGGCTCGGCGGGCCCGTCCGGTGACGGCTTCCGGTTCGCGCAGCGCGTGGGCGGCGGCGGCCGCGACCGGGCGGGCGACGAAGGCGCCGAGGGCGGTGAGGATGTCCAGGGTGCGGGCCCGGCGGGCGGCGGCGCGCGCGGTGGCGGGGAACCGGGCGACGGCGACCGGCCAGGCGGGCGGGGTCAGCGCGCCGTACAGGCCGGAGACGACCGTCACGTCGTCCGGGCACATCTCGGCCGGGCTGACCAGCACCGTCTCGTGCGGCCTGTGCAGGGTGTCGCGCCAGGTCTCGTCGCTGACGATGTGCAGGCCCTCGGCGACGGCGGCCTCGCACGCCTCCCGCACGAGTTCGGGCGGGGCTACGGTCGCGGTGGGGTCGTCGGCCACGGAGAGCAGCAGCAGCCTTGGCCGGCCGCCCTCGGCGCGCACCCTGCGGACGGTCTCCAGGAGTGCGTACGGGTCGGGGACGCCGCCGCACTCGGCGGGGGTGGGCACCTGGTAGGCGGGGCGGCCGAGCAGCCGGGCCTGCGGAATCCAGGAGGCGGGGCAGGGGCGCGGCAGCAGCACGTCGCCCCCGTGCGCGGCGACCAGGGCGAGCAGCAGCGGGGAGGTGCCGGGGGCGGCGGCGACGTGATCGGGGCCGCAGCGCAGTCCGCGCCGCTCCCAGTAGGCGCAGGCGGCCTCGCGCAGGGTGGCCGACCCGCCGCCGGGTTCGGGTGCGGCCCGGTCCGCCGCCGCCGCCAGCACCTCGGCCAGTTCGGGCAGGACGGGCAGACCGGGCCAGGGGGCGTGCGGCCCGTACCGTACGGGACCGCGGTCCTCCCGGACCGTCTCCGTGCCGCGCTCCTGGCCCCCGGTCCGCTCCCGGCCCATCCGGGCCTCCTTCGCCGCCGCTCGGTCCGCTGAGGGCTGTCCTCCGGACCTTTATACGAGGGAATGGGGCGGCGCGCCCGGCCTGAGGTCGTGTCCGAGGCGGCCGGACAGCTCCTCGGCGCCGGCGACGGCGAGCGCGGCGAGTTCCCGCTCGCGCTCCTGGTCCCAGCGGATCATCGGGACGGAGACGGACAGCGCGGCGACGACCCGCCCGGAGCGGTCGCGTACGGGGGCGGCGACACAGCCCACGTCGGGGTCGGACTCCTGGCGCTCCACGGCGACGCCCCGCTTCCGCGCGGCGTCGAGCGCGGTCCGCAGCTCCCGCGCGTCGGTGACGCTGTCGCGGGTCAGGCCGGTCAGTTCGAGCCCGTCGAGCCGGGCGTCGAGTTCCCCGTCGGGCAGCGAGGCGAGCAGCATCTTGCCGACGGATGTGCAGTGGGCGGGCAGTCTGCGGCCGGCCGCCGACACCATCCGTACCGCGTGGGTGGAGTCCGCCTGGGCGATGTAGATGACGTCGGTGCCCTCCAGGACCGCCACCTGCACGGCCTCGCCGCAGGTGCCGGCCACCCACTGCGCCACCTGCCTGCCCTCGGACGCGAGGTCGAGCTGCTCCGCGTACCGGCTGCCGAGCTGGTAGGTGCGGACGCCGAGGCGGTAGCGGCCGGGCCGGTCGGGGACGGTGACCAGGTACGAACGGGCGGCGAGCGTGGTCAGCAGCTCATGGACGGTGGTACGGGGGAGCTGGAGCCTGCGGGTCACCTCGGGCGCGGAGAGCGTGCCGTCGCCGTGGAGGAAGAGTTCGAGTACGTCCAGCGCCCTGGTCACCGCGGGGACGAGTCGCCCCATGGTCGTGCACCACCCTCTCGTTCGGTATCCCGGCCGGTGACCGGGATCACGAACGCAGGCTAAGCGCGGCGGACTTGTCGGGGCAAAGACGGAGTGAAGTCGCCCACGGGCCACCCGGCCGCAGGGGAGGTTCGCCCGGTTATGGGGCCGAATGGTGGTCGGGACCGGGACTCCTCGGCCGTGCCTCCGGCGCGCTGCGGCGCGCCTGCTGGTTCGGGTCGGCGTTGGCGGGTATCCGCTGTTCCATGTCGTCAGCGAGCATCCCTTCCGTCCCGCCCCTGCTCACCGGAGTGCGCGGCCGGTTCCACAGCCGCGATGTCGCGGTGTTCCAGAACCTGGCCCGCCGGCACTGGCCGGCCGCGGGTCCCGTGCTGCCCCGGCTCAGCCGCAGCGCCAATCACGGGCTCCTGTGGTTCGCGGCGGCCGGTGCCATGGCCGCCTTCGGGGGCAGTGCCCGTGCCCGGCGGGCCGCGCTGCGGGGCGTCGCCTCGCTGGCGGTGGCCTCGGCCGCGATCAACACGGTGGGCAAGGGCGCGGTCCGCAGGGAGCGGCCGATACTGGACGCCGTGCCGGTGATACGGCAGCTGAAGCGCCAGCCGGTGACCACGTCCTTCCCCTCGGGGCACGCCGCGTCGGCCGCCGCCTTCGCCACCGGGGTGGCGCTGGAGTCCAGGGGGTGGGGTGCGGTGGTCGCGCCGGTCGCGCTGTCCGTGGCCGCGTCCCGCGTCTACACCGGGGTCCACTACCCGAGCGATGTCCTCGCGGGTGCGGTGCTGGGCGTGGGCGCGGCGTTCGCCCTGCGCGGGGTGATCCCGACGCGGGGCCAGCTGCCGGCTCCCGGCCGCCCTCCGGCCGAGGCGCCCGCCCTGCCGGACGGCCGGGACCTCGTGGTCGTCGTCAACCAGGAGTCGGGCACGGCCACGGCCACCGCGTCGCTGGTCAAGGACGCGCTGCCGGAGGCGGAGGTGGTCGAGTGCCCGCCCGACCGGCTCTCCGCCGAGCTGGAGAAGGCGGCGGGCCGGGGCCGGGCGCTGGGGGTGTGCGGCGGGGACGGCACGGTCAACCAGGCGGCGGCGGTGGCGGCCGTGCACGATGTGCCGCTCGCGGTGTTCCCCGGCGGGACCCTCAACCACTTCGCGTACGACCTGGGCATAGAGACGGTCGCGGACGCCGTCGCCGCACTCGGTGAGGGGAGCGCGGTCCGGGTGGACCTCGGCCGCTTCCGGCCGGGCCCCGACGGGCCCGGGGGTGCCCACGGCTACTTCCTCAACGCCTTCAGCCTGGGCGTGTACCCGGAGCTCGTACGGATGCGGGAGCGCTGGTCGCCCCGGATCGGCGGCTGGCCGGCCGGTGTCCTGGCGGCTCTGCGCGTGCTGCGCGGCGAGCGCCCGCTGGAGGCCGAACTCCAGGGCAGGCGGCGCCCGTTGTGGCTGCTGTTCGTCGGCAACGGCCTGTTCCAGCGGGTGGGCCCGGCGCCGGGCCGGCGGCACAACCTGGCGGACGGGCTGCTGGACGTACGGGTGGTGCACGGCGGCCGGACCCCCGCGCTCAGGCTGCTGGCCGCCGCCGTCGCGGGGCCGCTGACCCGCTCGCCGATACACGCGGCCACCCGCAGGCAACGCGTGCGGATCTCCGGGCTGAAGCCCGGCACGCCGTATGCGTACGACGGTGAAGTGGCGCACAGCGGAAGCGAGTTGATGATCGACAAGCTGCCGGAGGCGCTGACGGTGTACTGCCCGAGGCCGGTGTAGCGGACCGGGCCGGTAGGCAACGGAGGGCGGCCGGCGCCGAGTCGGCCGCCCTTTCGCATGGCCCAGCGCTGTCCACATCGCAAGATTCCCATCTCATTATTCGGCGGCAAGGTCTACGGTGGTCCTACCGATCAGCGATTTCGCGGTTCGCGTTTCGAGAGAGGATGCACGGCCATGCCGAAGGAGACCGCCGTCTACACCCACGGCCACCACGAGTCGGTGCTGCGTTCGCACCGGTGGCGCACCGCCGAGAATTCCGCGGCCTACCTCATCGGCGAACTCCGTCCGGGCCTGAGCGTGCTGGACGTCGGCTGCGGCCCCGGCACCATCACCGCCGACCTGGCCGAACGGGTCGCCCCGGGCCGGGTGACGGGGCTGGACACCACCGACGAGATCCTGGGCCAGGCGGCCGCGGCCGCCGCCGAACGCGGTTTGGACAACGTCGGGTTCGCGGTCGCGGACGTACACGCCCTGGACTACCCCGACGACTCCTTCGACGTGGTCCACGCCCATCAGGTCCTCCAGCACGTGGGCGACCCGGTGCGGGCGCTGCGCGAGATGCGCCGGGTCTGCCGCCCCGGGGGCGTCGTCGCGGCGCGCGACAGCGACTACGCCGCGATGACCTGGTTCCCCGAGTCACCGGGGCTGGACCACTGGCAGGAGCTGTACGGACGGGTGGCCCGCGCCAACGGCGGCGAGCCGGACGCCGGACGCCGGCTGCTGTCCTGGGCCCGGCAGGCGGGGTTCACCGACATCACGCCGACGGCGGGCTCCTGGTGCTTCGCCACCCCGGAGAGCCGGGCGTGGTGGAGCGGCCTGTGGGCCGACCGCACCGTCGGCTCGGCGTACGCGGCGCGCGCGGTGGACGGCGGGCACGCGACGGCGGAGCGGCTGGCGGAGATCGCCGAGGCGTGGCGCCGGTGGGGCGAGCAGGGCGACGGCTGGTTCATGGTCCCGCACGGCGAGGTGCTCTGCCGCGCCTGAGCGCACCGCCCCGGGCCCGGCACGCACGGGCCCGGGGCCGCTGCGGCGATTCGCCCGCCCGAATCGATCACGTGGCGCCGGCCCGCCAACTACCCTGGTGGGCATGGAAATCCTGGGAACCACGCTGCGTATCTGCGTCGCCGACCTGGAGGCCGCGGTGGCCTTCTACGAGGAGCTCACGGGCGGTCAGGCCCTGCGCTTCGAGCGCGGCGGGGTCTCCGTCGCCGCCATCGGCTGCTTCCTGCTGATGAGCGGGCCCGAGCCGGAACTGGAGATCCTGCGCAAGGTGACGGCGACGATCGCCGTGAAGAACGTCGACGAGGCGCACGACTCCCTGACCCGGGTCGGCGCCCGCGTCATCGCGGGCCCCGTCCCGACCCCGGTCGGCCGCAACCTGATCGCCGTCCACCCGGACGGATCGGTCTTCGAGTACGTCGACCGCCACCTGCCCGGCTGAGCCGCGACCCTCAGACCACGGCCCCGGCCAGGCCGGTCCGCTCCAGCACCAGGCCGGCCAGCTCGCGGGTGGGCAGCTCACCGTCCAGTACCACCGTGTCCTCCCGCAGGCTGCCGACCGCCGCCACGCACTCGGCGATCCGCGCCTTCCCCCAGCGCCGCGCGGCCTCGTCGCGCTCCGGATCGCCGGGCACCACCACCCGGTCGTCCAGACGCTGTTCGAGGACCCGGGCGGGCACGTCGAGGAAGAAGTGATGGACCGGCACGCCCGCCCGGTCCAGAGCGTCGAAGATCTCGTCGGCGTACTGCCGGCGGACCACGGTCATCGGTGCCAGCACCGGCCGCCCGTACTCCTCGACCAGCCCCCGCGCCAGCGACGCCACCTGCTTGCGCCAGAGCGGGATGTTCTGGAAGTCGCCGTCGGGGACCTCCACGATCCGCCGCAGCAGGAAGCCGACGTGCTCCGGGTCGTAGACCAGGGCGCCCGGCAGTCTGCGGGTCAGCTCCGTGACCAGGGTGGTCTTGCCGCTGCCGAAGGCCCCGTTGATCCAGACGATCATGTAGCGATGCTCCTGTTCCTCGTACCGTCGTGCCGTCGTGCCGTCAGGCCCTCGGGCGCATCCGGTAGTTGTACAGGTCCGGCAGGGGTTCGTCCGTGAGCCGGTGCCACATCTCCTCCAGCACCTCCGCCCCCTCGCGCAGGTCGGCGACCTCGAAGCCGGCGTCGAACAGGGCCTTCGCGTCCCCGGTCCGGCCCTCCGCGATGAGCAGCCGGGCCTCCAGCAGACGGAAGCGGCCCCGCGCCCGGATCTCCGGCGGCAGTCCCGCCCACACCGCGCGGGCGGCCTCGGCCCGGCCCGCCGTGAGGAGCGCCTCGATCGTCTCCCGGCCGAGGGCCGCGGTGGCGGCGGTCCATGCCTCGCCGTCGCCGCGCTCCGCGCACAGGCCGTCGAACGCCTCCGTGTAGTGGTCCGCCGCCCGCTCGCGCTGGCCGCTCTCCTGGGCGGCGACGGCCAGGCAGCGCAGCAGCGGCCAGCGGGACGAGGCGGTGGCCAGGCCGCGTTCCCAGCTGCGGACCGCCTGGGCGCGGTCGTCGGCGTGCCACTGGGCGACGCCGAGATGGTATTCGGTGAGCGGTTCGGCGGGGGCCGTCTCCAGCATGTCGCGCCAGTGCCAGGAGACCAGGGTGGGGCCCGGCGGGGCGGCCTCGGACGGTCCGGGGAGGGTGCCCTGCTCCAGCAGCTCCAGCCAGGGGGCCTGCTGCTCCCCGAGCGTGGAGTCGGCGAACGGCGTGCCGGGCAGCTTGTAGCGGCCGCGCCGCACCTCCAGGGCGCCCCAGCCGGAGCCGGTGGCGAGGCTCTCGCCCGGTTCCGTGTCGGCGCGGGCGCGCCAGGCGGCGTACGCGGCGTCCACGTCGGCGCGCGGCAGGACGTCGGCGAGCCGCTGTTCGGTCTCGGCGCGGGCCGCCGCCCAGTCGTTGCCGTGCACGATCGCGGGGTCGGCGGCCAGCGGCCCGTACGACTCCAGCCAGCTGAACTCGCCGCCCGGCTCCAGCGGTATGTGCTCCAGCTGGGTGCGGGCGAGGCCGGCCTGGATCTCGGCGTAGCCGCCGGTGCCGGGTTCGGTGAGCCAGTCCTGCCAGCGCCGGCCGCCGGGGCCGCTGCCCCAGAGGAACAGCTTGCGGCCGCGCAGCAGGTCGGTGGAGGTCTGGACGAGTCCGTGGCCGTGCTCGTCCAGGGACGCGATCCAGCGGCGGGCGCCCTCGGGCACCTCGTAGAAGTAGTCGGCGGGGTAGGCGCTGCGCAGCGGGTAGGTGCGGTCGGTGCCGCCGGTCTCCGGGACCGGGACCCGGGTCAGTGTCCGCTCGTACCCGAAGTGCCAGGCCTCGTCGGCCGGGGCGACGACGCGGGTGCGTTCGCCCTCGGGGACGGCGATGTTGGACCACCAGTAGACGGGTGCGGGCTGCTCGTGCGGGTTGCGTATCCGTACGCCGACGTGCAGGAACGCGGAGTCGTCGGGCAGCCACAGGTCGACCTGGAACGGCAGGTCGCGCAGCCGTTCCCACTCCCAGAGCCGGACCATCTCGCCGCCGTCGGGCGCCGGGACGCGGGCCGCGTGCACGGGGGCGCAGGAGAGGGTGGTGTGGCCGGTGGCGCCGATGTTCCACTCGATGCCGCCGGAGAACCAGGCGCCGTTGAGCGCGAAGTCGGCGGGCTGGAGGACGGGGTTGGCGTAGACGAGGCCGCGGCCGGCCGGTTTGTGGACGAGGGAGTGGATACGGCCGCCGAGTCCGGGGAGCACCGTGACGCGCAGGTGGTCGTTCTCGATGACGATCGCTTCGAGGTCCGTGGGGGTGCGTTCGCGCCCGTAGCCGTCGAGGGTGCGGACGGGCAGGACGGTGGCCAGGGGCGTGTGGCCGAGCTGGCGGGCCATGTCGCGCGGGAGCCCGGCCCGGTCCCCGTCGTCGATGACATGCGTCTCGTCCAGGGGCCGCAGCGCGGGCAGCGGGTTCTCCGGTCCCGTCGCCGCGGCGGGCAGGGTCAGTACGGCACGTCGTACGGTGGTGGCCAAGGCAACCTCGCTCACTCGCGCGGGCCGCCACAGGTCCGGGCGCCCCCCGATGACCATGGAACACGCCTGCCGCCGCCCGGACCAGGGTCCCAGGCGTCACTCTTCGGCAAAGGGCCCGGCCGCCGCCCGCCCGGAATTCCGTTTCCGCCTCGCTCCCGGCCCCGTACGCTCGCATCCGACACGAACGCGGCAGGCGAGAGGAACGGCGGAACACATGAGCACGCAGCACACGTACCGGGTGATCGTGCGCGGCACGTGGGAGGGGCTGACGGACGCGGCGCGCGAGCGGCTGCTCGCCGAGGTGGAGGAGCACGGCCTCGCCGCGATGCAGTTCACCGAGGAGGGCTCGCTGACCTACGACCGGGCGCTCAAGCACTTCAGCTTCCGGTACGTGGTCGTCTCGGACGCCGAGGACGGCGAGGAGATGGCGTCCGCGATCGCCGAGGACCGGGCGCAGACGACGCTCGGGAGGGCGGGGTACGGACACGGCGGGCTTCGGTCCACGGCCACCGACATGGACACGATGAAAATCAACTACAAGGGGCGGCGGTGACGCCCGCACACGGCGGGAGACCGTGTGCGGGCACCATCACTCCCTGACGACGCGCCATGACGCGTCACCCGTTCATTACCGCCGGTGTGCTGCCGCGCCTGTCACTGCGAGACCCGCACGTAGTCGATCAGCATCCGCTGCGGGAAGACGGTCGAGGCGTCCGGGGATCCGGGCCAGTCACCGCCCACCGCGTTGTTCAGGATGATGTAGAAGGGGTGGTCGTAGACCCAGGGGCCCTGGGTCGCCTCCACCGTCGCCTTGTCCGCCGTGAAGAAGGCGTTGCCGTCGACGGAGAACGTCATGTGGTCGGCATCCCAGTCAACGGCGTAGACGTGGAAGTCGGAGGCGAAGTCCTTGCCCGCCAGGGTGTACGGCTCCCCGTAGCCGTTGCCGCCGTAGTAGGCGGGCGCGTGCAGCGTGGAGTACACCGAGTCGGCGACGCTGCCGACGTGCTCCATGATGTCGATCTCACCCGAGTTCGGCCACGGTGTGCCGGTGTTGAAGTTGGATCCGAGCATCCAGAACGCGGGCCACAGACCCTGCGTGCCGCTCACCTTGATCCGGGCCTCGACGTGGCCGTAGGCGAAGTTGAGGTGGTTCGAGGTGTTGATGCGGCCCGAGGTGTACGAGCCGTCGGCCTCCCTCCTGGCTTCGATGACGAGGTTGCCCTCGCCGTCCATGTTGGTGTTGTCACCGTTGGTGTAGGTCTCCAGCTCGCCGTTCTGGCCGTTGCCGGGGTCCTGCGTCCACTTCCCCGTGTCGGGCTTGGTGCCCGCCGGACCGTTGAACTCGTCGCTCCAGACGAGCTGCGGCGGGTTGTGGGGCGCGGGCGGCGCGGCGGGCGGCGGCGTCGGGTCGCCGCCCGTGCCGTACACGTCGAAGCCCCACAGCGAGTAGCCGTAGCCGTTGCTGCGCGCGGTCCCGTACATCCGCACGTAGCGGCCGTCGCCGTCGACGTTCAGGGTCTCCTTGAACCCCTTGCCGGTGGTGGTGGAGTAGACGCTCGTCCAGTTGGTGCCGTCGGGTGACGTCTGGATCTGGTAGGCCGTCGCGTACGCCGGGTCCCACTGCAGCACGACCTGCGTGATGTGGGCTGTGGCGCCCAGGTCGACGCTGATCCAGCCGGGGTCGACCCAGCCGTCGCTGTCACTGGTGGCCCACCGGGTGGCCGGGTCGTGGTCGAACGCCTTGGCCGGGGTGCAGCCGACGCAGCTGTTGGCGTTCTGGTACGTGGAAGCGGTGGCCGGCTTGTCGTAGGAGAGCAGGACGGAGTCGCCGGGCGGCGGATCCGTCGGGCCGCCCGGGTCCACGTCACCGCCGCCGGTGAAGACCTGGAACTCCCAGAGGGAGATGCCGTACTCAGTGGCGCGGGCCGTGCTGTACACCCGGACGTAGCGGCCGGTGCCGGTGAGTGTGATCAGCTCGGTGGCGCCGGGCCCCGTGGTGGTGCTGTGCAGCGTGGTCCAGTCGGTGCCGTCCGTCGAGGTCTGGATCTGGTACGCCTTGGCGTAGGCCGCCTCCCAGCTGAGCTGGACCCCGCAGATGGTCTGGCGGGAGCCGAGGTCGATCCGCAGCCACTGCGGGTCGCCGGGAGCGCTGGACCAGCGCGTGCCGGCGTCGCCGTCGACGGCTGCGGAGGCCGGTGTTCCGGCGTTCTCGGTCGACGAGGCGGAGGCCGGCTTGTTCAGCGCCGCGTTGGTCCTGCCGCATTCCGCCTCGGTGGCGCCGGAGCCGCCGAAGACCTGGAACTCCCAGAGGGAGTAGCCGTAGGCGGTGGCGCGCTGGGTGCCGGTCAGTCGCACGTAGCGGCCCGAACCGGTCACGTCGAGCGTCTGCTTGCCACCGGTGGCTGTGGTGGTCGAGTAGACGCTCGTCCAGTCGGTGCCATTGGCCGACGTCTGGATCCGGAACGCCTTCGCGTACGCGGCCTCCCAGTTGAGCGTGATCCGGGAGATGGACGAGGCGGCGCCCAGGTCCACCTGGATCCACTGCGGGTCGGCCGCCGCGCTGGACCAGCGGGTGCCGGCATCGCCGTCGACCGCGGCGGAGGCGGGGGTACCGGCGTTCTCGACCGACGATGACGTTGCCGTCCTGCCCTGCGAGAGCAGGGTGTCCGCCGCCTTGGCGGGGGTGTTGCCGTTCAGGGCAAGAACCAGGCTCGCGAGAACGGTGACGACCAGCGCCAGGATCAGGGATCTTCTGCGGTTGGTCATCGAGAGGGATGAACTGGGGGAACTACTTCTGTGCATGGCGTCTCCTCGTGGTCGCCAAATCCCGAGAGAGCGCTCTCTGGGGTGAGCAGATGATTGCGGCGTTGATGCCGACACGTCAAGAAGTTGAACGCGATTCGCCGCAACCCGGCGCGGCGGCCCCTGACGTGACATCAACTGTTGAACGGGCGGTTGCGGCTCTACGGGGCGATGAGGACCCGGACTCCGTCGGTCCGCGGTCGACCTGCCGACCTGCCGACCTGCCGACCGGAGCGCAGGGCGGACCACGCGTCGCGGAACGCCCTCGGAGCCGGAAAAGCCCGGGGCGCCCGCTCCCGGCCCACGGCCGAAGGAGGTCAACCCGCGTCCGGGGGGTGATGGACCGGCCGGAATCGGGAACCCGTCTCCTGTCGCCCCACCCCCACAGGAAAGGCCCGTCCCATGACCACCCAGCAGACCACCACGCTCGGTCCCGACAGCGAACTCACCGAGGTGTTCGAGCTCGCGCAGCAGCTGCGGGTGGACTCGGTGCGCGCCAGCACCTCGGCCGGCTCCGGGCATCCCACCTCCAGTCTGTCCGCGGCCGATCTGATGGCCGTGCTCATGACCCGGCATCTGCGCTACGACTGGCAGGCCCCCGACAACCCCGCGGGCGACCACCTGATCTTTTCCAAGGGCCATGCCTCGCCGCTGCTCTACGCCATGTTCAAGGCGGCCGACGCCGTCAGCGACAAGGAGCTGATGACGACCTACCGCCGTTTCGGCCACCGGCTCCAGGGCCACCCCACGCCCGAGCTGCCCTGGGTGGACGTGGCCACCGGTTCGCTCGGCCAGGGCATCGCCTACGGCGTCGGCATCGCGCTCGCCGGGCGGGACCTGGAGAAGCAGCCCTACCGGGTGTGGGTGCTGTGCGGGGACAGCGAGATGACCGAGGGGTCCGTGTGGGAGGCCCTGGACAAGGCCGGCCAGCACAAACTGGCCAACTTCATCGCCGTCATCGACGTCAACCGCCTCGGCCAGAGCGGCCCGACCGAGTTGCAGTGGAACACCGACACCTACGCCCGCCGTGTGGAGGCGTTCGGCTGCCGCGCCCTCGTCGTCGACGGCCACGACCTCACCGCGGTCGACCGGGCCCTGAAGACCGCGGCGGACGGCACGGCCCCCACCGTGATCGTGGCGAAGACGGTGAAGGGGCGCGGGGTGAGCGAGGTCGCGGACAAGGAGGGCTGGCACGGCAAGCCGCTGCCCTCGGACATGGCGGACCGCGCCGTCGAGGAGCTGGGCGGCATCCGCGATCTCCGGGTCAGCGGCCCCCGGCCGCCGAAGGCCGCTGCCGCCGCCCCGCAGGCCGGCGGCACCGTGGAGCTGCCGCGCTTCGACCAGGGGGACGAGGTCGCCACCCGGGTCGCCTTCGGAAAGGCCCTGGTCGCGCTCGGGGCACGGCCCGACGTCGTCGCCCTGGACGCCGAGGTCGGCAACTCCACGCACTCCGAGGACTTCAAGAAGGCGTATCCCGAGCGGTTCTTCCAGACGTACATCGCCGAGCAGCAGATGATCGCCGAGGCCGTGGGCATGGCCGTGCGCGGCTACCGCCCGTACGCCACCACGTTCGCCGCCTTCCTCACCCGGGCGCACGACTTCATCCGGATGGCCGCCGTCTCGGACATCACGATGGCCCTGTGCGGCACCCACAGCGGGGTGGAGATCGGTGCCGACGGACCCTCGCAGATGGGCGTGGAGGACCTGGCCATGATGCGTTCGGTACGCGGCTCGACCGTCCTCTACCCGAGCGACGCCACCTCGGCGGCGGCGCTGACCGCGGCCATGGCCGATCTCGACGGCATCTCCTACCTGCGCACCACACGGGGCGCCTACCCGGTGCTCTACGGGAGCGAGGAGGCCTTCCCGGTCGGCGGCTCCAAGACGCTGCGCCACGGCGACGACGACCGGGTCACTCTCATCGGCGCCGGGGTCACCCTGCACGAGTGCCTGGCCGCCGCCGGTCAGCTGGCCGACGAGGGCATCGCCGCCCGCGTCATCGACCTCTACTCCGTCAAGCCGATCGACATCGCCGCCCTCACCCGCGCGGCCCAGGAGACCGGCGCGCTCGTCGTGGCCGAGGACCATCACCCCGAGGGCGGCATCGGCGAGGCCGTGCTCTCCGCCCTCGCCTCGGCCAACAGCCATCCCGCCTTCGCCCACCTCGCCGGGCGGAACCTCCCGGGGTCCGGCACCACCGGGGAACTGCTCGACGCGGCGGGCATCTCCCGCACCCACATCGCCAAAGCGGCCCGCCGCCTGGCCGGCTAGGGCCCGGCAACGTCGCCGGGGTGCGCGGGGTCAGCGCATCTCGGCGGTGATCGCCCAGCGTTCGTGGTCGCGCCAGGCGCCGTCGATGTGGAGGAAGTCCGGTGAGTAGCCCTCGCGCCGGAATCCGGCCCGGCGGACCAGGGCGATCGAACCCTCGTTGCCCGGCTGGATGTTGGCTTCCAGGCGGTGCAGCCCGAGCGGGCCGAAGGCGCGGTCCAGGACGAGGCCGAGGCCCTCGCTCATGAGGCCGCGCCCGGCCGCGTGCGCGAAGACGCCGTAGCCGAGCGCGCCGCAGCGAAAGGCTCCGGCGACGATGTTGTTGATGTTGATGAACCCGGCGATCGCGCCGTCGGCCGGATCGTGCGGCCCGTGCCGTTCGCACACGAGGAAGCCGGCCCGCGTCGGATCGTCGATGAGCGCGCCCGCGTAAGCGGCGTACGCGTCGGGGGCGGTGGGCGGGAACAGCCAGGGGCGGTGCAGCCGGCCGCTCTCCCGGGCCCGGGTGGTGAACTCGCCGGCGTCGGCGGGCGTGAAGGGGCGGATCGCGGTGCGCGGCCCCTCGGCCAGGTAGCTGGTGTCGGACATCGTTCCAGCGTAGAGCGGCCGTGCGGGCCGGGCCCGTGAGCCCTGCCCGCACGGCCGCCGCGCGCACCGGCCCTACTTGGGCCGCCTGCGGAAGAGGTAGGCGCCGCACGCCATGCCCGCCACGAACATCACGACCAGCCACACGTAGAGCGGCGCGGTCACCAGCGGAACGATGAGGCGGACCTTGACGTCCTTCGTGTTCTCGGCGATGAACACGACCGACAGAACCGCGATGACGAGGACCAGAATGCGGCCGGGGGTGAACGCCCCGCTGCCGCTCTTCCCGCTGCTCGACACGTCCTTCGGACTCATGAGCAGCCCCTTTCCCGGCCCCGGTACGGCCGTCGCCCGGGGCTCCAGGATGGCTCCGCCGCCGCCCCGGCAGGCACTGATGCTCGACCATTCGGGTGACGGGGCGGTGGGAGCGGCGGCGCCGCGCGACCGCTCAGAGCAGGGCGGGCACCTCGGCCGTGAGGGTGGCCGGGCCGCCGTCCGCGGGGGCGTCGAGCACCGCCGGCACGCCGAGCGGAATGGTCAGCCCGGTCGGTCCGTGCCCGAAGCCGAGCTCCTCGACGACCGGGACACCCAGCGCCCCGAGCCGGTCCGCGAGCACCGCCCGCACCTTCTCGTACGGTCCGCACCCCGCCCAGGACCCGCAGGCCACCCCGGCGACGCCGTCGAGCGCCCCGGCCCGCAGCAGCTGGGTGAGGATGCGGTCGAGGCTGTACGGGTCCTCGGTGGTGTCCTCGATGACGAGCAGCCCGCCCCGGGCCGAGGCACGGGCATCCGGGGTGCCGAGGCCGGCGGCGAGCAGGCTGACACAGCCGCCGTACGTGATGCCGCGCGCCCGGCCGGGGACGAGCGCCCGCGCATCCTCAAGCCCGAGTGTCCGCACGGTCTCCGGCTCGAACAGGGTGGCCCGCAGGGACTCCTGGGTGCGCGGGTCCTTGAGGAAGGCCTCCGTCCCCGCCATGGGCCCGTGCAGGGTGGCGAACCCGGCCCGCAGCGCGAACGCCTCGTGGAGCGCGGTGATGTCGCTGTAGCCGACGAACACCTTGGGCCCGGCCTGGCGCACCGCCGCCCAGTCCACCAGGTCGACCATGCGATGCGCCCCGTAGCCGCCCCGCGCGCAGATCACCGCCTCGACGGACGGGTCGCACCAGGCGTCGCCGAGGTCCCGGGCACGCCCCTCGTCCGTACCGGCGAGGTAGTCCAACTCCCGGCGCACGTCGAGCACATGGGGCATCGGCACGGGGTCGAGACCCCAGCCGCGCAGGATGTCGAGTCCGGGTTCCAGGCGGTCGGCGGGCACGGGTCCGCTCGGGGACACGACGGCGACCCTGGCGCCCGTGCGCAGCCGGGCGGGGCGGGTCAGCGGGGCGAGGGTCACTTCCTCAGCTCCAGGGAAACCACGTCCGGGCGATCGAAGCCGAACACCTGGGCATACAGGGAGAGTTCCGACTCGATCGCGTCGATCATGGTGTCGGCGCGCCGGAATCCGTGGCCCTCGCCCGGGTAGGTGCGGTAGGCGTGCGGGATGCCGCGCCCCTCGACGGCGGCGAGGAACCGCTCGCACTGCACGGGCGGGCAGATCGGGTCGTCCTCGCCCTGGAGCAGCAGGAACGGCGCGGTGAGCCGGTCGGTGCGGGTCACCGGGGAGCGTTCGCGGTAGCGCTCGGGGACCTCGGCGAGCGGTCCCACCAGCGACTCCAGGTAGCGGGACTCGAAGTCGTGGGTCTCGTCGGTGCCCCAGCCGGTGAGGTCGAGGATGGGGTAGATGATGGTGCCGCAGGCGTAGACATCGGTGCCGGTCAGCGAGGCGGCGGTGGTCCAGCCTCCGGCGCTGCCGCCCCGGACGGCGAGCCGTCGCGGATCGGCGGTGCCTTCGGCCGCGAGCGCCCCGGCGACGGCGGCGCAGTCCTCCACGTCCACGACGCCCCACTGCTCGCGCAGCCGGTTGCGGTAGGCCCTGCCGTATCCGGTGGAGCCGCCGTAGTTGACCTCGGCGACACCGATGCCGCGTGAGGTGAAGTAGGCGATCTCCAGGTCGAGGACGAGGCCGGCATGGCTGGTGGGGCCGCCGTGGGCCCACACCACGTAGGGCGGCAGCTCGCCGTCGGGGCCGGTGCGGTCGGGGTTGCGCGGCGGGTAGACCTGGGCGTGGATCTCGCGTCCGCCGGGTCCGGTGAAGGTGCGGACGACGGGCTCGGGGTAGTACGCGGGGTCGATCGCGTCCTCGTGCGGGGCGCCGATGATCCGGGTGTGCCCGGTCGCCGTGTCCAGCTCCACGATCTCGTACGCGCTGTGCGGGCTCGCGGCGACGCCGACGACCCGGCTGCCCTGCACGGTGAGGGTGGGGGCCCACTCGGTCCAGGGTCCGGCGATGTCCACCAGGTCCCCGGTCTCCGGGTCGAGGATGCCGAGCGTCGTGGTGCCCCTGCCGTGGAGGGTGGCGATCAGCCCGTTCTCCAGGGGGCGGAACCAGACGAGCCCGACCTTCCACAGCCCGGCGGCGAACTCCTCCTCGCGGGGGCACAGCGCGACCGGCTCGCCGCCGTCCGGGGCGAGGCGGTAGAGATTCCACCAGCCGCCGCGGTCGCTCGCCAGGAGCAGGTGCCCGTCCGCCGTCCACTGGATCTGCGGCACGGACTCGTCGGGGCCGCCGGCGAGGGTGCGGGCGCCGTGGAAGGTGCCGTCCTCCGCGATGTCGGCGACCACCACCTCGGTGCCGTCCCAGGGCATGAGCGGGTGGTCCCAGCCGATCCAGGCGGCGCGCCGTCCGTCGGGCGAGACCTCCGGCCCGGTGACGAACCGGTGCCGCTCCGGGCTGAGTTCGCGTACGGCGGACCGGTCGCCGGCCGCCGATCCGTCCAGTGGTACGGCGGCGATGACGCGGCGCAGTTCGGTGGGCGCGTCGCCGGTGAACTCCTCCAGGACGCACCAGACCTCACCGGCCGGGCCCCGGTCCGGGTGCAGGCGCGGGTCGACCCAGCGCAGTCCGCCGCCGACCGCGGAGACGGGGGTGAGCGGCCACGGCTCGCGGGCGCCGTCGGGCTCGTAGGCGTACAGCCGCTGGTCGTCGAAGTGGACGAAGACGATCAGCGGGCCGCCCTCGGCCCGTCCGGTGCCGGCCCAGGGCTGTCCGCCGTATTCGATGACGCGGCTGCGGACGTTCCAGGGGGCGGGCAGTTCGGTGGTGGTGCCGTCCACCGTCCGGCGGACCAGGGCGCGCCGGCCGGCTTCGGCCGGGCGCGGTTCCGTCCACCACAGCTCGTCGCCGACCGCGCCGGCGTACTCGGGACGGCCGTCGTGGGACGCGGCCAGCGCGGCGTCGATCGGCGAGGGCCAGCTTCCGTGGGCCTGTGTGGATGCCATGTGTGTGAGTCTCCCCCGACGGGTTCAGGCGGTGCGCAGATAGTGGTCCAGGACCCGGACGCCGAAGTGCAGGGCGTCGACGGGGACGCGCTCGTCCACACCGTGGAAGAGGGCCTGGTAGTCGAAGCCGACGGGCAGTTTCAGCGGCGAGAATCCGTACCCGGTGATGCCGAGCCGGGAGAACTGCTTGGCGTCGGTGCCGCCCGACATGCAGTACGGCACGACGTGCCCCTCGGGGTCGAACCGCTCGATGGCGGCCCGGAGTTTGGCGTACGTGGGTGAGTCGACGGGGGCCTGGAGCGCGACCTCCTGGTGGTGGAACTCCCAGTCGACCGTGGGCCCGGTGAGCCGGTCCAGCGTGGTCCGGAACTCCTCCTCGCCGCCGGGGACGGTCCGCCCGTCGATGTAGGCGGTGGCGTGGCCCGGGATGACGTTGACCTTGTAACCGGCCTCCAGCATCGTCGGGTTGGAGCTGTTGCGGACGGTCGGGGCGACGAGGGCGGCGGCAGGCCCGATCTTGCCGAGGAGTTCGTCGACGTCGAAGCCGGGGGCGTCGAGATCGGGATGGATGCCGTGGAGTGCGGCGATCTCGGTGAGGGCCGCGCGGACCGTCGGGGTGAGGCGGACCGGCCACTCGTGCTGGCCGATACGGGCGACGGCGGCGGCGACCGCGCTGACGGCGTTGGCCCGGTTGACCTTGGAGCCGTGGCCGGCCTTTCCGTGGGCGGTGAGCTTGAGCCATCCGGTGCCGCGCTCGCCGGCCGCGATGGGGTAGAGCGGCATGTGGGGCCCGGCGTGGAAGGTGAAGGCGCCGGATTCGCTGATGCCCTCCGTACACCCTTCGAAGAGGGCGGCGTGCTGGTCGGCGAGGAAGCCGGAGCCGTCGTCGGCGCTGGCCTCCTCGTCGGCGGTGTACGCGATCACGATGTCGCGGCGGGGGCGGATGCCGGCCCGTGCCCAGTACCGGACGACGGCCAGGACCATCGCGTCCATGTTCTTCATGTCGATGGCACCGCGCCCCCAGACGGTGCCGTCGCGCACCTCGCCGGAGAAGGGGTGCACGGTCCAGTCGGCGGCCTCGGCGGGCACCACGTCCAGATGGCCGTGGACCAGGAGCGCGGGGGCGCTGGGGTCGGTGCCGGGAATCCGGGCGACCACGTTGGTGCGGCCGGGGGTGCGCTCCAGGAGCGCGGGTTCGAGTCCGGTGGCGGCGAGGCGCTCGGCGACGTACTCGGCGGCGGGGCGTTCGCGGCAGTCGCCGTCGCCCCGGTTGGTGGTGTCGATGCGGATCAGTTCGGAGGTGAACGTCACCGATTCGTCGAGCGCGAGGCCGTCGACGGAGTCCTGGGGGGCGGGGGCCTCAGCCATACTGTTCCTCCACGGCGGCCGACACGATCGTCGTCACCGCCTTGAACGTGCGGATACCTTCGTACATCGTCGCGCTGGTGTACGCGACACGCCTCTCGCCGCTCGGCCCGACACCGGGGACGACGGTGGCCGCCGCGGCCAGGTGCTCGGCGTCGAACTCCAGCTCAACGGTGAACGGGCCGCCCTCGACCGGCGGGTACCGGCCGGCCAGCGGGACGGCCTGCTGGGCGGCGGCCCGGATGTCGGCGGCGGTGCGGGCGGGGGTGCGGCAGACGGCGGCGTAGCGCGACACGTGGTCCTTGACGGCGACCTTCCGCGCGTCGGGGGCGTACCCCTCGGCGTCCACGCAGGTCAGGTCGTCCCCGGTGACGAGGACGACGGGGACGCCGTACTCGGCGGCGACATGGGCGTTGAGCAGCCCCTCGCTCGCCCGGACCCCGTTCAGCCAGACCCCGGTGATGGAGTTGGCGAGGTAGGTGTGGGCGAGGACGCCTTCCGTGCCGGCGCCCGTGTGGTAGCCGATGAAGGCGACGGCGTCGACGTCCCCGTGCTGGATGCCCTCGACCATGCTGAGCGACTTGTGCTTGCCGGTGAGCATCTGGACGCGGTCGTCCAGCTTCTCCAGCAGGAGGTTGCGCATGGTCCAGTGGGCCTCGTTGATCAGCACCTCGTCCGCTCCCCCGTCGTAGAAGCCGAGGGCGGCGGCGTTGACGTCGGAGGTGAACAGGGAGCGGCACCGCTCCCACTGCGGCGTGCCGGGCAGCACATCGGCCGGCCAGGTCACGCCGGTGGCGCCTTCCATGTCTGCGCTGACGAGGATCTTCATGCGGCAACACGGTACGCGCCGCAGAACGCGCAGGCCAGGGCTGCCGGGACCTCCACAGGTCCATTCCAATGACGGCCCCGGCGGCCGGTGCGGACCGCCGGGGGCGCCGGAGCCTCAGCGCCGCTTGGCGCCCTTCAGCAGCTTCTCGATCCGGCCGAGTTCCTTGTCGGTGAACTCCAGGTTGCGCACGGCCTCGACGCTGTTCTCCAGCTGGGCGACGCTGCTCGCGCCGACCACGGCGGAGGTGACGCGGCCGCCGCGCAGCACCCAGGCCAGGGCCATCTGGGCGAGGGACTGGCCGCGCGCGGAGGCCAGTTCGTTCAGTTCGCGCAGCCGCGCCACCAGGTCGGGGGTGACCGCGTCGGCCGACAGGAAGGGGCTGCTGCCCGCGGCGCGGGAGCCCTCCGGGATGCCGTGGAGGTAGCGGTCGGAGAGGATGCCCTGCTCCAGCGGGGAGTAGGCGATGGAGCCGGCGCCCAGCTCGTCCAGGGCCGTGAGCAGGCCGTCCTCGACCCAGCGGTCGAGCATCGAGTAGCGCGGCTGGTGGATGAGGAGCGGGGTGCCGAGGTCCTTCAGAATCCGCGCGGCCTCGCGGGTCTGCTCGGGCGAGTAGTTGGAGACACCGACGTAGAGCGCCTTGCCCTGCCGCACCGCCGTGTGGAGGGCGCCCATGGTCTCTTCGAGCGGGGTCTCGGGGTCGGGCCGGTGGGAGTAGAAGATGTCGACGTAGTCCAGGCCGAGCCGGGTGAGGCTCTGGTCCAGCGAGGCGAGGAGGTTCTTGCGCGAGCCCCATTCGCCGTACGGGCCGTCCCACATCAGGTAGCCGGCCTTGGTGGAGACGATGATCTCGTCGCGGTGGGCGGCGAAGTCCGTCGCCAGGGCGCGGCCCATCGCGCTCTCGGCGGAGCCGGGCGGCGGGCCGTAGTTGTTGGCCAGGTCGAAGTGGGTGATACCGAGGTCGAAGGCCCGGCGCAGGATCTCGCCCTGTGTCCGCGGTGTCCGGTCCCCGCCGAAGTTGTGCCACAGGCCGAGCGAGAGGGCCGGCAGCTTCAGGCCGCTGCGCCCGGTGCGCCGGTAGGGCATGTTCGCGTAGCGGTCGGCGGACGGGATGTACATACGAGGCTCCACGGGAGAGATGTTCCGGTTCGCCCGGTCGGGGAACGGGCACAGGTCCAGGCTCGCTCACATCGATCCAGCAGTCCAACAGGAGATTCCGCTTGGATTCAGGACCTATATTTCTCAATCATGGAGTTGCGTCAGCTGGAACATTTCGTCGCGGTCGCCGAGGAACGGCATTTCACCCGGGCCGCCGAGCGGGTCGCCGTCTCGCAGTCCGGTCTCTCCGCCTCCGTGCGGGCGCTGGAGCAGGAGCTGCGGACGCCGTTGTTCAGCAGGACCACCCGCAGCGTACGGCTGACCGAGGCGGGGCGCGCCCTGCTGGTGGAGGCGGAGCGCACGCTGGCCGGGGTGCGGGCCGCGAAGGACGCCGTCGCCGCGGTACGGGGCCTGCTGCGCGGCACGCTGTCGGTGGGCGTGGAGCAGTGCGTGGCCGGGCTGCGGCTGCCCCGGCTGCTCGCCGCCTTCCACCGCGCGCATCCGCACATGGACATCCGGCTGCGCCAGGAGGGCACGGCGAAGCTGGTGGACGGGGTGGCGGGCGGGCGGCTCGACATCGCCTTCGCCGCGACGGTGAGCCCGGCCGGGTGGCGCGGTGAGCTGGTCCCGCTGGCCCGGGAGCCCATGGTCCTGCTGTGCGCGCCGGGCCACCGGCTGGCGGCGGCGGACCGGGCGGGCTGGGCGGAGCTGGCCGACGAGCCGTTCATCGACTTCCACCCGGACTTCGGGCCGCGCCGCGCGGCCGACGCGGCGTTCAGGGCGGCCGGTGCCCGCCGCACGGTGGCCCTGGAGGTGACCGACGTGCACAGCCTGCTGGAGCTGGTGCACGAGCAGTTGGGCATCGCGGTCGTGCCGCACCACTTCTCGCGCAAGCCCGAGGCGCGGGGTCTGGCGGCCGTACGGCTCGACGGGGCGGACGGGGTGTTCTACGAGAGCGTCGTGGTCCTTCCCGAGGCGCGGGCCATGAGCCCGGGGGCGCGGGCCCTCATGGCGCTGGTACGGGAGGAGGACGGGCGCTGACCGGGCCGGCTCAGCCGCTCAGCGCCCCGGCGAACGCCGGGCCGGCCGGAGTCCCTCGTACGGGACGTACTCGGGATCTCGGCCGGTACGGCGGGGGCGCTTGCCAGGCGTCGAGGGCCGGACCGGACTTCGCGGACACGGCCCGGGGCGTCGCGGCCGCCCCGGCTGCCGCCGTGCGGGCCCTGCCCGGCCCCGGACGGGTTCACGCGTCCGGGGCCGGGCCGCGTACGGGTCAGCCGGCGGCCAGCACGAACCACCTCGCCGGCAGGTCGATCCTGGTCCCGTCGGCCAGCGTCTCGGTCTGCGGCAGGACCGTTTCCCCGCTGTCCAGGGTGGTCAGCCCGGCCGCCTTCAGCAGCTCCGGGACCTCCTCCTCGGCGGCGCTCGCCGGCTTGAGCCCGTGCTCGAAGACCCGGCGCAGCTTCACCGGGGGGCCGTCCGGGCCCTGCGCGGCCCGTTGCAGCACCTCCTTGGAGGCGGGCGTCAGCTCGGCCACGAAGGCCCGGCCCCGCTCCCCCAGCAGGGTCGCCACGGCCGCCGCGACGGCCGGCCGGGCCTCGGGGTCGCTCTGGTGGATCACGGCCCGCATGTAGACGTTCGCGTCGCCGATCCGCTCGTGCAGGGCGCGTACGGCGTCCGCGTCGGTCAGGTCGAGCTGGGCGAACTCCGCGACCTGCCCGGTGTCGGCCCGCCGGGCGTGGTCGATCGCGGCGTGCGAGAGGTCCACCCCGATCGCCCGGGGGAAGAGGGTGGCCAGATGACGGGTCTGCGTACCGCTGCCGCAGCCGAGGTCGACGACGGGCAGGGTGGCGTCCGCGTGCGGCAGGAGCAGCCGGCTGTGCGGTACGGCGCTCAGGGCGGCCTCCGCGTCCCAGATCGCCTCGCCTGGCCGGTCCGACGTGGCCGCCCAGTAGCCTTCCCACGCCTCACGGTATTGCTCCGACACACCCATGCGTACTCCCAAGTCCCGTCGTGCACACTCACTTCGCTCAGCCAGGGACTACTGCCCCGAGTGGCCCCGGGGCAAGGGTTGGGACGCAACTGCCTTGTGATTACCAGCCGTTCATCAGCGGGCGGGACGGCCGGGAGAGGGCCAGCTCGAACCAGACGGTCTTGCCACGCGCCGTTCCGCTGGTGCCCCACTCGCGGGCGAGACTGCTCACCACCACGAGGCCGCGCCCGAATTCGTCGTTCGCGGTGACTCCGAGGAGCGAGGCGGGGGCGGGCTCGTCGTCGCTGACCTCGCACAGCAGCGCGCCCGTACGGACCAGGCGGAGCCCGATGTGGTGGGTCCGGCCGTGCTTGACGGCGTTGGTCACGAGCTCGCTGACCATCAGTTCGGCCGATTCCACCGCGTCGGGCAGCTCCCAGTCGAGCAGCTTGCCGCGCACCAGGCGGCGGGCCCGGGAGACCTCGCGCGGGTCGAGGGCGAGCTGCCACTCGGCGACGTCGTCGTCCCCGATCCCGTTGAGCCGGGCCATCAGCAGGGCGACATCGTCCTTACGGCCGTCCCTGGGGTTCAGGGCGCGGATGATGGTGTCGCAGGCGTCGTCCATCGACGCGGCGGGATGGGCGGCGGAGGCGCAGAGCGCGGCGAGTCCGGCCCCGATGTCCTGGCCGCGCACCTCGACCAGGCCGTCCGTGCACAGGATCAGCCGGTCGCCGGGTCGCACCCGGACGGTGGCCGTCTCGAAGGCGACCTGGCCGACACCGATCGGAGCCCCGGTCGGCAGGTCCAGGAGTTCGGCCCGGCCGTCCTCGGCCCGGACCAGGACCGGCGGGATGTGGCCCGCGTTGGCGATCTGGAGCTCGTGGCCGATGGGGTCGTAGACCGCGTAGAGGCAGGTCGCGAGGTACTGCTCGCCGAGGCGCTGGGCCAGGTCGTCCAGATTGCGCAGGAGCTGGGCCGGTGGCAGCTCCATGGTGGCCATGGTCAGGACCGCGGTGCGCAACTGGCCCATCATGGCCGCCGAGTTGAGCCCGTGCCCCATCACGTCACCGACGACGAGCGCGGTCCGCGAGCCCGGGAGCTTCACCGAGTCGAACCAGTCGCCGCCGATCCGGCCGAGCCGGGTGCCCGGCAGGTAGCGGGTGGCGATGTCGCAACCCGCCATGCGGGGCTCGACGTTGGGCAGCATGCTGTCCTGGAGCGTCTCGGCGACGTTCTCCTGGTAGGTGTACATGCGGGCGTTGTCGAGTACGAGCCCGGCGCGGGCCGCGAGTTCGGCGCCGGTGGTGCGGTCCATGTCGTCGAAGGGCTCCCGGCCGGGGCGGCGCATGAGCACCATGAAGCCGAGCACCACGTCGCGGGCCTTGAGCGGCACGATGAGCAGCGAGCGGTGGGTGATCAGGGGCCTGAGGTCCCGCTTCTCGAACTCGCCCGAGATCCGGTTGCTCAGCTCCTCGCTGACATAGGGCACGATGACCGGCTCGCCCGTGACCATGCACTGGAAGAACGGGGTGTGCTCGGGGAAGGCGATCGACTCGCCGACGGGCACGGTGTCGTCCCAGCGCAGCGGCCCGGTTCGTCGTTGTGCTCGACCCAGACGCGGTGCCAGACCGTGGTGACGTCGGGCGGCCCGTCGGGAAAACCCTCGCCGGCCAGGACGGCGGCGCGCAGATGCGTACCCGCGAAGTCGCTGAAGCGGGGCACGGCGGCGCTGGTGACCTCGCGGATGGTGCGTTCGAGGTCGAGTGAGGTGCCGATGCGGCCGCTGACCTCGTTGAGGAATTCCAGCCGCTCCCTGACCGCCGCGTATTCGAGGTCCAGCTCGGGCCGGGGCACGGCGCGCGGGGCCGCCTCCCCGTCGGCGGCGTGTCCCTCGCCCTGTGCCGGGATGCCTCCGGCGCGCTTCGGAACACCCCAGTCGGGGGTGACCGGAATGCGGTCGTGGTGACTGAACTCCAGCACGGGGTAGCCCAGTTCGAGGACCTGGGCGACGATTCTCGTGGCCTCCTGCACGCTCATGTTCGGCAGGATCTCCGGCAGCCGCGCCGACAGCTCCGGGTAGCCCGGGAAGTCGGTGTGGGCGGCGAATCCGGGTGCGACGGTCCGGGTCCGGGCATCCTCGCCGCCCTCCGCGCCCCGCAGTCGCGCGCCGTCGGCGGCGAGCACGAGCAGCCGCTCCGGGCCGGGTCCGACGAGCGGGTAGGCCCACCACAGCACGTCGATCCGGCCGCGGCCGGGGTCGTCCAGCCGGGCGCTCCCCGCCGCCGGGTAGGCGAAGTCGCCGCTCAGCGAGCTGTCGAGCGCGGGCCCCTGATCGGTGCGCTCCGCTTCCGCCGATGGACCGTCACCCGGGGACAGCGCTCCGGAGACCGGGAGGAGTTCACCGGCCGGGCAGCCCACCGCCTGCGCACGGGTGATCCCGAAGAGCCTTCCGGCTCCGGTGGACCAGTGCGAGACGAGTCCGTCCGTGTCGACGACGACCACGGCCAGCGGTACCCGGCCCGCCGCGGTGTCACGCGGCTGTGGTGTCCTGTGCGGCGACACACCGAGGTCCATGAGGGAAGGCTCCTTCCTCACCGCGACATGCCGCGGCGCGTGACTCCACGGTACGGGGCGGCGACCGGCGTCCGTGGGTCATCGGCGGAATCACCCACGAGGGTGGTGCGCCCGGCGCACTCGGCGGCGCACCACCCCTTTGCCAGCCGTGCGCTCAGTCCTCGTGCCCCAGCTGGAGGTCGCGCTCGGTGCGCCCGCCGCCCGCGACCTGGAGCACGGTGGCCACCGGCGGGTAGCCGGCCGCGATCACGGTGTACTCGCCGGTGGACAGGTCGACGAACCGGAACGCCCCGTCGGGCCCCGTGGTCACGGTGTCCACGACGTTGCCCGCCGCGTCCAGGAGCGTGACGCGGGCGTCCTCGACGGGCCGCCCGCCGCCGGCCCGGACGATCCCGCGCAGCACGGCGCCGCCGGCCAGCTCGATGTCCTGCCGGGTCTCCCTGGCCGCCTGCACGCTGACCGGGAGGGCGGCGGGCCGGAACGCCGGGGCGGAGGCCGCGAGGGTGTACTCGCCCGCCACCAGCTCCGTGATCACGTACCCGCCCTCGCGGCCGGTGCGCGTGGAGGCGACGACCTCGCCCCGTACGTCGGTCAGGGTGACGGCCGCGTCCCGTACGGGCACGCCGTCGGCGGTCACCACCGTTCCGGCGAGCCGGCCCGCGCCGCCAAGCACCACGTCGAGTTCGACGGGCCGTTCGCCGACGGTGACGCTGACGGCCTGCGGCTGGTGGCCCCCGGCGGCGGCGATCAGGACGTACGAACCGGCGCCCGGCACGCTGAGCGCGTACCGCCCCTCGTCCCCGCTGGCGCCCCGGCCGACCTGCTGCCCCTGGACGTCGATGAGGGTGAGGGCGGCGCGCGGGACCTTCGTACCGTCCGGGTGCTGGACGCTGCCGGAGACCGGGACCCCGGAGAGGTATCCGGCGGACGTGGTGCCCGGGTCGGTGCGGGCGGAGGGGATCGCGGCGGGCTCGGCCGCGGTGGTCTCAGGACCGGCTGCGGTGGTTTCGGAACTGTGGGACACCAGCGGTTTCTCCTTGAGGAAGAAGGCGAAGAACAGGCCGAGCACGAGGACCGGCACGAGGTAGAGGAAGATCCGGGGCATGGCGTCGGCGTACGCCTGGATGTAGGCGTCCCGCAGGGCGGGCTCCATCGCGTGCACCAGCTGCGGGCTGATCGACCCGGGGTCGGGGAGCTCCACCCCGGACGGCAGCCGCACGGCGAGCGCGTCGGCCAGCCGCCCCGCGAACAGGGTGCCGAAGACGGCGGCGCCGACGCTGCCGCCGATCTGCCGGAAGTAGTTGTTGGCGCTGGTCGCGGAGCCGAGGTCGGCGGGGCGTACGGAGTTCTGCACGGCGAGGACCAGCACCGGCATGACGAGCCCGATCCCGAGGCCGAGCACCGCCTGCGCGATGCTGTATTCGATGCGCGGGGTGCCGGTCTCCATCCGGGACAGCAGCCACATGCCCACCGCGGAGACGGCGCAGCCCGCGATCGGGTAGACGCGGTAGCGCCCGGTGCGGGAGATGAGCTGGCCGGAGACGACGGAGGCGCCGACGATGCCGCCCATCATGGGGAGCATCAGCAGCCCGGACTCGGTGGCGGTGGCCCCGTCGACCATCTGGAGGAAGGTCGGCAGATAGCTGGCCGCGCCGAACAGCGCGACGCCGACGACCGCGCCGACCAGTGCCGTGACGTTGAAGATCGAGTCGCGGAACAGCCGCAGCGGGATGATCGGTTCTGCGGCGCGGCGCTCGACGACGAGGAAGAGCGCAGTCGTCGCGACGGCGCCGGCCCCCAGCCCCAGGATGGTGCCCGAGCCCCAGGCGTACTCCGTACCGCCCCAGCTGGTCAGCAGCACCAGGCAGGTCGAGGCGGCGGCGAGCAGGGCGGCGCCGAGGATGTCGAGCCGGGGGCGCACGGTGGGCCGGGGGAGCTTGAGGACGACGGTGATCACGGCGAAGGTGACCAGGCCGAACGGCACGTTGATGTAGAAGCACCAGCGCCAGGAGGCGTGGTCGGTGAAGAAGCCGCCGAGCAGCGGGCCCGCCACGGAGGCGAGGCCGAAGGCCGCGCCGATGAGCCCCATGAACCGGCCGCGCTCGCGGGGCGGGACCACGTCCGCGATGATCGCCTGGACGCCGATCATGAGCCCGCCGCCGCCGACGCCCTGGAGGGCCCGGAAGGCGATCAGCTGGTCCATGGTGCGTGACCAGCCGGCCAGCGCGGAGCCGACGACGAAGACGACGATGGCGAACTGGAAGACGCCCTTGCGCCCGAAGAGGTCACCGAGCTTGCCGTAGACCGGCAGACCGATCGTGGAGGCGAGGAGATAGGCGGTGACCGCCCAGGACATCTTCTCCAGGCCGTGCAGCTCACCGACGATCTTCGGGAGCGCGGTGGCCACGATCATCTGGTCGAGCGCCGCGAGCAGAAGCGTGAGCATCAGCCCGACGAAGATCAGCCGGATGCGGCGCGGGTCCGTCTCGGTCCCACCGGGCGCGTCGCCGCCGGGGGCTTCCTTCGCGGCGGGCGGCGGCGGAGGCGGAGCGGCCGCGGGCGCCGCTTCGGCGCCCTCCGGACCGCCCGGCTCGTCCTCCAACAGAGTGATGCCACCCACCACGTGCCGCTCCCCTCGTCGCGCTGCCGCCCATTTCTCGCATCGTGCGACAAGCGAGGGCAAACGCGACGGGGGGCGCTGACGGCGCACTCAGGGGGCGTATCCCCCGGTGGGAGCCACTACGGCGCACAACCGCCCGGCCACAAAGACCACCCGAACCGGTGAGGCCGGACCACGTGGCGGAGCGTCAGTTCTCGACCTCGGCGGCGAGGTTCTGCAGCAGCTCGTCGTAGATGCGGCCGAGCCCCTTGGGCGCGAAGGTCTTCTCGAAGAAGCCGCCGATACCCCCGGCGCCGTTCCACACGGTCGAGACGACGGCCTTGGACCTGCCCTCGCCGGCCGGGGTGACGGTCCAGGTGGTGACCATCGAGGAGTTGCGGTCCTTCTCCACGAGCTGCCCGTCGGTCGGCTCGCTGACGTCGAGCAGGCAGTCGCGCACCCGCTTGCTGGTGGCCTGGAGCTTCCAGTGGACGAGGGTGCCCTCGCCGTCCCCGCCCTCGCGCACCTCGTACTCGCTGAAGTGGGCGGGCAGCACCTTGCCCCGGACCTCCTTGTAGTCGGCCAGCGCGTCGAACACCGCCTCCGCGTCCGCCGCGATGATCCGCTCCGTCGTGGCTTCGACCTGCGCCATGGCTGTTCCTCCAGCACTCGGTTGTTCCGGGTGTGCTGAGCCAACCACCTCGGGGGTCCTGCTCAAAATCCGGTCCGGGACGAAGGGGAGGAAACGATCAAGGGAACAAGTGTTCTATTCTCGGTCCAGAGCTACCGAGGAGGCGTCCATGCGCTGGGACAATCTGGCTGAAAACAACGCCAATCACCCCATAGGCGGTACGGGTGCGCTCTTCGCCGCGGACGCGGTGACGACCCGGACCTTCGACACCCCCGAATTCCGGGGCATCACCTTCCACGAGATCCGGGCCCGCTCGATCGTGAACCGGGTGCCGGGCGCCTCCCGGATGCCGTTCGAGTGGACGGTGAACCCGTACCGCGGCTGCACCCACGCCTGCGTCTACTGCTTCGCCCGCAAGACCCACAGCTATCTCGACCTCGACACCGGGCTCGGCTTCGACTCGCAGATCGTCGTCAAGGTCAACGCCCCCGAGCTGGTCCGCCGCGAGATCGCCTCACCGCGCTGGAACGGCGCCCACGTCGCGATGGGCACCAATGTCGACTGCTACCAGCGGGCGGAGGGCCGCTACCGGCTGATGCCGGGCATCCTGACCGCACTGCGCGACCACGCGAACCCGTTCTCGATCCTGACGAAGGGCACCCTGATCCTGCGCGACCTGGAGCTGCTGAGGCAGGCCGCCGAGGTCACGGAGGTCGGCGTCTCGGTCTCGGTGGGCTTCGTCGACCCCGAGCTGTGGCGGACCGTGGAGCCCGGCACCCCCTCGCCGGAGCGCCGCCTCGATGTCGTCCGCACGCTGAGCGAGCACGGCATCGGCTGCGGAGTGCTGATGGCACCGGTCATCCCGCACCTCGGCGACAGCCCCGACCAGCTCCGGGCGACGGTCCGCGCGATCGCCGCCGCCGGGGCGACCTCGGTGACCCCGCTCGTCCTGCATCTGCGCCCCGGGGCCCGCGAGTGGTTCATGGAGTGGCTCGGCCGCCACCACCCGCACCTGGTGCGGCGCTACGAGCGGCTGTACGCGGACGGCGCCTACGCACCCACCTGGTACCAGCGCCGCATCACCCGGTACGTCCATGAGCTGGCGACCGAGTACGGCATCGGGCCCTCGCACCGCGGGACCTCCCGCCGCCTGCCCGGACGTGAACCGCGGCCCCCGCGGGACGGCTCCGGGCCGGGCACCGAACCCACCCAGCTGACCCTGCTCTGAGCCGGCACCGCCCGAGCACACGGGCAAACGGGTCATCTCTCACCCCAACAGGTCCTCCCGTCCCCGAATCCGGGGAACATCCGGCGGGGGCTGCGCCCGGCGCAGCCGTGATCCCCCACCACGGGAGGCCATATGACGAACCGTCCAGGAATGCTGCTCGCCGTCGGAGCGACGGTCGCCGGTCTGGTGACCGCCGTCCCTGCCCCGGCTACGGCGGACACCGGCACGCCGAGCACCGCACCGCTCGCCTGGAAGGACTGCGCGACGAAGTCGTACCCGACGCTCCAGTGCGCGACGGTGCGCTCGCCGCTCGACCACGACGACCCGGCCGGCCGCGAGGTCACCCTCGCCCTGACCCGGGTCCCGCACACCTCGAAGACCTTCCAGGGTCCGCTGCTGGTCAACCCGGGCGGCCCCGGCGGCAGCGGCCTGTCGATGGCCGGTTTCGTCGCCGCCTCGCTGCCGAAGGAGGTGGCCGCCCAGTACGACGTGATCGGATTCGACCCGCGCGGCGTCGGGAAGAGCCGGCCGGCGCTGGACTGCCTGCCCGGCTACTTCGACCCGGTGCGGCCCGACCCGGTGCCGCAGTCACTCGGGGGCGAGCGCGTCAACCGCAACCGCGCCCGTGACTTCGCGGCGGCCTGCGGCGAGAAGTACCCGGACCTGCTCCCGTACATGGACACGGTGAGCGCGGCCAAGGACCTCGACGTGATCCGGCGCGCGACCGGATCACGGCAGCTGAACTACTTCGGCTACTCCTACGGCACCTATCTCGGCGCCGTCTACGCCAAGCTGTTCCCGGAGCGCGTCCGGCGCCTGGTCCTCGACTCGAACGTCGACCCGGACGGCGTCTGGTACGACGACAACCTCGCCCAGGACTACGCGTTCGACACCCGGCACAAGGCGTTCGCCGCCTGGGTCGCGAAGTACGACGACACCTACGGCCTCGGCAGCGACCCGGCGAAGGTGGAGGCCGCCTGGTACCGGATGCGGGACGCGGTGAAGAAGCGTCCGGCGGGCGGGAAGGTCGGCGCGGGCGAGCTGGACGACACCTTCCTGCCGGGCGGCTACTACAACGGCTACTGGCCGGTGCTGGCCGAGGCGTTCGCCGCCTATGTCAACGACAAGGACGAGAAGCCGCTGACCGAGGCGTTCGAACGGTTCGCCGCGGTGGACGCGGACGGCGACAACGGCTACTCGGTCTACACAGCGGTGCAGTGCCGGGACGCCTCGTGGCCGGGCGACTGGAACGTCTGGCGCAGCGACACCTGGCGGGTCCACGCCAAGGCGCCCTTCATGGCCTGGGGCAACACCTGGTACAACGCGCCGTGCGCCGACTGGCCGGTCGAGCCGCTGAACCCGGTGCGGGTCTCCAACCACGACCTGCCGCCGGCCCTCCTCTTCCAGGCCACCGACGACGCGGCGACCCCGTACGAGGGCGGTGTCACCCTGCACCGCAAGCTGCGCGGTTCGCGCCTGGTGGTCGAGCAGGGCGGCGCCAACCACGGCATCACACTGAGCGGCAACGACTGCCTGGACCGCTATCTGGCGGACTACCTGGCCAAGGGCACCGTGCCGCGCGCCGGGCGCGGCGACGTGGACGCGGTCTGCGCGAAGACCCCCGACCCGGTACCGGAGACCGCCAAGTCGGCCCGCCCGGCGTCCCGGACCGACGCGGCCCTGCGGGGCACCGCCCTGCACGCGCTGCTGGGCTTCCGGGGCTGAGCCGCCGGATCCTTCCCGAGGGGCGTGCGCGGATCCGTCCGCGCACGCCCCTGGCTCATTCCTCCCCCAGCCGCCCGAGCGCCTCCCGGGCCGCACCCGTCAGTCGGGGCCGGGGCAGTGCGGCCTCCAGGACCGGGCGGGCGGCGGCGTCGCCCAGGGATCCCAGGCCCTCGACGCAGGCCAGGGCGACCCGCCAGTGGGGTTCGTCCGGGTTCAGGAGCCGGGACAGGGTGGTGATCAGGGCGGGTACGGACTCGGGGGCGCGCAGGGTGGTGAGCAGGCGGACCGGGTGCAGGGCGTAGGCGGTGCGCAGGGAGTTGGTGGCGAGCGCGGCGGCGGCGCGTGGGGTGCGGGGGTCGCCGAGGCGGGCCAGGGCGTGGGCGGCGCTCACGCAGCGCTCGGGGTCGCGGTGGTTGAGCAGGAGCACGAGGGTTTCGAAGGCGCGGGGGTCGCCGCCGCAGCCCAGCCGGAACGCGGCGATCTCGCGTGCCCACAGGGGGCGTTCGTGCTCGACGAGCACCCGGGCGAGTTCCTCGTCGTCCTCGGTGGCGAGCAGCCGGCGGTAGGCCGCCGAGTCCGCCGCCTCTTCGGCCAGCCGGTGTGTCAGGGACCGTAACTCCTCATCCATGACTGTCAGCGTACCGGCGGACACGCAGCGTACCGATGGGGCCGGGGAATGTGGCAGGGGCCACAACTGGGCAGGGCTGGCGCGCTCGTTACCCGCCGGTTAAGCTCAGGTGAGCGGGTTGAACCCCGCCGGCTCCGGTGGCCTGGTGACGCAGCCACCCGGAGTGCTGTCGGTTCGGCAGTTCCACGAGACGTGACTCCGGGACAGAGTCCGTCGCCCCTTTCACGGTCCCGGCGTGCCTCACGCCCGGCGGCCGAGCACCACGACAGGCAACTCCCGCGCACCATGCGCCGGCCGGGCCCATCCGCCCCTCTCATCGGCCGCGCGCCGTGCGTTCCCTCAGTCGTCACTCATCCCTGGAGTCCCCTGATGGACATCCCTCTCTCCACCATTGCCGTCGTCGGCCTCGGCACGATGGGCACCGGCATCGCCGAGGTCCTGACCCGGTCCGGCCGCGAGGTCATTGGCATCGACGTCGATGACGCGGCCGCCGGCCAGGCCGTCGCCTCCCTGGAGGCGTCCACCGCCCGCGCCGTGGAGCGCGGGCGGATCACCGAGGAGGAGCGGCGCGACGCGCTCGCCCGCTTCCGTACCTTCTCCGACCTCCAGGCCGCCGCCGACGCGGAGCTGGTCATCGAGGTCGTGCCGGAGTCGTACGAGATCAAGCAGCAGGTCTTCCGGGAGCTCGACGCGGTCGTCTCCCCCACCGCCATCCTCGCGACCGGCACCAACGCCCTGTCGGTGACCCGGCTGGCGGCCGAGTCGCAGCACCCCGAGCGGGTGCTCGGCCTGCACTTCTTCAATCCGGCGCCCGCGATGAAGCTGGTCGAGGTGGTCTCCTCGGTGCTGACCGCCCCGCCGGCCGTCGCGGCCGTCACGGAGCTGGCCCGTCTGCTGGGCAAGGAGCCGGTCTCCGTCGGCGACCGCCCCGGGTTCGTCGCCGACGGCCTGCTCTTCGGCTATCTCAACCAGGCCGCCGCGATGTACGAGGCGAACTACGCCTCGCGCGAGGACATCGACGCGGCGATGAAGCTGGGCTGCGGTCTGCCGATGGGCCCGCTGGCCCTGCTGGACCTGATCGGCATCGACACGGCCCGTACGGTCCTGGAGGCGATGTACTCCGCCTCGCACGACCGGCTGCACGCCCCGGCGCCGATCCTCGGCCAGCTCGGCGCGGCCGGGCTGACCGGCCGCAAGGCGGGGCGCGGCTTCTACACGTACGCCGGGCCGGGCAGCCAGAGCGTGGTGCCGGACGCGCTGACGCCCGCCCCGCGCGGCGGGGAGTCCGCCGGGCGCACCGTGCGGTCGGTGGGTGTCGCGGGCTCCGGGACGATGGCGTCGGGCATCGCGGAGGTCTTCGCGAAGGCCGGTTACGACGTGGTGCTCGCCGCCCGCGGCCAGGAGAAGGCGGACCTCGCCAAGGGCCGCGTCGCCAAGTCGCTGGACCGGTCGGTCGCCAAGGGGCGGCTGACCCCGGAGGCGCGGGACGAGACGCTGGCCAGGATCTCGGCCGCGGGCTCGCTGGACGCGTTCGCCGAAGTGGACCTCGCCGTGGAGGCGGTCGCCGAGGACCTGGCGGTCAAGCAGCAGTTGTTCGCCACACTCGACAAGGTGTGCAGGCCCGGCGCCGTGCTCGCCACCACCACCTCCTCGCTGCCGGTCGTGGCGGTCGCCAGGGCCACCGGGCGGCCCGAGGACGTCATCGGGATGCACTTCTTCAACCCGGCGCCCGCGATGAAGCTGGTCGAGGTCGTGCGTACGGTGCTCACCGCCGACGACGTGCACGCGACGGTCCACGAGGTGTGCCTGAAGGTGCGCAAGCACCCGGTGGACTGCGGGGACCGGGCCGGTTTCATCGTGAACGCGCTGCTGTTCCCGTACCTCAACAACGCGATCAAGATGGTCGAGGAGCACTACGCGTCCCTCGACGACATCGACGCCGCGATGAAGCTGGGCGGCGGCTACCCGATGGGCCCGTTCGAGCTGCTGGACGTGGTGGGGCTCGATGTCTCGCTGGCGATCGAGAAGGTGCTGCACGGCGAGTTCCGCGATCCGGGCCTGGCGCCCGCCCCGCTCCTGGAGCATCTGGTGGCCGCGGGCTGCCTCGGCCGCAAGACGGGGCGCGGCTTCCGCGAATATGCCCGGCGCTGACCGGGGGGCCGGCTGGGGCGGGTTGCTCGGCCCTCCGGGCGGCCCGCCCCCGCAGGCGCGCTCTCCCGCACCGATGCAGTACGTTCACAGCATGTCCCAGCCCGCCAGGTCCTCCCGTGTGTCCGCCGCGCCCGACGTCCCGGAAAGCGCCGCAAGCACCCGAGCCGCTGCCCAGCGGCTCAGAATGCGCCGTGAGCTGGCCGCCGCGGCGATGGAACTCTTCGCCACGAAGGGGTACGAAGCCACCACGGTCGACGAGATCGCGGGCGCGGCGGGTGTGGCCCGGCGGACCTTCTTCCGGCACTTCCGCTCGAAGGAAGAGGCGATCTTCCCGGACCACGACGACACCCTCGTGCGGGCCGAGGCCGTCCTCAACGCCGCCCCCGCGCACGAGCATCCGCTCGACACGGTGTGCCGGGGCATCAAGGAAGTCATGCGGATGTACGCGGCCAAGCCCGCGGTCTCCGTGGCCCGTTACAAGCTGACCCGCGAGGTGCCGACCCTGCGGCAGGCGGAGATCGCCTCGGTGGCCCGCTACGAGCGGCTGTTCACACGCTATCTGCTGGGCCACTTCGACGAGCGCGACCACCATCCGGGCAACGACGACCCGTTGCTGGCGGAGGTCGCCGCGTCCGCCGTCGTCACCGCGCACAACCATGTGCTGCGCCGTTGGCTGCGGGCGGACGGGCAGGGCGATGTGGAGGCGCAGCTCGACCAGGCCTTCGCCATCGTCCGGGACACGTTCGGGACGGGGATCGGTGCCGGCCGCACCGCCGGGGCCGAGCCCGCGAAGCCGCCGGCCGCCTCGGTGCAGGCCCAGGGCGAGGTGCTGGTCGCGGTGGCCCGGACGGACGCGCCCCTGGACGAAGTGATGCGTACGATCCAGCAGGCCCTCAAGGAGCGCTGAGCCGGGCCGGGGAAACCCGGTTGCCGGGGCGGGGCCCCGGTGTTGAGGTGTGCGGATGAACGATCATGTGACATCCGATCCCGCCCGGCTCCTCACCGTCTTCGACCGGGAGATGCGCGAGCGTGCCCGCCCCGATGGACCGGGCGCCCGCGTCGAACGCGTCGGTGACGTCGTACGGCAGGTGGGCGCCACCGTCCACGACTGGAACGGGGTGGTCTGGTCGTCGCCGGACCTGGACGCCTCCCGGGCGGACGCGGCGGTCGCCGCCCAGGTGGCGCACTGCGAGCGGCTGGGCTGCGAGGAGTTCGAGTGGAAGCTGTACGGGCACGACCGGCCCGCGGACCTCGGGGCGCGGCTGTCGGCGGCCGGCTTCGAGGCCGAGGAGCCGGAGACCCTGCTCGTGGCGCCGGTCGCGGACCTGGCCACGGACGTACGGCTCCCGGAGGGCATCCGGCTGCGGACGGTGCGCGACGAGGCCGATGTGGAGCTGATGGCGCGCGCCCATGAGCAGGCGTTCGGCTCCGACGGGTCGCGGCTGCGCCACCAGGTGCTGGCCCGGCTGCGGGAGGACCCGGAGCATTTCGTGGGGGTGCTGGCCCTGGCGGGCGACGAGCCGGTGAGCTCGGCCCGCATGGAGCTGTACCCGGGCACGGGCTTCGCGGGGCTGTGGGGCGGCGGCACGGTGGCGGCGTGGCGCGGGCGGGGCGTCTACCGGGCACTGGTGGCCTTCCGGGCGGGTGTGGCGGCGGAGCGCGGCTACCGGTATCTCCAGGTCGACGCGACCGAGGACAGCCGGCCGATCCTCCAGCGGCTCGGTTTCACGGCGCTGACCACGACGACCCCGTACGTGTACCGCCCGGCGCGCCCCTGACCGTACAGACGGGTGCATACCGCCTATACAACCTCCCGTGTTGCTCATGCGTGGCACCCGGCTGACAATTGAGGGAAATTACTGGCACCGAGTGCCTTGTCAGCTGTCACGCAGTGCCATACCTTGAAGGTGTCCGGGCGGCCGGCGTGCTGGGATCTCACGTACGCCGGCTGTCCCCGCAAGCCACGTGCCTGCGCGCCCGGACGCCTGCGTCACCAGGCACCCCTTCTGCTCCACAGAGCAAGCAGCCGAGCTTCACCCGCCGAACCGACGGCACACCTCCAGACCCGTCCCCCCTGTTCTCAGGGACCCCTCAGCGTTCCCTCAACGCTTCCCCGAGCTCTCGGCTTCGTCGAGCAGGGGAGACCCCATCCGCCGGAGGCACCCGTGAAGGAAATCCTGGACGCGATCCAGTCGCAGTCCGAAGCGAAGAGCGGCTCCGCCGCTGTCACCGCCGCGGACTTCGCGGCGCTGCCCGTCCCCGAGTCGTACCGCGCGGTCACCGTGCACAAGGACGAGGCGGAGATGTTCGCCGGGGTCGACAGCCGCGAGAAGGACCCGCGCAAGTCCCTCCACGTGGAGGACGTGCCGGTGCCCGAGCTCGGTCCGGGCGAGGCCCTGGTCGCGGTCATGGCCAGCTCGGTGAACTACAACTCCGTCTGGACCTCGATCTTCGAGCCGGTCTCGACGTTCGGCTTCCTGGAGCGCTACGGCCGGGTCAGCGAGCTGACCAGGCGCCACGACCTGCCGTACCACGTCATCGGCTCCGACCTGGCGGGCGTCGTCCTGCGCACCGGCCCCGGCGTCAACGCCTGGAAGCCCGGTGACGAGGTCGTCGCGCACTGCCTCTCGGTCGAGCTGGAGTCCTCGGACGGCCACAACGACACGATGCTCGACCCGGAACAGCGCATCTGGGGCTTCGAGACCAACTTCGGCGGCCTGGCGGAGCTCGCACTCGTCAAGTCCAACCAGCTGATGCCGAAGCCGGACCACCTCAGCTGGGAGGAGGCGGCGGCTCCCGGGCTCGTCAACTCCACCGCGTACCGCCAGCTGGTCTCGCGCAACGGCGCCGGCATGAAGCAGGGCGACAACGTGCTGATCTGGGGCGCCAGCGGCGGCCTCGGCTCCTACGCCACGCAGTTCGCGCTGGCCGGCGGCGCCAACCCGATCTGTGTCGTCTCCAGCGACCAGAAGGCGGAGATCTGCCGGAAGATGGGCGCCGAGGCGATCATCGACCGCAACGCCGAGGGCTACAGGTTCTGGAAGGACGAGCAGAACCAGGACCCGCGCGAGTGGAAGCGGTTCGGCAAGCGCATCCGCGAGCTGACCGGCGGCGAGGACGTGGACATCGTCTTCGAGCACCCGGGCCGCGAGACGTTCGGCGCGAGCGTCTACGTCACCCGCAAGGGCGGCACGATCGTCACCTGCGCCTCCACCTCGGGCTACACCCACGAGTACGACAACCGCTACCTGTGGATGTCGCTCAAGCGCATCATCGGCTCGCACTTCGCCAACTACCGCGAGGCGTGGGAGGCCAACCGCCTGGTCGCCAAGGGGAAGATCCACCCGACGCTCTCCAAGGTCTACTCCCTGGACGACACCGGCCAGGCCGCGTACGACGTGCACCGCAACCTCCACCAGGGCAAGGTCGGCGTCCTGGCACTGGCGCCGCGCGAGGGCATGGGCGTGCGCGACCACGAGATGCGCGAGAACCACCTGGACGCCATCAACCGCTTCCGGAACGTCTGAGGTTCAGAGATGACCGAACGTCAGAAGGACCGCCCGTGGCTCATGCGGACGTACGCCGGCCACTCCACGGCCGAGGCGTCCAACGAGCTCTACCGGCGCAACCTCGCCAAGGGCCAGACGGGTCTGTCGGTCGCCTTCGACCTGCCGACCCAGACCGGGTACGACCCCGACCACATCCTGGCCCGCGGCGAGGTCGGCCGGGTCGGGGTGCCCGTCTCCCACCTCGGCGACATGCGCCGGCTCTTCCAGGACATCCCCCTGGATCAGATGAACACCTCGATGACGATCAACGCCACCGCGATGTGGCTGCTGGCGCTCTACCAGGTCGTCGCCGAGGAGCAGGGCGCCGACCCGGGCAGGCTCCAGGGCACCACGCAGAACGACATCGTCAAGGAGTACCTCTCGCGCGGGACGCACGTCTTCCCGCCGGGGCCCTCGCTGCGGCTGACCACCGACATGATCACGTACACGGTCAACCGCATCCCCAAGTGGAACCCGATCAACATCTGCAGCTACCACCTCCAGGAGGCGGGGGCCACCCCGGTCCAGGAGATCGCGTACGCGATGTCGACGGCCATCGCGGTCCTCGACGCGGTGCGCGCGTCCGGGCAGGTGCCCGAGGAGAAGTTCGGGGCCGTGGTCGCGCGGATCTCGTTCTTCGTGAACGCGGGCGTCCGCTTCATCGAGGAGATGTGCAAGATGCGCGCCTTCGGCCGCATCTGGGACCGCGTCACCCGGGAGCGCTACGGCATCACGGAGGCCAAGCAGCGCCGGTTCCGCTACGGCGTCCAGGTCAACTCGCTCGGCCTGACCGAGGCGCAGCCGGAGAACAACGTCCAGCGCATCGTGCTGGAGATGCTGGCCGTGACCCTCTCCAAGGACGCCCGCGCCCGCGCCGTGCAGCTGCCCGCCTGGAACGAGGCGCTGGGGCTCCCCCGGCCCTGGGACCAGCAGTGGTCGCTGCGCATCCAGCAGGTCCTCGCCCATGAGAGCGACCTGCTGGAGTACGAGGACATCTTCGCGGGCTCGCACGTCATCGAGGCCAAGGTCGACGAGCTGGTCACCGACTCGCTCGCCGAGATGGACCGGATCGAGCGGATGGGCGGCGCCATGGCGGCCGTCGAGTCCGGCTACCTCAAGTCGGAGCTGGTCTCCTCGCACGCCGAGCGGCGGGCCCGGATCGAGGGCGGCGACGAGAAGATCGTCGGCGTCAACGTCTACGAGACGACCGAGCCCAACCCGCTCACCGCCGACCTCGACGGGGCGATCATGACGGTCGACCCGGCGAACGAGGCCAGGGTCGTCGCCGCGCTGCACGCCTGGCGCGACAACCGCGACGAGCCCCGCGCCACCGAGGCGCTGGCCGCGCTGAAGAAGGCCGCGGCGGGCACCGAGAACCTGATGGAGGCGACCGTCGAGTGCGCCCGCGCCGGGGTCACCACCGGCGAGTGGTCCTGGGCGCTGCGGGACGTCTTCGGCGAGTTCCGGGCGCCGACCGGGGTGTCGTCCGCACCGGTCGCGGTGACCGCCGAGGAGGGCTCGCCGCTGGCCCTCGTACGCGAGAAGGCCGCGCGGACCGCGGCGGACCTGGGGGTGGGCCGGCTGCGCCTGCTGGTCGGCAAGCCCGGCCTGGACGGGCACTCCAACGGCGCGGAGCAGATCGCGGTGCGCGCCCGTGACTCCGGCTTCGAGGTCGTCTACCAGGGCATCCGCCTCACGCCCGAACAGATCGTCTCGGCCGCCGTCGCCGAGGACGTGCACTGCGTCGGCCTGTCCATCCTGTCCGGCTCGCACGCCGAGCTGGTGCCGGACGTGCTGACCCGGCTGCGCCGCACCGGCGCCGGCGACATCCCGGTGATCGCCGGCGGCATCATTCCCCCGGCCGACGCCGAGGCCCTGATCAGGGCGGGTGTCGCCGCCGTGTTCACCCCGAAGGACTTCGGTATCACGGAGATCATCGGCCGTATCGTCGACGAGATCCGGAAAGCGAACAAGCTCGACCCTCTGGAGGTCCCCGCATGACCACTCCCACGCCCGTGAACCGCCCGCCCGTCTCCCACCACCGCCCTCAAGAGACGTCCCTGCGGGACGGCACCTCCCGCCTGCGCCCGCGCCGCTCGTGTCTGGCCGTGCCCGGCTCGAACCCCCGGTTCCTGGAGAAGGCCCAGGGCCTCCCGGCCGACCAGGTCTTCCTGGACCTGGAGGACGCCTGCGCGCCGCTCGCCAAGGAGGGTGCCCGGCACACCATCGTCGACGCGCTGAACAACGGCGACTGGACGGGCAAGACCCGGGTCGTGCGGGTCAACGACTGGACGACGCACTGGACGTACCGCGACGTCGTCACAGTCGTCGAGGGCGCCGGGCAGAACCTCGACTGCATCATGCTGCCGAAGGTCCAGGACGCCCAGCAGGTCGTCGCGCTGGACCTGCTGCTCACCCAGATCGAGAAGACGATGGGCTTCGAGGTCGGGCGGATCGGCATCGAGGCGCAGATCGAGAACGCCAAGGGCCTCGTCAACATCGACGAGATCGGCGCCGCCTCACCCCGTCTGGAGACGCTGATCTTCGGCCCGGCCGACTTCATGGCGTCGATCAACATGAAGACGCTGGTCGTCGGCCAGCAGCCGCCCGGCTACCCGGCGGACGCCTACCACTACATCCTGATGCGCATCCTGATGGCGGCCCGTACGCACGACCTCCAGGCGATCGACGGCCCCTTCCTCCAGATCCGCGACGTGGACGCCTACCGCGAGGTCGCCGGCCGTGCGGCGGCGCTCGGCTTCGACGGCAAGTGGGTGCTGCACCCGGGTCAGGTCGACGCGGCGAACGAGGTGTTCTCGCCCTCTCAGGAGGACTACGACCACGCCGAACTGATCCTGGACGCCTACGACTGGTGCACCTCCGAGGAGGGCGGCAAGAAGGGCTCGGCGATGCTCGGTGACGAGATGATCGACGAGGCCAGCCGCAAGATGGCCCTGGTCGTCGCGGGCAAGGGCCGGGCGGCCGGCATGCAGCGCACCTCCAAGTTCGAAGCGCCGGAGGCCTGATATGCAGTTCGGACGCACTTACGAGGAATTCGAGGTCGGTGCGGTCTACAAGCACTGGCCCGGAAAGACCGTCACCGAGTACGACGACCACCTCTTCTGCCTGCTGACCATGAATCATCACCCGCTGCACATGGACAGCAACTATGCGGAGAAGACCACCGATTTCGGCAGGAACGTCGTCGTCGGCAACTACATCTACTCGCTGTTGCTCGGCATGTCGGTGCCGGACGTCTCCGGAAAGGCCATCGCCAACCTGGAGATCGAGTCGCTGAAGCATGTCGCGCCGACCTTCCACGGCGACACGCTCTACGGCGAGACGACGGTCCTGGACAAGACCCCGTCGAGGTCCAGGAGCGACCGCGGAATCGTTTATGTGGAGACCAAGGGCTATAAGCAGGACGGCACGCTGGTCTGCGTGTTCCGCCGCAAGGTCATGGTCCCCACCGAGACGTACATCAAGGAGCGGGGCGGGGAGCAGCCCGGCCGCCCGGAGCTGAACCAGCCTTCGCAGAAGAACGTGGAGAAGTAGCCATGACGCGACTCGCCCAGACGGCCGGCCTCAACGACGTCCAGCGGGAGATCCTCTCCACGGTCCGGGATTTCGTCGACAAGGAGATCATTCCGGTCGCGACCCAGCTGGAGCACCGCGACGAGTACCCGACCGAGATCGTGGAAGGGCTCAAGGAACTCGGCCTGTTCGGGCTGATGATTCCCGAGGAGTACGGCGGTCTGGGCGAGTCGCTGCTCACGTACGCGCTGTGCGTGGAGGAGATCGCCCGGGGCTGGATGAGCGTGTCGGGCATCATCAACACGCACTTCATCGTGGCCTACATGCTCAAGCAGCACGGCACCCAGGAGCAGAAGGACACCTTCCTGCCCCGGATGGCGCTGGGCGAGGTGCGGGGCGCGTTCTCGATGTCCGAGCCGGCGCTGGGCTCGGACGTCTCGGCGATCAGCTCCAAGGGCGTCAGGGACGGCGAGGAGTACGTCCTGAACGGCCAGAAGATGTGGCTGACGAACGGCGGCACGTCCTCACTGGTCGCCGTGTTGTGCCGGAGTGACGAAGGACACCCCGAGGGCACCGCCCCGCACAAGTCGATGACCACGTTCCTGGTGGAGAAGGAACCGGGCTTCGGCGAGGTCCGCCCCGGGCTCACGATCCCCGGGAAGATCGACAAGATGGGCTACAAGGGGGTCGACACCACCGAGCTGATCATGGACGGACTACGCATTCCGGCCAATCGTGTGCTCGGCGGCACCACCGGCCGAGGGTTTTACCAAATGATGGACGGAGTGGAGGTCGGCCGGGTAAATGTGGCGGCCCGTGGCTGCGGCGTCGCACAGCGTGCATTCGAACTGGGCGTTTCCTACGCACAGCAGCGCCAGACCTTCGGAAAGCCCATCGCGCAGCACCAGGCCATCCAGTTCAAGCTGGCCGAAATGGCCACCAAGGTCGAGGCCGCCCATGCGATGATGGTAAACGCAGCGCGCAAAAAGGACTCCGGGGAGCGAAACGACCTGGAGGCAGGGATGGCGAAGTACCTCGCCTCCGAGTACTGCAAGGAAGTCGTCGAGGACGCCTTCCGTATCCACGGCGGTTACGGCTTCTCCAAGGAGTACGAGATCGAGCGCCTCTACCGGGAGGCCCCGATGCTGCTGATCGGCGAAGGTACCGCCGAGATCCAGAAAATGATCATCGGGCGCCGACTCCTTGAGGAGTACCGTTTCCAGGGTTGATTGTCCCTTTCGCGGCGATTTAACCGCGAAGAAGATCACACCCTGTCATCCTCAACCGGTGCCTTCCAGACGTCCGACTCGGCTGCTGGCTTGCCCAGTTGCGGCCAGCAACCGATAACATCGCCGGAAAAGCCGCCGTCCCCCGTTTGCCAGCGCGGCCTCATCCGCTACGAAGGTCATCCATGCCCGACAGCCATACCTCTGCCTCACGCGGCCGGGTCCGCATCGCACGCGGAGCTTCGCCGTGGCTCCTGCCGACCGTCGCCACCGCCGCCCTCAGCCTGACCCGCGCCCGCCGGTCCGGGCGCTGGGCGGCCGTGGCCGTGCCCACCACCGCGCTCGCGGCGGGCATGCTCTGGTTCTTCCGCGACCCGGAGCGAGAGATCACCGGGGGGCGCGTCATCTCACCGGCCGACGGCGTGGTGCAGAGCATCATGCCGTGGAAGGACGGACGTACCCGCGTCGCGATCTTCATGAGCCCGCTGAACGTCCACGTCAACCGCGCGCCGCTGGCCGGCACGGTGACGTCGGTCGAGCACGTGCCCGGTGGCTTCGTCCCCGCGTTCAACAAGGAGAGCGAGAACAACGAGCGCGTTGTCTGGCACTTCGACACCGAACTGGGTGACATCGAGATGGTGCAGATCGCGGGTGCTGTAGCCCGGCGCATCGTCCCCTACATCCCGCAGGGCACGAAGGTGGAGCAGGGCGAGCGCATCGGGCTGATCCGTTTCGGCTCGCGCGTCGACATCTACCTTCCGGAAGGTGTGGACGTCGCGGTCGAGGTCGGCCAGGCCACAACCGCAGGGGTGACTCGCATTGACCGTGATTGATCCCGATACACAGGCCGGCTGGGTGCCGGAGGCCGAGGCGGAGGACGACGCCGAGGACATGCCGCTCTCGATGCGGCTGTCGATAGCGGACACCCTCACCCTCGGTAACGCCACGTGCGGCTTCATGGCCGTGTACTTCACGACCACGGGCATCCTGATCCCGCACCTCACGGGCAGCGACGAGAGCGGCATGGCGCGGCACTCCGCGGCCACCGCCGTGATCCTCATGCTCATGGCAGCGGTCTTCGACCTGTTCGACGGGCTCGTGGCCCGCAAGCTGCGTTCCTCGCCGATGGGCGCCGAGCTGGACAACCTCTCGGACCTCATCAGCTTCGGGCTCGCCCCGGCGTACTTCGTCCTCGTGTACGGCATGGTCGCGGACGACGCACACCAGCGGGTCTCGGCACTCGCGGCGATCGTGGTGCTGCTGGCGGTGGTGCTCAGGCTTGCGCGGTTCTCCTGCGTGACCATGAAGGACGGCATGTTCCAGGGCATGCCCAGCCCCTTCGGAGCGCTCACGGTCATCTCGATCGTGCTCCTGGAGCTGCCCTTCGTGCCCACGCTGCTCGCGATCATCGGTGTGGCGTGGCTGATGGTCAGCCGGGTCGAGTACCCGAAGCCGCGGGGCGTCCTCGCGGTGGCGATGCTCGGCTGGATCGTGGCCGCGATGGGGCTCCTGGCGGCGTGGGCGTTCGACGCCCCCGGCGGCCAGCTGCTCCTGCAGACCGGCTGTGCGCTCCAGGTGGTCCTGGGCGCGGTCATCCCGCTCTTCGCGACCGCCCGCCGCGTGAACACCTTCCGCGGCAACCGGCGCGAGGCACGGGCGGCGCAGCTGCCGTAGCCCCGCCGTACATCACGAGGGCCCGGATGCCGACAGGCGTCCGGGCCCTCGCGCATGCGGGGTCCAGGAGCCCCGCCGAGCCGTAAGCGGCTTGCGCGCCTCGGACCGGGAGAGCCGGGGATTCACCCGTAACCCCCGCACAGTCCGCATTCTTCCCAGGTTTACGTCATTAATTTTAGCTCTCAGAACGAATTCTTGCGCAGCGCCGTGGACTTCCTTGCGACGGTGCTCCTAGCCTGTGGGACGTCCGCAGAGCCCCACGAGCCGCAAGGACGACTTCGACGTGACTTCACCACCCAGACGCCCCCTGCTCAGACGGTCCGTATCCGCCTCGCTCTCCCTGGCACTCGCCGCGTTCGGCACCGCCGCCGCCGTGGTTCTGTCCAGCGCGCCCGCCGCCCAGGCGGCCGGTGTGCCCGCCCCTTCGCCGCTCGCGGTTACCGGCCGCGGCGCGACCGTCCCGTTCACGGAACAGGAGGCCGAGTACGCGGCCACCAACGGCACGCTGATCGGCCCGAACCGCCTCTACGGCACGCTGCCCTCCGAGGCCTCGGGCCGGCAGGCGGTGACGCTGGACGCGGTCGGTGAGTACGTGGAGTTCACGCTCACCGCACCGGCCAACGCAATGTCCTTCCGGTACTCGCTGCCGGACAACGCCGCCGGCACGGGCCGGGACGCCTCGATCGACGTACTGGTGAACGGCGGCTCGCCCAAGGCGGTGCCGGTCACCTCGAAGTACGGCTGGTACTACGGCGGCTACCCGTTCAACAACAACCCGGGCGACACCAACCCGCACCACTTCTACGACGAGGCCCGGACCATGTTCGGGTCCACCCTCGCGGCCGGCACGAAGGTCCGGCTCCAGGTCTCGTCCACCTCGGCCTCACCGTCCTTCACGATCGACCTGGCGGACTTCGAGCAGGTGGCGGCGCCCACCGCGAAGCCCTCGGGCGCCCTCGACGTCGTCGCCGACTTCGGGGCCGACCCGACCGGGGCCGCCGACTCGACCGCCAAGATCCAGGCGGCCGTCGACGCGGGCAAGGCGCAGGGCAAGGAGGTGTACATCCCCCAGGGCACCTTCCAGGTCCGCGACCACATCATCGTGGACAAGGTGACCCTGCGCGGCGCCGGTCCCTGGTACTCCGTGCTGACCGGGCGCGACCCGTCGAACCGGAGCAAGGCCGTCGGCGTCTACGGCAGGTACGCCGCGGACGGTGGCAGCAGCAACGTCACGCTCAAGGACTTCGCCATCATCGGCGACATCCAGGAGCGGGAGGACAACGACCAGGTCAACGCCATCGGCGGGGCCCTGTCGGACTCGACCGTCGACAACGTCTGGATGCAGCACACCAAGTGCGGCGCCTGGATGGACGGCCCGATGGACAACTTCACCATCAAGAACAGCCGCATCCTGGACCAGACCGCCGACGGCGTGAACTTCCACTACGGCGTCACCAACTCCACGGTCACCAACACCTTCGTCCGCAACACCGGTGACGACGGCCTGGCGATGTGGGCGGAGAACATCCCGAACGTGAAGAACAAGTTCACGTTCAACACCGTGATCCTGCCGATCCTCGCCAACAACATCGTCACGTACGGCGGCAAGGACATCACCATCTCCGACAACGTCATGTCGGACACCATCTCCAACGGCGGCGGCCTGCACATCGCCAACCGCTACCCCGGTGTGAACTCCGGCCAGGGCACGGCCGTCTCCGGCACCACCACGGCGGCCCGCAACACCCTGATCCGGACCGGGAACAGCGACTACAACTGGAACTTCGGGGTCGGCGCGATCTGGTTCAGCGGGCTGAACGAACCGATCAACGCCACGGTCAACATCTCCGACACCGAGATACTCGACAGTTCCTACGCCGCGATCCACCTCATCGAGGGCTCCGCCAACGGCCTGCACTTCGACAACATCAGGATCGACGGCGCGGGCACCTACGCGCTCCAGATCCAGGCGCCGGGCACCGCCACGTTCAACAATGTCGTGGCCACGCACATCGCGCAGTCCAACCCGATCCACAACTGTGTCGGCAGCGGTTTCCAGATCACCCGGGGCTCGGGGAACTCCGGCTGGTACGCCGACCCGCCGGCCTGCACCGGCACCTGGCCGGACCCGGTGTGGACCAACGGCGGAGTGCCGGGCGGCGGCACCGGCCCGACGGACCCCACGGACCCGACCGACCCGACCGACCCCACCGATCCGACTGACCCCACCGACCCGCCGGCCGAGACGGGCAACCTCGCCCAGGGCCGTCAGGTCACCGAGTCCGGCCACGCGGACGTGTACGGCGCGTCCAACGCGGTCGACGGCAACGCGGACACCTACTGGGAGAGCGCCAACAACGCCTTCCCGCAGACCATCACGGTGGACCTCGGCGCCGCCAAGACGGTCAAGCGGCTGGTCCTGAAGCTGCCCCCGGCGGCCGCCTGGGCCACCCGCACGCAGACGCTGAGCGTGTCGGGCAGCACCGACAACACCACGTACAGCTCGCTCAAGGCGTCGGCGGGCTACACCTTCGACCCGTCGAGCGGTAATCAGGCGACCGTCACCCTGCCCGGCACGTCGGCCCGCTATCTGCGGCTGACGTTCACCGCCAACACCGGCTGGCCGGCCGCGCAGCTCTCGGAACTGGAGGCCTACACCAGCTGACCCGGCACACGGAGAACCGGCGGGCGGCGCGCATCGCGCGTGCCGCCCGCCGGCCGTTGCCAAAGAGGTGAAGGAGCTACTTGACGGTGAAGGACTCGGCAGCGGCAGCCGCCTGGGCGGGCCGGACCACCTTCAGACCGCCGGGGGTCCCGTCGTCCGGCTTCATGATCACGCTCTCCCGGGTGGACGGCGCCGCCGGGTCCGAGAAGTCGTGCGACACCCCGAAGTCGCCACCGAAGTCCGTGATGGTCAGCAGGGCCTTGTCGATGCCCTCGCGGGTGAGGTCCTTCGCCGCGCAGGCCTTCTTCAGCGCGTCGCCGTACAGGTCCGCGGCCGTGTAACCGGCGATGACGCCGTTGTCGAGGCCGTCCTTGGGGTACGCGGCGGCGTACTCCTTGGACAGCTTCGCCGGGCCGGCGCCCGGGTCGCCGATCGGGAGGGTGGAGGCGGCGACGTAGTAGTCCTTCATCAGGGCCGGGCCCGCCTGGGTCGCCAGCAGCTGCGGGGCATAGGCCGAGTTGTTGCCGATGACCGGCACCTTGAGGCCGGTGGCGGCGGCTACCCCGACCAGCGAGGCGGCCTGGCGCGGGCCCGCGCTGACGACGACGGCCTTCACACCGGCCTGCTTGAGGGCGGAGACCTGGGCGGTCATGTCGTTGTCGGTGGGCTTGATCTTCTGCTCGACGACGGTGAGGCCGGCCTGCTTCGCCGCGTACTTCGAACCGGCCAGGGCGTTCTCGCCGTAGTCGCCCTCGAAGTACACATGGCCGATCCGGTCGCCCTTGGCGATGCGCTTCTCGGCCAGCAGGTAGTCGATCGCGTTGATCGTCTCGACGTCGTACGTGGCGCCGATGACCCTGATGTACTTGCTGCCGACCAGATTCGCCGACCAGGCCTGCGGCAGGACGAGCCCCTTGTCCTGGCCGTCGATGCGCTGCTCGACCGCCGCCACGAACGGGGAGCCGATGAACTGGACGAAGCCCAGCACCTTCGGTTCCAGCTCGGTGTATCCGGCGACGGCCTTCTGCGGGTCGTAGCCGTGGTCGCGGACGGTGAGTTCGATCTTCCGGTCGCAGATGCCGCCCGCGGCGTTGGTCTGCTTGACCCAGAGCTGCTGGGCCTGGGTGACGCTCTTGCCGAGTGAGGCGTAGACGCCGGTCATGTCGGTGAGCGCGCCGAGCCGGATCACCGAGTCGGTGACGCCCTCGCCGGTCTTCACCCCGCCCTTGCCACCACCGTCTCCCGCGTCGGAGGACTTGGCCTTCTCGCTGCACCCCACGAGGGTGAGGGCGAGGGCCGCGCACACGGCCCCGAGCACACGCAGTTTCATTTGTTCTCCCCTGAGTTCTTCATCGGGCGTGTCAGGCCGCCTGGCAGGAACAGGACCGCCGCGACCACCGCGGCGCCGTACAGGTAGCGCGACGCCTCGCCCGGTGCCAGACCGCCGGTGCCGGGGGCGGAGACCAGGGGCAGGGAGTCGCTGTAGCGGGTGAGCAGCTGTGGCAGCAGGGAGACGAAGGCGGCGCCGACGACCGCTCCCGCCACGGTGCCGAGCCCGCCGATGACGATCATGGCGAGGTATTCGAGGGACAGGACCATGCCGAAGTACTCGGGAACCGTCCGCTGGAAGACGAGCGCCAGCAGGACGCCCGCCAGTCCCGCGTACATCGAGGACAGGACGAAGACGCCCGCCCGGTAGCGGGCCACCGGTACGCCCATCACCCCGGCCGCGATCCGGTGGTCCCTGATCGCGTTCAGCGCCCGTCCCGGCCGGCCGCGCAGCACCCCGCGCGCGAACAGGCCGCTCAGGAGCAGCGCGGCCAGCGCCGCGTACCAGAGCTTCTCGGAGGACTGGAAGGGCACCGCGGCGACCAGCACCTCCGTGTCGTCGAAGGTGAAGCCGAAGAGCGAGAGCGGGGGTACGGAACGGCCGTTGTAGCCCCCGGTGAGGGAACCGGCGTTGAACAGGACGTGCTGGCCGATGAAGATCAGCGCCAGCGTCGCGATGCCGAGGTAGGCGCCGCGCAGCCGGCTCGCGATGGGGCTGAACAGCCCGCCGGCGGCTCCGGCGAGGAGGACGGCGAGGACGGCCGCGAGCCAGCTGGGCAGGCCGAGCCCGGTCAGCGCGTGCCCGTTCTCCGTACCGCTCTCCCCCGCCAGGACGCAGTAGCCGTACGCGCCCACCGCGAGGAAGAACGCGTGGCCCATGGAGAGCTGGCCGGTGGCTCCGGTGAGCAGGTTGAGCCCGATGGCGCCGATCGCGGCGGCCATCGCGAACAGCCCGGCCTGGAGCCAGAAGCGGTCCAGGTAGAACGGGAGGGCGAGCAGCAGCACCGAACCGGCCGCCCACAGCCAGGTGCGGGGCCGGCGCAGCCGGGCGGCGAGGCCGATGACGGCGGCGGGCGGTGTGGTCGTGGTCTCAGACACGGGCGAGCTCCTTCGTACCGAAGAGTCCCGCGGGCCGCAGGAGCAGCACGATCACCATCACCAGGTAGGGGGCGAGGTCGCCGATGCCCCGGCCGAGGAACGACAGGTCGCTCTGGTAGCCGGTGGCGAGCGACTCGGTGACGCCGACGATCAGTCCGCCGGCCAGGGCGCCGGTCGTCGAGTCGAGTCCGCCGAGGATCGCAGCGGGGAACGCCTTGAGCGCGGCGAGCGAGGTGGCCCGTTCCAGGCCGGGGGTGGGGAAGACGGTGAGGAAGAGCGCGGCGACGGCGGCGAGCGCCCCGGCGACCGCCCAGGCGGCGAGCGAGACCCGGCCCAGCCTGACCCCCATCAGCGCCGCGGTCTGCGGGTTCTCGGCGGCGGCGCGCATCGACACGCCCCAGGAGGTGAAGCGGAAGGCGAGCAGGAAGACGGTGATGAGGAGGGCGGCGGCGACGAACGCGGCGACCCGGGTCTGGGCGATCGTGACGTCGCCGATGGTGAGGACCCGGTCGCCCCAGGGGTCGCCGAGCGAGAGGACCTCCGTCCCCATGCGGCGGGTGAGCTCGGTGGTGAGCAGGATGTCGACGCCGATGGTGACGATGGCCAGGACGCTGTGGTCGCTGCCCCGGTAGCGGCGCATCACCAGGAACTCCACGGCCGCGCCGACGACGGCCGCGCCCGCGATGCCGACAGCGAGGGCGGGCCAGAAGCCGATGTGGTCGTGGAGCACGGCGGTGACGTAGCCGCCGGCCAGCAGCAGTGAGGCGTGGGCGAAGTTGACGACCTCGGTGGCCTTGAAGATGACGACGAAGCCGAGCGCGATCAGGGCGTAGACCGAACCGATGGACAGGCCGCCGAGGAGGAGTTCGATGAAGGTGGTCATTGCGGTGCCCCCAAGTAGGCCTGGACGACGGCCGGGTCGTTCTGGACCTCGGCGGGGGTGCCGCCGGCGATCCTGCGTCCGAAGTCGAGTACGGTCACGGCGTCCGCGAGCCGCATCACCACCCCCATGTCGTGTTCGACGAGCACGATCGAGATGCCGAGGCCGTCGCGGACCCCGGCCACGATCGCCGCGGTGCGGCGCCGTTCGTCGGCGGTCATCCCGGCGACGGGCTCGTCCAGAAGGAGCACTTGGGGCTCCATGCACAGCGCCCGGCCCAGCTCGACCAGCTTCTGCTGCCCGTACGGGAGCGCCCCGGCGGGCCGTCCCAGTTCCTTCTCCAGCCCGATGAACCCGGCGATCTCGCGGACCCGTTCGCGATGGGCGGCGGTCTCGCGCTTCGCGGACGGCAGCCCCAGTCCACTGGCGAGGAAGCCGGCCCGGGTCAGCCGGTGCCGGCCCAGCATGAGGGTGTCGGCGACGGTGGCGTGCGGGGGCAGCGCGAGGTTCTGGAAGGTGCGGGCGACGCCGAGCGCGGCGATCTCGTGCGGGGCGCGCCCGGTGAGCTCGGCCGTCCCGAGGCGGACGCTCCCGGAGGCCGCCCGGTAGACCCCGGACAGCACGTTGAACGTGGTGGACTTGCCCGCCCCGTTGGGGCCGATGACGGCGTGCACGCTGCCCGGCTCCACGGTGAACGAGACGCCGTCGAGGGCGGTGAGCCCGGCGAAGCGGACGGTGACGTCGTGGACGGCGAGGGCGGGGGGTGCGGTTTCGCGGGCGTCGGTGGCGGTGGCGGTCACGCGGACCACCTGCTCAGGGTGCGGACGGACGCGGTCGCGGCCCGGTCCGCGTCCTCGGCCGCCGTCTCGTCGACGACGCCCAGATAGCGGCGGCGCACCTCGTCGGAGGCGGCCAGTTCAGCGGCCGGCCCCTCCAGGGTGACCTCGCCGACCTCCAGTACGTACGCCGTGGACGCGAGCCGAAGCGCGATCGACGCGTTCTGCTCGACCAGCAGGACGGAGGTGCCGGACGCGTTGATCTCCCGCACCGTCTCGGCGATGCGCTGCGCCATCAGCGGGGCGAGCCCGAGGGAGGGCTCGTCCAGCAGGAGCAGTCTGGGCCGGGCCATCAGGGCGCGTCCCATGGCCAGCATCTGCTGCTCGCCGCCGGACAGCAGCCCGGCGCTCTGGTGGGCGCGCCGGGCGAGCACCGGGAACAGCTCGTGCACGCGCGCGAGCGCGTCGGCCGCCGCCCTGCGGCCGCCGGGTGCCCCGAGGGCGCCCGCCCGCAGATTGTCGGCCACCGTCATCCGGGCGAACACCTGGCGCCCCTCGGGTACCTGGACCACTCCGGCGGCCACCACCCGGTCGGGGCGCAGCCCGTCCAGGGGCTGCCCGTCGAACCGGACGGTTCCGGTGCCCGTCCCGCGATGGAAGCCGAGGGTCCGCGATACGGCCCGCAGCAGTGTGGTCTTCCCGGCCCCGTTGCCGCCGAGTACGGCGGTGATCGCGCCGTCCGGCACATCGAGGGAGACGTCGCGCAGGGAGCGTACGGGGCCGTAGGCCACGGACAGTGCGCGGATCTCGAGCGTTGCCATGCGTCCTCCTCCTTCCGCGTGCCTGTGTGGGGCCACAGACCAGCAGGGGGAGGAGGGGGGCGTCCATGGGCGGCGGGCGAGACGCTGCGGGTGCCCCGTGAGGGTGGGGGTGGGGTTGTGCGGGCGCACAGGGGCGGGGTTGCGGAGGGGGGCGGGCGGGGCGCCTGCGGCCGCTTGTCCCCTGCCCGCCCCTTCCCGTAACCGGGGGCTCCGCCCCGGGACCCCCGCTCCTCAGTCGCCGGAGGGACTGAAACGGCCCCGGGAGCGCCTCAGCGCAGGAAGTCCCGCGCGATCGACTCCGCGACGCGTTCCAGCAGCGGTCCCGCCTCGGCCATGCACACCGCCGGATCCGGCTCCAGCTCCGTCAGGGCGTACGCCCGGCGGATGCCCGCATGCCCCAGCGCCTCCGGCGCCAGGGCCAGGCGGCCGCAGACCGCGACGACGTCGATGCCCGCCGCGCGCGCGGCGGCGGCGACGCCGGCCGGGGCCTTGCCGTGGAGGGTCTGGGCGTCGAGGGAGCCCTCGCCGGTGATGACGAGGGTGGCCCGCTCCAGCGCGGGCGCGAAGCCGAGGACGTCGAGCATGACCTCGATCCCGGGCCGGAACCGCGCACCGAGTGCGACGAGCGCCCCGTACCCGATGCCGCCCGCCGCCCCGGCGCCCGGCTGCTGGGCCTGTTCCGGCCCCAGCAGGGAGGCGTAGTGGGCGAGCGCCGCGTCGAGCACCGCGATGTCCGCCTCGGTGGCGCCCTTCTGGCGTCCGTAGACCTCGGGTGCGCCCTTCGGGCCGGTCAGCGGGTTGTCGACGTCGCTGGCAAGGATCAGGTCGATCCCCTTCAGCCGGGGGTCGAGCCCGGAGAGGTCGGCCTCGGCGAGATCGGCGAGGCCGCCGCCGCCCGGCCCGACCGGCTTGCCGTCCGCGTCGAGGAAGCGCGCGCCGAGGGCGGCCAGCATGCCGGCGCCGCCGTCCGTGGTCGCGCTGCCGCCGACCCCGAACACGATGGTCCGGGCCCCCGCCTCCGCCGCGGCGAGCAGCAGTTCCCCGGAGCCGTACGTGGTGGCCGTGAGCGGCGCGAACACGCCGTCGGGCAGGTGCTGGAGGCCCGACGCCTCGGCCATCTCGACCACCGCTGTGGTGCCGCGCACGGCGTACGCGGCGGTCACGGGCTCCCCCAGCGGCCCGGTCACGCGTGCCTCGCGGCGTTCGAACCCGGCGGCCACCGCCGCCGCCACCGTGCCGTCGCCGCCGTCCGCCACGGGCAGGGTCTCCACCCGCACGTCAGGGACGACGCGCCGCAGCCCGGCCGTCACCCGCTCGGCGACCTGCACGGCCGTGAGCGAGCCCTTGAACTTGTCCGCCGCGACGAGCACGCGTGCGGTCTCCATCACTGCTCCGTCCGTCACCTTGATTCCCTTTGCTTTCGAACAGGCAGTCGCGCCGCCCCGACCCTATCCGCAGCACCCGCCCCGTGCCCATGGTCTGATCGATCAAACTGCGCCTAGGCTGCCCGCGTGACCACTCATGACTACGCCACGTACATCGCCGGTCTTCCCAAGGTCCTCGTGGGCGCGGCCTGCGTCTTCCGCGACGCCTCGGGACGGGTCCTGATCGTCGAACCGAACTACCGGGAGCACTGGACGCTGCCCGGCGGCACGGTCGAGTCGGCGGACGGCGAGAGCCCGCGGCAGGGTGCGCGGCGCGAGTCGCTGGAGGAGATCGGGCTCGATGTGGAGCCGGGCCGCCTCCTCGCGGTCGACTGGGCACGCGGCAGCGACCGGCCGCCGATCGTGGCCTATGTGTACGACGGCGGGGTCCTGGACGAGGACCAGCTGAAGGCGGTCCGGCTCCAGGAGTCGGAGCTGCTGTCGTGGAAGCTGGTGGAGCCGGCGGAGCTGGACCGCTACCTGCCGGGTGCACGCGGGCGCCGCATCCACGCGGCGCTGGGTGCGCTGAAGTCTGGCGCGGGCCCGGTGGAACTGGAGGACGGCCACCGCGTCGGCTGAGGACCGCGCCCACGGTCGGTGGCCGCCGGTACGGTCCGCACACCCGCCGGAGCGGACCCCGCAGGCGTTCCTGCTCGCGCGGCGCTGATTACGTGTCCTCGCCCTTGTGGCGCTGGTAGTAGCGGGCCACCCGTGCGCGGTTGCCGCAGCGTGCGGCCGAGCACCAGCGGCGGCGTGGGTGGGCCGGCAGGAACAGCATCGTGCAGTCGTCCGCCTCGCACTCCCGGACCTTGCGGATGTCCGGGTCCGCGAGCAGGCCGGCCACCTCCGCGGCGAGCGCGGCGGCCACCCGTGACCCCAGGGTGCCCGGACGGCGGTCCTCGACCACGACCGCGTCGCCGTCCCAGGTGGCGTATCGGACGGCGGGGGCGGCGAGCTGTGCGTCGTTGAGTCCGCGCAGGGCGGAGGCGGGCGGGCGCTCGCCGCGCCGGACCGCCGCGACGGCGGCCGCGGCATACGCCCGGACCTCGCGCACCGCCGCGGCGTCGTCCGGCTCCACCGCCCCGGCTCCGGCGGCGGGCAGCCGTTCCCCCTCCAGCGCCAGCCAGGCCCGCAGGCCCGCCGCGTCGGCCAGATGGTCGGTCGGTGCGCCCTGCGCCGTGTACGGAAGCGTGTTCAGCAGGTCCAGGGCGAGCGGCTCGCCGGTCATGGGCTCGGAACCATTCATGTGCCTAATGCTAACTCAGCACCTTGACACATTAGTAGTCCTCGCCGTAGAACTGCCCCAGAGCTAATGCATCAAGTCGCCCAGGAGGCATGTGAACATGGCGCTCCACACCGTTCCCCAGATCCGCCACCGGCACGTCGAGGTCGACGGCGTCCGTGTCTTCTACCGCGAATCGGTCCCCGCCGGACCGCCGGGGGACGCCCCGGTGTTGCTGTTGCTGCACGGCTTCCCGTCCGCCTCGCACCAGTTCCGCCGGCTGATGGACGCCCTCGGCTCGCACTACCGCCTGATCGCCCCGGACTACCCCGGCTTCGGCCACAGCGACGCCCCCGCCTCCTCCACCGAGGGCGGGCCGTTCACGTACACCTTCGACCGGCTCGCCGATATCACCGAGGGCTTCGTCCGCCGGATCGGGCTGTCCCGCTTCGTGATGTACGTCTTCGACTTCGGCGCACCGGTCGGATTCCGGCTCGCCACCCGCCACCCGGAGTGGATCGCCGGGCTGGTCGTCCAGAACGCCAACGCCTACGAGGAGGGGCTGTCGGAGCAGGCTCGCGCGTTCATCGCGCTGCGCCCGGAGGAGCCCGGCGCCGCCGACACCGTACGGTCGCTGCTGACGCCGTCCGCGACCCGCGCCCAGTACGAGGGCGGCACCGCCGATCCCGAGCTGGTCGCGCCCGACGGCTGGACCCTGGACCAGCACTTCCTCGACCTGCCGGGCCGTACCCGGCCGCAGCTCGACCTCGCGTTCGACTACCACTCCAATGTCGCGCTCTATCCGCGGTGGCAGGACTGGCTGCGCACGCACACCCCGCCGGCGCTCGTCGTCTGGGGCACCGGCGACATGTTCTTCCCCGAGCCCGGTGCGCGCGCCTATCTGCGGGACCTCCCGGACGCCGAACTGCACCTCTTCGACACCGGGCACTTCGCCCTGGAGGACCGGCTGCCGCGGATCGCCCCGCTGATCGCCGGCTTCCTGGACCGCGTATGGCCGGCCGACCGCGACATTGCCCGGGTGCGGTAATGTAGACGGCTGCGAAGGGGAGTAGCCCTGCAAACCGGTCGTCGACACACTGGAACCTCCGGGTTCCCGGTGGCCGGGCTCGTGGTTCACGGGTGGGCGAGACCTTCGGTCAGGTATGACACGCCCACACCCCGTGGGCGGTGCCGTCATGCCGGGCCGAGTGGTCCTCCGAAACGCCCGAGCGGCACTTCGCGGAAGATCCGGGGCCCGGCTCGTACAGAAAGCCACCCGGAATGCATCTCGACCTCTTGGCGATCATCACCGCTTTCGGGCTGATCTTCCTCGCCGAACTCCCGGACAAGACGATGTTCGCGTCGCTGGCCATGGGCACGCGGATGCGTCCGCTGTACGTCTGGTTCGGCACGTCGTCCGCGTTCATCGTCCATGTCGCCATCGCGGTGGGGGCGGGCGGGCTGATCGGTCTGCTGCCCGACTGGATCGTCAAACTGGTCTCGGCCTCCCTCTTCGCCTTCGGCGCCTTCATGCTGCTGCGGGCGGACGCGGGCGACGAGGACGACGACGCGGGCCCGAAGACGGTGACCGGGTTCTGGCCGGTGTACTCGACGGCGTTCATGGCGGTGTTCATCAGCGAGTGGGGTGACCTCACGCAGATCACCACCGCCAACCTGGCGGCGAGCAACGGCGCCTGGTCCGTCGCGATCGGCGCCGCCGCGGCCCTGATGTCCGTATCGGCGCTGGCGCTGCTCGCGGGCCGGTTCATCGCCAAGCGCGTACCGCTGAAGACCGTTCAGCGCATCGGCGGGCTGTGCATGGCGGGGCTCGCGATCTGGACGGTCGTCGAGATCTTCACCGGCTGACGGGAGACCGGGAACGGGTCGGCCGTACGAAGGGCTCCGCGCTCCTGGCGCGGGGCCCTTCGCCGTGCGCGCGGGGCTCAGAACAGGGCCGGGGTGGTCTCCTCCGTGCCGTTCTCGAAGGCCAGCAGCCGTTGCTTGCGGTCCAGGCCGCCGCCGTAGCCGGTGAGACCGCCCGATGCCCCGATCACGCGGTGGCAGGGGACGATGATGCCGACCGGGTTCTTGCCGTTGGCCAGGCCGACCGCCCGGGAGGCGCCGGGTTTGCCGAGGTTCTCGGCGAGTTCCCCGTACGTACGGGTCTCGCCGTACGGGATGAGCCGCAGCTGCTCCCAGACGCTGCGCTGGAACGGCGTGCCGTCCAGGCGCAGCGGCAGGTCGAACTCGCTGAGGGTGCCGGCGAAGTAGGCGTCGAGCTGGCGGATCGCCTCGGTGAAGGGGCGTGGGTCCGGGTCCCCGAAGGTCTCCTCGGGGGGCCGGTGGCGCTGGCCGGTCATGTAGAGGCCGGCGAGGACGCCGTCGGTGGCGACGAGGGTCAGCGGGCCGTAGGGGCTGTCGGCCACGGTGTGCTGCCGGGTCATGAGGGGCTTCCTTGGGCGGGGAGGTGGTTGATGGGGTGGTCGTCCACCGTCCACAGGTACTGGACGGCGTACGCGCGCCAGGGGCGCCAGCCGGCCGCGCGGGCGGTGAGGGCGGCCGGTGTGGAGGGCAGGCCGAGGTGCTGGGCGGCCCGCCTGATGCCGAGGTCCGTCGGCAGGAACGCGTCCGGGTCACCGAGCGCGCGCATCGCGATGACCTCGACGGTCCAGGGCCCGAATCCGGGCAGCGCGGCCAGCTCGGCCCGCGCCCGCTCCCAGTCGGAGTCGGGGCCGAGGCGCAGCGAACCGTCCGCCAGGGCCCCGACGAGAGTGGTCAGCGTGCGGCGGCGGCTGCGTGGCAGGGCCAGTCGCTCGGGGTCGAGGCCGGCCAGGGCCGCCGGGTCCGGGAAGAGGTGGGTGAGTCCGCCCTCCGGGTCGTCCACGGGCGTGCCGTGGGCGGTGACCAGCCGGGCGGCGTGGGTGCGGGCGGCGGCCGTGGACACCTGCTGGCCGAGCACGGCCCGTACGGCGAACTCAGCGCCGTCCACGGTCCTCGGCACCCGGCGGCCCGGAGCCGCGCCGACCAGCGGGGCGAGCAGGGGGTCGGCGCACAGCTGCTCGTCCACGGCGACCGGGTCGGCGTCGAGGTCGAGGAGCCAGCGGCACCGGCTGATGGCGAGGGTCAGGTCGCGCGGGTCGGTGAGCGAGAGGCGGCAGGCGATGTGGTCGGGGCGCGGGGCGAGGGCGACGGTGCCGTGGCCGTGCGGCAGGGCGAGGGTGCGCCGGTAGGCCCCGGCACGCCACTCCTCGACGCCCGGGACGGCGGTCGCGGCGAGATGGCCGAAGAGGTTGCCGGGGTTGAGCGGGGCCCGGTAGGGAAGCCGCAGCTCGATGACGCCGGGGGTGGCGGGCGCCCGCAGCGACCGGGCGGCCCGGCTGCGCAGCTCCCCCGGGGCGAGGGCGAAGACCTCGCGGACGGTCTCGTTGAAGGTGCGGACGGAGGCGAACCCGGCGGCGAAGGCCACCTCGGCCATGGGCAGCCCGGTCGTCTCGATCAGCACCCGCGCGGTCTGCGCCCGCTGCGCCCGCGCCAGTGCGAGCGGGCCCGCGCCCAGCTCGGCGAGGAGCTGGCGTTCGATCTGCCGGGCCGAGTACCCGAGCCGGGCGGCGAGCCCCGGTACGCCTTCCCGGTCGACGACGCCGTCCCGGATCAGCCGCATCGCCCGTGCCACGGAGTCGGCCCGCGCGTTCCACTCGGGCGACCCCGGGCTGGTGTCGGGCCGGCACCGCTTGCAGGCCCGGAACCCTGCCTGCTGACAGGCGGCCGCACTGGGGTAGAACGTCATGTTCTCGGCCTTGGGCGGCACGACGGGGCAGCTCGGGCGGCAGTAGATCCGAGTGGTCAGGACGGCCGTGAAGAACCAGCCGTCGAAGCGGGCGTCCTTGGACCGGACCGCCCGGACGCAGCGCTCGGTGTCGGTGTGCATGGTTCAAGCATGGTCCATGGGCGGGGCCTGGGCTGGCGGAAATCCGACATGGGCGTCCGGCTGCCTGGGCCTGTACGCGCCCCGGCCGGATCCGAGGGCACGGACCGCGGCGGGACCATGGCGCGAACATCTGAATGGTGGTTCACTTCTTTCATGGCCTACCGCAAGACACCGGCCGAGATCAGCCGTCTCGAAGCCGCCAGGGAGCATCTCGTCGCCCGCGCCACCTCGGTGGTCACGGAGGTGGGCTGGTCGCAGGCGTCCGTGACCGCCGTCGCCGACGCGGCCGGCATCGCGGCCGGCTCCGTCTACCAGCACTTCGCGTCCAAGACGGCGCTGGCCGTCGAGGTGTTCCGGCGCGCCGCCGGACGCGAGGTGGAGGTGCTGGGCGAGGTGCTGCGCGAACCGGGCACCCCGGTCGAGCGGCTCGCCAGGGGCGTCGAGGTCTTCGCCCGGCGCGCGCTGGAGAACCGCGGACTGGCCTACGCGCTGCTCGCCGCCCCCGCCGATCCCGCGGTCGGCGCGGAACGCCTCGACTACCGGCGCCGCTACCGGGCCCTGTTCGCCGAGGTCGTCCACGAGGGCATCGGGGACGGCCTGCTGCCCGCGCAGAACGGCGAGATCACCGCGGCCGCGCTCACCGGGGCGGTCGGCGAGGTCCTGGTCGACCCGCTCGGCGCCGGTGACGAGAGGGCCACCGAAGCACTCCTGACCGAGCTCGTCGCCATGGCCCTGCGCTGCGCCGGCGCCCCGCCCGCGACTCCACGCCCGTGACCGATTCGCGTACCCCTTCCACCCGGAGGTTTCCCGTGCAGACGACCGTCGCCCCGCACAGCAACCCGACCGCCGAGACCCACGAAGTGACCAATCAGCCGCCGCCGTTGACCGGACACGACGTGGCCGACGACGCCGTCCTGCTGGAGGGCCTGCGCCGCGAGGGGGCCGCGTGGCACACCGAGGACCTGCACCGCCTGGGCCGGCTCGTCGGCGGTGCGCAGGCCCAGGAGTGGGCCGAGCAGGCCAACCTCAACGAGCCCGTGCTGCGCACCCACGACCGCTTCGGCCACCGCGTGGACGAGGTCGACTTCCACCCCGCCTACCACCACCTGATGGACACCTCGGTGAGCGCCGGCCTGGCCGGTGCCGCGTGGGCCGACGAGCGCCCCGGCGCGCATGTGGCACGGGCGGCCGGCTTCATGGTGATGTCGGCCCTGGAGGCGGGCCACCTGTGCCCGGTCTCCATGACCTACGCCGTCGTCCCCGCCCTGCGACGCGCCCCGGAGCTGGCCGCCACGTACGAGCCGCTGCTCACCAGCCGGATGTACGAGCCGGGCCTGCGCACCCCCACCGGCAAGGCGGGGCTGCTCGCCGGGATGGGCATGACGGAGAAGCAGGGCGGCACCGATGTGCGCGCCAACACCACGACGGCCACCGAGGCCGGGGACGGGACCTGGCGGCTGCGCGGGCACAAGTGGTTCACCAGCGCCCCCATGAACGACCTCTTCCTGGTGCTCGCCCAGGCGCCGGGCGGGCTCTCCTGCTTCCTCGTACCGCGTGTCCTGCCCGACGGCAGCCGCAACACCTTCCGCGTCCAGCGGCTCAAGGACAAGCTCGGCAACCGTTCCAACGCCAGCGGCGAGCCCGAGTTCGACGACACCGTGGCCTGGCTCGTGGGCCCCGAGGGCAAGGGCGTGCGCACCATCATCGACATGGTGACGATGACGCGGCTGGACTGCGTGCTCGGCTCGGCCGCCGGTATCCGGGCCGCGCTCGCCCAGGCGGCCCACCACGCCCGCCACCGCTCGGTGTTCGGCGCCGCGCTGATCGGCCAGCCGCTGATGCGCAATGTGCTCGGCGACCTCGCGGTGGAGTCCGAGGCCGCCACCACGCTCGGGCTGCGGCTGGCCGGTGCCGCCGACCGGGCGCAGCGGGGCGACGCCGGGGAACGCGCGTTCCTGCGGCTGGCGACGGCCGTGGCCAAGTACTGGGTGTGCAAGCGGCAGCCGGTGGCCGTGGCGGAGGCGCTGGAGTGCCTCGGCGGCAACGGGTACGTCGAGGACTCGGGGATGCCCCGGATGTACCGGGAGGCACCGCTCAACGGCATCTGGGAGGGGTCGGGCAATGTGAACGCCCTGGACCTGCTGCGGGCGCTGGCCCGCGAGCCGGAGTCCCTCGACGCCTTCCGGGCCGAGATCGAGGCCGCCTCGGGGGCGGACCGCCGGCTCGACACGGCCTGGCAGGAGCTGCGCGGTGAGCTGGTGCTCACCGAGGACGCCCCGCTACGGGCCCGCCGGCTCATCGAGCGGGCGGCGCTGGTGCTCCAGGGCTCGCTGCTGGTCCGGCACGCGCCGGCGGCCGTCGCGGACGCGTTCTGCGCCTCGCGGCTGGCCGGTGACCGGGGGCTCGCCTTCGGCACCCTCGCACCGGACACCGACTTCACCGGGCTGCTGGAGCGCCTGCCCGCCTGACCGGGAGCGCGGAGCGCCCGTCCGGTCGCCGCCGATGTGGTCAGCGGCGGCCGGAGGGGCCCGTCTCGCGCAGCCGGCGCCAGACGGCCTTCGCGGCGTGGTGGCCGGACATGCCGTGCACACCGGGGCCGGGCGGGGTCGCCGACGAGCAGAGGAAGACCGCCGGATGGGCGGTCGCGTACGGGACGCGGGCGAGCTTGGGGCGGATCACCGTCTGGAGGCCCGCGAAGGCGCCGCAGGCGATGTCCCCGTCCACGTAGTTCGCGTTGCGCTCGGCGATCCGGGGCGGGCCCGCGACCGCGCGGGCGAGCACCACATCCCGGAAGCCGGGGGCGAACCGCTCCAGTTGGCGTTCGATGACCTCGGTGGCGTCGCCCTCCCAGCCGGCCGGGACATGTCCGTACACCCAGAAGACGTGCCTGCCCTCGGGGGCGCGGGTGGGGTCGACGAGGCTGGGCTGGGCGGTGATCAGGAACGGGACGGCGGGGTCGCGGCCCTCGACCGCCGCGTGCAGGGCGGTGTCGATCTCGCCGGCCGTGGGTCCGATGTGCACGGTGCCGGCCCTGCGGGCCTCTTCCGCGGTCCACGGCACCGGCTCGGAGAGCGCGTAGTCGATCTTGAAGCAGGAGGCGCCGTAGCGGTAGCCCTGGTAGGCGCGGCCGAGTCCGGCGATCCGGGCGAGGGCGGCCGGCGAGGTGTCGAAGACGTAGGCGCGGGCCGGCGGCAGTTCGTCCAGGCGTCTGACCTCCGTCCCGGTCCTGATGGTGCCGCCCTGCTCCCGCAGGTACGAGGCGAGGGCGTCGGAGATGGCCTGGGAGCCGCCGCGCGGCACCGGCCAGCCGTTCTCGTGTGCGGCCAGCGCGAAGAGCAGGGCGATGCCGCCGGTCGCGAGGCCGCTGGTGGGCGCGATGGCGTGGGCGGCGAGACCGGCGAACATCCCGCGCGCCTTCTCGCCCCGGAAGCGCCGGGACAGCAGGGTGGCGGGCTGGATCGCGTCGAGCCCGAAGCGCGCCCAGCGGTACGGGTCGCGGGGCAGCCCGTCCCACGGGGTGCGCAGGAAGTCCTGGGCGAGGGTGTCCCAGTGGCCGAGGTAGGGCGCGAGGAGGCGGCGGTAGGCGCCCGCGTCCTCGGGGCCGAGCGCCATGGCCGTCTCCCCCACCGAACCGGAGAGCACGGCGGCCGAGCCGTCCGGGAAGGGGTGGGCGAGCGCCAGCTGCGGCTGGAGCCATTCCAGGCCGTGCCGGGCGAGCGGCATCGCCCGGAAGGCGGGCGAGCCTATGGCCAGGGGGTGGACGGCGGAGCAGGGGTCGTGCCGGAAGCCGGGGAGGGTCAGCTCCTCCGTACGGGCTCCGCCTCCGACCGCGGGTCCGGCCTCGAAGACCTCCACGGCGAAGCCGCGTCGGGCCAGTTCGGCCGCGGCGGTCAGTCCGTTGGGGCCCGCGCCCACCACGACCGCATCGAGCATCGACGGCACCTTCGGACTCCTTTGTCAGCCGACGGTCGGACACCCAGGATATTCGCAGGCGCCGGCGGACCGGGGGCGGGTAGCGTTCCGTCCGGTGAAGGCCGAGAAACCCGCTCCCCCGCCGCGGTCCGCCGCGCCCGCCCCGGACGACTCCGGAGTACGCCGCCGGATCGGCGAGATGGCCGCCCGGCTCACCCAGGTGCCCGGCATCCGGGCCGTCGTGCTCGGCGGCAGCCGCGCCCGTGGCACCCACCGCCCCGACTCCGACTGGGACCTGGGCCTGTACTACCGCGGCGCCCCGGACACCGCCGCCCTGGCCGCGCTGGCCTCGGCGTTCCAGGGTTCGCCGGCCGAGGTGGCCGGGCCCGGCGGGTGGGGGCCGTGGGTCGACGGCGGGGCCTGGCTCCGGGTGGACGGGGTCCAGGTCGACTGGATCCTGCGCGACCTGGACCGGGTGGAGGCGGTCTGGGCCGGCTGCCGGGAGGGCCGGTACGAGGTGGGCGTCCAGCCGGGCCATCCGCTGGGCTTCTGGTCCCCCGCGTACCCGGGCGAGGTCGCCCTCGGCCGCGTACTCACCGACCCCGAAGGGGAGCTGACGGCCCTTCAGCGCGAGACGGCCGGCTATCCGGAGCCGCTGCGCGGGGCGCTCGGGGACGCGGCCTGGGAGGCGGAGTTCCTGGTCGCGTCGGCCCGGAAATCGGCCCCGGCCGGCGACCGCCTGCATGTCTCGCTCTGTCTGTCCCGCGCCTTCGGCGTCCTCACCCAGTCCCTGCACGCCCACCACCGCACCTGGTGCCTCAACGAGAAGGGCGCCCTGGCCGCCGCTGCCGCCCTCCCGGACACCCCGGCGCACTTCGCGGACCGGGCGGGGCAGGCGCTGCGGGACCTGGACACGGCGGCGGTGGAGGCGGCCGCGGAGCTCGTACGGGACGTGCGCGAGGTGCTGCGGACGGCGTCGGGCTGACCGAGGGGCCCCGCCGCTCAGGCCCCCGCGCGCAGTGCCGCCAGGACGCGGTCGGCCGTCGCGCGGTCGCGGGCGGCCGTGAAGGGCAGGTCGTTGCCGCCGGCGATACGGAACGGCGCACCGGACAGCGTGGCCTGCGCGCCGCCCGCCTCCGCGACCAGGAGGAGCCCTGCCGCGTGGTCCCAGGCGAATTCCCAGCTGAAAGCGACCGCGTCGGCCTGGCCCCGGGCCACGGCAAGGTATTCGAGGCCCGCCGAACCGCACGGGCGGGCGGCGAAGCCCTCGGCGCGCAGGCCGAGCAGGGCCCGCTTCTGCTCGTCGGAGGTGTAGTCGGGGTGCGACATCGCTATGCGCAGCGCCGCGTCGGGCGCGGGCGAGCCGGCCCGTATCGCGGTGCCGTCGACCGTCGCGCCCCTCCCCCGCACGGCGACGGCCATCTCGTCCAGGGCGGGCGCGTACGTCCAGGAGGCCAGCAGCTCGCCGTGGTGGGCGAGGGCCACCAGGGTGCAGAAGCCCCGTTCGCCGGCGACGAACTGGCGGGTGCCGTCGACCGGGTCGACGATCCACACCGGGGCGTCGCCGCCCAGCGCCTCGTACACCTTCGGATCGGCGTGGACCGCTTCCTCGCCGACGACCACCGAGCCGGGCAGGAGCCGGAGCAGGGACGCGGTGAGGTGTTCCTCGGCGCGCCGGTCCGCGGTCGTCACGAGGTCGTGCGGGCCGTTCTTCTCGATGACGTCGTCGTCGGCGAGCTGCCGGTAGCGGGGCATGATCTCGGCGGCGGCCGCTGCGCGGACCGCTGCCTCGACCTGGGACAGGTCACCGGTGAGGAAGTCATCGAACATGCCCCCAGCTAAGCATGCGCGTCCCCGGCGCCCTCGACCCGGTGGGGGTCCGGCCGCCGGAGCGCGCGCGGCCCCCGGCGCTCTCGCGCCGGGGGCCGCGTGCGAGGCGGTCGGTCAGCCGTTCACCGTCCACTTCTGGTTCGCGGTGCCCGCGCAGGTCCAGATCTGGAGGCGGGTGGAGTTGGCCGAGCTGTTTCCGGTGACGTCCAGGCACTTGTCGGCCTGCGGGTTGACGATGTCGCGCGCCCCGCTGACCGCCCACTTCTGCGCGGCCGAGCCGTTGCAGTCCCAGAGCTGGACCGGGGTGCCGTCGGCCGTGCCGCCCGAGGCCACGTCGAGGCACTTGCCGAGCGCCCGGATCGTGCCGTCCGTGCCGACGGTCCACCGCTGCGCTTCGCTGCCGTTGCAGTCGTAGAGCTGGACCGGGGTGCCGTTGGCGTTGCTCGCCGCCGCGACGTCCACGCACTTGCCGGCCAGGCCCGTGATCCGGCCGCCCGTCCCGGTCGCGCCGTCGTCGCTGGTGGTGACGCGGACGTGGTCCACGACGAGCTGCTGGGGGAAGGTGGTGCCGCCGTCCGGGTCGCCGGGCCAGTAGCCGCCGACCGCGAGGTTCAGGATGAGGAAGAAGGGCTTGTTGAAGGCCCAGGGGTTGCCGCCGGTGTCGGCGGGGGTGCGGTGCTGGTAGACGTTGCCGTCGACGGACCAGGTGATGGAGTCGGGGGCCCAGTCGACGGCGAAGGTGTGGAAGTCGTCGGCGAAGGCCTGGCCGCCCGGCAGAGTGTAGCCGGCGCCGATCCCCGCGGAGCCGGAGTAACCCGGGCCGTGCAGGGTGCCGTGCACGGTGGAGGGCTCGAAGCCGACGTTCTCCATGACGTCGATCTCGCCGGAGTTGGGCCAGCCGACCTGCCCGATGTCATTGCCGAGCATCCAGAACGCCGGCCACATGCCCTGCCCGCGCGGGACCTTCATCCGTGCCTCGACGTGACCGTACTGCTGGGTGAATTTGCCCGAGGTGTTCAGCCGTGCCGAGGTGTACTGACAGGTCCCGTACCAGCACTGGTAGTTGGACGGGTTCTCCTTGCGGGCGGTGATGACCAGGTGGCCCTGGCCGTCCAGCGCGGCGTTGTTGTTCCCGGACGTGTAGTACTGCCGCTCGTGGTTGTCGACGTTGTCGCCGGTCTCGATCTGCCACTTGGCGCCGTCCACGGCCGAGCCGGCCGGGCCGTCGAACTCGTCGGCGAACGTCGTCGTGGCGGCCGCCGCCGTCTGCGACATCGGGGTGGCGGTCGCGGTGGCGGGACCGCCGCTGCCCACCAGGCCGGCGGTGGCCAGGGCGAGAGCGAGTGCCGGGAGCACGGAGCGCAGCAGGCGGCGCGAGAGACGTGGGGAGTCCATGACTCTCCCTTCCGGGGTGTGAGGGGGAGGAAGGGGAACCCTGTCGCGCACACGATTAGCATGTGCATGACAGGTACAACAGACGCAACAGACGCAAAGCACTTGGTTCGCTACGTGATTTAAGAAGTGAACGAAGTCGGTGTCAAGGCTTTGGTCCGGACCACTGGCCCCACGGCCCCGGATTGCCCCGCGGGGTGCGCAAACATCCGCGTGCGCCATCGCACGTACCGGACAGGAGTCGAAGCGACCACGGGCCGGTGAACGGCACCGGTCCGCAGGCGTTGACGGCAGGCCTGCGGACCGGTGGATTCAGCGCTGTGCGGCGACGGCCGTCACTTCTGCCAGCCGATCGTCTCCGGGAGCGGGGAGAAGAAGATCGTCGCGCCGACGTTGGCGAGGCCCTTCTTCACGCTGTAGGTCGACGGGCCGCTGAACAGCGGGAGGAAGGCGTAGTCCTGGAGCGCCTTCTTCTCGGCCCTGTTGACCGCGGCGACCTGCTCGTCGAGATCGGCGATCCCGGTGGTGGCGCGGATCTCCTTGTCCAGGGCCGGGGAGCCGGCACCGGTCAGGTTGGAGTCACGGTCGGAGCAGAAGAAGTCGCACAGGTAGCGGGCGCCGAACGGGTCCATGGAACGGTTGCCGGCCAGGAAGATGTCGAACCTGCGGTCGCTGAGGATCTTGGAGAAGTCCGCCTCGTCCGCCTTCCTGATCACCAGCTTGACGCCCACGGGCTTCAGCATCGCGACGAAGGCGCCCGCGATGGCCTTGTCCAGCGGGTCGTCCCCCAGGAGGGTGTAGCCGATCTCCAGCTTCTTGCCGTCCTTGGCCCGGACGCCGTCGCTCCCGGGCTTCCAGCCCGCCGCGTCGAGCGTCTTCTTCGCCTCGTCCGGCGCGTACTTCAGTACGGACGAGAGGTTGTCCTCGTAGCCCTTCTGGAAGCTGTAGAGCACCGCCGAGCCGGGCAGCGGCTCCTCGTAGTCGAGCCCCTGGAACTGGATCTTCGCGATCTGGGCCCGGTCGACGCTCTGCTGGACGGCCTTGCGGACGGCCTTGTCCGCGAGGGAGGCGGACTTGGTGTTGAAGTAGAGCGAGTACTCGAACGGGCTGCCGCCGCTGCGGATCTCCGTGCCCTTGAGCCCCTTGACCTGCTTGAGGCTCTCCGCGTCGACGGCGGAGGTGTAGTCGAGCTGGCCGTTCTTGAAGGCGTTGACGGCGGCGGTCGACTCCAGGTTGACGTAGACACGCTTGTCGAGCTTGCCCTTCTTCCCCCACCACTTCGGGTTGCGGACGAAGGTGATGTTGCCCGAGTGCGTGTCCCACTTGCCGACCGTGTACGGGCCCGCGCCCCACTCCGGGTGCGCCTTCTTCACGTACGCCTTGTTGAAGTTGGCGACGGTGGCGGCCTCGGGGTGCAGGAAGGTGGTGAAGAGGGTGGACCAGGAGGCGTTGACACCCTTGAAGGTGATGACGGCCTGCTTGGCGTTCTCGCCCTTCGCCACCGAGGTGATCTTGTCGTAGCCGTCGGTGGACGAGGCGGCGAACTCCTTGTCGGAGCCGTTGTTGGCCTTCCAGGTGGCCTCGATCGCCTTCCAGTCGATCGGGGTGCCGTCATTGAAGGCGGCCTTCGGATTGATCGTCAGGGTGACCTTCTGGTTGCCGCCCTCGACATCGACCTTCACCTCGCTGTAGTAGTCCGGGTTGTACTGCACCTCACCGGTCGGCGAGTACGTGATCGCGTCGGCGTTGTACCAGCCCCAGACCCGCGCGGCGGTCAGCGTCGCGTTGACGTTGAAGGGGTTGCCCTGGTCGTCGAAGGTCCCGGCGGTGGTGTACGTGCCGCCGTCCTTGATGTTCTCGTACGGCTGGGGGTTGTAGTCGACCGCGGCCGAAGCGGCCCTGGGGGCGTCCTTCTTCGCCCCGCCGGCACCGTCGCTCCCGGAGGAGGACGAGCACGCGGTGGCGGCGACGGAGACAGCGGCGATGAGGGCGACGGGCAGGGCCAGTCTTGCGCGCATGGCGGAAGGGTTCCTTCTGATTCGGTGGGCGGGACAGGGTGCCCGTGGGGGGGGCGGGACGGCCTCAGGCGGCGTGACAGGCGTACGTGTGACCGGGCCGGCCGGCCGCCTCGGAGGGCGCGGGGCGTTCCGTACGACAGCGCAGCCGCACCTCCTCGCCGGCGAGCCGGTAGAGGGGACAGCGGTCGACGAACACACAGCCGGCCGGCAGCCGGGCGGCACTCGGCTGCTCGCCCTCCAGCACGACGCGTTCGCGGGTACGTTCGCGCCGCGGGTCGGGGACCGGGATCGCGGACAACAACGCCCGGGTGTACGGGTGCCGGGGGTCGGAGAACAGCGTCTCGGTGTCCCCGGTCTCCACGATGTGGCCCAGGTACATCACGGCGATGCGGTCGGAGACGTACCGGACGACGGCCAGGTCGTGGGCCACCACCAGGTAGGCGAGGCCGAGTTCGCGCTTGAGCCGGGCCAGCAGGTTGATCACCCCCGCCTGCACCGACACGTCCAGGGCGGACAGCGGCTCGTCCAGGACGACCAGTCTCGGTTCGGTCGCGAGCGCGCGGGCGATGCCGATCCGCTGGCGCTGGCCGCCGGAGAGCGCGGCCGGGAAACGGTCGCTCACCGTGTCGTCCAGGCCGACCAGCGTGAGGAGTTCACGGACGCGGGCATGAATCGACGCGCGGTCCCGGCCGATGGCCCTCAGCGGTTCGGCGAGCAGTTCGAAGACGGGCAGCCGTGGGTCGAGGGCCCCCATCGGGTCCTGCATCACGATCTGTACGTCGCGCCGCAACTCCCGCAGCCGGGCGCCGGATTCCGCCGTGCCGACCTCGGTCCCGGCGATCTCGATCCGCCCGCCCTCGGGCCGCTTCAGCCGCAGGATCTCCAGCAGGGTGGTGGTCTTGCCGCTGCCCGACTCCCCCACCAGGCCCAGGGTTTCCCCGGTCCGCAGTTCGAAGCCGACCCCGTTGACGGCCCGCAGTGTGCCGACCCGGCGCTTGAGGACGGCCCCCTTGGTGACCGGGAAGGTCTTCACGAGGTCCTCGACCCGAAGCACCACCTCCCCGACGGACCGGGCTCCGTCGTCGGCGGGCTCGGCAAGCTCGACGGGCTCGACGGGCTCGACGGGCTCGACGGGCTCAGCCTTCCCGACGGCCTCAGCCTGCCCGGTCTGCACGGCGGGCCCGGTCTGCCCGGCGGGCCCGGCGGCCTCACCGGTCCCCGCCGGGTCGAGCGCCCCCGCGGCGATCTCCTCGGCGCGCAGGCAGGCCACGTCCCCGTGCCCGGTGATCCCGCGCAGGGCGGGCTCGTCCGTGCGGCACTCGTCGAGGGCGACGGCGCAGCGGCTCGCGAAGGGGCAGCCGGCCGGGAGGTTCACGAGGGCGGGCGGTTCGCCGCCGATCGGGACCAGGGGGCGGCGCACCCCGCTGTCCACGGTGGGCACGGCGGCGAGCAGGCGGGCGGTGTACGGCATGACGGGCCGCGCGAAGAGTGCGTCGACGCCCGCCCGCTCCACGAACCGGCCCGCGTACATGACGGCGATGTCGTCCGCGTGTCCCGCGACGACCCCGAGGTCGTGGGTGATGAGGACGAGTCCGGCGCCGGTCTCCTTCTGCGCGAGCCGCAGCACGTCCAGGATCTGGGCCTGCACGGTGACGTCGAGCGCGGTGGTGGGCTCGTCCGCGACGAGGACGGACGGTTTGTTGGCGATGGCCATGGCGATGACGACGCGCTGGCGCATGCCGCCGGAGAACTCGTGCGGGAAGGAGGCGGCCCGTTCGCGGGGGTCGGGGATGCCGACGAGGTCGAGCAGTTCGACGGCCTGTTCCCAGGCGGCGCGCTTCGTGAGGCTCTGGTGGACGCGCAGGGCGTCGGAGAGCAGCCGGCCGACGGTGAAGATCGGCGTCAGGGCGGAGAGCGGGTCCTGGAAGACCATCCCGATGGCGTTGCCGCGTATCGCGGAGAGCGCCTTGTCGTCGAGGCCCACCAGGTCCTGCCCGCCGAGCAGCACCTGTCCGCTCAGGTCGGCGGAGGGCGGGAGCAGGCCCATGATGCCCATGGCGGTGGCCGACTTGCCGGAGCCGGATTCGCCGACGATGCCGAGGGTGCGGCCCGGCAGCAGGTCGAAGCCGATGCCGCGCACCGCCGCCACGGGGCCGGACTCGGAGGGGAAGGTGATGCGCAGGTCCCGCACCGAGAGCACCGGGGTGCCCGCGTCGCCGGGCGGCGGGAGGGTGGAGAGGGTCGTCGCGAGGGTCATCGTCGGCCTCCTGCCGCACCGGTCACGGATGTGGGGTCCAGCGCGTCGCGCAGTCCGTCGCCGACGAAGGTCATCGACACGGTGAGCAGGACGACCAGGCCCGCGGGGAAGGCGAACAGCCAGGGCGCGCTGGTGACGGTGCTCGCGCCGTCCGCGAGCATCGTCCCGAGCGAGACATCCGGGGTCTGGACGCCGAACCCGAGGAACGACAGGGCGGTTTCGCTGAGCACGGTCGCCACGACCCCGAGGGTGAGGTTGACGATCAGCAGCGAGCCGAGGTTGGGGATGATGTGGCGCAGGATGACGCGCGACGGGCTCACCCCCATGAACTCGGCCACCGTCACGTAGTCCCGTTCGCGCAGCGAGGTCGAGACGGACCAGATCACGCGCGCGGTGGACATCCAGCCGAACACCGTCAGCACGACGATGAGGACGCGCCAGTCGCCCGCGAGGCGGTGGGAGACCAGAGCGAGGATGAGGAAGGAGGGGACGACGAGCAGGAAGTGGATGGCGGCGAGCGTCGTCTTCTCCACCCGGCCGCCGAAGTACGCGGCGCTGGAGCCGATCACCGCGGCGACGACGATCGTCAGGACGGACACGCTCACGGCGATGGCCAGCGAGCGCCGGAGCCCGTGGACGGCCGATGCGTAGATGTCGTTGCCGCCCTGGTTGGTGCCGAACCAGTGGGTGGCGCTCGGTGCCTGGGTGAGTGCGGCGAAGTCGGCGTCGGAGTACGCGTACGGGGTGAAGAGGCCGCCGAACAGGCTGAACAGCACCAGCAGCACGAAGATCGCCACCCCGGCGACGGCGAGCCGGTTGCGCAGGAAGCGACGCGCATAGAGCCGGGCCAGGCCGGACCCGCGCCGCGCGGGCACCGGCTCCGTCGGACGGGCGGGTTTCCTCAGTTCCGTGAGGTCCACGGCCATGTCAGCTCACCCTCACGCGCGGATCGAGGAAGACGGTGGCGATGTCCGCGAGGATCGCGCCGATCGCGGTCAGGGCGGCGGCGAAGGCGGCCGTGGCGACCGTGCCGTGGATGTCGTTCTTGCTGATGGTCTGGATGAAGTAGCGGCCCATGCCGTTCCAGCCGAAGATCGTCTCGGTGATGATGGCTCCGGTGAAGATGGCGGGGATGCTGAACGCCACGGAGGTCGCCGTCGGGATGAGCGCGGTGCGCAGGGCGTGCCGGCGGATCGCCTTGGTACGGGTGAGACCGGTGGCCCGCGCGGTGCGCACGTAGTCGGCGTTGATCGTGTCGAGCAGGAGCGAGCGCTGGGTCAGGTGGTAGCCGACGTAGCCCATCAGGGTCAGGGTCAGCGTCGGCAGGATCAGGTGCAGCAGGCGGTCGCCGATGGTGGGCAGCAGCCCCTCGACGTTCGGGGAGTTCTCGCCCGCGACGTAGAGGAAGTGCAGCCCGGCGTGCTGGTTGAGCCAGATCGCGACGAAGACGACGGCGAGCGCGGCGACGGAGGTGGGGACGTTGAAGACCGCGATGGACACGGCCTGCGAGATCCGGTCGGCCCAGCCGTACTGCCGGGACGCCGTGTACACGCCCAGCGTGACCCCGATGACGACGGACAGGATCGTGGCCATGACGACCAGTTCGGCGCTGACGAGCGAGCGGTAGCCGATCTCGCCGTTGACGGAGACACCGGTGGGGGACCTGCCCCAGTCGAAGTGGACGACGACGGAGGTGAGCCAGTCCCACCAGCGCTGCACGATCGGCACCTGCGGGTCGAGGTTGTAGGGCGCGAGGGCCCGGCCGATCTGTTCCTCGGTGCGTACGGGCCGCAGTTCCTTGAAGTTCGACCGGGGGTCCAGGAACCAACTGGCCAGGAAGTAGGTGGCGTTGGTCGCCACCACGATCATCAGGAGCCAGCCCGTCGCCTTGCGCGTCACATAGCGCAGCACGGGCGGCACCTCCTCACCGCGCACGGGAGGTGCGCCGTGGAGGCGCCGGATCTGAGGGACGTATGCATGCGCGGTGGTGCTTTCTGGGGGTGGGGGAAGAACGTGCACAGACGTGCGATTGCCAGTCTTGACCGCGCTCCGGCGCCCGCACCAGCTCCGGACGGGTCCCGCCACGACCTCGCAATACCGCTGTAGCAAACAGTCCGGACAGATCATGATTTGTACGGAACCGCCTTGCGCCGGGTTCCGGGCGGGGTCTCGGTGCGGCCGGCGGACTAAACCGCGCTTCGGTGGCGTTGTGCCTGGTCGGAGCCCTTGCGCAGGCAAGTGGACCGGGCGGAAGTGGAGGCATGGCTGTGCACGGTGAGTACAAGGTCCCCGGCGGCAAGCTGGTCGTGGTGGACCTGGAGGTCGAGGGCGGCGCGCTGCGCGGCGTCCGGGTGGCGGGTGACTTCTTCCTGGAGCCGGACGAGGCGATCCTCGCGATCGACGCGGCGCTGGAGGGCGCCCCGGCGACCACGGACACGGTGGCCCTGGCGGCGAGGATCGACGCGGCGCTCCCGGAGTCGACGGTGATGCTCGGCCTCACGTCGGAGGGCGTCGCCGTCGCCGTACGCCGGGCGCTGGCGCACGCCACGGAGTGGAGCGACTACGACTGGCAGCTCATCCACGACGCCCCGCAGTCCCCCGAGCTGCACATGGCGCTGGACGAGGTCATCACGGCGGAGGTCGCGGCGGGCCGGCGCCCGCCGACGCTGCGCGTGTGGGAGTGGGACTCCCCCGCGGTGATCATCGGCAGCTTCCAGTCCCTGCGCAACGAGGTCGACCCCGAGGGCGTCGAACGCCACGGCGTCACGGTCGTCCGGCGCGTCTCCGGGGGCGGCGCGATGTTCGCGGAGCCGAGCAGCACCATCACCTACTCCCTCGCGGTCCCCCAGTCCCTGGTCTCCGGGCTGTCCTTCGCCGACAGCTACGCCTACCTGGACGACTGGGTCCTGGAGGCCCTCGGCGACATGGGCATCAAGGCCTGGTACCAGCCGCTCAACGACATCGCGACCGAGGTCGGAAAGATCGCCGGGGCCGCCCAGAAGCGCGTGGTGGGCCCGGATGGAGGCCCCGGCGCGGTGCTGCACCACGTGACCATGTCGTACGACATCGACGCCGACAAGATGCTCGACGTGCTGCGTATCGGCAAGGAGAAGATGTCCGACAAGGGCACGAAGAGCGCCAAGAAGCGCGTCGACCCGTTGCGCCGGCAGACCGGTCTGCCCCGCCAGGCCGTCATCGAGCGGATGATCGACTCCTTCCGCAACCGCCACGGCCTGACCCGGGGCCAGGTGACCCCCGAGGAGCTGGCAGCCGCCGAGGAACTCGTCCGCACCAAGTTCGCCACGGATGCCTGGACGGCCCGGGTGCCGTAGGGAGACCCGGGCGCCGGCAGGACAGGCCCTAGCCGAAGCCCGGCGGCCGGTGCTCGTGCCAGCGTCGGTCGCTCTCCAGCTGGGCGGCCAGCGCGATGAGGCGTTCCTCGCTGCGGGAGGGGCCGAGGAGCTGGGCGCCGACCGGCAGGCCGTCCGGGGTGAAGCCGGCCGGGACGCTGATGCCGGGCCAGCCCAGCACGTTCCACGGCCAGGCGTACGGGCACGCCTCGGTCATCGCGACATCGGTGCGCCAGGCGCTCAGCCCGTCGAACCTGCCGATCCGGGGCGGCGGCAGCGCGGTCGTCGGGGTGAGCAGCACGTCGAACCCGGCCCCGGAGCGCCCCCGGTGGAACAGCGCGCCGATCCGCCGGTGCTGACGCACCTCCCGGGCCCTGGCCGCGCGCACCACCCGGCCGCCGAGCCGGGTGCCGGTGCGCAGCGCGCTGCGGGTGCGCGCGTCCAGGAGAGCCGGCTCGGGGTGCAGGGCCGCGAGTTCGGCGATGCCGGCGGTGGCGCGGGGCACGAAGCCGAGGCCGATCAGCCCGTAGCGCGGCCGGGCCTCCTCGACGTGGTGGCCGAGCCGGGCCAGCGCCTGCGCGAGTTCGGCGACCGCGCGGAGCACGTCCGGATGGGGCGCCGTGCCGGTGAGGGTGAGCGGCGGGCGCCAGGCCAGGGCGATGCGCAGCCGGCCCGGGTCGCGGCGGGCGGCGGCCGAGGCGTCGATCGGCGGCGGGCGGTACGGGTCGTCGGGGTGCGGGCCCGCGACCGCGTCGAGCAGCAGGGCTGCGTCCGCGACGGTCCTGGCCAGCGGGCCGTTGACGGTGAGGCCCTGGAAGGCGTCGCTGTGCGGGTGCACGGAGATCCGGCCGCGCTGCGGCTTGATGCCGACGAGGTGGGTCCAGGCGGCGGGGATGCGGACGGAGCCCGCCCCGTCCGAGCCGAGGGCGGCGGGCACCAGGCCGGCGGCGACGGCGGCCGCCGAACCTCCGGAGGAGCCGCCCGGGGTGTGCCCGGTGTGCCACGGGTTGCGGGTGGCGCCGAACGCGGCCCCCTCGGTGAACGGCCACTGGCCCAGTTCGCAGGAGTTGGTCTTGCCGACGATCACGGCTCCGGCCGCGCGCAGCCTGCGTACGGCCTCGCTGTCGGCGGTCGCGGCGAGCCGGTCCCCGGCGCAGCCGAAGTGGGTGGGCATCCCGGCGACGTCCGTGTCGTCCTTGACCGCGACCGGCACCCCGAGCAGCGGCAGCCGCTCCCCCGCCGCGAGCCGGCGGTCCGCGTCGGCCGCCTCGGCGAGCGCGGCTTCGGCCCGCAGGTGGCGGAAGGCGTTGAGGGTGCCCTGGCTCGCCTCGATCCGCGCCAGCGCGGCGGAGACCATCTCGGCGGAGGTGGCCCGTCCGTCCGCGAGGGCCCGAGCGGAGTCGGCGAGACCGGGCGGGGCCCCGGTCCGCGGCCGCGCGACGTCCGGTCCTGTGCCGGCCGGTCCCGGGCCGTTCGGCCCCGGGACCGCCCGTCCCGCTCCGTCCGGTGCCGGGTCGTCCATTCGGGTGGTCTCCGCTGAGGACATGGGCCGTTCGCCTCCCTCGTACCGTCAGGTGCGCGCACCTGTCCGCCACCTGTCCGCGCGAACGGACTTACTGGAGGGTAACGAGTGGGGGCGATCCCCTCAACCGTGCGGCGGCGCCCCGGGGACGGACGCCGATCGGCCCGAAGGGCGGCCTCCCCGCCCCCGGCGTACGCTCGATGTGTTCGGACCCAGTCACCCGAACAGTCCCGCCACGACCCTTCGAGGAGGCGACGTGACCGGCTCCCACCTCGGCACACGCCCGGCCGCATGGGCTGCGGCGATCCTGATCGGCGTCACCGGCACGGGCGCGCTCGGCGGTGTCGCCCACGCGGAGGACATCGACCACCTCACCGCCCAGCAGATCGCCGACCGCTCCCGCGACGCGCTGCTCGGCGCGGACTCACTGCATGTGACCTCGCGCGGCGACCTCGGCGAGGGCGGCAGACCCATGTCCCTGGACCTCACCCTGGACCGGCACGGCAACTGCAACGGTTCGGTGGACCTGGGCCGGAGCCAGGGATCGGTGCTGATCGTCAAGCGCGGCGACGACGTGTGGCTGAAGCCGGACGCCGACTTCTGGAAGAACCAGGTGCCCAACGGCGGTTCGGCCTTCGCCGCGATCCTGGGCGACCGCTATCTCAAGGCGCCGGCCGACAACCCCCGGCTGCGCACGCTGACCAAGACGTGTGACCTCAACACCTTCCAGAAGCTCGTCAGCGACAACGCGAACGACGACACGGGCACCCTCAACAAGGGCCGGAAGACGACACTCGGCAAGCAGTCGGTGGTGCCGCTGACCAGGATCCGCGGCAACACGACGCTGACGGTGGACGTGGCGGCGACCGGCAAGCCCTACCCGCTGCGGCTCACCCTGCACGGCGACAACGGCGCGGACGCGGTCGTGAACCTCTCGGACTTCGACGAGCCGGTGCCCAGGACCACGCCCGCGCGGGACGAGTCGTTCGACGTCAGCGCCCTGCTGAGCCGCTCCTCCTCCCCGGTGTGACGCCTTGGCGCCCCATGAGGAGCACGTACAGCACCAGCGAGGAGACAAGCCCGACCGCCCAGCCGTAGTCGGCGAGGGGCTTCAGGAACGGGATCAGGCCGTCCGCAGGGAACGGCCCCTTCCCCGGCTCCGAGTGCGAACCGCCGATCGCCAGTACCCCGCCGACGGCGAAGGCGGTGACGGCCCGCCAGTTCCAGCCGCCCGCGTACCAGTAGCGGCCGCCCGGCCGGTACAGGTCGGCGAGGTCGAGCACGGTGCGCCGCACGATCCAGTAGTCGGCGATCAGGATGCCCGCGACCGTACCGAGCAGTCCGCCGACCAGGCCGAGCCAGGTGAAGATGTACAGCTCGGGTGTCTCGGTCAGCTTCCACGGCATGATCACGACGCCGACGACCCCGGTGATCAGCGCGCCCGTACGGAAGTTGACGAACTTCGGCGCGAGGTTCGCCAGGTCGTACGCGGGTGAGACCACGTTCGCCGCGATGTTCACGGAGATGGTCGCGACGAGCACCGTCACCAGGGCGTAGAGGAGCCCGAAGACGTTGTCGGTGTGGGCGACCAGCTCGACCGGGTCCCAGATCGCCTCGCCGTAGACGGCCTGCGAGCCGGAGGTGACGAGCACCGAGAGCAGCGCGAAGAGGGTCATGGTGGTGGGCAGGCCGAGCGACTGGCCGCGGATCTGGGCCCGTTGGCCCGCGCCGAAGCGGGTGAAGTCGGGGATGTTCAGGGAGAGCGTCGCCCAGAAGGCGATCATCCCCATCAGGGAGGGGAAGAAGACCGGCCAGAAGTCCTTGCCCCAGCCGAGCCTGGAGGGCTGGTCGAGCAGCGGCCCGAAGCCGCCGGCCTTGACGGCGACCCAGATCAGCAGCACCAGGGCGCCGACGATGACGAAGGGCGCCGCCCAGTTCTCGAACCGCCGCAGGGCGTTCATCCCCCGGTAGATGATGGCGAGTTCGAGCGCCCAGAACAGGACGAAGCACAGCCACAGCGTCCAGGGCTGCCCGCCGACCTCGGACGCCTCGGCCCAGCCGCCGAACACCTTGCCCAGCAGGGTGAAGATGCCGACCCCGCCGATCCAGGTCTGGATGCCGAACCAGGCACACGCCACCGCGGCCCGGATCAGGGCGGGCAGGTTGGCGCCGCGCAGCCCGAACGACGCCCGTGCCAGCACCGGGAAGGGGATGCCGTACTTGGGCCCGGCGTGCCCGGTGAGCAGCATCGGCCCGAGCACGATCAGGTTGGCGAGCGCGATGGTGAAGACGGCCTGCTTCCAGTCCATGCCGAGGGCGACGAGACCGGAGGCGAGCAGCCAGGAGGGAATGTTGTGGGCCATGCCGACCCAGAGGGCGGCGAAGTTGTACGTGGTCCAGTCGCGCCGCTCCAGGGGGACGGGCAGCAGGTCCTGGTTGACGAAGCGGTTGTCGTCCGGGGCGGCGCCGGGGCCGAGTTCGACGCGGTCGGGCGGGGCGGCGGATATCGGGTCCTGGGACGGGGGTGGCGGGGCGGTCGATGTCATGGCGGCTGAACCCTTCGCTCGGGGCGGTGCCGTGCGGGGAGCGGGCGCGGGGGGGTGTGGGGAGCGGGCGCGGGGGGTGTGGGGACGGCCGGGGGGGGCGGCCGTCAGTCGGTGAGGGCGGGGATGACGGTGGAGCCGTAGGCGTCGATGGTCGCCTCGCGGGCGTCGTGCATGTTGTAGACGGCGAACTGGTCGACGCCCAGCCCCTTGAGGTGCTTCAGCTTCTCGATCTGGGCCTCGGCCGGGCCGAGCAGGCAGAAGCGGTCCACGATCGCGTCGGGGACGAAGTCGGTGGACGGGTTCCCGGCACGGCCGTGGTGGCTGTAGTCGTAGCCCTGCCGGCCCTTGATGTACGCGGTCAGCTCGTCGGGGACGAGGCCGGAGTGCTCGCCGTACCGGGAGACGAGGTCGGCGACGTGGTTGCCGACCATCCCGCCGAACCAGCGGCACTGGTCGCGGGCGTGGGCGAGGGCGTCCGGCGAGTCGTCGGCGGTGACGTAGGCGGGGGCGGCGACGCAGATCGTCACGGCGTCCGGATCGCGTCCGGCCCCGGCCGCCGCGTCCCGTACCGCCTTGATCATCCACTCGGTGAGGTACGGGTCGGCGAGCTGGAGGATGAAGCCGTCGGCCTTCTGCCCGGCGAGCGCGAGCGCCTTGGGACCGTACGCGGCCATCCAGACCGGGAGCCGGCCGTCCTTGACCCAGGGGAGCCGGACCGGCTGCCCGTCGACGGCCGCCTCGCGGCCCTCGGCGAGGTCGCGGATGACGTCGATGGCCTCACCGAGCCTGGCCAGGGTGTTGGGGCGGCGCCCGGCGACGCGCATCGCCGAGTCGCCCCGGCCGATCCCGCACACGGTCCGGTTGCCGTACATGTCGTTGAGCGTGGCGAAGGTGGAGGCGGTGACCTCCCAGGTGCGGGTGCCGGGGTTGGTGACCATGGGGCCGACGACGAGGTGGTCGGTGTGTTCGAGGATGCTGCTGTAGATGACGAAGGGCTCCTGCCAGAGCACCGCCGAGTCGAAGGTCCAGCCGTAGCGGAACCCGTTGCGTTCGGCGCGGCGCATCAGGCCGACGACGGCCGATGCGGGCGGGTCCGTCTGGAGGACGAGTCCGAAGTCCATGCCGTCAACTCCTAGTCCAGGTACTGACAGGTGGCGCGGGGCGTGTAGCTGCCGTGACCGGCGCGGCCGGTGTAGGTGCGGCGGTCGATGACGACCTCACCGCGCGAGAGGACCGTCTCCACCTGGCCGGTGAGCCGCTTGCCCTCGTACGCCGAGTAGTCGACGTTCATGTGGTGGGTGGCGGCCGACACGGTCTGTTCGGCCGCCGGGTCGTAGACGACGATGTCGGCGTCCGCGCCGGGCGCGATGGTGCCCTTCTTCGGGTAGAGGCCGAACATCCGGGCCGGGGACGCGCAGGCGATCTCGATCCAGCGGCGGCGCGAGATGTGGCCGTCGACGACGGCCTGGTGCAGGAGGTCCATGCGGTTCTCGACGCCCGGCATGCCGTTGGGGATCTTCGAGAAGTCGCCGCGCCCCATCTCCTTCTGGCCGGAGAAGCAGAAGGGGCAGTGGTCGGTCGAGACGACCTGGAGTTCGTTGTTGCGCAGCCCGCGCCAGAGGGCTTCCTGGTGCTCCCTGGGCCGCAGCGGGGTGGAGCAGACGTATTTGGCGCCCTCGAAGTCCGGCTCGGCGAGGTTGTCGGTGGACAGGAAGAGGTACTGCGGGCAGGTCTCGCCGAAGACGGGCAGCCCCTTGTGGCGGGCGGCGGCGATCTCGGCGACGGCCTCGTCCGCGGAGACGTGCACGACGTACAAGGGCGATCCGGCGACGCGGGCGAGCTGGATCGCCCGGTGCGTGGCCTCGGCCTCCAGCGCCACCTTCCGTACGTCCCCGTGGTGGCGGGGGTCGGTGCGGCCCGCGGCGAGCGCCTGCTCGACCAGGACGTCGATGGCGATGCCGTTCTCCGCGTGCATCATGATCAGGCCGCCGTTGGACTCGGCCCGCTGCATGGCGCGCAGGATCTGTCCGTCGTCGCTGTAGAAGACGCCCGGGTAGGCCATGAACAGCTTGAAGGACGTGATGCCCTCCGCCACCAGGAGGTCCATCTCCTTGAGCGAGGACTCGTTCACGTCGGCGAGGATCATGTGGAACGCGTAGTCGATGGCGCAGTTGCCGTCCGCCTTGGCGTACCAGGCGTCGAGGCCCTCGCGCAGTGAGCGGCCGACCGACTGGATGGCGAAGTCCACGATGGTGGTGGTGCCGCCCCAGGCCGCGGCGCGGGTGCCGGTCTCGAAGGTGTCGGCGGCGTAGGTGCCGCCGAACGGCATCTCCATGTGGGTGTGCGCGTCGACGCCGCCCGGGATGACGTACTTGCCGGTGGCGTCGATGCTCCGCTCGGCGCTCCAGCCGGCCGCCTCGTCGGTGCCGTGGGCGGCGAGCGCGGCGACGCGGCCGCCGTCGACGAGTACGTCCGCGTGCATCTCGTCCGACGCGGTGACGACCAGGCCACCGCGGATGACGGTACGGCTCATGGGTACCCCTCCTGGTTGTGCTGAAGGTGGAGCGGGGTGCGGGGCCTGGCCGGCCGCCGCACCCACGCCGTTGTCGGCTGTCAGCCCGCCGCGCGCAGCGCGTCGGCGAGGATCTCCGCGCCCTCCTCGGCCTCCGGGATCGCGAGCGAGAGGGGCGGTGCGATACGCAGCACGCTGGTGTTGTGACCGCCTCCCTTGCCGATGAGCAGGCCGCCTTCGCGGGCCGCCTCCAGGACCGCGGCGGCCGCCTCGGGGTCGGCCTCGTCGGTGCCGGGCTTCACCAGTTCGACGCCGATCATGAGGCCCCGGCCGCGCACCTCCCGTACCCGCTCCGAGCCCGCGCCGACCGCGCGCAGCCGCTCGATGAGCAGGCCGCCGACCCGGCGGGCGTTGCCCTGGAGATCGTGTTCGAGGAGGTACGAGAGGTTGGCGAGGCCGGCCGCCATGGTGACCGGGGAACCGCCGAACGTCGAGATGGAGTTGGCGTCCAGGCAGTTCATGACCTCGGCACGGGCGACGACCCCGCCGATGGACATGCCGTTGCCGATGCCCTTGGCGAAGGTGAGGATGTCGGGCGGCCCGTTCTGCGCGTGGGCCTGCCAGCCCCAGAAGTGTTCGCCGGAGCGCCCCCAGCCGGTCTGCACCTCGTCGGAGATCCACAGGATGCCGTGCCGGTCCAGGACTTCGCGGAACGCGCCGTACAGGCCGTCGGGCGGTGAGGTGAAGCCGCCGACGCCCTGGATGGGTTCGGCGATCAGCGCGGCCGGGGTCCGGGTGTGGCCGAGGAGGTCCTCCAGGTCCGCGACGCAGGCGGCGGTGAACTCCGCGTCGCTCAGGTGCGCGTAGGGGCCGCGGGTGCGGACGCCGCCGTGCACGTAGAGCGTCTGGAGGGGCGAGAGGCTGGTGGGCGACCAGGCGTTGTTGCCGGTGATGGAGACCGCGGAGAAGGACCGGCCGTGGTAGCTGTTGCGCATCGCGAGGATCTGGTTCGACCTGCGGTACGTGGTGGCCAGGAGCAGGGCCGTGTCGTTGGCCTCGGTGCCGGATGTGGTGAAGAAGACCCGGGCGTCGGGGATGCCGGAGAGCGAGGCGATGCGCTCGGCCAGCTCGATCATCGTGCGGTTCAGGTAGAGCGTGGAGGAGTGGATGATCCGCCCGGCCTGCTCGCTGACCGCCTTGGTGACCTCGGGCAGGGCGTGGGCGGTCATGGTGGTGAGGATGCCGCCGAAGAAGTCGAGGTAGCGGTTGCCGTCGGCGTCCCAGACGTAACGGCCCTCGCCGTGGGTGATCTCCAGCGGGTGGCGGTAGTAGAGCGCCAGCCAGTCGGGGCTGACGGCGAGGTGGCGGTGGTGGAGGCTGCTCACGGCTCGACCAGCCCCTCGTACGCGTCGGGCCGGCGGTCCCGGTAGAACGCCCACTGCTGCCGCACCTCTTCGATGAGCCCGAAGTCCAGGTCGCGCACGAGGAGTTCCTCCTCCTTGTCGCTGGCGACGTCGCCGACGAACTGGCCGCGCGGGTCCACGAAGTAGCTGGTGCCGTAGAAGTCGTTGTCGCCGTACTCCTCCTGGCCGACGCGGTTGATCGCGGCGATGAAGTACTCGTTGGCGACGGCGGACGCGGGCTGTTCCAGCTGCCAGAGGTAGCCGGAGAGACCGCGCGAGGTGGCCGACGGGTTGTACACCAACTGGGCTCCGTTCAGGCCCAGTTGTCGCCAGCCCTCGGGGAAGTGGCGGTCGTAGCAGATGTAGACGCCGACCTTGCCCACCGCGGTGTCGAAGACCGGCCAGCCGACGTTGCCGGGTTTGAAGTAGTACTTCTCCCAGAATCCCTTGACCTGCGGGATGTGGTGCTTGCGGTACTTGCCGAGGTACGAGCCGTCCGCGTCGATCACGGCGGCGGTGTTGTAGTAGAAGCCGGACTGCTCCAGCTCGAAGACCGGGACGACGATCACCATGCCGGTCTCGCGGGCCAGTTCCCGCATCCGGCTGACGGTCGGGCCGTCCGGCACCGGCTCGGCCCAGCGGTAGTGCTCCGGCTCCTGCACCTGGCAGAAGTAGGGGGCGTTGAACACCTCCTGGAAGCCGATGATCTGCGCCCCTTGCCGGGCGGCCTCGCGGGCGTGCTCCTCGTGCTTCGCGATCATGGATTCGGTGTCGCCGGTCCAGGTCGCCTGGACGAGGGCGGCGCGTACGACGTGGGACATGAGCTGCTCCTTCGACGCGGCGTCAGAGAGCCTCTTGGTGCTTCTACGCCCGTAGACACGTGCGTAGGGGAGAACGTAAGCCCCGTCACACGGCGGGGCAAGACCATCGCAGTGAACCGGCTGAGTCGATCATGTTTCACACCCGTGCGGGCCAGTGCGGGCGGCGGCGCGCCACGCACCGCTCAGCCGATGCCCGCCACCCGCAGGGCGTGCTCCACGTCCCGCTCCCGCGCGACGGACACCGTACGGGCCGCCGCCAGCAGTTGCGGTACGAGATGACGCGGATCGCTCTCCGCGATCCTGGCCGCGTCCTGCGGTGAACGCACCCGGACGAAGGCGCCGAGCAGCGCCTGCGCCTGCGCGGACCGGCCGGCCCGGTCGAGGGCGGCCACGGCGTCGGCGATCTCGGCGGCCGGCCGGGCCACGCCCTGGCGCAGCAGCTGCCCGCAGTCGTCCGGGCGTCCCGCGGCCGCGAGGGCGTCCGCGGCGGCCGCCAGCGCGGTCGGCGGCAGCGAGGCCACCTCCCACAGCAGGGTCGCCCAGTCCGCGCCGAGCCCCGCGCGGTGGAGTTCGACGGCGAGGAGCGGCAGCCGCTCCGCGGGCAGTGCGGCCGCCTCGCAGAGCACGACGTGCGCCTCACCGCTGCGGCCCTCGGCGCGCAGCCGGAGCAGGGCGCCGACGGTCGCCCGCGCGGACCGGAGGGCGGCGGGGCCGGGAGGGGCGGCACGCGGCGCGGCACTCACCCCGGCGGGGGCACCGCCGAAGCGCGCGCCGCGCGGTGAGGCGGCGGGCGGGGCGGGCAGTACGGGCACGGCCTCCACGAGCCCCTCGCCGTCGGTCTCCAGCCCGGCGAACCGGGCGCCTCGGGGCTTCCCGCGAACGCGGGCCGGGGGTGCGGGCGACGTGGCGGCCGGGGTGGGGCCGGGCGGGCGGCGCTGTGCCGGGACCGCCGCGTCCGTGGCGGCGGCCTCCGCCGCGCCCCCCGGCGGCTCCGGGCCCTCCGTCGCCGCATCCCGCACCGCGTCCAGCACCGCCTCCAGCCGTCCGCGCAGCTCGGCGCACCGGGCCGTGGCGCGCTCGTGGTCGTCGCGGGCCCAGGCGGCGGCCCCCGCGTCCGTCCCCGCCCCGCCGCCCGTCCGGGCCGTCCGCAACCGGTGCGCGGCGTGCGCCTGTTCGCGCAGCATCAGCTGGAGCCGCTCCACCAGCTGCTCGCGCCCGCCGGGGCGGCGGTCGTGGGCGACGGCGCAGTCCGCGTAGAGGGCGGCCGCCCGTACGGACGCCTGTTCCGCGTACGCGGCGCCGTGTACGGCCGCGAGGTCCGCGAAGAGGGAGTCCACCACGTCCCAGGGGGGCAGTTCCGCCCCCTCCAGACAGGCCCGCATCCCCTCGGGGTCGCGCCGGCAGAAGACGCCGTACCACCCCCGCCCGGGATCGAGCAGCGCCGCCAGCTCTCGCAGGCTGCGCGCGAACTCACCTATGGACACCGCTTGCTGATGCACCGTCATCGTCGCCCTCGGCCGCCGTGGACTGGAACGTTCCAGTGGACGGCATTCGACCGCAGCCGTGTTTCGGGACGGCTACGCGCAGTTTGCGGGCCGGAGGCGGCCGGTACGCGGGCGCAGGCGGCCGACACGGGGCGGGGCGTGCGGGCTGGCGGTCAGAAGGTGATGGCGATCCCGGTGTGCGGGCGCTTGCCGAGCCGGACGATCATCGCCGGGTAGTCGAGCAGCCAGTACTTCCAGGTGTACTTGCGGCCGATGGCGCGGCGCACGGCGGCCGTCCCGCGCTCGTCGAGCAGCCTGCCGGTCCCCTCGGCGCTCACGGCGCCCTCCTCGGTCCGGCCGCGCACATCGCAGACGGTGACCCGGACCCGGCTGTCGTTGCGCAGCCGCTTGACCTTCCAGGAGTCGGTCCTGGTCCAGACGACCAGTTCGTCGCCGTCGGCCGCCGCCCAGACCGGGGTGGCGACCGGCGTGCCGTCCTTGCGGTACGTGGTGAGGCTGACGTACTCGCTGCGGGCGAAGTCCTGGAGGCTCATGGGCCCAGCGTAGGCCGTGCTGCCGGCGCTATCCGGCCAGAGGCACGACCTCCGGCACCGCGGCGCAGCTCACCAGCAGCTCGTCCATGGAGAGACCGAGCGCGCCGGCCAGGGCGGCGACGGTGAAGAACGCGGGGGTGGGGGCGCGGCCGGTCTCGATCTTCCGCAGGGTCTCGGCCGAGATTCCGGCGTGGGCGGCGATCGCGGCCATGCTGCGGCCGGCGCGCGCTTGCCGCAGCAGCAGGCCGAGCCGTTCGCCGCGCAGGCGCTCTTCGGGGGTCAGGGGGGTTCGTACCATGCCGTCATTCTAATACCGCTCGGACCGGTATAGTAATTGGCATGGTGCAACTCAAGACGGACACATCCATCGAAGCCATGCGCGCGGCCGGCCGGGTCGTGGCGCAGATACTGACAGCCGCCCGGGAAGCGGCCGCCATCGGCGTCACCCTGCGCGAACTCGACGAGGTGGCGCGCGGGGTGCTGCGCGAGGCGGGCGCCGGCTCGCCGTTCCTCGGATACCGGCCGCACTTCGCCCCGGTCCCCTTCCCTGCGGTCATCTGCGCGTCGGTCAACGACGCGATCGTGCACGGCATCCCGACCGACTACCGGCTGCGCGACGGCGACCTGGTGAGCATCGACGCGGGCGCGACCCTGGACGGCTGGGCCGGCGACTCGGCGATCAGCTTCACCGTGGGCAGGGCCCGCCCGGCCGACACCCGGCTCATCGACACCGCGTACGCGGCCCTGGACGCGGGAATCGCCGCGGCCACCGTCGGCAACCGGATCGGTGACATCGCGCACGCCATCGGCACGGTCTGCCGCACCGCCGGCTACGGCATCCCCGAGGGGTTCGGCGGGCACGGCGTGGGCCGCGAGATGCACGAGGACCCGGGCGTGCCCAACGAAGGCCGGCCGGGGCGCGGCATGCCGCTGCGGCACGGGATGGTGCTGGCCATCGAGCCGATGCTGATCGCCGGCGGGGTGGACACCTACCGGGCGGACCTGGACGGCTGGACGCTGCGGTCGACCGACGGCAGCCGGGCCGCGCACGCCGAGCACACCGTGGCGATCACGGACGACGGCCCCCGCATTCTGACCGCCCTCTGAGCGCGCTACCCGCGCACGAACTGCTCGGCGAGCGCCCGTCCCGCCGCCACGGCCGCGCCGTGGTCCTCGATCGGTGACACCTCGGAGCCGGGGAACAGGATGTACGTGACCCCGGAGCCGGCGCCGCCGCTCCTCGGGTCCGGGGCGATGCCGAGGGACTTCGCCGTGGCGTACGAGGCCTCGCCGACGATCCGCTCCGGGCCGACGTCACCGACGACGGCGTACTCCACCTTGTCGCCGTGGATGACGGCGACGACCCCGCCGCCCCTGATCCCGGCCGCCGCGTAGTCCCAGACGCCGCTGCGGCCCGGCACGACGACGTACGGCAGTTCCTCGGCGTTCAGCGGTTTGCCGTCCGAGGTGTGGAACGCGGTGTCGCCGTGGAAGGACGGATCGGTGCCCGTGTCGCAGGCGGCCGTCACCTGCCCGTCGCAGTCGATGTCCATGTCCGCCTTCCAGAACACCGCACCGGGCATACCGCAGACCGGGACGGTCGCCGAAGTCCCTTCATCCGTGCGGTACTCGCCGTGCGACACCTGCGTACAGGCCGACACCTCGGCCAGCAGCTCGGCCGCGCCGACCGGCCCTCTTCGGCCACGGGACGGGGAGGGTGCGGAGCGGTGCGCCCGGACGGGCGCCCGGTGGATCCGCGCGACCGGCGCGAGGCGCGGGTCCGACAGGGCGGGACGGGGCGCCGGCGCGGGGGCGGCGAGTGCGGCCTCCGGGCCCGCCGCCACCGCGAGGGTGGCGGGGGCGGGTGTGCCGGCCGTGAGGAGCGCGGCACCGGAGGCCGTGACAAGGGCAAGCGTTCGCATACGCACTGGGGGGGCGCCCTTCTGGCGAGGAGATGGTCCTTGCGGCGTGAGCCGCCGTGCGCCCCCCTGTCGGCTCCGGGCGGTCAGGGCCGCCCGCTCGGCCTCACCACCATCGCCGAGCCGCCGCCGCGCCGCTCCTTCTCGGCGGCCGCGAGCCACCGCCCGTCGGGCAGCCGCTGCACACCGGTCGCCGCCCCGATCTCGGGGTTGAGCTTGAAGACATGGCCCAGGGATTCCAGCCGGGACCTCAACGGGCTGTTCCACAGCGCCGGTTCGAGCTCGGTGGCCGCCGCGTTGCGCTGGCTGGCACGGGGCGCGGCGATGGCGTCGACCAGCGGGAGCCCCCGGTCGACCGTGCCGATCAGCGACTGGAGCACGGTGGTGATGATGGTGGCCCCGCCGGGTGAACCGAGGGCGAGCACGGGCTGCCCGTGCCGGAGCACGATGGTCGGCGAGATGGACGAGCGCGGGCGCTTGCCCGGTCCCGGCAGGTTCGGGTCGTGGACGGCCGGGTCGGCCGGTGCGAAGGAGAAGTCGGTCAGCTCGTTGTTGAGCAGGTAGCCCCGCCCCGGCACCGTGATGCCGCTGCCGCCGGTCTGCTCGATGGTCAGGGTGTACGCGACGACGTTGCCCCATTTGTCGGCGGTCGTCAGGTGGGTGGTGTTCTCCCCCTCGTACGTGGTCGGCGCGGCCTTGCCGGTGGACCGGCAGTCGCCCGGGTGGCGCGGGTCGCCCGGGGCGAGCGGGCTCGCCAGCACCGCGTCGTCCTTGATCAGGCACTCCCGGGCGTCCGCGAACCGCTGGCTGAGCAGGCCCTTGGTCGGTACGTCCTCAAAGGCCGGGTCGCCGACCCACCGCCCCCGGTCGGCGAACGCGATGCGGCTCGCCTCGATGTAGCGGTGCAGGTACTTCTCCTGGCTCACCCGCGAAAGGTCCGTGGACTCCAGGATGTTGAGGGCCTCGCCCACCGTCGTGCCACCGGAGGAGGACGGCGCCATGCCGTACACGTCGAGCCCCCGGTAGTTCACCTTCGTGGGCGCCCGGCGCAGCGCGCGGTAGGAGCGCAGGTCCTTCGCGGTCAGGTCGCCCGGCCGCACGACCCGGTCGGACGCGGGGTCGACGGGCGGGTTGCGCACGGTCCGTACGACGTCGTCGGCCAGCTTGCCCCGGTAGAGCTCGTCGACCCCGTTGCGGCCGACCTCCTCGTAGGTGCGGGCCAGGTCCGGGTTCTTGAAGACCGAGCCGACCGCGGGCGGCTTCCCGCCGGGCAGGAACAGCTTCCGGGTGGCCGGGAAGTCACGGAACCTGGCCTCGTTGTCCGCGGTCTGCGAGCGGAACGTCTCATCCACGACGAACCCGTCCCGGGCCAGCCGTTCGGCGGGCTTGAGGACCTGGCGCAGCGAGGTGCTCCCCCAGGCGTCCAGCGCCGCGTCCCAGGTGGCGGGTGTACCGGGGGTGCCGACCCCGAGCCCACTGGTCACCGCGTCCTCGAAGGCGAGGGGCTCGCCGTTCTCCAGGAAGAGGGAGGAGTCCGCGCTGCGCGGGGCGGTCTCGCGGCCGTCGATGGTCTGGACGGTACGGGTGCGGGCGTCGTAGTAGACGAAGTACCCGCCACCGCCGAGTCCCGCCGAATACGGCTCGGTCACCCCGAGCGCGGCGGCGGTCGCCACCGCGGCGTCCACCGCGTTGCCGCCCTTGCGCAGCACCTCGATCCCGGCGGCCGTGGCGTCCGCGTCGACGCTGGAGACCGCGCCCCCGTAGCCCGCCGCCACGGGCGACTTGGGCGGTGGCGCGGCCGGGTGGGCGGACGAGGACGGGGCAGCGGCCCCGACCGACACAACGGCGGCGAGAATCGCCGACAACGACACATTCCGCCTGACGGAACGTCGCATACGCACCTCCGGTGACAGATCGTCCGCGCAGGGTAGCGCCGCTCCGGCCGTCCCGTCAGGACCGCCTCGAACTTGAGGCCGAATGCCCGCTGACATGCCCGCCCATGACTGGTCATTGGCCGGCCAGGTGACGATCCGGACCGACGTGGCCATGTATCCGACGCATCGCTTCGTCGGCCGTACACGCGGGCTGATCGCCTCCCCGCCGTGCCAGGCGTGGAGCCGGGCCGGCAAGCGCCTCGGCCTGGTGGACCAGCGGCTCGCCGCGGAGTACTGGGCCAAACAAGGGCCCTCCTCCGCCGCCGCCCCCAGGAGCCGGAACTCGTCCTGCGGGACGACACGAGTCCGCTCGAGCGGCGACGCCGGAGACCTATCTGGCTGTCAGCCGGTACGACCTGCCCGCCGGACCCGCACGCCTCATGCCGCAGCGCTGGCAACGAGTGTGCAGGAGCCCTCGATCCCGGGGAGCCAGCCGCCTTCGCGCAGGGGTGCGGCGGACCCGTCGTGCGGACGTGTGCCCGCACGACGGGCGGTGCGTTCAGTGCTGGGTCTTCGACGCCCAGACCGGAGCGCCGCCCGAGTAGATCACCAGGTTGCCGTCCTTCTGGAGGCGCAGGACCGCGCCGCGGTGGCCCTGGGTCTTGCTGGCCCAGACCGGGCGGCTGTCGGCGGTGTAGACGACCAGGTTGCCATCCGCCTGGAAGACCGCCTGGTAGTCCTTGCCGAAGGTCATGGTGGCCCAACGGGGCTTGTCGTTCTCGTCGTAGACGACGAGGTTGCCGTCGCGCTGCATCCGCAGCCTCGTCCTGTTCGCCTCGATGGATTCACCGGCCCGCAGCACCCTGGTGGCCGTGACCGTGATGTCCGCCGCCCGGGACGGCTTCTTCACCGGTTTCGGGGTGGGTTTCGGGGTCTTCTTCGGGGTGGGCTTGGGCGAGGGCTTCTTCGTCGGGGACGGCGAGGACGTCACCGGGGCCACGACCGGGGCCTGCTTCGGCACGACCTCCTTCGGTGTCGGTGTCTTCTTCGGCTTCGCCGGCTTCGAGGGCGACGCGCTCGACGACGCGTACGCCTGTGGCCCCTCCCTCGTCGGCTCCCCGCCGCCGAGCAGCGTGCCCGCCTGGTTGACGACGGCGGTGTCGTGCCGCTCGGGCTCACCTGGGCGGCTCATGAGGAGGACCGGCACGGCGACCAGCGCGGCGCCCAGGAGGGCGGCGCCCGCCAGCAGCGGGCGGCTCGGGCGGCCGGCCGGGGCCGCCGCGCCGGGGTCGGGGTCCTCGTGCGCCGAAGCCGCCAGCGCCTCGGCGACTCCCGGCTCCGTCGCCGCCTCGGGGGCGGAAGCCGACGCCGCCGCTTCGGGGGCGGGAGCCGAGGTCCCGTCCCCCTCGTCCGGCGCCTGCGCCGGGCGCGTGCCGGCAGAGGTCTCCTCCTGAGCGGCGATGCCGGCAGCGGCGTTTCCGGGTGCCGTCTCCGGTTCGGCGGCGGACTCGGGCTCCGTCTCCGATCCGCCCTCGCGCCCCGGTTCGGCCTCCGGTAACCCTGCGCCCGCTCCCTCCGGAACCCGGTGCGTGTCCGGGCCGGCTCCGGCGGGGGCGGGGGGCGCCGAAGCCTCTTCCGTCGTCGCCTTCGCCGCCGTTCCGGTCGGGTCTGTCATCTGGCCCCATCCGTCCCGTAGTTCGTCGTACGTCCCTGAGAGCGCTCTTATTCACGCACACATGTGGGGGACAGGTCATATCTCTGGCGTGAACAATGGGTCTCGGAGAAATCCCCGCCCCGGTACGGGCGTTGCGGAACATCCCGTAATGCGCGGTACGCCGCTCTCCGCCGCACCGCGAAGCTCGCCGTCCCGGCCGCCCCGGCGGCCGGACCGGGGTGGGATCGCAGGTGGGAGGAAGGCATGATGGGGCCGACCGCAACCCACGGGTGCCGATACAAGGAGGTCAGCGGAGTGCGCCAGGTACTGACGATCTGTCCGGAGGGCACCGGGGACGCCAGGACGATCTCAGAGGCCCTGGCCAGGGCGCGCGGAGGGGCGGTGCTCAGTGTGCGCCCGGGGACGTACGAGGAGAACCTCGTCGTCACCACTCGCGTGACCATCGTCGCCGAGCAGTCACGCGGCAGCGTGCGCCTGGCGCCGCGCACCGGGACCGCGATCTCGCTGCGTGCCGACGCGTTGATGCTGACCGATCTGGTGGTGCAGGGCCAGGACGAGGAGGCTCCCGTCGTGGACGCCTCGCACGGGCAGGTCGCGATGCAGGGCTGCGACGTCTCCGGTGCGTCCTGGGCCACCGTCCTCGCCCGCAACTCCGGCTCGCTGGCCATGCGCGAGTGCCGGGTCTCCAGCCGGACCGGCGCGGGTGTCGTCGTCACGTCGGCCAGCGAGAGCTCGCTGGAGTCGTGCACCCTCGAGCACCTGGGCACCAGCGGTGTGGTGATCGGCGAGCGCGGCAGGGCGACGGTACGCGGTTGCACCGTGCGCGACGCACGCGGCAACGGCCTGCTGGCCAACGGCGACGCCCAGGTCTCCGTCGAGGACTGCGATCTCTCCTCGACCGACAAGCCCGCGCTGGCGCTGGAGGAGCGCAGCGCGGTCCGGGTGCTGCGGACCGTGATCCACGACACCGCGATCGGCGCTCACCTGACCAGCGCCGCCCGGATCGAGCTGGACGACGTGCGGGTCAACGGCACCACCGGCCAGGGCATCATCGTCTCGCACGGCGCCGACCCGGTGCTGCGCCGCTGCCGCACGTCCCGCACGGCGGGCAACGGCCTTTTCGTCACCGACCGTTCGCGGGGCACGTACGAGGACTGCTGGCTGAGCGGCGCCCGGGCACCGGCGCTGCGCGTGGCGGGTTCCTCCTCGCCCACCCTGACCTCACTGACCGTCCGGGACGGCGAGGCCGAGGCCGTGCTGCTGGAGGAGGATTCGGCGGCCGAGCTGGACCGCGTGGAGATCCTGGACGTCAGGGGCACCGGCGTGGTGGTCAAGGGCGGCGCCAACCCGCTGGTGCGCAGGGCCCGCATCACCGGCACGGGCGGCAACGGCGTCTCGGTGACCGACGGCGGGCGCGGCCGGGTGGAGGACTGCTCGGTGGAGTCGCCGGGCGGCGCCGGAGTGACGGTCGCCTCGGGCGGCAACGTCTACCTGGCCGGCCTGAAGGTGACCGGACCCGGCGGCGCCGGTCTGGAGATAGGCGGCGAGGGCACGGCGGCACTGCGCGACGGCGAGCTGGTGTCGGCGGGCGGCTGCGGTGTCGTCGTGGACAACGGCGGCGAGCTGACGGCGACCCGGGTGCGGGCCGCCGCCGCCACCGACCACGGCTTCCTGGTCCGCGAGGGCGGCCGGGCCAACCTCAACGGCTGCGAGGCGGCGGGGAACGGCCGTGACGGCATCCGGGTGGAGACCGAGTCGCCGGTGTCGGTGGTCGGCTGCACCGTGCGCGAGAACAAGGGCGGCGGGCTCGTCCAGTCCAGGGCGAGCGGCCGGCTCGCGGTGGAGAACCTGAACAGCACCGGCAACGAGTCCCGGGACGCCTGGGGTTACGGCGAGGCCGAGGGCACCGATCCGGCGGGCACCGTGCCCGAGTCGGACGGTCCAGGACGCCCGGAGGGCCCGATGGCCGCGCTGGAGAACCTGATCGGCCTGGACAACGTCAAGGAACAGGTCCGCACGCTGGTCAACCTCACCCAGCTCGCCCGACGCCGCGCCCAACTCGGCATGTCCGCACCGCCGATGAGCCGGCACCTGGTCTTCGCGGGCCCGCCCGGCACCGGAAAGACGACGGTCGCGCGGCTCTACGGCACGATCCTGGCCGAGCTGGGGACGCTGCGGTCCGGGCACCTGGTCGAGGTCTCCCGGGCCGATCTGGTCGCGCAGGTCATCGGCGGTACCGCCATCAAGACCACGGAGACCTTCGAACGGGCTCTGGGCGGCGTGCTCTTCATCGACGAGGCGTACGCGCTCACTTCCGACTCGCGCGGCTCGGGCGCCGACTTCGGCCGGGAGGCGGTGGACACGCTGCTGAAGCTGATGGAGGACCACCGCGACGACGTGGTGGTCGTGGTCGCCGGCTACTCCGGTGAGATGCGCGGCTTCCTCGGCTCCAACCCGGGCCTGGCCTCCCGGTTCTCGCGGACCGTGGAGTTCGAGAACTACTCGGTCCCCGAACTGGTGGAGATCGTGGAGAGCATGTGCGGGCGCCACCAGTACGTGCTGAACGACGAGACCCGCAAGGCTCTCGCGACCCACTTCGACCGGATACCGAAAGACGCCGGGTTCGGCAACGGCCGTGCGGCACGGCAGGTCTTCGAGGAGATGGTGGACCGGCAGGCCGTACGGCTCGCCTCGCAGGCCCAGGTCACCGAGGAGGACCTCACACTGCTGCTCCCGCAGGACATCAGCGAGGAGGCCGCCCGCGACTCCGAGGCCGGTCCGGACGGCGCCGACGCCGGGGACGACGCTCTCAGCCGCCTGGACACCCTTGTCGGACTCTCCGCGGTCAAGCGGGACGTCACCGACCTGGTCAACCTGGTCTCGACGGCCCGGCAGCGGGAGGCCGCCGGGCTGCCTGTGCCGCGCCTCAGCCACCACCTCGTCTTCACCGGGCCGCCCGGCACCGGCAAGACCACGGTGGCCCGGCTCTACGGCGAACTCCTCGTCTCCCTGGGCATCCTGCCACGGGGCCAGCTCGTCGAGGTGTCCCGTGCCGACATGGTCGGGCGGTACGTGGGCCACACCGCGCAGCTCACCAAGGAGGTCTTCGAGCGGGCACTGGGCGGCGTGCTCTTCATCGACGAGGCGTACACGCTCGCGCCGCGCGAGGCGTCCGGCGCCGACTTCGGCCGGGAGGCCGTGGACACGCTGCTGAAGCTGATGGAGGACCACCGCGACCAGGTGGTGGTCATCGTCGCCGGCTACACCAGCGAGATGGAGGGCTTCCTCGCCTCCAACCCGGGCCTGCACTCGCGGTTCTCACGGAGGATCGAGTTCGCCGACTACACGTCCGACGAGCTCGTCACCATCGTCCGCCAGCACGCGTCGCAGGCCGGGTACGAGTGCGGCAACGGGCTCGGCTCGGTCCTGCGGCACCACTTCGACACCCTGCCGCGCGACCGGTCGTTCGGCAACGCGCGCACCGCGCGTCAGGTGCTGGAGCGGATGATGACCCGGCAGGCGGGCCGGCTCAGCCGAGTGGCCGCGCCCAGCCTCGACGATCTGCGGCTGCTGCTCCCGGAGGATCTCGCCGACCCGGTGTCGGCGTCCGCCTCCGGCGGGGCGGGGGCGTGACGGCGATGCGCGGGAGGAACCTGTCCCGGCCCGCCGCCGGTGCGCTGGCACTGCTGCTGACGGCCGCTCTGAGCGGTGCCGGTGCCACGGGCGCCGCGGCGGCCGGCGGGAACACTGTGGAGCTGCCGGTACTCAGGACGAAGCTGACGGGCAACGCCGGCTGCACCGGGGGTTCGGGACGGCAGGCCACCGCCGTGCCGTGGGAGCAGGTCAGCCTCCAGCTGGGGCGGGCCTGGCAGTTCGCCTCCGGCTCCGGGGTCAAGGTCGGCGTCGTCGACACCGGCGTCTCGGCCTCCGCGCCCGCGCTGAACGGCCGCGTCACGGCGGTCGGAGCGGCCGGGAAGGACTGTGTCGGGCACGGCACCTTCGTGGCCGGGCTGATCGCCGCGCAGTCGGACAAGGGCGTGAAGTTCGCGGGCGTCGCCCGGCGGTCGGCCATCGTCGCGGTGCGCGGGACCGACGAGCGCGGCGCGGCCACCCCCGGCCGGGTCGCCTCGGGCATCGAGGCCGCCATCGGGGCCGGTGCCGAGGTGGTGACCGTGTCGGCGGCCTTCCCGGGCGACACGGCCGCCCTGAGGTCCGCGGTACGACTGGCCGCGAAGAAGGACGTCCTGCTGGTCGCCGCCGCCGTGCCGGACCCCCCGGCCGGCGGGGTGGGCCAGGAGGTCCCGGCCCGGGACTACTACCCGGCCGCCGGTGACGGTGTGCTGTCCGTACTCGACGTGGACGCCAAGGGTGAGCGGCCGACCGGCTCGTACACCACCGGGAGCGCCCAGCTCGCGGCACCCGGTGACGGGGTGGTCGGGATCGGTCCGTCGAAGAACGGCCACTACATCGGTTCCGGGGCCTCGCTCGCCGCCGGGTACGTGGCGGGGGCGGCGGCCCTGGTGCGATCGGTGCACCCGGAGCTGACGGCCGCGCAGACCGCGGAACTGCTGCGGTCCTCGGCCTACCCGGACGCCGTGCCGCGGGTCGACCCGTACGCCGCCGTCACCGCTGTCCTCGCCTCCGCCTCCACCGCCGCGAAGGCGCCGGCGGGACCGGCCGCGGACAAGGAGTCGGCCGCCCCGGTGCGGATGCCGGAGGACAGGGCCGCCGGGCCGCTGCGCCGCGCCATGTGGCCGACGCTGGCCGGCGTGGCCGTGGTGGTCACGGTCGTCTGGCTCGCCGTGATCATCCCCCGGGGCCGCCGCACGGGCTGGCGGCCGTCTGCCCGGCGCCCCTGAGGGATACGGCCCCGCGCCCCGGCAGGGCGCGGGGCCGTATCGGCGCGGTGCATGGGCAGGGCCGCCTTGCAGGGGGCATGGAGCCGCCTACTCCTCCTCCGTCCCGCGCGCGAGCGCCGTCTGGATCAGCACCGGCTTGCGCCGCACGATGTGCAGCGCGCGCCCCGGCGGCAGCACGCGCGGCTTCACGTTCCCGAAGACGTACCCCTCGGACGGCGGTGTCGACATCAGGACGCCCGGGGTGTTGACCTCGTCCAGGCGTCGCAGCAGCTGGTCGTTGAGGCCGCGTCCGGCGCCGGTGGCGGACCGTACGACGACGATGTGCAGGCCCAGTTCATGGCCGAGCGCGAGGTGGTCGAAAAGCGGTGCGAACGGGTGGTCCATCACCGTGCCGCCGCCGACCATGTCGTAGTCGTCGACGAGGACGAACAACCGGGGGCCGGTCCACCAGTCGGCGCTGCGCATCCGGGCCGGCGTGATCTCCTGACCGGGCAGCCGGGTCCGCAGCGCCTTCGCGGAGCCGCCGACGAGCTGCTTGAGGGCGTCGACGGAGACGGCGTGCCCGAGCCGGTACTCCTCGGGCACCGCCTCCACCAGGTCACGGCGGTAGTCGACGACGAGGATGCGGGCCTCGGTCGGGGAGTAGCGGGCGACGATGGCGTCCGCCACCACCCGCAGCAGGTTGGTCTTGCCGCTCTCGGTGTCGCCGACGGCGACGAGGTGCGGGGTGCGGGAGAAGTCGTGCCAGACGGTGTCCAGCGTCTCCTCGTCCTGGCCGAGGGGCAGCCTGAGGCTCTGGCCCTGGCCGAGTTCCGGCTCGGGCAGCTCCGAGGCCGGCAGCCGGTGCGGCAGCATCCGCACCTGCGGTGCGCGCGGCCCGTGCCAGGCGGCGGCGATGCGCTCGACCAGGTCGCCGACGCCCTCGCTCAGCGTGTCCGGGTCGCTGGAACCGTCGCCTCGGGGCAGCGCGGAGAGGAAGTGCAGCTTGGAATCGACGGTGAGCCCCCGGCCGGGCGTACGGGGCACGCCGGCGGCCTTGCGGACGTCGACCACGGAGTCCATCGTGTCGCCGAGCCGGAGTTCCAGGCGGGTCGCGGCCTGGTCGCGCACCGGGGCGGTCAGCTCCAGCCAGCGCGAGGTCGCGACGATCAGGTGGATGCCGTAGTTGAGGCCGCCGGTGGCGATCTGGTTGAACGTCGGGATGAACTGGTCGAGGTTCTGCCGGACCGTGGACCAGCCGTCGATCACCAGGAAGATGTCTCCGTGCGGCTCGTCGGGGAACTCCCCGGCTGCGCGGCGGCGCCGGTAGGTGGCCATCGAGTCGATGCCGTGCTCCAGGAAGAACTGCTCGCGACGGGTGAGCACGGCGGTGACCTCGGCCACGGTGCGGCCGATCCGGTCCGCGTCGAGGCGGGCGGCGACACCGGCGACGTGCGGCAGCCCGGTGAGCTGGGAGAGCGTGCCGCCACCAAAGTCGAGGCAGTAGAACTGCACTTCGCGCGGGGTGTGGGTGAGCGCGAGGCCCATGATGAGGCTGCGCAGCACGGTCGACTTGCCGCTCTGCGAGCCGCCCGCGACGGCGACGTGGCCGCCGGCCGCCGCGAGGTCCACGACGAGCGGGTCGCGGCGCTGGTCGAAGGGCTTGTCGACGAGGCCGACGGGGACCCGCAGCTTGCCGGTCCCGTTCCACCCCGGCGCGGTCAGGCCGCGCTCCGGGTCGACGGTCAGGCCATGCAGCAGGACGTCGAGCGGGGACGGGGCGTCCAGCGGCGGCAGCCACACACGGTGGGCGGGCGGGCCGGCGTCGCGCAGCCGGTCCAGCGCGACCGACAGCAGGCTGGAGCTGTCGTCCGCCTCCTCCGCCTCCGGTTCGACGGCAGCCGGAGCGGGAGCGCGGGGCACCACGTACTCGGCGGTCCAGGGCACGACCTGGCTGGCGACGCGGGCCTGGGCGACGGCGCCGCCGCGACGGCGATAGGGGCCGGAGACGTAGGCGGCGCGGAACCGGGTCAGCGCCTCGACGCCGCTCTTGAGGAAGCCGCTGCCCGGCTGGGAGGGCAGTTCGTAGGCGTCGGGGACGCCGAGGACGCCGCGGGACTCCATCGCGGAGAAGGTGCGCAGCCCGATCCGGTAGGACAGGTGCGACTCCAGCTGGTGCATGCGGCCCTCGTCCAGGCGCTGCGAGGCGAGCAGCAGGTGCACGCCCAGGGACCGGCCGAGGCGGCCGATCATCACGAACAGCTCCATGAACTCGCGGTGCGCTGCGAGCAGTTCGCTGAACTCGTCGACGACGACGAAGAGGCTGGGCAGCGGGGCGAGGCCGGCGCCGCCGGCGCGCGCCCGCTCGTACTCCAGGGCGGAGGTGTAGTTGCCGGCCGCGCGCAACAGCTCCTGGCGGCGCAGCAGTTCGCCGTGAAGGGCGTCCTGCATGCGCTCGACCAGGGCGGCCTCGTCAGCGAGGTTGGTGATCACGGCGCTGGTGTGCGGGAGTTCGTCCAGGCCGAGGAAGGTGGCACCGCCCTTGAAGTCGACGAGGACGAAATTGAGCGTCTCGGAGGAGTTGGTGAGGGCGAGGCCGAGGACCAGAGTACGCAGCAGCTCGGACTTGCCGGAGCCGGTGGCGCCGATGAGCATGCCGTGCGGGCCCATGCCCCCCTGCGCGGACTCCTTGATGTCCAGCTCCACCGGGCGGCCGTCCGCGCCGACTGCGACCGGCACCCGCAACCGTGCGGAGCCGTTGTGCCGCCGCCACAGGGATTCGGGGTCGAGGCGGTGCAGGTCGGGTATGCCGAGCAGGGTGGTGAGCTCCATGTCGGCGGAGAGCGGCTCGACCGCGTCGGCGGTGAGGCTCATCCGATACGGGGATATCAGCCGGGCCAGGGTCTCGGCTGCAACCGGGCCGACCTGGTCGGGGCGGCCGAGGACGGTCGTCTGCTCCTTGCGGCTGCGGTCGGTGCGTACCAGGGCGACGGTCTCGGGGGTGACGTCCAGGCGGAGGGTCGTGCGGCCGGGGCGCCAGGTGAGGGTGGAGGAGAGGTCGAGGACGACGGCGTTGCGGTAGCCGGGGCCGTCGAAGCGGTGGCCGGCCGGGACGGTGGCACCGTCCACGACGACCACGACGAGCGGCTCGTCGCGGCCGGGCACGGCGTCCGGGTCGAAGACGGGCCGCTCGGAGAACTCGCTGCCGAGCTGGTTCTCCAGGTCGGTGAAGGCGGAGGCGACCATGCGCAGCGGTCCGGCGCCGTCGGTCTCCTGGGGGTGCTGGTTGTGCGGGAGCCACTTCACCCACTCCCACTCGGCGCGGTGCTCGTCGTCGGCGCAGACCGCGATCCACACCTCCTCCGGCGGGTGGAAGACCGCGAGCTGGCTCAGCGCGGCGCGCAGCATGCCCCGTGCGGCGTCCTGGTCGCCGCGCAGCAGCACCCGGGACCAGGAGCGCAGGTAGAGCGCGATGGGCTGGCCGGGCACGGTGCTGTAGGCGCGGATGAAGCGGCGCAGGGCGTGCGCGCACAGCGGTTCGAGGTCCTCGACGGGTTTGGTCGAGAGGGGGTTGAGCCGCAGGGCCAACTGCTGGTCGCCCACGGCGATGCGCAGCTCGGCGAAGTCGACGTCCTTGGTGCGGCGTTCCCACAGCCGGGTGGTACGCACCATGGAGCGCAGCACGGTGGGCTCGGGGTGGCGCCAGGCGAGGGCCAGTTGCTGCTCGACGACGGTGCGCTGCACGGTGCGCCGGCTCTGCGCCAGGTAGCGCAGGTAGTCACGGCGTTCGCCGCGCAGCCGCTGCTTGCGGTCGCCCGCCTTGCGCATGACCTGACCGACCATCATCGCGGCGGCGGCGAGCACCATCATGCCGAGCGCGATGTACATGAAGATGCCTGACCCCTGGCCGCCCATGCGCAGGAACATCAGCATCATGGAGACCGACATCATGGCCATCGGCAGGTACGTCCACACCGCGGACGTGTCCGGCACGGTCTCCATCAGGGTCGGCGGTTCCTGGAGGGTCAGCTCGCCGCTCGGCATGTCGGGTCCGCGGCGACGGGCCGGACGACGGAACAGGACCACGCTCAACGCTGGGGCTCCTTAGTGGTCTTCACGCACGCGGCGGTACATCAGCGGAGGCTCACGGTCCGGGTGCCGACGCCGGCGGGCGCGCTACGGGCAGGCCATACGGGCGGCGGAGTCCTGGGACGTCCGGCCGGTATGTGTGCCGTGCATGTTGCCGGGACTCCCGTTACGACGGCCTCGGGGAGTGACAGTAGTGTGCACCCCGTCAACTCCGTAAGTCCACGTCACCCCCTCCCTCCGCACGCTCCCCACCGTTCAACCGTCGTCCATCTCATTCGCGCCACCTCCCCCTCAGTGGCCTGCAACACCGCATGCCACGCACTCCGTTCCGACGCTCAGGAGACGTGAGTCCCGGTATGACCGACACCTCCGTGGCCGACCTGTGCCACCTGACCGTGCGCGCCCCGGGCCGCACCATCGACCTCTCCGTGCCCTCCGACGTGCCGGTGGCCGACCTGCTGCCGACGATGCTGCGGTACGCGGGCGAGGACATCGAGGAGACCGGCCTCGAACACGACGGCTGGATACTCCAGCGCCTCGGCGGGCGGCCGCTGGACGAGGAGGCGACGCTGGCGACCCTGGGCCTGACCGACGGCGACGTCCTGCATCTGCGACCGCGCACCGAGGCGCTGCCCGAGGTGCGCCTCGACGACCTGGTCGACGGGATCGCCTCGGTCACCCGGGACCGGCTGCACGACTGGAGCGAGGGAGCGGCGCGGCACCTGCTGCGCGCCCTGGTCGCGGTGGCCGTGCTGGCCGGTCTGGCGCTGCTGGCGTGGCCGGGTACGTCGGTGACGCTGCGCGCGGGCGCGGCCGTCGTCGCCGGCGTGCTGCTGCTGGCCGGCGCGGCCTCGGCGAGCCGGGCGGTGGACGACGGCGCGACCGGGGCGGTCCTCGGTCTGATGGCGTCCCCGGCGCTGGCCCTGGCGGGCTGGCTGGTGCCGGGCGGCGAGCTGAGCGGGCCCCAGGCCCACCAGGTTCTGGGCGCGAGGCTGTTGGGCGCGTCGGCGGCCTGGGCGGGCGGGGCGGTGCTCGCGCTGGCGGCCACCGCGGTGCGCACGCCGGTCTTCCTGGCTTCCGCGCTGACCGCGTTCGCCGCGGCGGTGGGCGGTGCGGTGATGACCCTCTTCGACCTGCGGGCGGCCGCCGCGGCGGGCGTAGTGGCGATGCTGACGGTGCTGCTCGGCGGTCTGGTGCCGGCGCTGTCGTTCCGGTTCGCGGGGATGCGGATGCCGGCGCTGCCGACCAACGCCCAGCAGCTCCAGGAGGGCATCGAGCCCTACCGCGGCAACGATGTCGCGGTCCGTACCGAGCTGGCCGGCGAGTGGATGACGGCGCTGTACGGGGCGACGGGCGTGCTGGCTTCGGCCTGCCTGGTTGCGCTCGCGCACCGGCCCGCGCTGCCCGCGCTGCTGTGCGCGCTGGCGCTGTCGCTGCTGCTGCTCCTGCACGGCCGGGGCCTGGTGAACACCACGCAGCGGCTGGTGCTGGTGCTGCCCGGCGCGTGGGGTCTGCTGCTGCTGGCATTCGGCTGGGGCCTGGCGCTGACCGGTGTGGAGCGGGTGCTCCTGGTGGTGGGTCTGCTGGTGGTCGCGACGGTGCTGACCATCGCGGTGTGGACGGTGCCGGGCCGCCGTCTGGTGCCGTACTGGGGCCGGGCCGCCGAGCTGCTGCACACCCTTCTGGCGGTCTCCCTGCTGCCGCTCACCCTCTGGCTGCTGGGCGTCTTCGGCGCCCTGCGCGGCTGGAACGGATGACGGGCCGGCAGGGCACCGTGACGACGACGAACCACTGAGAGCAGGAGGCGACCGTGCGGTCCAGGCGCGACCAGGTGCAAGCGCACACGTTCATGATGGGGCGGCTGACCTCGGGCATGCTGCTGGCCGACCCGGACGCCCCGGAGAGCCCGCTGGGACGCACCACCCGCGGTGCGCTGATCGGCATCATCGTCGCCATCCTCGTCTCGGCCGGCGCCTTCGTGTACGGGCTGCTCCGGCCGGGCGGCAACGACGCCTGGCGCGGCGGCGACACCCTGATCGTCAACAAGGACACCGGCGCCCGTTATCTGTACGCGGACGGCCGGCTGCGTCCGGTGCGCAACTACGCGTCGGCGCTGCTGATAGGCGGCGCGGACCTGGGCACCACGGCGGTGGGCAGGGAATCGCTGAAGGGCACTCCGGTGGGCACACCGGTCGGCATCACCGGCGCCCCGGACGGCGTGCCGGGCCCGGGTGACCTGGAGACGTCGGCGTGGGAGGTGTGCTCCACGGGCGACGGCGAGGAGACGACCCTGGTGCCGGGCGCCCCGGTCGAGACCCGGCCGGTCGGTGCGGGTTCGGCGCTGGTGGTGCGGGGGCCGGACGACCGCACGTACCTGATGTGGCAGGGCAGCCGGCTGGAGCTGGACCGGAGGTCGGGGGCCGCGGAGTCGCTGGGTTACGGCGCGGTGACACCCCGCCCGGTGTCGGCGGCGTTCCTGGACGCCCTGGTCAGCGGCCCGAAGCTGGCCACCCTGAAGGTCGCGGACCGGGGCGGGGCGGGTCCGGCGCTGGCGGGCGGGAAGACCCGGGTCGGACAGGTGTTCCGGATGGCGGCGGGCTCCGTGAGTCAGGACTACGTGCTCCAGACGGACGGCCTGCACGCGGTGACGGCCACTCAGGCGGCGCTGCTGCTGGGCGACCCGGACACGCGCAAGAAGGCGTACGACGGGGCGTCCCCGGAAGCCGTCGCCATCGGCGTCTCCGATCTGCGCTCCCACCAGGCGCCGGGCACGGCGGGCACCGACCCGTCGGTGGCCGGGCTGCCGGACAGCCCGCCGGTGGCGCTGCGGCTGCCCGCCGGGCAGGCGGCGTGCACGCGGGTCGATCCGGACGGCGGCGAGGTGCGGGTGACGTCGGTGCGGATCGACCAGGTCGCGCTGTCGCCCTACGCCGCGGCCGACTCCACGGCGCTGGTCCCCGCCTGTGTGGCGGTGGATCATGTGGTGACGCGCCCGGGGCACGGCACGCTGGTGCGGGTGCTGGGCGCGGCCGGCGCGACAGTCGGCAACACCACGTTCCTGGTGGGCGACGACGGGGTGAAGTACCGCGTCGCGGACGCGGAGGCGCTGGCCGCCCTCGGGTACTCCGACGGCGATGCGGTGCGGGTGCCGTCCACGCTGCTGTCGCTGCTGCCCACCGGCCCTGACCTGAGTACGGAGGCCGCGGCGCGGTCCGAACCGGGCACGGATCCGAGGAAGGCCGGGCCGGGTCCCGCGACACAGTGCCGGACCGACGTCGCGTCACCGGGTGTCCGGGCGGCCGATTCGGTTACCGGGAAGGCCGCTTCCGACTCCTGAACTCCCCCGTCGCCGGGGAGGTTTCCCACCGGTTAATGACCCGGGAAAATATCGAGCTCCAACCTCAGATCTACCTCAGCTTGTTGTTTTCTCAACTTGCCGCACTTTAGGCTCAAGTTGCTCGTACCAAGATCCGACTTACGAAAGGTGGGACGATGGCGGGAGACGGCCAGCAGTCAAGCGAGTCATCAACCCGGAACGGCATCCAGGCCCTTGAATCGGCCTTCAGCGGGATCATGAAGATCCGCCAGGACGTCGACGGCACCAAGTCCACCCTGGGCTCCGGCTATCAGGGCAGCGACGGCGGCCAGTACGGCCGGCTCCTCGCTCAGTGGGACGGCCAGTGCAACGTCATTCTCAAGAACCTTGAGGACGTCATCGACCGGCTGAACCAGAGCCTTGTCGAGCACAACAAGACCCAGGGTTCGTCGAACGACGCGATCAACCAGGCGTACAACACCTCGCAGTCGGCCTTCGATCAGCTGGTCGGCTGACCCGGGCGCCTCGTCGGCACCAGGGCCTCCCGGTGACCTACCGGACAGGCCGCCCCCCTCAACACCGTGTGAAAGAGGCAGACCGTGGCAGACAATCTGAGCGACGGTTTCATTTACGTCAGCTACAACCACATGTCGAACGCGGCAGACGACATGGTGATGCAGACCAAGGCGATCGCCCAGACGCTGTCCAATCTTGAGGCAGAGCTCAGCGAGCTGTCCAAGACCTGGTACGGCAACGACGGCGACACGTACCGCCGGAAGCAGGCCGCCTGGGACGGCGCGGTGCAGAACATGGAGACGCTGCTCACCTCGCACGCGCAGCTCCTGAGCGACATCTCCGGCAACTACAAGTACAGCGAGAACTCCCTCAGCCAGATGTGGTCCGAAGTGACCATCGGCCGCTGAGCACGCGTCCCGACCGCGCCGACCGGTCCGCCCTCGGTCGGCGCGGCAGTGGCATCTCCCCGTACCGTCGCCGTGCCAATCGCAGGTCCGGCGAGTCCCGCCACCGGAGGCACCCATGGCAGACCTGACCCATCTGGACTCGACGGCGCTCAAGACCTTCAAGAACAACGATGTCGGGGACTTCATCACCGACCTGCTCAACATCCGCAAGGACAACGAGGGGGGTGTCCGCTCGCTGAAGAACCTGGTCGCGGAGACCGGTAAGGGCTCGGCGTCGGGCGACGCCAAGATGCTGCGCATCGGCCTGATGGGCGGCGGCGACAGCGAGGACCCGACCGGTGGCTCGGCACTGATCGAGGCGCTGAAGACGCAGGGCGGCGCGCTGGACGGCATCTTCAAGAGCCAGAAGGTCCTCTTCGACGACATCGAGTCCGCACTCGAGGAAACCATCACCACGCTGCTGACTACGCAGGGCGCCAGCCTGACCTCGATCGACGGCGAGAAGCTGATGGACATCTTCGACACGGTGGACGACGACATGAGCGGCACCGGCTCCGACAGCTGACGCCGGGCCCCGCGTCCTCCTCTCCCCCACCCCCTCAGCCCCAGCAGCGGAGTCCGTGCCATGGCCGACGACGGCAAAAGTACTTCCGGAACGCCCACCTACGACCCGGACGACTACTACGGCCAGGCGATCACCAACTTCACCGGCTACACCATCCCGGCCCGCTCCAGCCTGTTCAACTCCCTCAGCAGCGACAGCGGCGACGACTTCTCCGACCTGAAGCTGTTCCGGATGGAGATCTCCGGGCAGACGATGCGTGCGGTGTCCACGGACGACTACACACGGCTCAGCGGCTTCCAGCAGAGCACGGGCGAGGACTACGACCTGGCCTTCTACGACGCGGGCGGCGACGGCGCGCACGACAGCGTGAGCCTGAAGAAGGCGCGGATCGTGATGATCGGCGTGGGCGTGGGCGAGGACGGCCGCGCCGACCTGTGGGGGGACGGGGCGATCTCCGGCGGCGGTGAGTTCGAGGGCTCGTACTCACATGTCCAGTGGGACTCCGGCCCGATGGCCCAGTACATCTCCGGCAGCAAACTGGCTCTGGACGAGCTGCTGAACAACCACACCACCAAGGGCTGGAGTTTCAGCAACCTGTCGGTCCTCGATGGCAACGCTGTCGAGTTCAAGTCCTTCGAGGAGACGGGCCAGTCCTTCGACAGGGCGATGCAGTTCTTCAAGGACCACTCGGACGTCGTCAACGGGTGGATGAAGTCCCTCGGCGAGGACCAGGCCGCGTGGAAGGGCAAGGCGGCCAGCCTCTTCTGGCACCTGCTGAAGGAGCTGAAGACCAACTACGACGGATACGTCTCCCAGTTGGGCGGCCGCGACTACAGCCCGAAGAACACCACGGTGGGCGGCTACGTCCCCAAGTCGAAGCTGAGCGACGCCCTGGCCGCCGCGCAGACCGCGCTCAAGGACGCGGTCACCGACCTCCAGACGGCGTGGAACAGCTGGGCCAAGGACGGCAAGCACGACCCGCACAGGCACCTGGTGAAGGTGCTGGACGAGGTGTCCGCCTTCGTCCTCAAGGACAACATCCAGCACGTGAACGTGAAGACCCAGTACTACGGCGGCTACGGCGGTGGCGGCTCGTACAAGACCTACTCGACCACGTCCGAGTTCAAGCAGACCTCCGCGTACGGCGACCTCACCCAGCACACCACCTGGAAGAAGATCGCCGACGCGGCCGTCAAGAGCTGGTCGGACCATGCCGACAGCGTGCTGAAGCAGCCGGCCATCGACGCCCTCAGCAATGTGAAGTCCGCCTGGGCCGATGTGACGGACGCCTTCGACCAGGAGGTCACCGACAAGAACTCCGAGACGCTGGCCGAGGTCCTCGCGAAGGAGGAGGCCGACATCGCGAAGGACGAGGCCAATGCGAACAACGACAAGCTGAACGACTACCTCGACGGCCTCAACGACAACATCAACACGATCGGTGACGGTCTCAACGACCTCAACGACGGCCTGAACGACAGCCTCAACGACCTGGGTGACGGGTTCAAGGACCTCAACGACGGGCTCAACGACAGTCTCAACGGCCTCGGAGACGGGTTCAAGGACCTCAACGACGGGCTCAACGACAACCTGAACGGGCTGAACGACGGGCTCAACGACAGCCTGAACGGGATCAACGACGGGCTCAACGACAGCCTGAACGGCCTCGGCGACGGGCTCAACGGCCTGGGCGACGGCGTCAACAACCTCGGTGACGGCCTCAACAACAACTTCAGCACGCTCAACGACGGGCTGAACAACGGTCTGGGCGACGGCCTGGGCCTGAACGGCGACCCGGACTCCCCGCTCGGAGGGCCGAACCCGGCCGCACTGGTGCCTCCGATCACCTCGCTGCTGAACAACGACGGCCTCGGCAACAAGGACGGGAAGGGCGGCTCGTCGCTGCTGAACACCCCCCTCGGGGGCAGCACCCAGCTCAACGACGACGGCACACTGACCACGAAGTTCCCCGACGGCTCGACGCAGACCATCGACCCGCGCACGGGTCTGGTCACCAGCACCTCCCCGAAGGGGGTGACGTCGACCTCGCAGCTCAACCCGGGCACCAGCCTGCTGAACCCGGACGGATCGACCACCACGCTCAACGACGACGGCACACTCACCACCACCTTCCCGGACGGTTCGAGCCAGACCCTCGACCCGAAGACCGGCCATGTGGAGACCCTCAACCCGGACGGCAGCCTGTCCGAGTCGACGCTGAACCCGACCGACGGCGCCTTCTCCAACCCGGGCGGCTCCACGTCCCAGCTCAACGGCGACGGCACGCTCACCACGAAGTTCCCCGACGGCTCGATGGAAACCCTGAACCCGGACACAGGCCAGGTCACCGTCACCGACCCCTCGGGCAACGTCACCACCCACCAGCTCAACCCCGGTGAGTCGTTCACCAACCCCGACGGGTCCACCACCACCCTGAACAACGACGGCACGCTCACCACCGAGTTCCCAGACGGCTCCAAGCAGGTCCTCGACCCGGATACGGGCCGGCTGACCACCACCGACGCCGCCGGGCACACCACCACGACCGACCTGAACGGCGACGGCCCGTCGCTCAACACCCGCATCCCGGACCTCGACAGCCTCAACCACAACGGTCCGGACACCGACGGGCTCAACACCCAGGGTCTCGACGGCCCGCACACGTCGTCGCCGCTCACCCACTCGTCCGGCCTGAACACCCACGGACCGGGCGGCTCGCTGAACACGTCCGGCGGCCCGGACTCCAACCTCGACGACTACTACGACGACTACGACAGCACCCCGTACGGCGGCGGCTCCCTGGGGTCGGCCAACCCCGGCGCCGCCGCGCTCGCCGGCAACCCGGCGGCGCAGTCCGCGAACGGCACCCCGCTCAACCCGATGGGCATGGGGGGCGGCGGCATGCCCGGCATGGGCGGCGCGGGCGGCGGCGGCCAGGGCACCAGCGAACGCACCCGGGCCGTCCTCACCGACCCGGTCGGCGGCGCCCGGGGCGGGCGCGGCGGACGGGCCGCGGGGGTCGACGAGGACGAGGAGATCGTGTACACCCGGCCGACCACCTCCAGCTCGCCCTACCCGGTGGGCGGACCCGGCGCCGCCGGCCAGGGCTGCACGACCACGGAGAGCGGCGACCGCGCCCGCGAGGCGTGGCTGGCCGAGGACGACGACGTGTGGGGCACCGACGACGGCGGCGCCCCGGCGGTCATCGGACGCTGAGGACGCGGGCCGGGCCACGGAAGAGAGAACGGGAGAGGGAGTGCGCGGTGAACAGTGAGTCGATCGAACAGCGGCTCGCCAAGGCGATGGCGGAACTGGAGGAGACCGAGGCCGCCGTGGCGCGCGCCGAGAGCGAACTGGCGCACGCCGAGGCGACGGTGCGCTCCGCGGACCGCTCGGTCGAGGTGACCGTATCCGCCCAGGGCGACATGACCGCGCTGACCTTCCTGGACGACAAGTACCGTACGATGCCCGCAGGTCAGCTCGCTGCCAGCGTGCTGGAGGCGGCGCAGGAGGCGCGAGCCCGAATGGCCCGGCGGGTGATGTCCACCTTCGAGCCCTTCACCCACGCGAACGCGGAGGCACCCGAACTCACCGGCTTCGACGTGGACTGGAACAAGATCTTCGGGCCCGGTGTGCTGGAGGGCCCGAAGGGCGACCGCCGCCGCGGCTCCGGCCGGCTCCGTGACGAGATCAGCGAAGACCCGGAGGACTGAGGAGACGATGACGGAAAACGCGTACTACGCCAACTTCCCCGGCCTGACCGGCGGCACCCGGCAGCTCCAGGCCATCAGCAACTACGCAGTCGACATGTTCAACGAGTTCTTCCACGACGTGTCGGCGACCAGTGACTGGCCCGGCAAGGACGACAGTTACGCCAAGACGATGGTCCCGCAGGAGAAGAAGCAGCGGGAGGGCGCGGTGAGCACCGGCAAGGCCCTGACCGAGGCCATCGTCGGCGTGGGCGACGGCACGCTCGCCAACCTGAAGAGCGTCCTGACCACGCTGGGCGGCAACCTCGACGCGATCCACGAGTCCCACATCGACAACAGCAACGTCTCCGGCGGCGGCAGGCACTGACGGACCGGACCGCACCCCATGAGCATCCAGGTTTCACCGCAGCTGAACAATCTGCTGTTCGTGCTGATCGGTGAGAAAATGCTGCAGGCCGACGAGGACATGGCCTTCGCCAACGGCCGGCCCTACGGGCGGCTGGGGCGGCGGGTGCGTGACCTGTCGGACCTGATCGAGCAGACCGCGGGTGGCGTGGGGCGCTCGCTGCCGCCGCGGGTGGGCAACCAGTACGTCAAGGCCATGCACCTGTTCCTGGACAGTGGCGGCAAGAACTACCTGAAGGACTTCGCCGACCAGCTCGACGATCTGGAGAAGGCGCGCACCAAGTCCTCCATGGACATCATGGAGGCCAAGTGGCAGATCATCGCCGAGCTGATCCGGCTGCTGATCGAACTGGCCATCATCATGGCGCTGTCCATCTTCACCGGCGGTTCGGCCTCCAGCCAGGCGGCGGTCGCCAAGGCACGCAGCCGGGTGGCGATCCTCACGCTGCTCGACTGGCTGATGAAGCGCACCCACCTGCTGCCGACCCTCTCCGAGATGATCGAAGAGGCGTTCACTACGTTCGCGGTCCGCCTCGCGATGATGCTGGGCGCGCCCAAGGGGCGGCGGCCGCACGGCTTCGACTGGTCGCAGATCGTCCAGGACGGTGTCTTCGGCGCGTTCACCGGACTGTTCCACGGGTTCCTCAACGACATCCTCAAGAACCTGAAGAAGAACTTCAAGAACCTCTGGGGCAGCGGGAACAACCCGTTCAAGAGCATCGACGGCAACGGTAACAAGTTCCACAACAACAAGTTCGACAACCATCACCTCAACGACGGGCCCTCCCACCGGCCGGACCCGAAGCCGACGCCGAAGCCGGGCCCCGAGCCGACCCCCACGCCGAAGCCCAATCCGGTCCCGCTGCCCAAGCCGCCCCCCACCGCGCCCCCCGGCCTCGGGGACAGGATCAAGCACGAGCTCGGTGAGGACATCGGACACTTCCTCACCGAGGGCAGCGCGGAGGCGCTGGGCGAGCTGGCCACGGCGGCGATCTTCCATCTCCCCGTCGAGGGCCCGATGACCTTCCTGGGCGGCGGGCTGAGCGCGGTCAGCGAACGGCATCTGGGGCAGGGCGCGTCCGCCCTGGGCAACAAGTTCAACTTCACCAAGCCGCCCACCGTGAACACCGCGCACCTCCCGGACACGCCGGACGACTCCACGGCGGACGACGCTCCCCGCCCGGGCAATGGCGACGGCAAGGGCCCCGGCCCGGGCACGCCCACCCCGGGGCCGGGCGACGGTGTGCCGACACCGGGCCCGTCCCCGACGGGCGGCGGGCGGAACGGCCCGGTCACCCTCCGTCCTCCGACCCAGTCGCCCGACCTGAACGTGGACGTGACGGGCGGCAAGGTCACCGCCGACGGTCCGTCCGGCGTCCACTTCGACGGCGTGCACGTGGACCCCGTCAAGATCGACGGGGTCCACGTCCACAGCGATGTCCCGGACCTCGACGGCAACGTCACGGTCACCGACCCGGTCACCGACCCCCACGTGAACTCGGTGACCGATCCGTCGACCCGGACGCCGACGCCGACCCCTCCGGTGACGGTGCCCGGCAATCCGACGCCGGCGCAGACCGTTCAGCAGCAGCCGCACACCGGCAACGGCACCCCGCGTCCGGGGAGTTCGCCGCAGCCCGACGACACAACGGCGAACGACACGGACACGGACACGGACGTCCGAACCGGCGTGGACAGCGACACCGACACCGAGGGCGGCTCGGACACGGACTCCGTGTTCAGTGACACCGACAGCATCGCCGAGAGCGACATCACCGACCCCGACGGCACCGGGGACACCGCCGCCCACGCCCCTGTCACCGAAGCGCCCAAGCCGATCGTCACCGGCAGCACCACACCGCCGCCGACCGGTCTCCCCCAGGGAACCGCCCCGGACGGCATACCCGGCAACGCACCGGCCGTCAGCCCCGCCCCCCGCCCGACGCCCGTGCACACATCCTCCTCGGACTCGACGCCGGACCCCGTCCGGAACGACTCGTCGTCGGACTCGACGACGGACCCGGTCCAGAACGACGGGCTGCACCCCGTGCGGAACGACATACCTGGCCCCGTCGCCAACGACGTACGGGAGCCGGTGGTCCTGACTCCGACGCCGCCCGCCACCCCGGCGTCCCACCCCGCGCCGGGCAGTTTCGAGGAGGCGCGGAACGGGGCGACGCCGACGCCGCGGAGTCACACGTGGGTGGACCCGGTCTCGCGGCCCACGGGTCCGGACGGCAGGCCGACGCAGTACGTGGTGCGTTCCTCCTTCGACGTACGGCAGTTCACGCACGGCGGTGAGCCCGTCACCGATCTCACCGTCACCTATCGCGTGACGGGCGACCCGCAGCTCGGCCCGGAGGTCGACGGGGTGCGGCAGCGGCTCGAAGAGGGTGTGCGGAGGGTGTTCAACACCCCGGACCACCGCCTGCCCGACGGCAGCCGGCTGCACGTCACTGTCATTCCGGCCGCCGAAGGGCAGACCGCGCACCTGGACGTCGCCCTGACCGACCCGGCGGACGGCGTGCCCACCACGCACCACTCATGGCCGGCGGACATCTCCGACTCGGCGCTGGCGCACGAGATCGGCCACCAGCTCGGCCTGCGCGACGAGAGCGGCCTCGACCCGGCCGCGCCGCACCGCGGCGGCAACGAAAGCCTGATGGGCGACGCGCCCCCGGTCACCGGCGCCCCCGTGCCCGCCCCCTCGCCGGAGCCGGCCGGCTACCAGGCGGGCGGGCTGCGGCCCCGGCACCTCCAGCTCATCGCCACGCTGGTGGGCGACCCCGCCGACGCGCCCCGGCCGCGCCCCGACGGTGAGCGCCGCGACGCCGCGACGCCGCCCGTGCCGGTCACCGGCGACCTCGGCGCGGACCCGCCGGCGCCGCTCGTCCCGCCCGCCACAACGCCCGTCACCGCGCCCGCCGTCGACCCGGTCTCGGACTCCGAAGCCATGCCGATGGTCCCGATCAGCACCACGTCCGCGCCGGTCCCGGACGACACAACCGTTCCCCCGCCCGTCGTCACCTCCGAGGAGGCGGCGCCCCCGCCGGTAGTGCCGGTGCTGACGCTCACCACGGCGGACGGTGACACCGCTCCGCTGCCCGATCCGGACCCGGACCCCGAGCCGGAGACGACCGGTGGGCGCGGTCCCCGCCCCTCCTACCTCGGCGGCTACGGGCAGCGGCACGACGGGCAGGTCGGGCTCGTCCTCATGGAGCCGTTCTCGCCGGATGTCGTGGACGCCGTGCACCGGCAGGTGATCACCGCCCTCGGCCGGCCGGCCCCGCGCCCCGACGACCCGGTCCTCGCCCAGTTGCGGGACGTGCTGTCGGCGACCCAGATGGCCCAGCACCTGCCGTACCTGCGCAGCCTCGGCGGCCACCGCGTCACGCTGCGCGTCGACGGCACCGACCGGAGCGTGGACGTGCGGCTGGCCCTGGACGGGGGGCGGCCGTCCGCGCGGCAGGGCGAGTTGGACACCAGTGACCCCGACAAGCATGTGGAGCGGCGCGGCCAGGGCACCCGGGAGAACGTCTCGGCGCAGCCGTCCGGCACGTTCTCGACGATCCCCGTGCCCTGGACGGGTTCGCTGCCGATCACGTCGGCGGGTCCGGTCCGTTCGCTGGACATGGCGCTGTCCGCGACCATCACGCACAACCAGGCGGACGGCTCTGTCACCGTCACCCAGGTCACGCAGACCACCACCGCCCAGCGCAGCGCCGAGCCGTCCCGGGCCTACGACTTCGACGGCAACTGGCAGGTCCGCGTGGCCCCTGCCACGCCGACCGCCCCGACCACCGACAGCCACCCCGTCGACGGCTGGTCGCCGGTGCGGCAGCACGGGCCGGTCACCGCCTGGTTCCCGCAGCACCTGGTGGACGCGGACGCCGACCCCGCCCAGGAACTGCCCGCTCCCGCCCTCCTGGACGACCTGCCGCTGTGGGGCGTGGACTCGGTGCTCAACCCCCGGCGCCTGTACGAGGGCGCGGCGGCGCACTTCCGCGCCGACCTCGACGCCACGTCCTCCTCGCAGCTCGCCGACTTCCTCTCCGAGCCGGTGCTGCGCGGCACGCTGCCGATGCAGCGCGACGGCGGGCTGTACTCGCCGGTGCTGACGGACGGCAACGGCCGGGCCGTCGGCATGGTGCGGCTGGACGCGCGGGTCACGCCGACCGCGCCGGTCGCCAAGAGCATCGACGCGAAGATCAACCTGGAGAGCCACCTCGTCAACACGGTCAAGAACGACCAGAACACCACGTTCAACAGCGGTGTCGCCCTCGCCGGCGGCATCGGCCCGTCGTTCACCGGTGACACGCGGGCGGACCACCCGGACGCCACCGGCTCCCTCGGCGGGAGTTTCAGCGGCAAGGGCACCCTCCAGCTCGGCGCGCAGAACGCCTTCGGCACCAGTTCCTCGGCGGCCTCCGTGCACGCGCTGCGCACCAACCGCAGCCATCTGCTGACCGAGGCCGACGTCTCGTACACCGTCACCCTGATCCGGCCGGACGGCAGCACCGCCTCGTACGCGCCGGGAACCTGGCGGCACGGCCTCGACCTGCGCATGCTCAGCGCGGACGACGCCCGGGGCCACGCGCCGGCCGAGTCCGAGGTCAGACAGCTCCCCGCCGAGCTGGCGTCGCTCGGCTCGATCGGGCAGTCGGCGGCGCCCCTCGGCGTGGAGGGCACGGCCCCGCTGTTCGCGGAGGCCGAGACCTGGCTGCGCGACCAGGGCTTCCTGCCCCCTCCCGCGAACGCGCCGCGCCGGGGCTCGCTGCCCGACGAGACGTTGGTGCAGGCGCAGTTGAACAACCTGCGGCGGCTCCTGGAGCTGCGCTCCGGGCTGGGGCTGCGGGGCGCGACCGACTCCATGGTGGACGGTGGGCACTCGCTGTTCCTGGAGACACCCTCGTCGACGGGGCGGCGCCGGGTGCGGCTGGTGCTCGGCGCAATCGCCGACGCGGACCGGCCGCCCGTACACAGGAGGGTTCTCCCGGGCATCGCCGTCATCAGCGTGTCGTCTTCGACGGCCGGCGGCAACGGCAGGCTCGGCAACAGCTACAGCGGCGGCCTCGGCTTCGGCGGCGGCCCCAGTATTCCCACTCCGAACGGCGCCTGGACACTGAGCGGCACCGGCGACTACCAGTACGTCGGCAACGCCTCGCTCGGCAACACCACCTCGTCGACAGTCGGTCAGGACCAGTTCTTCATCAGCTCGGGCCAGGACGCCCACGAGTTCGACGTGCCGGCCCGCCTCACGCTCGATCTGTACGAGGGCACGGGCCCCGGGCCGCGGGTCCGCTTCGGCACCCCGGAGCCCCGGCCGCACCCGCCCGGTGACCTGGAGTCCGCGCCGGGCACCGTGCCGGCGGGGGTGCCGGGCACGGTCCGGCTGGGCGTGCCCCACGGCCGGACCCTGGACGCCCCGGCGCCGGAGCCGGCCGGCGAGCCGTTCACCGTACGCCCGGTCTCCCGGCTCGACAGGGACCGGCTGGCCCTGACGGACGGCACCGGCCGACCGCGCCCGGACGTGGTGCGGGTCCCGGACGACGCCCTGGTGGACGTGATGCGGGGTTCGGCGGCCCTCCAGGACGCCTTCCAGCGCATCGTCACCGGCGCGGCACCCACCACCGGCACCACCGCTCCGGCCCCCGGTCCGGTCTCCCTCACCCCGGCGCCCTCGCTGCTGAGCCGCTTCGCTGGGTTCGTCGGCAGCTCGCTCACCGGCAACCCGTTCGCCGACCCCACCACGGTGGCCGCCGAGTCCCGGACCGCGGCGCTCTCGCCCGGTTCGCTGGTCGCGCGCGGACAGCAGATACTCGGCGGCAGCTACGTGGTGGAGGGCCTGACCCTGCCGGGGCTCGGCGCCGACGGGCAGCTCTCCGCGGAGATCCAGGCCGTCGCGCACCACCCGCGGCTGACGTCCGGCACGAGCCAGTACATGGAGTCGGACGTCGCCGCCGCCGACTCGGCGCAGCAGCTCAAGGGTCTTGGCAAGACGCACCAGTTCGGGCTGGCGGGCACGGCGACACAGAACAACCCGAAGTCGCCCGCCCCCGCCACCGACCCGGAGCCGAACTCGCAGCAGGACGGTGCCACCTCCGCTCCGCAGCCCAGCACGGCGGAGACCCGGCAGCCGTCCCGTTTCAACCCGTCCCTGCGCTACCAGTACGACCGCAAGGCGGACAAGTCCGACACCTCGATCAGTACGACGACGACCAACCGGGTACCGACCCAGACGGGCATCCAGCACCGGGTCACGGCCGACCTCACCTATGTCATCACCATCCGCTCCGGGCACCGCAACGCGTTCGCGAACTTCGTCGGCTACACCAACGGGCAGACCGTCCAGCTCGCCGTGGACGTGCCGCAGGGCCTCCAATTCCTGATGACCGACAGCCAGTTGCGCCGCGACCGGCAGTGGATGGGCGGCGTCGAGGGGCTTCCCGCCGACGTGCCGCCCACCGGCCTGGCGAGCCCGCCGCTGCCCAGCCGCTATGTGCGGGACGGAACGCTGGGCCTGGCCTCGGTCACCTCGGTCACCGAACTGGGCCCGACCGGCCGGCCCGGCACCGCGCAGCGCCAGCGGTTCCAGAACGAGGTGCGCGGCCTCCTCGACCGGTACGCGCCCGGCGTCACGACCCCCGGCCACGCCTCGTACCTGCCCGGCGTCGCCACCCTGATCGCCGACCAGACGAGCACCGCGGGCAAGCGCGCGCTGATCGGACGCGGCGGCGGCCAGGCCCGGTTCAGCTTCCGGCACCACCGGTTCGGCGGCGCGGCCCTGGTCGAGGTGACGTTCTCGGCCCGGCCCACGACCACCGCCGCCAACCGGGGCGCGCGCCGCGGCACTGCCGTCCCCGGCGACAAGTCGGGGCTGGAGAGCTGGACGTCGCAGACCCCGGCGGGCCGGTCCACGGCGAACACGGTGAGCCGGCAGCACCGGGTCACCCTCAATCCGACGGCCCGCTTCACCCGGCCCGACGCGGACGACCGCACCGACCGGCTCGGCCCGTCCGCCCAGTGGACGTCGGCCAGTGTCAAGACCGACAAGCGGGGCCGGACCGCCGAGGACCGGTTCTGGCTGCGCACCGACAACGCCGCCGACTTCGACGGCCTGGACTACGAACTGGTCGCCACCGTCCGCTCCACCTGGGTCACGGACTGGCCGCCGAACGTGGTGGGCGCGCTGGTGCAGCGCGGGTTCATCGCCTGGAGCGACGCCGACGCGCCGACCCGGAGCTGGATCAGCCGCACCCTGGCCGGCGAGATCGGCGGCCGGACCCGGGTCCCGGCCCACGTCACCCTGCGGTTCGCCGGCGGTGAGACGGCCGACCCGCGCGGCGGCAACCCGTTGCCGGTCCCCGTATCGGTGTCCCGGGTCGACCCGCGGCCGGCGCCGCACGGGCAGCCCGCGCTGCGCGACGACGGGCTGTTCCACCCGAACGGCAACGTCCCGGTGTACGGCTTCAACGCCTGGGACCAGCTCTACACGGCCCTCGACCAGGTGGCCCCGGCCACCGGCAGCGGCTGGCGCGCGCAGCCCGCGTCCACCTCCGACGAGAACGCCTCGGTGCGCCTCGGGGAGCTGCTCCAGGCAGGTTCGATCACACTGGACAACCCGCGTCAGGTCGGCGGGATGCTGCCGGCCATGCCGGGCGCCTTCCCGCTCCGGGACACCCCGGAGGGGCCCACCCTGACGGTGTCCCTGTACCGGCCCCGGGTGGTCACCGAGAGCAGCGACGTCGCCGTGGACCGGCTGCGTATCGTCACCGATACCTCGGGCACGGTGTCCGGTAACGACACCGCCCTGGGCCTGTCCCTGCCGTTCGTGCTGAGCGCCGACGACCCCGACCGCAATCTGGTCGGCGCCACTCCGCCCGTACTCCAACGGCCCATCGACCCGAGCAACTTCGGCGGCAACGTCTCCGGCGGGCGCCGCGAGTGGCTCAAGACCGGCAGCACCAGCGCCCCGGCCGAGGGGCACGGCACCCGCGGCTACGAGGTCCAGGCGGACGTGCACATCCAGGTCAGCGGCCCCGAAGGGCTGCGGCACGTCACCGGTACGGCCACCCTCCGCATCGAGGAGCGCGACGCGCTGGGCCATGGCATCACCCCGCCCCGGCCCCTCCCGCGTGTTTACGATCTGCCCGCGCTGCTGGCCTCGCAGACCGGCACCGCGCCGGGGCAGTGGGCGTCCACACCGCCGCGCGACCTGCCGGACGCCCTTGTCGCCGGGGTCGATCCGGACGACGACGGGTACCAGTTCTGGCTGGCGACCGGCGCGGACCCGGACGGCTCCCGGCTCGCCCTCGCGCTGTACGGGTCGTCCCGTACGGCCCGACTGACCGGGCATCCGGTGGAGCTGGTGACGCGCGGCCCGGAGGGGCTGCGGTTCTGGTCGTTCGGACCGGACGGCGCCCTGCGGACCACCCCGGCCCCCGCCTCGGCGCCGGGCACGGAGAGCACGCCGCGCATCGGGGACCCTGCGCTGGACCGTGCCTGGGCCGGCTTCGAGACCATCGCGAACGACCTGCACCGCGCCCACGGCGACCACGCACAGGCCCTCGCGGACGAGACCGAGATGCGGAACCTGCGGTCGGACGCGGTGGACGGACTGCGGGGCGCGGTCACGACGCTGGACGACGCGCGCACGGCGGCCGACGACGCCGACCGGGCGGCCGGCACGGCGGAGACCGGGGCCGACCGGGCCGAGCAGGACGTCCGCGACCTCGAAGGCCGGATCGACAAGCTGACCACGGACATCACCGGCACCCTCGGCACGATCGACGCGCTCACCGAGTCCCTCACCCAGGGCGGGCGGCGGCAGGCCCGTCTCGTCACCGACCTGAAAACGGCGCAAGACGCTCTCGACGCCCTCAACGAGACCGCCGCCGCGCCTCCCGCGCCGGCCACGGAGCCCGGGCCCGGCACCACGTCGACACCCACGGCCGACCCCGCGACACCCCCGGCCGTCGACCCGCGGCTCACCGAGCGGATCGACACCGCGACCGCTGAGGTCGACCGGATCAACGGAGAACTGGACGCGATCCAGGACCAGTTGACGCTCGACCGGACGAACTTCCGGCAGTCCGAGATCTCCCTCGCCCGGGACGAGGCGGCCCTCAAGGAGCTTGAGGCACAGCTCCCGGACCTCCGCGGCACCGCACGGGACCTGCGCTCCGACGCCGACGCGGCGCGCGGTCACGCCGACGACACCGAGCTGGTTCGCCAGGATGCGCAGGAGTCGCACGACCGGGCCGAGCTGCGCCTCGGCGAGATCGACCACGCACTGGACGACATCCTCGGCCGCCGCGACGACGCCGCCACCCGTCGCGCCGCCGCGGAGACCGCCCTGCCCGCGGCCGCGGGGCCGGTCCTGGCGAACGGCCCCTCGGCCGTGCCGCCCTCGCGGTCGTCGCTGTCCGCCACCACCCCTCACCCGCCGGGCTCCGGGCTGCCCAGGACGGCCGGGCCCTCCACCGGCAACAGCCCCGCCATCGGGGACGGCACCGATTCCGACGCCGAGTCGGACTCCACCGCCTCGGTCGCCTCGGACCCGCGCTCCGACGACCGTGACGACCCGTCCGAGGCGGAGACCGCGATCACCGTGCCGGACCCGACGCCTCCGGTCCCGCCCAAGAGCGAGGGCACCTCCGAGCACGGCAAGGACGGCGAGGACGGCGACACCCGTTCCGAATCCGACGCCGACCCGGACCCCAAACCCGAGCCCGAGCCCAAACCCGAGCCCGAACCCAAGCCCAAGCCCAAGCCCAAGCCTGAGCCCAAGCCTGAGCCCGAGCCCGAGAGCACGGCACCGCCGCCGCCCCTCTCCGAGCCCTTCCAGGTACGCGCGCCGCGCGGCAACACCGTGCCCACGATCGACGACGGCCGCTGCATCCTCTACACGTTCATCGGCACCGATCCGCAGCGCGTCCGCGAGCGGGTGCCCGGACTGAGCACCCAGGCCCCGGAGACGTACGCGTGGCTGGGCCGCACCGACGACGTGCGCACCGGTCTGGGCCTGGCCGCCCGCGGCGACACCTCCCCCGCCGCCCGGCAGGCCCGCAACCATCTGCTGATCGCCGCCGACCACCTCCGCTCTGCGGCCGAACAGCGGCTGCTCGACGGGCACCGGGGCGGACGGCCGCTGCCGCAGGACGTGGTGGGCCAGGTCCGGCAGACGCTGGCACCGCGCTTCACCCGGGCCACGGCCGCCATGAACCGGTCCCAGCTCCTCGCCACCGCCGGGCGCTACGGCATCAGCGGGGTGCGCCGGCCGGAGGAGCTGAACGACCTCAACACCCGTTTCGACGCCGCGCTGACCGAGGACGGGGTGACCGACCGCCCGGCCGACCCCGGCGTCATCGAGATGTTCAACCACCTGCGCGACACGGGTCGGCTGCCCTCCCTCGACGAACTGGACGACGCCCAGCTCCGTCAGGTCGTCGATTCCGCCTACACCGAGAGCACCGTCCCCTTCACGGACGAGGAGCTGAACCACGCCCTCGCCGCGGTGCGGAACTGGTCCGGCGCCTGGCAGAGCGACCAGGGCGAGATGTTCCTGCCGCTGCTCGCCGACACCCTCGGCGTCACGGTGGAGGTGCTGAGGCCCGATCCCACGACCGGCCTCGGCACGGTGACCCGCGTCGGCTCACCCACCGCGGGCCGGGTCCTGGAGGTCCACTACTGGGGGCTGAACCACTACACGGCCAGCGACGCGGCCCCGCTCACCGCGATCCCGACGTCCAGTGCGCCGCGCGGCCCGCAGGACGCGCCCAGCACCCGGCCCGCCGGACGCCGCCGCCCCGCGCCCCGCCGCGCCCCCCGTGACGACCGGCCCGCACCCCGTGTCGCCGAGCCCGCGCACCCCGACACCTGGCACCACCTCCGCCCCCACACCCGCCCCGCCACCCTGCGCACCGAACGCTTCGACCCCCACGCCGACCCCACCGCCGACGCCCCCCGGCCCGGGCTCCTCTCCGGCGCCACCACCCTCATCCGCGCCCAGATCCGCCGTATCCAAGCCCCAAGCGGGCAATGGATACGCGATTACACCCTCAACCTCCCCGTCAACGCGGCCGATCCGCAGCACACCGCCCGGCTCGCGCAACGCCTCGGGCAACTCGTGGAGCACCACCTCAACACCGGCTACGCCCTGCCCGCTTCGGGCGACCAGTTCCACGTCAACGTCAACCTCGTCGACAGCCCGGAACACCCGGAAGCCATCGCCCTCACGCACACGGACAAGCCCGCACGGCCCGACCAGACCCACCTCGACCTCAACCACACCGACAGCCGGCTCCTCCACGAACTCCTGCACTACCTCGGCCTGCCCGACGAACAGCGCGACAACGACTTCCTCTTCCGCAACCACCCCGACGCCGGCGCCGTCCGCACCGACGGCCTCATGGCCACGACCGAAACCCTCGCGCCACTCCCCCACCGCTACCTCGCCACCATCGAGAACGTCACCGACTCCGGGCCGCAGCTCCACGACCACACCCCCGCGACCACCAAGTCCCCCACCGATCCCGACGCCACGCCCATTCCGGCCACCGAAGCCCCCGACTGGCCCACCTCCCGGGCGCCCGTGCCCGCGCCGTCCTCCACCTACGTGCTCGCCTACGGCGCCCAACTGGACGGCAATGTGGGCCTGGTGTACCTGGAGCCGCTGCCACCGGCGGTGGTGGAGGGGCTGCACCAGCAGGTGATGGGCACCCTCGGACTGGGGGACGCCCCTGACACGCACCCGGTACGGGTACAGCTCCGGGCGGTGGCGAGCGGTGAGCAGCTGATACTCAACCTGCCCTATGTGCGCAGCAGTCTGGGCTTCCGGTTCACCGTCCGGGTGGACGGCCGCGACCGGACCGTGGACGTGCGGATGCGGCTGTCGGACCCGGTGTCGTCGGCGCGGTACGGGCAGACGGAGGGCGCCGAGCGTGACGTGCGTGTGGAGCGGCGCGGCATCGGCACCCAGGAGTCGGTGTCCGCTGAGGCGTCGGGCACGGTCCGCACGCTGCTGCTGCCGTGGACGGGCCTGTTCCCGGTGACACGGGCGATCCCGGTGCGCGGTGTCGACGTGGCGCTGACGCTGGCGATGACCCTGAACCAGCTGTCCTCGACGTCGTCGGTGACGACGGTGGTGCAGACGACGTCGGCCCAGCGCAGCAACGAGCCCTCGGAGCCGTACGACTTCACGGCCTCGTGGGAGGTGCGGGTGGACGCGCCACGGCTGGCGCCGCCGGTCACCTGGGGGCCGCCGCAGGCGCACGGGCCGGTGACGTTCTGGTTCCCGCAGCACCTCGCGCGGGACGAGGCGGACGACCTGCCGGAGGCGGCCGGTCTGGACGACCTGCCGGTGTGGGGCGTGGACACGGTCGCCGAGCCGCAGCGGCTGCTCGCGGAGGCGCTGGGCTTCTTCGGCACCGAGCTGAGCACGCTGGACGAGGACTCGGCGGCGGAGCTGGAGACGTTCCTGTCGGAGCCGCTGCTGCGGGGCACGCTGCCGATGCAGCGGGACCGGGGGGTGTTCTCGCCGGTGCTGCTCGACACCTCGGGGCGCGCCCTGGGCATGTTCCAGTTGCGGACCGAGGTCGTTGTGGGCGAGCCGCTGCGGCGCAGCGTGGCCGGGAAGATCAACCTGGAGAGCCACCTGACCCAGGTGGTCAAGCTGGACTCGCAGTCGCGGTTCAGCAGCGGGCTCTCCCTGTCCGGGAGCGTCGGTCCGGCGCTCACCGCGGACCGGTCGCAGGGGCATCCGAACGCCTCGCAACGGCCCGGCGGCGGTGTGCTGGGGCGGGTGTCCGCGCAGGCGGGCACGCACGAGGAACTGGTGCAGAGCGGCAGTACGGCGCTGATGCACGCGGTCCGCACCAACCGCAGCCATTTGCTGGCCCCGGCCGAGGTGCGGCACACGCTGGTGCTGCACCTGCCGGGCGGCGGCCGGCGGGAGTTCACCCCGGACGCCTGGCCGCGCGGCATGCATCTGCGGCTGCTGACCGCCGAGGACGCCAACGGACACGCGCCGGCGGCGGACGAGCTGCGGCGGCTGCCCGCGGAACTGGAGCACCTGCGGTCGGTCGGCACGACGGCGACGCCACTCGCCGTGGACGGCGCCGCACCGCTCTTCGTACACGCCGAGAACTGGCTGCGACGGGAGGGCTTCCTGCCCGGCGACACACCGGGACGCAACCGGGTGCTGCCCGACGAGGCCCTGGTACAGGCGCAGTTGAACAATCTGCGCCGGTTCGAGCAGGGTCGTTCGGAGGTGGGGCAGCGGGCCGCCACGGACGCCATGCTGGACGGTGGCCACTCGCTGTTCCTGGAGATCCCGACCGCGACCGGGACGCGGCGGGTGCGGCTGGTGCTCAGCGCGGTGCGCGGCGACGGCGACAGCGTGCACAGCCGGGTGCTGCCGGACGTGCAGGGCATGGGCGTGGCGTCCCTGTCGGCGGCGGGCGCCGACCACCGCGGTTCGTCGTACGGGCTCTCGTACGGCGGTGGCGGCTCGTTCGGGCTGCCGAAGGGCTCGTGGACGCTGGGCGGGAGCGGCGACTATGTGCGCGGCAACCAGGTACGGCACGACAACAGCGTGCAACTGGGCGTCGGGCACGACCAGTTGTTCATCGGGAGCGGGGCCGGGCAGCGCAGCGAGGTCTTCGAGGTGCCGGCCGACCTCGCGCTGGACCTGTACGAGGGCCCCGGTGAGCAGCCGTCGGTGCGTTTCGCGCACGAGACGGTGGAGGTGCCGTTCGTGCCGCACGGTGCCCCGCCCGCCGAGCCGCCGGGCCCGCCGCCGGACCGGGTGCCGGGCACGCTGCGCCTTTCGGTGCCGACGCATCGCACGCTTCCCGCCGGGGCTCCGGTGCCGGCCGCTCCCCCGGCGCCGGTGCTGCGCGCGGCCACCGACGCCGACCGGGACCTGCTCGACCTGACCGACGAGGAGGGCGCCGCGCTGCCGGACACGGTGCTGCTGCCGGACGACGCGATCATGGAGGTGTTCCAGGCGTCCGCCGCGCTGGACTCGGCGTTCCGCGCCGTGCTCGGCAACACCTACCCGGGGCATCCGGCGCGCGGTCTGCTGGACGACGTGCGAGACGCGGTCGTCGGGCGCACCCCGCGTCCGGTGGCGCGGGCCGGGCGGGCGCTGGGCGAGTCGCTGGCGGGAGCGGCGGCCACCGATCCGACGACGGTGGCGGCGGAGATGCTGTCCGCCGCGCGCAGCCCCGCCGCGCTGCTGGCCCGGGGGCACCAGGTGTTCAAGGGCGCCTACGTGGTGGAGGGCCTGACGCTGCCGGGGCTCGCCTCGGACGAGGTGCTGTCGGTGGAGATCCGCGGCGCACTGCGGCGGCCCAGGGCGACGGACGGTTTCTCGCAGTACTTCGAGACCGGTCTGAGCGCCACCGACGGAGCGGCACAGCAGCGGGGCGCGGCAGGCACCTCGCAGTGGGCGGGCGGCTTCCGCGCGGTCCGCAACACGTCGTCGAGCCAGACGCCGGCCGCCGACCAGGCGGCGGGCAACGACTTCGACGACGTCCTGGTGACCCGCGCCGACCGCACCGGTCAGGAGGAGAGCGCGCCGCCGGCGTCCCGGCCGAGCACGCTGAACCCGTCGGGCCGTTACACCCGTACGGCCCGGAGCGAGCGGTCGCGGGCGCTGGGCTCCACGACGACCGCCTACCGCACCGCCACCGAGAGCGGCACCCAGCACCGGATCACGGCCGACGCGACGCTGCTGGTGACGTTCCGCCGGGGCCGCCGCAACGTCGTCGGCAACGCGTTCGGGCAGGGCGAGGGCCGCGCGGTGACGGTGGCGCTGGACCTGGCGGACGGGGTGCGATTCCTGGCCACCCCGGCGCAGATCCGGCGGCACGCCGCGTGGTTCGCGGGCGTGGCCGGTCCTGCCGTACCGGGCCCGGCGGTGGGCTCGGTGCCGCTGCCGCGCCGCTTCACGGCCTCCCGCGAAGTGGGTCTGGGCAGCGTGCTCGCGGTGGACCAGTTCACCGACGCGACGCGCACGGTGCAGCGCCCCGACGTGTTGCGGCAGCGGCTCCTCGCTCTGACCGAGGAGGAGGCGCCCGGCATCACCCGGCCCGGCCACTCCTCGCATCTGCCGGGCGTGGCGACCCGTATCGCCGACCTGTCTTCGACGGCCGGCCTGCGCACCCTCGCCGGTCGCGGCCCGGGCCATGTGCAGCGCTTCCGGTTCCGTTATCTCGGCTACGGCGGCGCCCAGTTGGTCGAGGTGACGCTGCGCACCGAGCCGGACGCCGACGACCACGCGCTGCGCGCGCTGCGCGGGCATCCGGCGGCTTCGGGCTCGGGCATCGAGCAGTTCCTCGGCCATGTGCCCTCCTCGGTGACCGACCGGACGGCGCGCAGTGTGCGGCATGCCGGGTTCGTGCAGCTCCAGTCGCGCTTCCCGCGGCCCACCGGCGGCCCGCGCACCGACCGGGCGGGCGCGCTGCTCAGCGCCGACACGACGCGTGGCAACGCGGCGCGCGTCACCCGCTCCGCCGAGGACCGCTTCTGGCAGCGGACGGACAACGCCGCCGACTTCGAGGGCGTGCCGTACCGGGTGGTGGCCGAGGTGCGGTCGACCCCGGCCGCGCAGTGGCTGCTCGACCTGCCGGGCAGCCTGTTCCAGCACGGCGTGCTGAGCCTCACCGAGGCGGACGCGACACTCGCCGACCGCATCGCGCACCTGTTCGGCGGCCGGCCGGCGCGGACCACCACCGTGTACACCGCCGCCGCGCTGCGGTTCACCGGCAGCGAGACCGGCGACCCCGCCCCCACGCCCGCGCCGTTGCCGGTGGCCCGGCCCACCACGCGGCCCGCGATGACCGGGGACCGCTTCGTGCCGCACGGCCCGGCCCCCGTGTACGCTTTCGACGGCGGCGCGGAACTGGCCGCGGCGCTGGGCGAGGTGGCCCCGGGGCTGACCCGCTCCTGGCGTTCCCTGACCTCCTCCGGATCGGCGGACGCCACGGCGGTGCGCGTGGGCGAGCTGATCCAGTCCGGCACCCTCTCGCTGGACCACCCGCGCGGCCCGGCCGGTCCGACCACGACGATGCCGGGCGCCTACCCCTTCCAGGGCGCGCCGGGCACCCCGCCCCGCCTCACGGTGGAGCTGTACCGACCGCGCCCGGTCACCGACACGGGGGATGTGACGGTGGACCGGCTGCGGCTGAGCACGTTCGGCGCGGCGTCCTCCTCGCAGGCGGGCGTCACCGCCGGGCTCGCGGCACAGGGCGGGCTCGCCGCCACCGACGACAACCGGCACATCGTCAACTTCACCGTCCCGGTGCTGGCCCGCCAGCCGCAGGCCCCCGGGCCCGGCGCCGCCGTGAGCGGCACCCGCCGGGACTGGCTCAAGCACGGCAACACCAGCGCCCCGGAGGGCTCGCGCGGCACCCGCAGCCACGAGATCCTCGCCGACGCGCTGATCACCGTGCACGGCCCGGACAGCGTGCGGTACGTGACGGGCACGGTGCGGATGCGCCCCCTGGAGCGCGATCTGCTGGGCCTCGGTGTGACCGGCGCCCGCACCGACGCCGGGACGTTCGACGGTGCCGCCCTGGTGCGGGAAGCCGCCGACGCCCGCGCCCACGCGGCGGGTGCCCCGGCCGACGCCGTCGCCGACGCCGTACTGCGCGACTGGCGCACGGTGCCGCTGCGCGACCTGCCGGCGCTGTTGGCGGACGGCGTCCGGGCGGACGGCGGGGCGGCCGTGGAGGGCGTGCAGATATGGCTCGCCGTGGACGGCGGCCCGGGGCGGACGGCCCGCGCGCTGTACGCGGCCGCCGGCGCGGCAGCGCTGCTGCACCGTCCGGTCGAGCTGGCGCTGCGCAACGACGAGGGCGTGCGCTTCCGCCGCTTCGACGCCGACGGCGAGCCGGAGCCGGCCGGCCCGGAGGAGGACGGCGCCGGCTGGGCGGCCGTCCGTGAGCAGGTCGGCACGCTGGACGAGGCGGCGCACGCGGAGGAGGCGGCCCGCGCCGATGAGGCGGGGCTCCAGGCCGAACTGCCCGGAGCGCGCCGGGCGCTGGACGAGGCCCAGCCCCCGGTGGCGCGTGCGGGGCGGGACCTGGACGACGCCCGCGCCGCCCAGCGGGACGCCCGCGACGCCCTCACGGCCGCCGAGCGCGCGGTCACCGCCGCCGAACGCACCGACCGGGAACGGCGCACCCGTGTCGCGGAGCTGACGGCCGACGCCCAGGACCGCCGGTCCCGCGCGACGGCGGCGACCCGCGAGGCGGAGGAGGCCCAGGAGGCGGTCCGCGCCGCGCGGGAACATCTGGAGGCGACGCAACGCAGCCTGCGGGAGGCGGTGGCCGATGCGGCCTCGCGCGGCGGTTCCAGGTCCGGCGGTTCGGGCAGGTCGGACCGGTCCGGCGGGTCGCACGGGTCCAGCCGCTCCAGCGGGTCGGTCGCCCGCCGCACCGTACGCCGGGACGGTGCCCGCGCCGCGCTGGAGACGGCCCGGACGGCGTCCGAGGCGGCGGAGCGCGCCGCCGACGCCGCCCGGCACGCGGCCGAGGACGCCGTCCGCCGCCGTGACATGGCCCGCGACGCGGCCGGCGCCGCGGCCTCCGCGCTGACCCGCGCCCGTGCCACGGCCACGACGGCGTCGCGGACCGACCGGGAGGCCCGCGACGCCCTGACCGCGGCCACCGAACGCCATGACGCCGCGGTCACGGCACTCGACGCGGCCCAGCAGGGCGTGAACGGCCTCGAACGCCGGGTCGGCGAAGCCCTCGCCGAACAGGCCCGTCAGGCGGACCGGCAGCGCGACGCCCAGAACGGCCTGACCGACCTCGTGACCGTCCTGGAGGCGGAGCGCGCGGCGGCGGGCGACGGCACGGTGCCACTCCCGACGGGCTCCTTCGCCCGTACACCGGCGGGCTGGCCGATCCGCACGGGCCGGCCGGCGCCGCCCGGGATCGAGGAGGAGCCCGACGCCTCGGACACGGACTCGGAGGACGACAGCGACGAGGAGGACGCCGAGGACGCGGGCGGCCCGCCGCCGGTCCCCCGGGGCGAGCGTCCGGACTCATTCGTGGCCTCGCTCTCCCGGCTGCTCACCGCGTCGGGCGACGCCCCGGCGTGGACCGGGTCGCGCGACCCGCACGGCGCGCTGCGCGCATGGGCGCGTACGGACGTGGCGGCACGCCGGGCCCCGGACGATGCCGAACTCCCCGAGGGCGAGACGCTGGTGAGCATCGATGACCTCGCCCGGATCGATGCCCTCACCGACGCGCTGCGCGCCCAGTCGATCCTCCAGAGCGGCCGGGTGACCGTGGAGGAGGCCGGACTCGACGACGCCGCGCGCCTCGCGCTGGTCCTGGCACGCCCCGACTCCCCGGCGTACGTGGCGACCCTGGCCGCGCTGGTCGCCCGGGAGGCCGGACGTCCGGTGCGGGTGCTCGGACCCGGCGACGGCGTCCGCGCGTTCGGACCGGAGGGGGGCGACCCGCTGAACCTGTACTTCGACGGGCGCCGCTTCTCGGCCACCCCACCCGGCGGCTGACCACGGGTACGGACCGACTCCGCACCACCTCCCTGCGGCTGACCACGGGCACGGCCCGATCCCCGCACCACCACCCCGAAAGGAAGACCATGTCCGGCAGGAACGAACCGCACCACCAGGGCGCGGCGGCCGCGGCGACGCCGACCGCATCGGAGCCGGAGGCGCCAAAAGCAGCCGCCTCTTCGGAACTGGCGAAGACCGCCGAGCCGGAGCCCGCCGCCCCGGAGAGCACGCCCGCACCGGAGGCACCCGACGCGGCTGCCGCGCAGGCGGCGGCTCCGGACACCGAACCGGCGGCCACAGCCACGGCGGAGGCCGAGGCGGAAGCCGAGCCCGAGGCCGACTCGGCAGCCAGCGGCAAGTCCACGGCCCCCCGTCCCTCCGGCCGTCCGTCCCGGGGCCTGCTGGCCGGTGCGGCCATCGCGGGGGCGCTACTGGTCGGGGTGCCATTCCTGGTGTCGGGGGCACTGGACAGATCGGGGCCGGGGAACGGCGGACCGGCGGACCGGGTGGCCGACGCGGGCACGGTGCTGAACGACTCGGGCAACGGCGCGGCACCCGGCGTCTACGGATCGGCCGACCCGGCCCCGTCGTCACCGTCGCCGTCGCCGTCCGCGGGCAAGGGCAAGGAGGACGACGGGAAGCACGAGCCGAAGACGGGCGCCGTGGTGGGGGGCCCGGCGGTGCCGAGGAGCACGCAGGAGGCACCGAAGAACCCGGAGCCGTCGAAGACTCCGCAGAAGCCGAAGAAGAAGACGCCCCCGAAGCCCGCCGTCACCACCACGGTGACCGCGGCGCCGGGCACCACGCTCTTCGGCCACGCCTCCAACCGCTGTATCGAGATGGTGGCCCACAAGGGGGCGGACGGCTCCCCCCTCCAGATCGCCAACTGCACCGGTAAGAACTGGCAGAAATGGGACTTCCGCCCGGACGGCACCATCCGCTCGATGGGCCTCTGCATGGACGTGGCGTGGGGCTCGCACGACAACGGTGCGGTGATCCAGATCGCGTGGTGCAGCGGGAACCCGGCCCAGCAGTTCGTGCTGAGCGCCGACCACGACCTGGTGAACCCGCAGGCCAACAAGTGCGTGGACGTGAAGAACGCGCAGACCGGCGGCGGCGCCCGCCTCCAGCTCTGGGACTGCAACGGCCAGGACAACCAGAAGTGGAGCAGGCGCTGAGTCCGCCGACGGCCCTGCACACGGGCCGCGTCCATCAGACGATGGTGGGAGCGCAGAACCACACTGCGTTTCCGCGGAACGTCTCGACGACCGACGCCGGTTTCCAGGCGTCTCGCCCGCAAGCACGGCAACAACACCTTCTGCCTGCTGCTGAAGGTGGTCAACTCCCAGGCGTACGGCCCCGACGTGGTCGAGCTGGTCGGCGACGTGACCCGCGCGGCCCAGTCCCCCGCGCCCGCCCCGCGCACCTCCCACCGCGCGACGGGCTGAGGCGCCGGAGGTCACCGGGTGCGAGCGAGAGCCGCCGACATGCGGGAGTCGCAGAGGGCGAATGTGAGCGTCCCCAGCACCGCCGCGCCCGCACTCGCGGCGAGCGCCACGCCGGGCCGGAACCACGCCGGGAGATCGGCGAACACCTCGGAGGCGAACACCACGCCGATGAGCATCACCGAGGTCAGCAGGATCCCTCCCACCGTGACGACCGCGCTGCACTGACCGAGGAACCTCCATGCCCGTGCGCGCCTCGCCCCCGGGCCCACGGGACGGAACGGTTCAAGAGCCTTCCTGACCTCGTCCGGCCACCGGACGACGAACACGTCCTCCACGTCGTCGGGGTCGTCGGTCACGTGCCGGAAGCCGACGGGCTGTCCGACCAGGTCGCGGCCTCGGCCGGGCATCGACAACGGGCAGGTCACGCTCCGGCGGAAGGCCCGGTGTCCCCGTACGTCGGCCCTGATGACGAGCGTGTCGGCGCCCTGCGTCTCCCCGGCGGGCTCCTCGATGGAGTTCTCGATCACGCCGACGGCGAAGTGGCCCTCGGCGAATCGTTCCTCTCTCGTGCGGGACCGCTTGCCGGAGCGCAGGAAGCTCATCGGGGGCTCTCCTTCGTGTCGTCGGGCAACCCGACGAAGAGGGCGTCGTGCTCGTCGTCAGGGTCGGACGTGTTGTGGCGAAGGCGGATCGCCCGCCCGATCCAGCGGTCGTCCGGCCCCGCCGAGTCTCCCGATCCCCGTAGGCGCCGATTGTCAGTACCCACTGGGAAACCCCCTCCCACCGCGTCCACCGGCGGATCCGTGCCCGGGTCTCCGGGGTCTTCGCGCGGCTCATCCACTCATCGGTCTGCCCACTGGTCATGAGCCTGCCGCCTTCCGCGTACGGCGGTCGTTGGCGAAGCGGCGCCGCAACAGGTCCGATCCCGGTCCCGGTTCCTGATGCAGCGTGTAGGCGCCGAGGTCGTATCCGGAACGGATGACGTCCTCGTGGGGTTCGGCGAGGAGGACCCGGGTCCGGTGGTCGTGGTTCAGCTCGGCCGGGTTCTCGAACGCGTACACCTCCCAGACCGAGCCGACCGCGAAGCGCGCAAGGCTTTCCGAGGCGACGATGTCGGCGATCGTCGTGTCGACCTGGACGCCGCCGATGTCGAGGCGGACCTCGATGAGGGCGTAGGCGGGCATGTCGCTGTCGGAATCGGGATCCACGTCGAAGCGGACGCGCCCGGTGACGGTGGCCTGCCGTGGAGTGCGGTCGAGCGCGGGGAGCGTCTTGCGCCAGCCCCTCGTCCCGATCATGGGCGCGGCAAAGCAGCAGGCGAGGCCACCGACGATCCAACGCTCCAGCCAGGAGGAGGCCGGCTCCCGGACGAACCCGAAGGCCAGCCAGGCCACCAGCACGGCGACCAGGATCCACATGACCCTGAACTGCTTGCGCTCGGAACTCAGGCGGTCCTCCGATTCCCGGACCAGGCGGGATTCTCCGCTCTCCGGCCGGCTCATGATCGCACCGCCTTCGCGTCCGCACCCGGGAACCCGTCGAACAGAACGTCGTGCGCGTCGTCGGGGTCAAGGGTGTTGTGACGGAAACGGATCGGTCCTCCGATCCGCCGACGGGGGTTGCTTCCGTCCAGGTACACCTTCCGGTGGAGGACGACGCCGTCGGGCAGCTCGGCGCTGACCCTCAACTGGTACGACGTGGTGTCGTCGCCGCTGCCGGACTGCTCGATCACCTTGTCGACACGGCCCGTCGACACGTACCCGTCCGCGAAGCAGGCCGCGAGGCGCTCGCGACTGCCCACGGCCATGAGGATGCCTCCGACGAGCGGCACCCCGGCGGCAATGCCCCACACCCACCAGTACACGTCCGTACGGCCGATGCCGGCGACGCCGAACCAGATGGCCAGCGCGAGCGTCGCGAACGGGGCGAGGACGAGCAGCGAGGCACCGACCAGCACCGTCAGCACGCCGGTCGTCTCCACCCGCGACCAGCGTCGGATGCGCGTACGCGTCTCGGCCGTACGCGCCTGCGCCATCCAGTCGGCGGTCTGGTCGTCAGCGTTGTGGAACTGGATCCTCCGGTCGAGCCGTCTCATCGCCTGCTCCTTCGCGCCGCCCTCAAGCGGATTTTCGCACGCACCCGCCGCAGCGCGCACGGAAACGAGCAGGCGGGGCCGAGGGCGCTGCTGCCCCCGGCCGCCCCTACAGGTCGACCACTGACCGACGCGCCTGTGTGGTCTGCTCGCGTCCACGCAGCCGCTGGAGCAGCCCGCCGAGCATCGGCATGGTCAGGCCGGCGAAGAGGAAGAGGACGGCGAGCCCGCTCAGTGCCGGGCTCACTGCCTCCTCGACGGCGAGGGACCACGGGCTGTCGAGTGTGTAGAAGACGATGTAGGAGCCCTTGGACATCGTGTAACCGACGCCCAGCACCGCCGCGAGAGCACACAGCGCGAAGCCGGCGCCGGTCCAGGGACGGATAGTGCGGCATCGGCGGGCGGTGCGGCCGCACATGAAGGCGAGTTCGCCGCAGGTGACCAGGACGTAGGAGAGGTAGACGAGCAGGTAGGCGGCCACGGACGGATGGTCGGCGTACGCCGTGGTGAACTCGACGTCCCGGCCGTTCGCGGCGAGGAAGAGCGGGACCATCACGGCCAGTACGACGACTGCCGCGAAGACGCGCTGGTACATGGCGGCTCGTAGGTACTCCGGGCGGTAGGCCAGGTCCACCATCGTGATCTGCAGTGCCGCGCACCAGAGGATGGCGCACACGTGCGCCACCAGCTTCCCGGCGTTGTCCAGGCCGGTGATGTCCTCGGCCGTCCCGGCGACCGCGGGTACCGCGAAGAAGACTCCCACGGTGCATACACCGAACGCCACGGCGATTAACCAGGTGAACACGCGTGGGTGGTGCATGGCTCTCCGGGCGCAGAGCACGGTGACGATCACTCCCGCGACGGCGCAGGAGCCGAATATCATGCCGTCCATCAGAGACCTTCCAGTGCATCGGCCGCGTATTGGGCGGCTTCGGATTCAGTCCGCCGTCGCCGGGCCTTCCTCGGCTTCTCGGCGCTCGGTCCGTCGTCCGGCACGGAGGACAGGCCGAGGGTTTCACGCCGGCGTTCCAGATGTGCGACCACCTTGCGGACTTCACTCTCCGGCAGGTCGCTCAGCAGGACGAGCAAGCGACGGGCGAGCGGGTTCTCGAAGGCTTCGAGCGCTGCGAGGTCGTCGTAGCCGGCGTGCGGCAGCAGGTATGCCGGCGGCACGTCGCCGAGGGCCTGGCACAGGGCGAGGACGGTCTTGATCGTCGGGTTGTCCTGCTGGCCGCCGGCAAGTTTCGCGATGAGCGCGAACGATGTCGTCGCGGGCGGGTCGGGCAGGTCGTCGACGGCCTGCGACAGGGTGCGGGAGACGTACGGCCTGCCCCGTGTGTCCTTCCGGTGGGCCATGAGCGACTTCAGCTTCTGCGCAAGGGAGTTCGGTGGCGGACACAGCGTTTCGGCGGCAGCGCCTCTCCGGGCCTCTCCCTCGTCACGGCTCGCACTCACGTAATGATCTCTCTCGCCATCATCGATCTTGCTCTTGTGTACTTTAGTTGACATGCCGTCGGACGCAAGGGCAGGATCGCACCATCGGCAGACTCCCGTGTCGACCTGTTGCGGACGTCGGCCGAACGTACGCATGCCCGTCGCACACCCGGACTGCGCGCTTCACGTCACGCGGCCCGGGAGAGCACACGTCCGGCCCCCGCAGCCCCTTGACGGCAGCGACCGCCGAGAGGAGCGCCACTTGAGGCAGCATGGCTTATCCGTCCCGGTGATCGACACCGGCCGACCTCACTCCGCGAGGATCTACGACTACCTGCTCGGCGGCAAGGACAACTACCGGGTGGACCAACAGGCCGGTGACGAACTCGTCGCCGCCGCGCCCCAGGAGCGGGCCGGCGCCCGTGCCAACCGTGCCTTCCTGGAGCGCGCCGTCCGCCACGTCGTCGGCGCGGGCGTGCGGCAGGTCCTCGACATCGGCACCGGGCTGCCCCATTCCCCCAACGTGCACGAGGTCGCCCTCGAAGCGGCGCCCGACGTGCGCGTCGCGTACGTCGACAACGACCCGATCGTCACCGCACACGCGGACGCCCTGCTGCGCAGCTCCGACACGATCGGCGTCGCGCTCGCCGACCTCCGCGACCCGCGGGCCATCGTGGAACATCCCCACGTCCGCGACGTCATCGACTTCGACCGCCCCCTCGCCCTGCTCCTCACCTCCGTGCTCCACTTCCTCACTGACGCGCACAGGCCCGAACGGATCGTCGCCACCCTGCGCGACGCGCTCCCGGCCGGCAGCTACCTGGTGCTCTCGCACGCCACCGACGACTTCGCCGACTGCAGCGCGGCACAAGCCGTCTACGACACAGCCACCACGCCCCTCACCCCGCGCTCCCACAGCGAGATCGGGAAGTTCTTCGAGGGTTTCGAGCTGCTGACGCCCGGCCTCGTTTCCGTCCCCTCCTGGCGGCCGGACACACCCTCCTCAGCACGGCCGGCCGCGATCGGCGTCTACGGAGCAGTCGCCCTCAAAACCAGCTGACCGCACCGCTGACGGCGAAGGCGCGACCACACACGGCCCCGGCCCGCCGGCGCTCCACGGAGCTCGCGCGCCGGCTCCCGTCCCTGCTCAGACGGAGCAGTGCGCCGGGCCGATGACGCCGTCCGTGCCGGTGACCGTGACCGCCTCGGTGCGGTCGGCGGTACGGGCTCGGGCCGCGGTGCAGATGAGCTGCTCGCGGGCCGCCCGGGAGAGTCCGGTGACCGGGAGGGTGAGGGTGACCTGTACGCCCTGCGCGCTCAGCTCGACGCCGACCTTCACCAGGTCCCCGGGCAGCTCCGTGCGCAGGCCCGCCGCCTTCTCCGCCGCGTTGGGCCCCTGGAAGAGCAGGGCGACGGCGGCCGACGCCCCGACGGGTCCGCCCTGCTTCCGGCCGTCATCGTCGCCATAGCCCTCCCAGCCGACGTTCCGGACGACCGGCAGCAGCCGGGAGGCCGTGGACGAGGAGACGAAGTACAGCAGGGTGCCGAGCTGACCGGCCGGGGCCACCTCCACCGTCGCCGGTTCCCCGGCCTCCACGACGTCCGTCGCGCGGATGCCGCAGCCGGTGGCGGTCGCGAGCAGCAGTACGGGCAGCAGCGCGCCGAGTGCGCGCCGCCCCCTCACCGCTCCCCCATCGGCAGGTCCACGGTGAACACCGCGCCGCCGCCCGGGGTGTTCGCCGCGCCGACCGTGCCGCCGTGCAGCCGGACGTTCTCCTGCGCGATGGCGAGGCCGAGACCGCTGCCCGCCGACCGGGTGCGCGCCGCGTCGGCCTTGTAGAAGCGGTCGAAGATGTGCGGGAGCACGGCCTCGTCGATGCCGGGTCCGCTGTCCCGGACCTCCACGACGAGCCGGTCCCCGTCGTCCCGCCGCCCGGTACGCACCCGCAGGGTGACCGGTTCGGCGCCGTGCCGCAGCGCGTTGCCGACGAGGTTGGCGACGACCACGTCGAAGCGGCGCGGGTCGAGCACCGCCCGTACGCCGTCGGCGAGTTCGGTGGTGACCCGGCCCTCCCAGCGGCGGCTCTGGAGCGTCTTGCGTACGGTCTCGGCGACATCGACCTCGTCCAGGTGCAGGTCCGCCGCGCGGGCGTCGAAGCGGGATATCTCCATCAGGTCCTCCACCAGGGTGGCGAGCTTCCCCGTCTCCGCGCTGATCAGCCGGACGGCGGCGGCGGTGTCGGGGCGCAGTTCACCGGCGTCCTCGTCCAGGACCTCGGTGACGGCGAGCATGCCGGCGAGCGGGGTGCGCAGTTCGTGGGAGACGTCGGAGGCGAAGCGCCTGGCCCGCTCCTCGGCGCGGCGCAGCTCGTCGACGGACTCCTGGAGCTTGGTCGACGACTCGTTGAACGTCCAGGCGAGGTCGGCGATTTCGTCGTTGCCGCGCACCGTGATGCGGGTGTCCAGCTCACCCCGGCCGATGCCGGCGGCGGCCCTGCGCAGGTCGCGCACCGGGCGCAGGACGCTGCGGGCGGCGAGCAGGGCGGGCACCAGGGCGACGAGCAGGGCGGGCAGGGCGCCGTCACGGGCGGCGGTGACCATGGCGGCGACGTTGGCCTCCTCGCTGGACAGCGGCATCACGGCGTAGAGGACGAGGCCGGTGGGCTGGCTGCCGTCGCCCCGGTCGAACAGGGTCGGCATGCCGACGGTCAGCCACGGCTTGCCGTTCTTGACGACCCGCTGGAACGAGCCGTGGGCGCTGCCGCGGGCGGCGGCGCGCAGCGCGGGAGTGATCACGGTGGAGGTCGTCCGGTCCGAGGAGGAGGCCCGCAGGTTCCCGTATTCGGCGAAGACGGTCCACGTGTGCGAGGTGCCCTGCCGGGCCAGCGTGAGGCAGATCTCCCGCATCCAGACCCGGTCCAGCGGAATGGTGATGCCCTGGGCCGCGACCCGGTCCCGGAACTGGGACACGGCGGTGTCCTGCGCCTGCTGGAGTATCGCCGAGCGGGCCTCGCGGTAGGTGAGGGCCGCGGTGGTGGCGGCGCTGACGGCGGCGACGAACAGGAACGCGGCGATCAGCCGGGTGCGCAGGCCGAAGCGGGCGGCGAAGAGCTTCACTCAAGGGGTCCGAAACGGTAGCCGAAACCGCGCACGGTCTGGATGTAGCGGGGGCTGCCGGGCACGTCCTCGACCTTCTGGCGCAGCCTGCGCACACAGGCGTCGACCAGCCGGGCGTCCCCGTGGTAGCTGTGCTCCCACACGTATTCGAGGAGCTGCTGGCGGCTGAAGACCTGCTCGGGCGAGGCCGAGAGGTGGAGCAGGAGCTTCAGTTCGGAGGGTGCGAGCAGCAGGCGCTCGCCGGACTTCGCGACGGCCAGGCCCGCGCGGTCGACGGTCAGCTCGCCGTGCGTCTCGGTGCCGCCGCGTCCGGCGGGGACGGCGATCCGGCGCAGCACGGCGCGGACGCGGGCGTCGATGACCTCGGTGCGGGCGGGTTTGACGATGTAGTCGTCGGCGCCCGCCTCCAGGCCCACCACGACGTCGAAGTCGTCGCCGCGCGCGGTGAGCATGATGACGGGCAGCTGGCTGGTCTCGCGGATCCGGCGGCAGACCTGGACGCCGTTCATGCCGGGCAGCATGAGGTCGAGGAGGACCAGATCGGGCCGGAATTCGCCCAGCGCGGCGAGCCCCGCCTCGCCCGTACCGACGGCCCGCAGCTCGTGTCCGCGCCTGCGCAGCCCCAGTTCGACCCCTTCCCGCACGGAGGGGTCGTCTTCGATCAGGAGCACGCGAGGCATGGCGTCAGTTTCCCAGCGATCAAGGAATGGATGCGAACGGGCGGGCGGTCGGGGCCCGGTTCAGGTGCGCCTCAGCCGGCCCCGGACGGCGTTCAGCGCGGCGCTGACCTCGGTGAGTCCCAGGGGGCGGGCCAGCAGCGCCACGACCAGGGCGAGGACGACGGTCCCCGCGCCCAGCGCGGCGAGGTCCCCGGATCCCGACCCGTCCGTGTCGACGGCGCGGGCCGCCAGGTACGCCAGCAGCCCGGCGGGCACGCAGGCGGCCGTCAGCCGCGCGTGGGCCCGTACCCCGGGCGAGCGGGTGAGCGAGGGGCGCCCGGCACCGGCCGGGGAGACCCTGCGGTTCAGGACGTACGCGGTGAACGCGAAGCCGGTGAGCAGGGCCACCGAGTACGCGCCCGCCATGCCCGTCACCGCCCAGCGCGGGGGCAGCAGCAGGTAGGCGACGACGCAGAGCCCGGCGTTCAGGGCGGCGATGACCAGGTTCAGCAGGAAGGGGGTGCGGGTGTCGCTCATCGCGTAGAAGCCCCGGGAGAGCACGTACTGACCGGAGAAGGCGATGAGCCCGGGGGCGAACGCGGCCATCATGCCCGCCATCACCGTGATGTCCGCCGGCCCCGTGCGTCCGTAGCCGAAGACCGACCCCATCACCCAGGGCGCGAGCGCCAGCAGGAGGGCGGCGGCGGGGACGACCACGGCCGCGGAGGTGCGCAGCGCGTACGAGAGGTCCCGCCGCACCCCGGCCAGGTCGCCGCCGGCCGCCGCCCGGCTCATCCGGGGCATCAGCGCGGTGACGAGGCTGACGGTCACGATGCCCTGCGGCACCACCCACAGCTGATAGGCGTAGCTGTACGCGGTGTAGCCGGCGCCGCCCGCGACATGCTGGTCCACGGCGTGCTGGCCGGTCGCGGTGGAGAGCCGGGTCACGACCCAGTAGGCGGCCTGGTTGGTCAGGACGAGCATGACGAGCCAGCCGGCCGCGCGCAGCGGACGGGTGAGTCCGCTGCCGCGCCAGTCGAACCGCGGCCGCCAGCGGAATTTCGCGGCCCGCAGGGAGGGCACCAGCGCGAGGCTCTGCACGGCGATGCCCGCCGTGGTGCCCCAGCCCAGCCACTGGGCCTGCGCGGAGGTGAGGGTGCCGTCCGAGCCGGCGGCCGTCCAGAGGTAGAGCCCGAACACCGCGATGATCACGACGTTGTTGAGGACGGGCGTCCACATCATCGCGCCGAACCGGTCACGGGCGTTGAGCACCTGCCCGAGGAGTGTGAACAGGCCGTAGAAGAGGATCTGCGGCAGGCAGTAGCGGGCCAGGGCGATGGTGAGTTCGGCCTGCTCGCCGTCGTAGGTGGGGGCGTAGACCGAGATGATCAGCGGTGCGCCGATGACGGCGAGCGCGGTGAGGGCGATCAGACCTGCCGTGCACAGGGTCAGCAGGCGGTCGGTGTAGGCGGCGCCGCCGTCGCTGTGTTCCTTGGCGGCGCGGACGAGTTCGGGGACGAAGACCGCGTTGAGGGCGCCGCCGATCAGCAGCATGTAGAGGATGTTGGGCACGGTGTTGGCGACCGTGTAGCCGTCGGCCCGCAGTCCGGTGCCGAGCGCGGCGACGACGACCGCCGAGCGTATGAACCCCGTCGCCCGCGAGACGACGGAGCCGGCGGCCATCACGGCGCCGCTGCGCAGCACCGAGCCGGAGCCGCGGTTCGCGGACTGTTCGGGGGCGTCTGCCGCGGGGGCGGCGTCGGCGGCCGTCACCGGCGCGCCAGGTAGGCCCGGAATGCCCGGTACAGCGTGTTGTTGGCGGCTCCGCCCACCGATGTCTCCCACTCTCCGAGGGTTTCCACGACGTGTCCGCCGGTGCCGAATTTCCAGCGCAGCAGCCCGAAGGGCCGGTCGTCGGGATCGAGGGTGGAGGATACCCCGCGCATGTCGTACACCTGTGCGCCCCCGTCCCGGGCGTCGCACATCAGCTGCCACTGGAGGGCGTTGCTGGGGCGGACCTCGCGGCGGTGGTCGGCGGAGGCGCCCGTCTGGTACCAGACCCGCCGGCCGGTGCTGATGACGGTGTGCGCGGCGAGGATCTCGCCTTCGTGGACGGCGAGGCAGAGCCTCATCCGGCCCGGCTGTTCGGCGTTGAGCACGGCGTACTGGCGCTGGTAGTAGGCGAGGGAGCGCCCGAGGCGGAAGCCGTCGCGTTCCTCGGTGATCCGCAGCAGCCGGTGGAACTCGGGCAGTTCGGCGGCGCTGCCGGTCACGACGCGCACCCCCGCCTTCCCCGCGCGGCGGACATTGCGCCGCCACTCCTGGTTGAGCCCGGCCCACAGGTCCTCGGTGCCGCGTCCGGCGAGCGGCACCCGGAAGACGTACCGGGGCTGGGCGTCGGCGTCGTCGCCGTCCTTGCCGCAGCGCTGCCAGCCGCGTGCCCGCAGCCGGTCCGCGACGGCCGCGCCGAGCGGGTCGACCTCGCTGGCCAGGACGTCCGGGATGGTGCGGCCCGGCCCGGTGGCGGCCTTGAGCCGGGGGGTGTCCCAGCGGCGGTAGGCGGGGGAAGGCCCCATGCGTACGGCGAACGCCCCGGCAGCGCGCAGATGGGCGAGCAGCGGCCGCAGCCACCGGTCGATGCCGGGGTCGGCCCAGTCGACGACCGGCCCTTCCGGAAGATAGGCGAAGTACTTCCGGGTGCCGGGGAACTGCCGGTAGAGGACGAGCGCGCTGCCGCTCAGCACCCCGTCCCCGTCGTGCCAGCCGAGGCTCTCCGACGACCATCCCTCTTTCACACCCGCCCACGACGGGTGCTGCAGAAAGCCGGCGTCGGCGTGCGTGGCCAGGTGCGCACGGTGCTCGTCCGCCGTCAGGCCGTGTATGCGTAGTTCACGGCTGCGGTCCTCGGTCGCGAGCAGCGCTGACATGTCCGTGGCCTTTCCTCGTGGGTCCCGCGGTCTGCTCTGCGGGGCTGCACAGGATGCTCACAGCGGTCCGTGACCGGTCCGCGCGCCGCATGTGACCGGACGATGACCGTTGCGCCGCACTTCTTGTCACACAGGGATTTCCTGCTTTTCCACGGATTTACGGAACTTAGGCTCCGCCGCATGCCTCTCCACCGACGAACGAGCAAGGCCCTGGAGGTTCTTCCGTTGATTCCCGCGATTCCCGCCTCTGTCTCGCCGGCGCGCCCGCCGCGCCCCGCCCGGCTCGCCCTCGCCGCCGGCACCGCGGTGCTCGGCATCGCTCTCACGGCCTGCTCCGGAAGCGTCGCCGCTTCGGGCCGGGCCGACGCCGGCCAGGGAGGGGACTCCGGTCCTTCGAAGGCCGCGCGGACCAGCATCTCGGTGAACCCGCACGGCACCGCGGCCGCCGCGGGCAAGCCGGTGACCGTGACCCTGGCGGCCGGAAAGCTGCGCGAGGTCACCGTCTCGGCCGCGGAGGGAAAGGCGCTCACCGGCCGGATATCCGCCGACGGCCGGACCTGGACCTCGGACCGGGCGGCGGCGCCCGGCACCGCGTACCGCGTCGAGGCACGGGACACCGGAGGCGGCAGCGACACGGCCTCGTTCACGACCGCGGCGGCGGCGAAGGTGAACAAGCTGGCGCTGGCACCCGGCAAGAACACCACGGTCGGCATCGCCCAGCCGCTGTCGATCGTGTTCGACAACCCGGTGAAGGACAGGGCGGCCGTCGAGAAGGCGCTCAAGGTGTCCACCTCGAACAACACCGAGGGCTCCTGGGGCTGGCTGCGCGACTACTCGGGCCGCGACCGCGTCGACTGGCGCCCCAAGGAGTACTGGAAGTCCGGTACGCGCATCACGCTCGACGCCCAGCTGAACGGCGTCGACTCGGGCCCCTCGGGCGGCTTCTTCGTACGGGACTACGCCACAACCTTCACGGTGGGCGCGAGCCAGGTGGTGAAGGTGGACCTCGACCGTCACCGGCTGGCGCTGCGGCGGGACGGCCGGACGGTCATGGACGTGCCGATGTCGGCGGGCACGCCGGGCGGCGACAAGGCGTCGTGGCGGGGCACGGCCGTGCTGATGGCGAAGGAGGGCACGATCAACATGCGCTCCGAGACGGTGGGGCTGGGCCACACCTACGACAAGATGGTCGACTACTCGATGCGGCTGACCTGGTCGGGCATGTACGCCCACGCCGCCCCCTGGAACACCGCGTACTTCGGGCGGGCCAACCACAGTTCGGGGTGTGTCGGCATGAGCGACGCGGACGCGGCGTCCCTCTACCGGCAGGCCCACGTCGGTGACCCGTTCGAGATCACCGGCGCGGACGCCAAGGGCACGGTCGCGGAGGGCAACGGCTACGGGGCATGGAACGTCTCCTGGTCCGACTGGCAGGCGAAGAGCGCACTCGCCTGACGGCCCGGCCGGCTCGCAGCTGACCTTCTTCCCGCGGCGCGAGAAGTGATCACCGGCTGCTGCCGGTCGGGCACCGCTCCCGTGACTACCGCGCTCCCGGCATCAGCGTTCCCGGCTGGGCCCGGCCGACGCCCACCGCCTCCGTCTTCGGATTGCGCCGTTGCCGCCTGGCCACCCACGTGGCGAACCAGGAGAGCAGCATGCACATCCCGATGTAGATCGGTGAGATCACCATCACCACCGGGATGAAAGGCAGATCGTAGTCCAGGTTGGAGGCGATGAGCTTGCCCGCGTGGAGGAACTCCTCGTAGGTGATCAGGTAGCCGAGCGAGGTGTCCTTCAGGGCCACCACCAGCTGGCTGATGATGGTGGGCAGCATCGCGCGGATGGCCTGCGGCGCCAGTACGTAGGTGGTGACGTGCGTCTTGCGCATGCCGAGCGCGTACGCCGCCTCGCCCTGGCCCCGCTCCACCGAGTTGATGCCGGTACGGAACACCTCGGCGAGCACCGAGCCGTTGTACAGGGTGAGCCCGGCGACCAGCGCGGGCAGCGGCTGCACCTTCAGCGCCACGAAGATGAAGAAGATCATCACCAGGACGGGCATGGCGCGGAAGAACTCCACGAGGACCGTCGAGACCCAGCGCACCGGGCGGTGTTCGGACAGGCGCCCCACCGCGAGGACGGCCCCGAGCGCCAGCGAGAGGACGGCGGCGTACGCGAACGCCTTGAGGGTGTTACCGAGTCCGCGCAGCAGGAGTTCCTGGATGCCCTTGTACTCGAAGGGCGACCACTTGGCGCTGGTGAACTGGTCGGTGTCGAACAGCAGATGGATGACCCAGCCGACCAGGGCGAGGAGCAGGACGGTCGACACGATCCCGTAGACGCGGTGCCGTTTACGGGTGTGCGGTCCCGGGATGTCGTAGAGGACGGTCGCGGAGGGGGTGGAGTGGGCGGTCATCGGGCGACTCCCCAGCGCTTTTCCATGACGTGGAAGAGCGCGCTGATGGTGAGGGTGATGATGAGGTATCCCACGGCGATCCAGACGAAGGTCCAGATGATGCTGTAGCCCAGCTCGTTGAGGGTCTTGTAGGTGCCGAGCAGTTCGGTGACGCTGAACGCCCCGGCGATCGCCGAGTTCTTCGCGAGCGCGATGAGTGTGGAGCCGACCGGCGGGATCACCGAGCGGAACGCCTGCGGCAGGACGACATTGCCGAGGGTCTGGCCGAAGGTCATCCCGAGGCTGCGGGCCGCCTCGCCCTGCCCGGTGGGCACGGTGTTGATGCCGGAGCGCAGCACCTCGCAGATGAACGCCGAGGTGTAGCAGCCGAGCGCCAGGACCGCGAACACGTTGAACGGCAGCACCAGGCCGAAGCGGGGCAGGCCGAGGAGCACGGCGAAGAAGAGCAGGGTGAGCGGGGTGTTGCGCAGGACCGTCACCCAGACCGTGCCGATCACCCGCAGCGAGCCGACGGGCGCCACCCGGAAGGAAGCCATGACGAAGCCGAGGACCATCGCCAGGACCGAGGCGTAGACGGTGAGTTCGACGGTGCCGAGGAAGCCCTTGCCGTAGAGCGAGAAGTTGTCGGTGAGTACGTCCATGGAATCGGCCGTCCTCTCAGTTCGCCGGGTAGCGGTCGATGGGCGGCGGCTTGGGCGCGGGTGTGCCGGACAGGCCGAGCGTCGCCTCGAACGCCTTCTTCCAGTTGCCGTTCTTCTCGTTGGCCTCCAGCGCGTCGTCCAGCGCGAGGCGCAGCGCGTTGTCGCTGCGCGGGACCCCGATGCCGTACGGCTCCTCGGAGAACGGCTTGCCGACGACCTTCATCTCATCGGGCGCCTTGGCGGCGAAGCCCAGCAGGATCGCGTCGTCGGTGGTGACCGCGTCGACCTGGAACGTCAGCAGGTTGTCGACACAGATCGAGTACGTGTCGTAGGCGACCAGCTTCGCCTTCGGGTAGTCGGCGGCGATCCGCTGGTACGGGGTCGAACCCGCCGCCGAGCAGACCGTCTTGCCCGCCAGGTCCTGGGGCCCGTGGATGTCGTCCTCGTCGGTGCGCACCAGCAGCCCCTGGCCCGCCATGTAGTACGGGCCGGCGAAGCCGACGAGCTTCTTGCGCATGTCGTTGATGGTGTAGGTGCCGACGTAGTAGTCGATCTGCCCGTTCTGGAGCGCGGTCTCGCGGTTGGCGGAGGCGATCGTCCTGAACCGGATCGTCTTCGGGTCGAAGCCGAGGGACGCCGCCATCATCCGGGCGATCTCGATGTCGAAGCCGGAGTAGACGCCGGTCGCGGGGTCCTTCTCACCCAGGTAGGGCTGGTCCTCCTTGGCCCCCACCCGCAGATAGCCGCGCTTCTTCGCCTGCGTCCAGGTCCTGGAGTCCGGCAGCCGGAAGCCGGTGTCGACCTTGTAGACGGGCAGCTCCCCGGCCTTGGGCCCCTTGACCGGCGGGCTGCCGTTCTTGCCGCAGCCGGCGGCGAGAACGGCGAGCAGCAGGCCGGCGCAGGCGGCCAGCACTTTCCTCGTACGCAACTCGGGCCTCCCGTCAGTGCTTGAGGATCTTGGACAGGAAGTCCTTGGCCCGGTCGCTCTCCGGGGCGGTGAAGAATTCCTCCGGGGTGCGGTCCTCGACGATGCAGCCGTCGGACATGAACACGACGCGGTTGGCGGCGGAGCGGGCGAAGCCCATCTCGTGGGTGACGACGACCATCGTCATGCCCTCGCGGGCGAGTTGCCGCATCACTTCCAGGACCTCGTTGATCATCTCCGGGTCGAGGGCCGAGGTCGGCTCGTCGAACAGGAGGGCCTTCGGATCCATGGCGAGGGCACGGGCGATGGCCACGCGCTGCTGCTGTCCGCCGGAGAGCTGCGCGGGGAACTTGTCGGCGTGCTCGGCGAGTCCCACCCGCTCCAGCAGTTCCCGGGACCGCTGGTCGGCCTCGTCCTTCTTCCGCTTGCGGACCTTGACCTGGGCAAGGGAGACGTTGGCGAGCACGCTCTTGTGCGCGAAGAGGTTGAACGACTGGAAGACCATGCCGACTTCGGCCCTCAGCCGGGCCAGACCCCGGCCCTCCTCGGGGAGGGGTTCGCCGTCGATGGTGATGTGGCCCGACTCGATCGTCTCCAGCCGGTTGATCGTCCGGCAGAGCGTCGATTTCCCGGAGCCGGACGGGCCGATGACCACCACCACCTCCCCGCGGCCGACGGTGAGATTGATGTCCTGCAGTACGTGCAACTTCCCGTAGAACTTATTGACGTCTCGCAGCTCGATCAACGGATCGACGGCCATACGCTGCCCTACCCCCTTGTCGCTCGGTCGAGGTCAGCGCAAACTAACCAGCCCGGCAAGGGGGTTGTGGCCCGACACGCACCAATGGTGCATAAGGCGTTTTATCTCTTCGCGCGTCCCGCCGGGCGGCCGGGTCAGCCCTCGGCGGACTCCGCGTACACCTGGGACAGCTCGGGGCTGCCGGACATCGCCCAGTCCAGACCGGCCTCGACCACGTCGATCTCACGCCCCGAGGCGAGCCGTACGACGGGCTGGCCGCTCGGCCAGATGTGCCAGAGCGCCCCGGGGACATTGCGCACCAGGACCGTACCGAGGTAGAGACCCGCGTCGTTGCCCAGCCAGGGCAGCTCCTCCGGGTCGTCGCGCCAGCGCGGCGGCAGCTGGTCGAGCGCGGCCAACGAGGCCGGACTGTCGTCCAGTTCGATGCCGCGCTCCCCCACTCTGACGCGGAGCAGCTCGCACTCGGCGAGCAGCGCGGCCACACCTTCCGGATCGACGTCGACGGCCGCCGCGAGCCCCGCCTCCCGCGCCCCCTCGTGACGCTTACGCCAGTTGTCCAAGAAAGGGATGTTCATACCGCTCAGGGTCGCATCCCGGTCGGCTTCGGCACCACAGGACGCGCGGCCTGTCGTTCGAGTGCTGAACACCACACGGTCACCGCGCGTTCACCCGAGGCGGGAGGGGCGGCGCTCAGAGGTCGAGGTCGACGACCACCGGGGCGTGGTCGGACGCGCCCTTGCCCTTGCGCTCCTCGCGGTCCACGTAGCTGTCCCGCACCGCGGCGGTGAAAGGGGCGTTTCCGTAGACGAGGTCGATGCGCATGCCCCTGTTCTTCGGGAAGCGCAGCTCGCGGTAGTCCCAGAAGGTGTAGGGGTGGTCGTACTTCAGGGGGCGGGGCATCACGTCCGACAGCCCCTCCTCGCGCAGCGCGGCCAGGGCCTCCCGCTCGGCGGGGGTGACATGCGTGGCCCCCTCGAACAGGGCCGGGTCCCAGACGTCCTCGTCGGTCGGGGCCACATTGAAGTCACCGAGCACGGCGAACGGACTCGGGCCCGCGGCGTCGGCGGCCACCGCCTTGCGCAACGCCTCCAGCCAGCGCAGCTTGTACGCGTAGTGCTCGTGGGCGACCTCGCGGCCGTTGGGCACGTACACCGACCAGAGCCGCACCGGGCCGCACGTCGCGCTGATCGCGCGGGGCTCCTGCGCGGTCTCGTAGGCGGGTCCTTCGGGCAGGCCCGTCACGACGTCGGACAGGCCGGCGCGGGAGATCAGCGCGACCCCGTTCCACCGGCCCGTCGCGTGGACCGCGGACTCGTAGCCGGCTTCGCGGAGCGCGTCCGAGGGGAACTGCTCAGCCGTGCACTTGGTCTCCTGGAGGCACAGCACGTCCGTGCCGCTGCTCTCCAGCCAGGCCAGCAGCCTCGGCAGACGGGCGGTGATCGAGTTGACGTTCCAGGTGGCGATGCGCATGTACGTAAACCTAGCGCCTGCCACTGACAGCCGCCGGGGCGGCGGCTGTCACAGGTCCGTCGAGTCGCCCGGTGCCATCCGGCCGTGACCGGCGCCGCCCAGCTCGCCGATCTGCCGGTCGTAGATCGGGCGGGCCAGGTCGGTGAGCAGCGCGTCGTGGACGTCGATGGCCCGGCGCGGCTTCACCTCGCGGACGTAGTCGATGACCTCGGAGATCTTGTTCCAGGGGGCCATCACCGGGAGCATCAGAGTGTCGACCGGCCGGCCGGGCAGCGTCAGGGCGTCGCCGGGGTGGAAGACGGAGCCGTCGATCAGGAAGCCGATGTTGGTGACGCGCGGGATGTCCGGGTGGATCACCGCGTGGAGTTCGCCGTGCACCTGGATGTCGAACCCGGCGGCCGAGAAGGTGTCCCCGTCGCCGACGGTGTGCACCCGCCCCGGGAACGCCGCGCCCAGCCGCTCCGCGACGCTGCGCAGGGTCCAGATCTCCGCGGCCGGGTCGGCCTCCAGACCGGCCCGCAGCCGCTCCTCGTCGAAGTGGTCCGGGTGCTCGTGCGTCACCAGGATCGCCTCGGCGCCGATCGCCGCGTCCCGCTCCGAGAAGCCGCCCGGGTCGATGACGAGCGTGCGCCCGCCCTTCTCCAGGCGGATGCAGGAGTGGGACTTCTTGGTCAGCGTGAGCGCGATCGGCTCGGTGCTCGCGGCGTTCTGGGAGTTCTCGGCAGTCATGGTTCCATCCTGCTACTCCGGAGGCGTCGTTTCCGCCTGAATCACCGACTGGGCGATCGTGAACGCCGCGCTCGCGGCCGGAATCCCGCAGTACACGGCCGTCTGCATCAGCACTTCCTTGATCTCGGCCGGTGTGAGCCCGTTGCGCAGGGCCGCCCTGGTGTGCGCGGCCAGGCTCTCCAGCCGCCCCGAAGCGACCAGCGCGGTGAGCGTGACGGTGCTGCGGGCACGCCGGTCCAGCCCCTCCCGGCTCCAGACCTCGCCCCAGGCGTACCGGGTGACGAGCTGCTGGAACTCGTCGGTGAAGTCGTCGGCGGCCGCCATCACCCCGTCCACCTGCGCGTCGCCCAGCACCTCCCGCCGGATGCGCATGCCCGGCGCGTACGGGTCGGCCCGCCCGCCTGCCACGGCCTCCGGCTCCTCCTCGGCCGTACCGATCTCCGCGACGGGCAGCACCGGGGTGGTGAGCCGGGGCACGGACTGCGGCATCGGGATGCCCGCCTGCGTGTCCTGCCAGGCGGCCGAGAAGTGGGTCAGCAGCAGATCGGTGACCGCCCCCGGCTGCTCGACGGGCGCGAGGTGGGACGCGCCGGGCACCAGCGCGAGCCGGGCATCCGGTATGCCCGCGACCAGGGTGCGCGCGTCACCGGGACCGGTCACCCGGTCCTCCGCCCCGACGAGGACGAGTGTGGGGACCGGGATGCGGGCCAGTTCCGTACGGATGTCGAAGGCGGCCAGGGCCTCGCAGGCGGCGATGTAGCACCCCGGGTCGGTGGTCCGCACCATCTGGACGGCCCACTCGACGATGGCGGGCTGCGCGGCGGCGAAGGCGGGCGTGAACCACCGCTCCGGCGCGGTGCGCGCCATGGGCTCCAGGCCGTTGGTACGGACGATGACCCCGCGCTGACGGAACTCGTCCGCGCTGCCGAACCGGGCCGAGGACGCCACCAGCGCGAGCGCGGCGACCCGCTGCGGATGCCGCAGCGCGAGATCGGCCCCAATCGCCCCGCCGATCGAACACCCCGCGTAACCGAAGCGCTGCACCCCGACCCCGTCGAGCGTGGCCAGCAGCCGGTCGCCCAGCTCCGCCACGGCACTGGCGGGCCTGGCGGGCGCGCCGCCGTGTCCGGGAAGGTCGTAGCGGAAGACTCTCCAGTGCTGGGTGAGCTCGGGTATCTGTCTGTCCCACATATGCCATGTGGTACCCAGTGAGGGGCCGATGACCAGGACCGGGGCGTCTTCTGGCCCGTCAAAGCGGTATTGCAGGGTGTTCGGCGGTGTATCACTCACGCCCCGCACCCTCTCACGTCTCACCGGCCGTGCCCGAAACCCCAGCCAGACGGCGACCGTCTGCCAGGACATGGAAGACCACACATCGAGGCATCTGTCCGGTCCCGGGACGGGGTACGTCGACATCGTCGCGGCCGACGAGCCAGCCCTCCTGCGAATCGCCGAGCTCCTCGCAACGACATGGGCATCGAGCGAACCACCCACAGCCCGGCAGCTCCCCGGGTCGGCGGCCTACACCGCGCGAGTGCATCTGGCCACCTCGCTGCCGGCGCCCGGCGGGACCCGGGCCCTCCCCAGCGACTGGGTTCGCTTCCCCTTCCCGCCATGGGGTGGGCGACTGGACGATGTGAAGTCGACGTGTGTGCGCCGCAGGAATGACCAGCGGGTGTGCGGGCGGCAGGCAGCGGAGTGGCCGCGCGGATACGGTACGGAAGACCCCGGAGCCTGCTGGTCGCATCTGGACCAGGAGGAGCGGGAAGAATGCCTGCGGGTCCGGCAGGCATACGAAAAAGCATTCTGGGCGCTGAAGAAGCAGCACTGGCGGGAGGCCAGGCACGGTCGCGGCGAGCGATGCAACGAGTGCAGGTGAGCGGCCGACGGTGCCGTCTCGGCGCCGACGCCGGATACCGGCTTTTGATCCGTGGGCAGCAAGGCTCAGGACATCTCCTCGCGGCAGGATCAAGCAGGTCAGTGCGGCGGGGCGGGACTGGATGATCCCCCCGGGGGTGCAGGTGGCTTCACCTGGCACGAAGAGCACCAATTCCGCATCCGTCACCGAGACTGTCTGGTCGGCACACCTCCGCTCGCCCGGAGAGCACAAGACCCCGCCGCCCGAGGCGGACGGCGACGACGGCTCACCTCCGCTCGCGCGGAGAGCACCTGCGGACGATCTACACGATCGGCAGTGACGTCGGCTCACCTCCGCTCGCGCGGAGAGCACACTGCGGCTCACCCCCTAGGAGACGGCATGTCCGGCTCACCTCCGCTCGCGCGGAGAGCACGGCGAGATCGTTGTCCAGTTGGCCACCAGCTACGGCTCACCTCCGCTCGCGCGGAGAGCACGGGTCCCCGTAGAACCACTCAACCTTGTAATCCGGCTCACCTCCGCTCGCGCGGAGAGCACTAGCTCGTCCCCGACAGCAGGCACGAGATCGCCGGCTCACCTCCGCTCGCGCGGAGAGCACGGCCCGAACAGGGTGGCGCTGTCGTTGAAGTACGGCTCACCTCCGCTCGCGCGGAGAGCACGTTCGCGATGTTGATGTACGGGAGGCGGTCGCCGGCTCACCTCCGCTCGCGCGGAGAGCACGCGCCCTGCGTATGCCGCAGCTGCTCGAACGCCGGCTCACCTCCGCTCGCGCGGAGAGCACCCACCGACACGCAGGACATCGAGGGTCGCAAACGGCTCACCTCCGCTCGCGCGGAGAGCACCCACGCCCTGATCGGAGCCATCGCATGACCGCCGGCTCACCTCCGCTCGCGCGGAGAGCACGGCGAGGAGTAGCCCGTGGATACCACCCTGAACGGCTCACCTCCGCTCGCGCGGAGAGCACGTCAGCGGCAGGGTCCGAAGTCCGGCGCCAGTCGGCTCACCTCCGCTCGCGCGGAGAGCACACGCGCCGCGCGGGTCAGCGAACGGCGAGGTGCGGCTCACCTCCGCTCGCGCGGAGAGCACCAGGCCCCCCAGGCCCGAGGTAGCGTCCTCGACGGCTCACCTCCGCTCGCGCGGAGAGCACCGCTGCATGCTTCTCGGCGATGCGCCGAGCCTCGGCTCACCTCCGCTCGCGCGGAGAGCACCAGTACTCGGGCGGCCGTCCGGCCCCGGCCGGCGGCTCACCTCCGCTCGCGCGGAGAGCACCCTTCGCCACCTGCCCCTAAGGAAGCCCTTTGCCGTTCCTTTGCCAGGGATGACGGCGCATCATGTTCTCTCTCGTCGACATCGCGCAGCGAGTGTACGGCCCCTCCCTCGCGCCGTCCCCTGTTCGGTGGATATGGGCGCGCTGTCAGTAGGGGGTGCTATCTCTGTGCTCGTGGAAAAGAGCGATACGGCAGGTGCCCTGGAAGGCTGTCTTCTGGATGCGCGGATGTGGGGGAAGGAACGCGGGCTGACACGGCCGTACCCCGTGATCTGTCATCTTCTGGACACGGGTGCCGTGTTCCGAGAGCTCTGGGACGTCGTCCTGAGCCAGGAGACCCGGGAAGCGGTGGCAAGCGCTCTTGGTCTGAGTCTGTCCGAGGCACGCGCGGTGGTTTCCTTTTGGGCCGCGTTGCACGACATCGGCAAGATCACTCCACCATTCCAGGCGCAGGTTCCCAGTTGCTACGAACTGTTGCGCGAGGATTCCGCCTATGTGAGCGCGCCTGGTGCGGAGTACGAGAGGCAGTTCCGTCACGAAATCGCTTCCCATTGGTCGCTGTCGGCGTTGCTCGAAGAGGTTGGCTATCCGGGTGACGGGCGGCGGATGCACCGGTCAGTGAGCCACCAGGTCGCACAGCTTCTGGGCGGTCACCATGGTTCGTTCGGGGCGGTGTTGAAGTCCAAGCAGGTGGCGCAAGCCAGTGCTTACAACGCTGGTCTGGGCGGGGTTGGGTGGGCTGATCAGCGGCGCGTGCACTTTGCGGAAGTGCGGCGGGTGATGGGAGCCATTGCGGTTCCTGCTCGGGGGCTTCCGGCCGGGCTGGCCGTGGTCGTGGCCGGAGCGGTGGTGGTGGCCGACTGGCTGGCAAGCCAGACTTCGGCGATCGAGGCACGCCTGCCGGCTTCCGGCTGGTCGGGCACGCCGGCGCAGGTGGATGCGCATTGGCAGGGCGCGGTGCGGGCTGCCCCGAAGCTGGTGGGTTCGGCGCGGCTGGGCCGGGCGCGGTTTTCTTCGCAGGATTTTGCGGCGATGTTCCCCTTTGAGCCGAACAGTCTGCAGCGTGATCTCGCGGAGCATCTTCCCGGTTTGGTGCGCGAGCACGGTCCTGGGCTGGTGCTGGTGACGGCTCCGACCGGTGACGGCAAAACTGAGGGGGCGTTGTTCGCCGCCTCGGTGTTGGGGCGCGCGGCGGGGTGTCGGGGTTTGTATTTCGCGCTGCCGACGATGGGCACGGCGGACGCGATGCTGCCCCGAGTGGAGGCGTTCGCTTCCCAGGCGTTGTCCGGGGAGCGGGCGTTGATGCTGCTGCACTCCATGGCCTGGCTGAGTTCGCCGGGCAACGGGGGCCAGGACCTGTTCGGCGATGCCGTCGGGCAGGCGGATGTGGTGAGTGCGGGCGCGTCGACGGTTGTGGAGGCGGATGGGTGGCTGCGCGGCCCGAAGCGCGGCCTGCTCGCTCCGCTGGGTGTCGGCACCATCGACCAGGCGCTGAGCGCGGTGCTGCCCCTTCGCTACAACGCTCTGCGGCTGTTCGGTCTGTCGGACAAGGTGTTCGTCGTGGACGAGGCCCACGCTTACGGACCGTGGATGCATCAACTGCTCCTTCGGTTGCTGGAATGGCTGGGAACGATGCGCGCGCCGGTCGTGCTGTTGTCGGCCACGCTTACGGGGCGTTCGGCCGGCTCCCTGGTGGACGCCTACCGGCGCGGTGCCGGGTTCTATGAGCCGTCTGCTGTGGCTCCGCGCTATCCGGGCTGGTTGTTCGCGAGCGGAGGGTCGGGCGAGGTCTCGGCTGTCCGGAGCACGCTGAGCAATAGGGCACGGACTCTGATGGTGTCGCGCAGGGCGGTGGCGTGGGACACGGCGGAACCGATCGGCTCGCCGGTCCGCGAGGGCGGACGCCGGGCAGCGCTTCGCGAGGTGCTGGCACCAGTCGCCGAGGTGGGTGGTACGGCGCTGGTGTGCTGTACGACGGTGGCCGAGGCTCAGCAGACGTACAGGGACCTCCTGGCGGCCTTCCCCGACCTTGCAGCGCGCCCCGGTGGGTTGCGGCTGCTTCATTCCCGGTACCCGGCAGACGCACGGGCATCGATCACAGCCGACTGCGAGCGGGCCTACGGCAAACCGGCCCCGTCCGACGAGCCGGTCGCGCTGCGTCCGGCGTCCGTGCTGGTGGCAACGCAGGTGGTCGAGCAGTCACTCGACCTGGATTTCGACCTGGTGGTGTCGGATCTGGCGCCGCTGGCACAGCTGTTGCAGCGTGCGGGCCGTGCACGCCGTCACTGCCGGGGCCCCTCGGGGCGCCCGGCATGGGCTGCCACCGAGGAGGAGCCTGTGCTTGTGGTGCTCGATCCCCTGACGGAGCCGGGCGAGGCGGTGCCTCGTTCGTGGGGCACCGTCTACGACGCGTCGCTGCTTCATCGCACCTCGCGGATGCTTGCGGACCTCGCAAGCCAGGGGATCGCGGTGCCGGGTGATGTGCAGCGGCTGGTGGATGCGGTGTACGACGAAGACTTCGTCGACAAAGCGGACGAGGCGGTTCGTGCGGAACTGGCTCGGTTCGACGAGGAGCGGCTGGCCCGTGAAGCAGCCGAACGGCACATGGCGGCCTGGACGGGCATCTGTGCACCGGCGGACGTCCGGGGTGATCTGAGCAAGTTGTCACTTCGGGAGGCCGGGGTGAGCGAGGAAATGCTCACAACCCGGCTCGGCGCTGATACCGGCCGGGTGCTCTGCCTCTACGAACAGTCCGGCGGCACGTTCACCCTCGACCCCGAAGGCAGCCTCCCGGTACCGGCCGGTGGCCGTCACGGGCTCACAGCACCACAGTTGGCCGACGTCGCACGGCGCGTCGCCCCCGTCCCGGGGCGCTGGCTGCGTGAGGAGGAGCCGGACAGCGCTGTTCCCAGGAAGTGGGGCACCCATCCTTCGCTGCGCGGCCTGGTTTTGCTGCGGATGACTCCCTCCGGTGGCATATGGAGATGTCGGCACGGGCGTTCTACGGTTTCAATTTCGGATGTCGGTCTCGAATTCGAGTAATCTCAGGCGGGCACGAAGGCTTCTTGGGGCTGGTTCGCACGGCTGTGCCGTGCACGGCCAGGCCGACCGCTCTGCTCCTCCTCGCACTGTCTGGCGACGACAGGACATCTCCATGCCGACGGGCACCTACAACCTGATCGACCAGCCGTGCATCCCCGTACGCTGGAAACCCGACACCCCACCGGTCGACACGGCGGCCGGCCTCCCCCACCGGGTCGGCTTCCGTGAACTCCTGCTGCGCAGCCACGACATCGAGCCCCTCGCCATCGCCGACGCCCCCGCGCGCGGCCCTGCTGCGGGTCCTGTACGCGATCACCGCCCGCATCGCCGACCTGACCGAACAAGGTCCGTCAGGCGACTGGGACGAGCACCAGCTGGACATCCTGGACGAGGGCCGGCTTCAGGCCGCCAAGGTCGACGCCTACTTCGCCCAGCAACTCCTCGACCCGAGCCGCACCTACGAGGGACCCGACCCCGAAGAACAGATGGTCGACCTCTGGGACCCGGTCACCGGCTCCGTACCCGCCGGCATCAACCACGGGACACAGCCATGACCCGCTACCCTCCAGCAAGGCGGCGCACATGTCTTCAATGATTGTCATCTCCGCCACCGCCGTACCCGACCATCTACGCGGCGCCCTCACCCGTTGGCTCCTCGAAGTCACCCCCGAGCTCTACGTCGGCACCGTCTCAGCCCGCGTCCGCGACGAACTCCGGGCAGCCGCCACCGCCTGCACCCACGACGGCCTCGCCGTCCTCGCCCACCCCGCCGACAACGAACAAGGCTTCCAACTACACACAGCCGGAACCCGCCGCCGCGAACCCCTCGACTTCGACGGCCTCACCCTCATCGCCTTAAAACGCGAAAGTCAAGAAACGGCAAAGCCCCTCTAGCGGGCCAGGTCAAAGAGGGTCCTCTCCGCGCGAGCGGAGGTGAGCCGCCACATCCGCAGTTACGCGAACCAACTCGCTCGTCCTCTCCGCGCGAGCGGAGGTGAGCCGAGGCTGCTCACGGCCTCCTTCGACACGGTCACGTCCTCTCCGCGCGAGCGGAGGTGAGCCGGGCCGGCCGCCCGTGGCGCGAGCGGCCAACCCGTCCTCTCCGCGCGAGCGGAGGTGAGCCGGTCGGGTTGCCCCGGCCGTAGTTCGAGGACTTGTCCTCTCCGCGCGAGCGGAGGTGAGCCGCCGATGCGCGACGGGGCCAGCCAGACCGCGCAGTCCTCTCCGCGCGAGCGGAGGTGAGCCGATAGGTCGTCAGCGCGTCGCGGTGCTTGCGCTGTCCTCTCCGCGCGAGCGGAGGTGAGCCGCGGGCCGAAGCCGAGTTCCGGCGCCTGGTCGCGTCCTCTCCGCGCGAGCGGAGGTGAGCCGTTCCTGGTGAAGGCCCGCAACAAGCTCAACCGGTCCTCTCCGCGCGAGCGGAGGTGAGCCGTAGGGGTTCGAGTCCCCGCTCGCCTACCGCGCGTCCTCTCCGCGCGAGCGGAGGTGAGCCGGCGGAGGAAGCCCGGGCGAAGGCGCAGGCCGAGTCCTCTCCGCGCGAGCGGAGGTGAGCCGCGAACGCGGCAGGGGTTCAGCGGTCAGATCCGGTCCTCTCCGCGCGAGCGGAGGTGAGCCGCCCTCACCGCCTACGCCGTGACCGACGAGTACGTCCTCTCCGCGCGAGCGGAGGTGAGCCGGACGGCAACCGCCTCGACGGCGGGCTCGTCACGTCCTCTCCGCGCGAGCGGAGGTGAGCCGCGCCCGCACCGAACCTTCCCGCCGTCCCCGCCGTCCTCTCCGCGCGAGCGGAGGTGAGCCGCCGGAGCTGCGGGCGTGGCTGGTCCCGCCCGGGTCCTCTCCGCGCGAGCGGAGGTGAGCCGCCTGTTCCGACTCCTGACGCGTGATCAGTTGAGTCCTCTCCGCGCGAGCGGAGGTGAGCCGCCTGTTCCGACTCCTGACGCGTGATCAGTTGAGTCCTCTCCGCGCGAGCGGAGGTGAGCCGGCCCGGGGTGCCGACGGACCCGAGACCTTCCTGTCCTCTCCGCGCGAGCGGAGGTGAGCCGCAGGTGCCGACGTCCCGTAGGTCAAGGGGTCTGTCCTCTCCGCGCGAGCGGAGGTGAGCCGGTATCGGCGAGGTCGTCCGCCCGCGGGCCCATGTCCTCTCCGCGCGAGCGGAGGCGAACTGCGGGACCGAGTGCCAACTGGGCTTGTTCTTCCCTCCTCTCCGCGTCACGCCGCGCTTCGCCGGGGTGGGCATCGCCGAGATGGCCGATCTGGCGATGCTCCCTGACAGCCACGGTTACTGGTTCGAGGAGGAGGTGTGGGACATGAGCGACGGCCCGGAGTCGATGAAACCGTGTTCCAAGGTCTGGCGGTTCAACAAGGTCTGTGACCCACTCTGGCGGCTGGTGACCAAGGAGCTCATCCTCGCCCGGATGTGCCCGCCTCAATGAGCGGGTGGCGGCCTTGCCGTTCGTCATTCGAACAGCAAGGGGCTCGCCCAGCGCCGAGAAGGTGGTGGCCCGCACGGCGATCTGGTTCAAACTTCTCCATCGACGCCGGTTTGACCTTGCTGGTCGACCTGGCTCAGGAGCATTGCGACGATTTCAAGGGCTTGCACCGCCGCCGCAGGGCGCAAGGGCAACACGATCGGCTCCGGCGGCTCACCTCCACGCACGTAGAGAGCACGCGCACTCGTAGGCATCCTCCGTCCGGTCGGAAGCTCACCTCCACTCGCGCGGAGAGCACCCGTCACCGAGAAGTTCGTCCCGCGTGCGCTGCGGCTCACCTCTGCTCGCGCAGAGAGCACCACGTGGCCTTATCGAACCCCTTTTGCTCTTCCTTTGCCTGGGTTCGTCGTGAATCCCGTCCTGTGCAGTCATCATCGCGCAGCGAGTGTACGGGCCATCCCAGGCTGCTCCCCCTGTTTGCTGGATTTGGAGCTGATGTCAGTGGGGGCTGGTATCTCTGTCGTCGTGAAGAAGAACGGCGCAGGAGCCTTAGACCATTGTGTTCTGGATGCGCGGATGCGGGAGAAGGAGCACGGGCTGACACGGCCGTACTCGGTGATCTGTCATCTCAGGGGCATCCGGGCGGTCTTCCCCGGTCTTGCCGCGCGCCCTCGTGGGGTGAGGCCGCTTAGTTCCCGGCACCCGGCGAGTGTGCGGGGGTCCATCACAGCCGACTGTGTAGGGGATCTCGGTAAGCCGCTCCCGGCCGACGAGCCGGTAGCGGTTCGCCCGGCGTCCGTGCTGGCGGCGACGCAGGTTGTCGAGCAGTCACTGGTTCGGTCTCGAACTCAAGTGATCTTCACGTTTTGATTACCTCTTGTATGCGCTTCGACTACATTCCGATTGCAGCGTTCCGCGCCCTATGCAGGCGGGCGCGAAGGCTGCTTGGGGCTGGTTCGGACGGCTGTGGCGTGCACGGCCTGGTCGACCTCTCTGCTCCTCCCCGCACTGTCTGAACGACGACAGGACATATCCATGCCGACGGGCACCTACAACCTGATCGACCAGCCGTGCATCCCCGTACGCTGGAAACCCGACACCCCACCGGTCGACACGGCCGCTGGGCTCCCCGACCGGGTCGGATTCCGCGAACTCCTGCTGCGCAGTCAGGACATCGAGACCCTCGCCGTCGCCGACGCCCCCGCGCACGCGGCCCTGTTGCGGGTCCTGTATGCGATCACCGCGCGGGTCGCCGACCTGACCGAACAAGGTCCGGCAGGCGACTGGGACGAGCGCCGGCTGGATGTCCTGGACGAGGGCCGGCTTCAGGCCGCGAAGGTCGACGCCTACTTCGCCCAGTTCGAGGACCGCTTCTTCCTGTTCGCCCCGGGCGGCCGGCCGTGGATGCAGGATCCCCGCCTCGCGGAGCAGTGTGATGCCTCGAAGACCGCGGGAGTCAACAAGCTTGTCGTTACCCGCCCCTCGGGTAACAACCACTCCTGGTTCCGGCACGACAGGGACACCGCGGCCGAGCCTCCTACCTCGTCCGAAGCCTTCCTCAACCTCCTGGTCTGGCACTACTACGGCCCCTCCGGGCGCTGTTCGGCGCGAGAGGTGAGCGGGGTCAAGAGCGCCAGCGCCACCGCAGGTCCGCTGCGGACGGCCCTGTCCTACCACCCCGAGGGCGCCTCCCTGTTCGAAACGCTGCTCGCCGGTCTCGTACCACCGGAGACCGGAGTCCGTGGCGAGGAGGACCTGTGCCCGTGGGAGCAGGAGAATCTGCCCGACCCCGACCGGCCGCCGCGCGCGTCGAAGGGGCCGCGTTCCCGGCACACCTGCCGCTCCCAGCACGCACTGCTCCTCGTTCCGGACGAGGACGGCGCCCATGTACGCGACGCGTACATCACCTGGGCCTACCGGGGGGAGCGGATGCCGCGCGAGGACGACTACCTCATCTGGCAGACCAGTCAGCAGGGCAACCGCTACCCGCGGCCCGCCGACACCGGCCGGGCGTTGTGGCGGGACCTGGATGCGCTCCTGCTCCAGAACCCGCCCGCCGGCAACGCTCACCCGCAGCAGCCGCGCGTGTTCCACAGCGCTGCGGAGGTTTCCGAGGACCTGCGGGTACGGGCGCTGGGCTTCGACCAGGAAGGCCAGGCCAAGGACACCCAGTTCATCGACGCGAGCACGCCGGCTGTGCTCGGATTCGCCGAAGCCAACGACGCCCGCACAGTCCCCGCCGTCGCCCGGCTGCGCCAGCTCGGAGAGCTGTACGGACGGCGACTGGACCGAGCAGTGAAGCGGGCCTGGGCCACGTACGTGGACGACGCCAAGGCCGACGGTGCTGCCTGGGCAGCGCAGGCCGGCGCCCGCTACTGGCCGCGCGCCGAAGCGGAGTTCTGGGCGCGGTTCCGTCTCCTGGACCGCACTGGCGCCATCCCGGACGGCGGCTTCGACCGGGTGGCCACACGGCGGGCGTTCGTTCGTCTGGCCGAGCAGGCGTACGACGCGGTCACCGCGCCGGTCACCCGGACCCTGCGCGGCGCGAAAGCCGTCTCGCAAGCCCGGGCCGAGCTCTACGGCGGAACACCGAAGAACCGAAGTGCCGTGCCCGCCCCCCGTGACATGACCAAGGAGCCCACCGCATGACCATTACTCCCCCGCCAGCCACGACGGAGGCCGCGAACCCGGCTGGACCTGCGGCCCTGCCGATTCCGCGACAGAGCACGGGGGCCGATGTGGGGCGCTCGCGCGCATTCACCAACTGGGTCGTCCAGCTCTGCAAGGAAGACCCGGGCGCCCGCAGCGCGCTGCGCAGCGGGCTGCGCAAAGACCTCGACTCGGTCCGGCGCATGCACCGCCTGGTCGCGCCCTGGCTCCCGGATTCACGCTCCGAGGACGTGGAGCGGGCCTACTACGCCGTCGCTGCGATGATCGCAGCCCAGCCCCGCAGCACCCTGAACTCACCCGACAAGGCTCCAGACGTTCAACAGCAGCAGGATGCTGAGCAGACCCCAGGGGGACGCACCCGGCGGGGCACCAGCCTTGGGGCCGCGCTCGCCATCGCGGTGACCGAGGGGCCCGGCCGCGAAAAGGAGATGAGGGTGGGCACGGCGGAGAGCCGTCTGAACCTGCTCACCCGGCAGAGTGTCAACGGACTTCACCGGCACCTCCCCGCCACCGTCGGATACCTGTGCTCGGTGGGGGTGGACATCGACTGGGCCCAGCTCATCCACGACCTCAGCAACTGGCGCCGGCACTCCGGGCGCATCTCCCGCACCTGGCTCCAGGACTTCTACCGCCAGCGGAACAGGGATCTGACACGGCAGGCGGACCAGGCCGACGAGCTGGAGCTGACCACCGACGCACCTCAGCCCCCTACAGGGTCCTGACCCTCCAAGCCCTCCGTCTCGCACCGGTCGTCCCACCGACCAGCCCTGACGAACACCTCCCGCAATCCCGCACGAAGGAGTCACCCCACCATGGCTAAGCCCGCGCGTTTCATCGACATCCACATCATCCAGAGCATTCCCTTTGCCAACCTGAACCGGGACGACACGAACTCGGTCAAGACCGTCCAGTACGGCAACGTGATGCGGACCCGGGTCAGCAGCCAGTCCTGGAAGCGCGCCGTCCGCGCAGTCTTCGAGGACCGCATCGGCCAGGCGGCCCTGCGTACCCGCCGCATCGGTGAGCGGGTCACCCGGTTCCTGGCCGAGGAACACGGCTGGCCGCAGAACCTCGCGGAGCGGGCCGGCGCCCACATCGCCGCTGCCAGCAGCATCAAGTTCGAACTCGCGAAGGACCCCAAGGACGCCAAGCAGAGCGTGCCGAACAAGGTCTTCACCAACGCGATGGTCTACGTCCCTGAATCCGCCGTGACCGAACTCGCCGCCCTGGCCGAAGAGCACCGCACGGTGCTGGAGGGCGCGAAGGACATCAAGAAGCCGGCCGACAAGAGCATCCTGCCCGCCGACCGGGTCGACGCGGTGCTGCGCTCCCGCAACGGCGTCATCAACCTTTTCGGCCGCATGCTCGCCGAGGTCGACAACGCCGGCGTCGACGGCGCCGTCCAGGTCGCCCACGCACTGACCACCCACGAAACGGACGTCGAACTCGACTACTTCTCCGCTGTCGACGACATCACCGCCCACTGGGGCGACCAGAGCGGCAGCGGCCACATGGGGCACGCCGAGTTCAGCGCCGGCACCTTCTACCGCTACGCCACCATCGACCTGCGCGACCTCGCCGCCAACATCGGCGACAACCCTGACGAGCTGCGCGAGCTCACCGCGGCTTTCCTCAGCGCGTTCGTTCTTTCCCTGCCGCAGGCGAAGAAGAACTCCACCGCACCCCACACGATCCCCGACCTCGCCCACATCTCCGTACGCGCCGACCGCCCCCTCTCCTACGCCGCCGCGTTCGAACGCCCCGTCCTCGCAGCCGGCCACGGCGGCTTCTCCGACCCCTCACGCACCGTCCTCGCCCAGTACGCGGAGACCGCGAACGGCCTCCTGGGCACCGATGCCATCCTCCAGTCGGGCTGGGCAGGCGTCGACGTCAAGGGTCTCGACGCTCTCGGCACCCGCCACACCGGCTTCGACTCCCTGATCAACGCTGCCCTCGACACCGCACTGGCCGTGCAGTCCGCCGGAGACGCGGCATGACCACACGAACCAACGCGCCTGCCCCGGAGGCCGGGCTCCTGCTCCGGCTGACCGGCCCCCTCCAGTCCTGGGGGCTGCACAGCCACTTCAACGAACGCGACACCGCCGCCTTCCCCACCCGCTCCGGCATCATCGGCCTGCTCGCCTCCGCCCTCGGCCGCCGCCGCGGCCAGCCCATCGACGACCTCACCCGACTCCACCTCACCGTGCGCACCGACCGCCCCGGCATCATGCTGCGCGACCTGCACACCGTCGGCGGCGGCCTCCCCGCCAAAGCCACCGTCACCACCGCCGAAGGCAAAAAACGCCCCGGCGACACCGGCACCCTCCTCACCCACCGCTACTACCTCGCCGACGCCGCCTTCACCGCCGCCCTCACCCTCCCCCAGCACAACGCCGAGAGCGCCGCCTTCCTCGACCTGTGCGCCGGCGCCCTGCGCGCCCCCCGGTGGCCGCTCCATCTCGGCCGCCGCTCCTGCCCACCAGAGGGCCCCCTCCTCCTCGGGCAGAGCAACGACGCGCTGCACCACCTCATTCACCTGCCGCTCGCCGCTCTCCCCGCACGGGGCCAGGCCGGCGAAGACCGGCCCGTGGAGTTCCTCGCCGACCGACCACTGACCAACCTGCCGGTACAGGACCGCATGATCAGCACCATCAGCGAGGACGGCTCCCACCCCTCCAGCGAACTCAACGACCAACCCCTCACCTACCACCCCACCGGACGCGCCTACCGCGCGCGCCCCCTCTACCGGCGCTCCCTGCTCCTGCCCCACTCCCAGTTCGCCGGGCACGGCACCGACCAGCTCACCGCCCTGAGCGACTACCTCACGCATCAACTGAACACCCCGGAAGGGAACCGGCGATGACCCTCTGGCTCACCCGCATCGTCCCCGACACCCGCTCCCGCGACGCCCGCCGCGACCTCACCGGAGCCATCGGCATGCACCGCCGCATCATGAGCCTGTTCCCCTCCGACGCCGGCCCCGACCCCCGCGCCCGCTTCGGCGTCCTCTTCCGCACCGAAGACACCCCCACAGGCCCCCACCTGCTCATCCAGTCCACCCACGAACCCGACACCAGCAGCCTCCCCGACGACTACGGAACCACCCTCACCCGCCCCCTCGACGCGCTCATCGACGCCATCCGCCCCGGACTCACCATCCGCTACCGCTGCGTCGCCAGCCCCGTCCGCAAACCCGGCGCCACCACCCGCGCCCTCTACAACCTCCCGCCCGTCGTCCCCCTCACCGGCACAGCCGCAGACGAGTGGTGGCTCCGCCAAGCCGACCACAGCGGCATCAAACCCCTCACCCACCACTCCCAGCCCCTCGACACCATCCAAGGAAACCGCCAACCCGACGGCGCCCCACCCCAACGCATCCGCCACGCCCGCACCCAGTTCGACGGCACCGCCGCCATCATCGACACCGACCTGCTCCGCCAAGCCGTCCTCAACGGCATCGGACGCGGCAAGGCATACGGCTGCGGCCTCCTCAGCATCGCCCCCGCGAGGCAGCCCTAATGACCCCACGGCCCACCACCACCAAGCCCCTCAGCACCAGCAACGCCCGACGCAAACTCGCCGCACCCACCGTCGCCATGCTCCCCCGCATCGCCGACTCCCTCTCCTTCCTCTACCTCGACATCGTCCGCATCCACCAGGACGACACCGGCGTCTGCGCAGAAGTCACCACCGAACAACGCGGCACAGAAACCGTCTACCTCCCCACCGCCGCCCTCAGCTGCGTCCTCCTCGGCCCCGGCACCTCCATCACCGCACGCGCCCTCACCACCTTCGCCCGCAACGGCACCACCATCCTCACCACAGGATCAGGCGGCGTCCGCTGCTACTCCGCAGCCGTCCCCGAATCCCTCACCACCACCTGGCTCGAACGCCAGACCCGCGCCTGGACCAACGACACCCACCGCCTCGCCATCGCCCAAGCCATGTACGAACTCCGCTTCGGCAACGGCACCGCCACCGACGGAACCACCCTCGACAAACTCCGCGGCATGGAAGGCCAACGCGTCAAAGCCCACTACCAACTACTCGCCCGCCAATACAAAATCGGCCGCTTCCGCCGCGCCTACGACCCCGCTTCCTGGGACACACAAGACCCCGTCAACCTCGCTCTCTCCTCCGCCAACACATGCCTCTACGGCATCGTCCACGCCGCCATCACCGCCCTCGGCTGCTCCCCCGCCCTCGGCTTCGTCCACAACGGCAACCAGCAGGCATTCGTCTACGACATCGCAGACCTCTACAAAGCCGAACTCACCATCCCCCTCGCCTTCTCCCTCCACGCATCCCCCAACCCCGAAGGCGAAGCCCGCCGCTCCTTCCGCCACGAACTACGCCTCTTCCAACTCCTCCCACGCATCGTCACCGACATCCAGCAGCTCCTCGACCCGAGCCGCACCTACGAAGGCCCCGACCCCGAGGAACAGATGGTCGACCTCTGGGATCCGGTCACAGGCTCCGTGCCCGCCGGCGTGAACCACGGGGCACAGCCGTGACCCACCCACGGGAGGAGCACCTCTCATGTCCTCGATGATCGTGATCTCCGCCACCGCCGTACCCGACCACCTACGCGGCGCCCTCACCCGCTGGCTCCTCGAAGTCACCCCCGAGCTCTACGTCGGCACCGTCTCCGCCCGCGTCCGCGACGAACTCTGGGCAGCCGTCACCGCCTGCACCAACGACGGCCTCGCCGTCCTCGCCCACCCCGCCGACAACGAACAGGGCTTCCAACTACGCACAGCAGGAACCCGTCGCCGCGAACCCCTCGACTTCGACGGCCTCACCCTGATCGCCTTCAAACGCGAAAGTCAAGAAACAGCAAAGCCCGTCTAACAGGCCAGGTCAAAGAGGGTCCTCTCCGCGCGAGCGGAGGTGAGCCGTCCATTTCAGCGCACTGGCGCGGCGGCGGGCCGTCCTCTCCGCGCGAGCGGAGGTGAGCCGCACGCCGCAAGGCGATCGAAGCCGGCGTATTCGTCCTCTCCGCGCGAGCGGAGGTGAGCCGTCGATGAGCGCAATCGCGCAGGTCCCCCCGCAGTCCTCTCCGCGCGAGCGGAGGTGAGCCGTTCATCTACCGCATGGGCGTGCTGCGGCGTTCGTCCTCTCCGCGCGAGCGGAGGTGAGCCGGCGGCAAGCCAGGCGCCCCGAGTGCCGAGCAGGTCCTCTCCGCGCGAGCGGAGGTGAGCCGCCGGGCGACCTGCTGTTCTGGGCGAAGGGCGGGTCCTCTCCGCGCGAGCGGAGGTGAGCCGCTCCATCTTGCTTCCGGCGGCTATGGCCGCCGGTCCTCTCCGCGCGAGCGGAGGTGAGCCGCAGGAGTTCGGGGACGTCTTCGACGGCCTGCGGTCCTCTCCGCGCGAGCGGAGGTGAGCCGCCGATGAGGCGGCCCTTGTCGTCCTTCGACGCGTCCTCTCCGCGCGAGCGGAGGTGAGCCGGCCCCAGCATCTGAGCTCACCGACACCGGCCGGTCCTCTCCGCGCGAGCGGAGGTGAGCCACGACGCGAGCCGGTCACGACACGGACAGGGCAGTCCTCTCCGCGCGAGCGGAGGTGAGCCGCCTTCGGGGACCGTGGTGGTCCGGCCATGACAGTCCTCTCCGCGCGAGCGGAGGTGAGCCCTCATCATGAAGGCGACGATCTCGGGGGTGGCCGTCCTCTCCGCGCGAGCGGAGGTGAGCCGCCTCTGGCGCTGTCGGGCTGGACGCCGAGGTAGTCCTCTCCGCGCGAGCGGAGGTGAGCCGTCATCGAGCTGGTCATGGACCGAGACCTCCAGCGTCCTCTCCGCGCGAGCGGAGGTGAGCCGCTTGTTACTGAGACGTTCTTCGGTGCTGAGTGGTCCTCTCCGCGCGAGCGGAGGTGAGCCGGGCCGCGAGGTCGAGATGTAGTCGGGACTCATGTCCTCTCCGCGCGAGCGGAGGTGAGCCGTCGCCGACCTGCTCCGCCAGGCCGCCTCCTCCGTCCTCTCCGCGCGAGCGGAGGTGAGCCGGCGTCCGCACCGACCGGTGGCTGGTCCTCGCCGTCCTCTCCGCGCGAGCGGAGGTGAGCCGTCCTCCAGCCAGACCCCGTTGTCGACGCCGCCGTCCTCTCCGCGCGAGCGGAGGTGAGCCGCAGGACGCACTCGACTGGGGCCGTGCCCAGGAGTCCTCTCCGCGCGAGCGGAGGTGAGCCGCCGCGGCCGTCGAGCAGGCCCCGGCCGACGTCGTCCTCTCCGCGCGAGCGGAGGTGAGCCGGAAACGGCGTACTGGGATCTCCACCAATTCTGGTCCTCTCCGCGCGAGCGGAGGTGAGCCGGCGGACGCGGTCTGCACCTGGTGGAAGCGCTCGTCCTCTCCGCGCGAGCGGAGGTGAGCCGTACCTCGGCTTCAACCTGGGTGACCCGAAGCTGTCCTCTCCGCGCGAGCGGAGGTGAGCCGGTCTCCGGGCGGGACATGCCGCAGGCCCGGTGGTTCTCTCTGCGCGAGCGGAGGTGAGCCGCGCTACGACCACGAGGCGCTCTGCGACCTGCTGTTCTCTCCGCGCGAGCGGAGGTGAGCCGCTGGAACAGGCGGCGAAGAAGGCCGTCCTCCACTGTTCTCCGCGCAAGCGGAGGTGAGGCGGCGCTTGACGCTTACGATGGGTCGTGAGATGAGCACTCTCCGCGCGAGCGGAGGTGAGCCGCCTACGGCTTGCCCGATATGGGGGTTGGTCGGCGCTCTCCGCGCGAGCGGAGGTAATCCACACCAGGAGGGGAGCTCTCTCCCTCGAGAGAGCTCCCCTCCTGGTACGCCATGGTCACTCCTTCGTCATCGCAGCATGGATCCACACGAATACGGCGAAGACGAGACTCCAGAAACTCCAGCCCAAGCTGGCAGTATTCATACCTCAGCTTCCTTTCATTGAGGCAACCGCGTTCGACAGGCCGAGGAATAGCGCCGAGGGCGCACGTCAAGTCGAGATGCACTAAAAGCCTACCGCTTGTCCGTCGCAAAACTGAGGACCACGAGACCGAGGTATCCCCACAAAAAAGAAGATACTTTCACATAATTCTTTTGGAGATAAAGGCGACCTCTTGCAACGGCTAACACAATGAGTTGATCTGTCGGCGGGTGATCAGGCAGCAGGCGAGCTTGAGGAAGGCTTCGTGGATGTCGGCTCGGCGTTCCCAGCGGATTCGGAGGCGTTTGAAGCCGTGGAGCCAGGCGAAGGTGCGTTCCACGACCCAGCGGTAGGTGCCCAGTCCGGTGCCGTGGAGGGTGCCGCGGCGGGCGATGGCCGGCACGATCCGGCGTTGGCGGACCTGGTCGCGGTAGATGTCGTGGTCGTATCCGCGGTCGACGAAGAGGGAGTCGGGCTTGCGTCGTGGGTGACCGACCCTGCCTCTGACCGGCGGAATGGCGTCGATCAGAGGCAGCAACTGGGTGACATCGTTGCGGTTGCCGCCGGTGAGGATCACGGCGAGCGGAGTGCCGCGGCCGTCCGTGATCAGGTGGTGTTTCGATCCGGATCGGGCACGGTCGACCGGACTCGGTCCCGTGTGGTCCCCCCTTTTACAGCCCGCACATGGCTGGAATCGGCCACGGCCCGCGACCAGTCGAGACGAGCCGCCGCGTTCAGCTCGGCCAGCAGCACTTCATGCAAGCGCTGCCAGACACCGGCCTCGTTCCAGTCCCGCAGCCGTCGCCAGCACGTCATGCCCGAACCGAAGCCCAACTCCTGCGGCAGGAACTCCCATTGAATGCCCGTGTGGAGTACGAAGAGGATGCCGCACAGCACCTTCCGGTCGGGCAGCGGCTTACGGCCCGGGTGCCGGAACCGACGCTCCTTGCGCGGCAGGAGCGGCTCGATCCGCTCCCACAAGTCATCCGACACGATCCACGGCAAAGTCCCCATGCATCGCCAACGCCCAACTCCTGACGCGGACACGGCCACCAAGGCCCAGCCACCTCATTGTGTTAGCCGTTGTTAGTCACGCTTGATACGCATAACTGAATCCGATATTCGGATCACCCGACAAGGACGCCAACCGATTTTAGACTAAAACTTGTTCCGTAACTGCTGGTCAGTAATGAGATGATCTTGCCGTGTCTGGTGTGATCACGGCCTCGGACCCGTCCTGGATAGCCCCGTTCACCAGGCTGGCCCCGCGCCCGTTCGGCACGCTGATCACCGCCCTCGGCGTGAGGGCGCCGATCCGGTGCGCAAGGGCCGGCCTTGGAGCCTGTCGCTGGAGGACCGCGTGCTCCTGGTCGCCGCGTACTGGCGCACGAACCTGACCTTGCGACAACTGGCTCCGCTGTTCGGGGTGTCCAAGTCGACAGCCGACCGCATCATCGACCACCTCGGACCCGCACTCGCCCTCCAGCAGCGCAAGCGGTTCCGCAAGGGTGCTCTCCCCGCGTGCGGAGGTGAGCCGCAGCGCCTGCCTGTTCAGAGAGGCGGGCGGTGGGTCCACCAATTGGCTGACCACGAGGAGCCCCGCGCTGCGCCTGACCGAGGCCCTGCTCGAACAGACTGCTGCCAAGATTCAGCACCGCACCACGAGAGGCGAAGCCGTTGTTTGGCTCAGTTCTCGGCGGTCCTCCTGAACCAGCCGGTAGACCTCTCGGGCCACATACCGCTTCAGGCAGCGGATGACTTCCCGCCGCGTCTTGCCCTCCATCACGCGTCGCTCGTAATACGCCTGAGTCCTCGCATCCCAGCGCAGCCGACTCAACACGATGCGGTGCAGCGCAGCGTTCGCTTGCCGGTTCCCGCCGCGATTGAGCCGTCGATGCTGCCTGTTCCCGGACGAGTACTCCACTGGGCTCACCCCGCACAACGCGGCAAACGACGCCTCGCCGCGCAGGCGGTCGCTGTTGTCACCCAAGGCGGTCAGCAGCACCGCTGCACTGTGCGGTCCGATGCCCACAGCGTCAATGAGCCGGGGGTGATGACACCGGACCAGGTCCGACAGTCGGCCTTCCAGCACTTGGGCCTGCGCCCGCAGCTGCTCGATGCGCTCAGCCAGCACGCGTAACGTGAATCGTGTCGCCCTGGCCACCGGATCCGTATTGTTGTCGCCCTCGCTCAGTTCCAAACAGGTTCGGACAAGCGCACGGCGGGACAGTGTGGCCAACTCTAACCGCAGGGACGGGTCGGCGGTGACGAGGATCGCCTTCAGCTGGTTTGCCGCCTGTCGTTGCGCATTCACTGCGGAGTCCTTGGCCACGAGGTACAAACGCGCCATTTCGGCGGGGCCGCCGCCTTACTTCACCGGCGAGCGCGCACGACCGCTGAGGACCGCACGCGCAGCGGCTTCCGCGTCGCCTCGGTCCGACTTGCTTCGCCGGCGGCGAGCCGCACGCCCAGGGCCTGGAGCCTCAAGGACCTCGATTCCCTGCGACAGGAGATGACGCGCCAGGGCCGCACCGTAATTCCCGGACGACTCCACTCCGGCCCGACGTATGTCACCCAAATGAGCCGCCCAGGCGTGCAGTTCCTGATAGCCACTCGCAGTGGCCGGGAAGCGCTCGATTCCCAGCGTTCCTCCGGTCATGGCAACCACGGACGCAACATGAAAATCGCGATGCGTGTCCACCCCGAGTACCGCCTCCGTGGCACCCTTGGGAGCTTTGATGGAGCGGGCAGATTCTGGTGGAATGATCATCCCTCCGCCCCGGCAATGAATTCGCCATGACCGCACTGCTGGCCCGGACAAGCGGTCACTAGTGAGACAGTGCACGTTCACCGCGCAAGGCAGTGCTCTGGACACGCTTGCCCGAACCCGCTTCCGAGCGCACCACCTGGCCTCGTGAACGACACTGGATGGTCAGGGCACTTCGGACCAAAAAATCTCAGGAGTCAGCTCCGACGCTGCGGCGGTACGCCTCCATCCTTCCCAAGCACTCGCCTGCCGCACACACATACCATCCCCCGCGGCAGAAGCACTGATGCATGGCAGCGCCCACGCCCCAAGGGGGCGCGCCCCCTTGGGGCGTGGGCGCTGCACGCCTGGGCGGTCCACATTCCCGTACGAGTCTGAGAACTGCGGGCCTGAATCAGAATCGATGCCCGACGCTCCGGACGACACTTCAGTGCCACGATACGGCGATCTCTCCGCATCACCTTCTCTACCGATAGCAGGTCCGATGCTCCACTGAAGCGGGGGCGGCCTGGGCCAACGGACGTGGGGCACAGGCGGGGGAATATAGAGGCGAACCGCCGGTTAGCCCGTGGGACGGCGAAGCCGCATGGGAGTACTCCGGTGCGGCTTCGCCGGATCCGTCCAGAGTTTTCGCCAGGGCAGACCTCGATGGCGCCTGGTCGTATCACTCGCGTATCACACAGCAATCACCAACTGGTCAGACCTTTCCAGACCAGAACCCTCTGACCTGCGATTTCGTGTCCGCCCTGGACTGGCGAAGACGTCCCCGGACGGTTTCTACAACCTGTGCCACGTGGTGCCGAGGGAGGGGCCCAGAATCAGGATCGGCAGGTGTTCCGGCCCGTCGAAGCGGTATTGCAGTGATTCGGTCTTGTCCTCGGTCACGGGTTCACACCCTTGTCCGTCACGATCTTCACGCGCCTGCGCGAGTCCTCCCCCCAATACCTCCGGCGCCGGAAGCGGGTCCTTCACGTCCGGCTTCACGTGCCGCTTCCTCGTCGTCCCCACGTCGGTGTGCCCGGCCCACTCGGCCAGTGGGTGATCCGGCACGCCGCTGACGGCGGGGTACGTCAGGCAGGACGCCCGAGCATCGTACGGACGAACCCCTTGGAGGCCGTTCGTCCGCCCCGGTGGCAGCCCGCCGAACGCGGCCCGACGATGGTCTGAGATCCCATTCCCAGGAGGCTTGATGAATTACAGGATCAGCGTCCTGTTCCGAGCCATCCCCGTCCTCATGGGTGCCGTTTCGGCCGCCCTGGGCGGTTACGTCCTCGCCCACGCGTCCGGACCGAGCGCACGCGTCGCCGGTCTGGTGCTGGTCTTCCTGTCCGCGATCTGTCTGTGCCTCTTCGCCACCGCGGCCACGATCATCAGACAGCTCATCAACCGCTACACGGCTCTGGACCGGATCATGTACCCGGTCTTCGGCTTCGCGGTCAGCGGGGTCACCATCGGCTACGGACTGTCCCTCCTGACGGAGACACCGCGGCCGCCCCCCGATTTCGTCGCCGGGCACGTGGTCCTCGGGGTCGGCATGATCTGCGTCTGCGTCTCGTCCGTGGCCACTGCCTCCACCAGGTTCGTACAGATCACCAAGAACTCCGCGCTGCCCGAGGGGTCCCCGCCCCTCTCACCGGCACCCTTCACCCCCCTCACCGTGCGCACGCTGCTGGCGCTCCCGGCCCTGGCGTCCCTGGTCACCTGGGCATGGGCCATTGTCCTGCTGGCGGGCGGGGGCGGCGGACTGCCGAACGGGCGCTTCACCGCCGGGCACGTCATGGTCGGGCTGGCACTCGTCTGTACCTGCCTGATCGGCCTGGTGGCCAGTATTCTGCGGCAGATCCAGAACACCTACGCCCCGCGCGACCGTGTCCTCTGGCCCCCCGCGGCCGCCGCGCTCGGCGCGATCGGGATCGTGTGGGGGCTGATCGTCATCGCTGTCCACACCCGGCCCGCCCAGCTCGCCTGCGCCTATGTCCTGATCGGTCTCGGACTGATCTGCTGGAGCATCCTGAGCAAGGTGCTGCTGCTGGCCCTTGTCTGGCGGCGAACGGCTCCGCTGGCCAACCGCGTACCACTGATCCCGGTGGGCACGGCCCTGCTCTGCCTGTTCCTGTCCACGTTCCTCTTCGAGTCCGCCGACCCCTCGGTGGTCGTCGCCGCACGGGTCCTGGTCGGACTCGGAGGCATCTGCTTCTCGCTGTTCTCGATCGTCTCCATCCTCGAGAGCGGGACGAGCGGCGGCGACAGTGACGGGCCTGCGAGCAAGGCCGGCGGAACTCGTCCTCCCGACGACAGCGGCCGGGTCCCGTCCTGATGGATCGTCCCGGGTCCGCTCACCGCCGCCCCGGGCCCGCCCGGCCGCTCCCCGGCGCCTACCGCCTCGGTTCCCAGGCCGCCGCGCACAGCGACTCGGCCACGGCGGCCGAGTAGCGGGCCGCGGTGAGCCAGTTGGTGGCGAAGCCGTCGGTGTCGGCGGGGAGGAGGCGGCCGAAGTGGTCGCGGTCGCGCCGGGCCGCCGATGCGCACAGGGTGGTGAGGAGTCCGGCGGCCGTGGGAAGGCCCGCGCGGCGGAGGCGGGCGGCCTCGGCGGTGACGTCGCCGAGCATGCCGAGCGCGGCACGGCCCGCCGGGACGGTCTGGTCGATCCGGCGCTCCAGGAGGTGCAGCGGCGAGTCCGCGCCCCAGTCCCCGGGCTGCGCCGGGGCGAGGTGTACGGGGGCCGCAGGGTCCGGGAGGTCCGCGCGGCGAAGGCGGTCGAGGCCGAGGTCGACCGTGCCCTCGCCCGCCGGGTGCGAGCAGGCGAGGAGGGTGAGCCGGGGGTGGGGAGCGGGCACCAGGCGGCCGATGATCCTCAGCCGGGTACCCGGCGCCGTGGCCAGCAGCATCAGGTTGTCGCGGTGGGCCAGCGCCGGGTCGTCATCGGCGACGGCCAGGCGGACGGGGACGCCGCCCCCGCACAGCGCGAGCAGGCAGACGCCGTCCGGCTCCCTGACCGCGCCGAGAAGTTCGACCTCCAGGAAGAGCAGATCGCTGCCGCCGCCTCCCGTGTCCGCGTAGCGGGAGGTGGACCGCAGGGCGCGGGCCGCCTGTTCGGACGGCGGTGTCTCCCACAGGGCGGCGAGCGGAGGCTCCGTCCATGCCGCGCCCCGGGCGGTGACGGCCTTGACGCCCTTCCCTGCGCCCAGCCTGCCGTCCGGGGAGACCGTCGCCCCCGAGACCGCCAGGCCGGCCCGGCCCAGCTCCCGGTGGGTGAGCGCGCTGTCCCCCAGACGCACGGCCCGGTCGGCCACGCCCAGGGCGCGCCCGGCGCCGCCGGGGGCCACGTCACCGACCGTGCAGAGGCGCCCGTCGGGTGCGGCGACCCAGGTGCGGACACCGCCGTGCCCCGAGTCGGTGACCACGGGCTCGGTGAACAGGCCGTACAGACGCAGCGAGCCCTCCGGGCTGTACGGGCGGCGCGCGCGGCCTCGGACGGCGGCCAGCTCCGCACCGGCCGCCGCCCCCACCCGGTGGGCGGTGCCCAGGAGTTCGGCCAGAGCCGTGACGAGGTCGGCGGTCCGGTAGGAGGGGTCCCCGGAGCGGGCCGCGCGCAGCAGCGTGACGACGGAGAGCGCGGCGCCCGCGGGGCGCGGCAGGTTCCGGAGCCTGGCGGTGTGCGCGGCGCGGAGGAGGACCGACTGCGTGACGGCACCGGCCCCGTCCACGCCGGCCTCCAGCACGGCCGCTCCCGCCGACCACAGAGCGTCGGCCGCGGCACGCTCGGATGGGCTCGCCGCCCCGGGCGGGGAGTCGGGGGTGGACTCGGCTGCGGGTCCGGGGACCGGGCCGGAGGCGGACTCGGCGGCGGGGCCGGGGGGCTCCGCGGTGAGCTGGTCGGCCGGGTCCGCCGCCGTCTCCGCGTCCGGGTCCCTCTCCTCGTCCGGTGCCGGGTCGGCCGTGGGGGCGGCGCAGGCGGCAGCCGCGCGGTGGACGCACGCCGGGGCGAGGAGACAGCCACAGGTGATGGCGTCCACCGTCGCCACCGTGCCGCCCGGGGCGTGCAGGCGCAGCTCGGTCTCGTCGTCGACCGCGATCGTCACCGTGTCCCCGTCGCGGTGCGTCGGACGGGCGCCGAGCTTGGTGACTGCCGCGTCCAGCCGCTTGCGCAGCCGGGGCGAGAGGTCCTCCACCAGCGTCGCCGTGACCTCCGGCGCGACGGGTGGCAGCTGGGCGGCGTTCATGCGGTCTTCTCCCCTATCCAGCGGGCCAGTTCGAGTGGGCTGAGCGCCGCCACGGGCATGCCGGCGGCCACGAGCTGCCCGGCGACGCCCGTCGAATAGCGGGGCCGGCCGGCGTCGTCGAGGCTCGCGCATCCCAGGACGTGGCAGCCGGTGGTCACCAGGGCCCGCACCTCGGCGAGCAGTCCGCCGAGCGGCGCGCCCTCCTCGAAGTCGCTGATGACGACGACGAGGGTGCGGCTGGGCACCTCGATCAGGCTGCGGGCATGCCGCAGACCGGCGGCGATGTGCGTGCCCCCGCCCACGCTCACCTCCAGCAGGAGCGAGAGGGGATCGTGCACATGGCCGGTGAGGTCGACGACCTCCGTGGAGAACGCCAGGAAGTGGGTGCTCAGGGTCGGCACTCCGGCGAGTACGGAGGCGGTCAGCGCGGACCAGATCGTGGACGCCTCCATGGACCCGGAGACGTCGGTGACCAGGATCAGGCGCCAGTCGGCCGACCGGCGGCCGCGGCCTCGGAACACCGGTTTCTCGGGGATCACCTGGACCGTTCCGTCGGCCGTCCGGCGGGCGGTGGCCAGGTTGGCGCGCAGCGTGCGCGGCAGGTCCAGCCGGCCGCCGGGGCGGCGCGTCGGCCGGGCCAGCATCGTGCCGGTGAGGGCGGGGCGCAGCCGGGTGGTGAGCTGCCGGGTCAGTTCGTCGACCAGGCGGCGGACCAGGGGCCGGAGCGCGGCGAGGCGGGCCTCGGGCAGGCCGCCGGCGTACCGCAGGACCGTGCGGAGCAGTTCCACGGAGGGGGTGGCGGCAGCGGGGTCGAGCTCGGTGAGAACGTCCGGCCGGCCGGTCGCGGCCGCCGCGGCGAGTACTTCTTCACGGACACCGGGGCCGAACAGCGCGGCCAGTTCCTCGGACCACTCGCGGACGCCGGGGAACGATGGCTCCCGGCCGCCGCGCGAACCGCCACCGGGTCCCGGCAGGCCGCCACGGGAACCCTCGCCGTGTCCCGCGCCGTAGAGCTCGTCCAGAGCGGTCGCCAGGCGTCCGGCGCCGGACGGCAGCCGGTCGGGCCGCCGGCCGAGCACGAGCCGCCACCGGTCGGCGGGCGCGAGGGTCCGCACGGGGTCGGCCTGGGTGGGGGCCGGGGCCTCGCTGGGTGTTTCGGCCTTCGTGGGGGCTGGGGCCCCGGTGGGGGTTGCTGCCGCGGTGGAGGTTGCGGATACGGGTGTGGGTGCGGCGGCTGGTACGTCGATGGGGTGCCGCGCGGCTCGGTCGCCGGGCAGCGGTGGGAACCCGGCGTAGGGCGCGGGCGCGGGTGGCGGGACCGGCAGGCCGAGGCTGGGCCCGGGGGGCGGGGCACACCGGCCGGGGCCGTACGCGGGTGGCAGGCCGGGGCCGTACGCGGGTGGCAGGCCGGGGTCGTACGCGGGGGGCGGGACCGGCAGGCCGAGGCCGGTGAGGAGGTCGCGGGCCGCGAGGTCGGCGGCCGTGCGGCGGGCCTGCTCGGCCGGGTCGTCCGCGTCGAGGGTGTCCACCCGTTCGCCCAGCCGCTCCTCGACGGTGTCGAGGAGCCGGTCGCGGGCGGCCGGGCTCAGGGTGTCGAAGCCACCGCGCAGGGCGGGCAGCCGGGCCAGGAACGCGTTGTCGTCCAACTCGACGACCCGGTGCAGCAACGGGTCCAGGGCTCCGACGCCGACGGTCAGCAGGGGGCCCGCCACCGTCAGGACGCCGGTGAGGCGGGCGGTGAGCGCGGCCCGGGAGGCGCTGTCCGCGGCTCCGTCCACCCAGGAGGCGACGCGCCCGCCGAAGGCCTCGGCCTCCTCGTGGCCCGTGAGCACCCGGACCGCTCCGGCGGCCGCCGCGATCAGCGGGGTGCCGTCTGCGGCGAGCCGGGCGAGGGCGTCGGTGAGCCGGATGCCGCCCACCCGGTCGGCGCGCTGGGACAGTTCGAGCAGCGCGCGGGCGTCCGCGGGCTCCTCGGAACCGGTCAGGCCGTCGACCTGGCGGACCGCCGCCGAGGTCAGGAGTTCGGCAGCCCGCGCGGTGCGGGCGGACCGGGCGGGGGCGTCGGCGCCCGGGTCCTGTGGGCCGTCGGGGGCGTCCGGGCCCGTCAGGTGGCCGGCGTCGATGCGGTCCAGCAGGTCGAGCCCCGCGAGGAGTTCGGGAAGGGTGCCGCTCGCGGGGAGTACGGCCGCCAGTTCCGTCAGCCGTTCGCCGGCCAGGGCGGGAAGCCCGCACCGGGCGGCCTCGGTGAGGCCGTGGACGACCTGGGCGGCCGTCGGGCCGCCCTCCGCACGCTCGGCCCCGTGCCGCTGCCGCAGCACACCCTCGGCCGCCTGGGCCGGGGTGACACCACGGGCCCCCGCCGCGGTGAGCATCGCGGCCGTCGCCGGCGTCCACCGCACCTGCCAGCGCGTCGTGAGTCCTTCCGTGCCCGCCGCGCCGGTCACCTCCTGCTCCCGGGCGTAGGGGATGCCGCACACCGTCAGCCTGCGCAGCAGCAGTTCGCGGCGCCGGTCCAGGACGGAGCGCGCCGGGTCGAGCCGGAGGTCGCGCGGCGTCTTCTCGTGCGTGTCCCCGGGGCCGGGGAGGGAGAGCGCCTCGGCCTCCGCCTCGACGGCGGGTCCCAGTCCGCTGCGCGGGGCGGCGGACGCGGGCCGCCCGGTACGGGCTCCGACCAGTACGCGTTCGAGTGCCCGGGCGACCGCGCGGCCGGTGCCGTAGGTCTCGCCGCGCCCCAGCACCGTCTGTACGGCTTCCAGGAGTTCACCGCGGCCGGGGGCGGGCAGATCACGCAGGCGGGCCAGGTCACCGGCCACCCGGACGATCTCCCGCCCGTCCGCCGGCCCGAAGGGGTGGCCCTGTTCGCGCAGGGCGGCGCAGACACGGACCGCGGTGCGGATCAGCGCCTCGTGCAGCGCGTCCGGGTCCCCGGCGGCCTCCAGGACGATGTGCTGCCACTCCGGATCGCGGATACCCGCCGGGTATCCGGACCGCGCGTCGAGCAGCGCGTAGGTGTACGGGACCAGGGAAACCGTGCACTCCGCCGGCCCGGCAGCGCCGTCCGCGTGGCCCTCGGGGGCGGGATCACCGGCCGTCGGCATCCCCGGCGCCTCGGACACGGGCCCCCCAGCCGCGTGCCCGAGCAGCGCTGGGGTGTGGAAGGCCCCCACCACCACGGCAGGGCGCCGGCCGTTCGCCAGGGACTCCGCGACGTGGGCGCGCATGCATGCCTCGCGCGCCAGGTCCGTGCCCCGCACCCCGTCCCGTGCCTCCGCCTCGTGGCGCAGTGCCCAGCCGGTGAGCAGGGCGGCGCGGCGGAGCGCCTCGGGGGTCGAGCCCGGGGCGAGGGTCTCCACCAGCCGGTCCCACAGGTCGTCGCCGTCCCGGCCGGTGAGCCGGGAGCGGAGCGCGTCGGACAGGCCGTGCCCCTCCCCCGGCACGAGTGCGGGGGCCGGGGCCGGGGTGTCCGGACAGGCTCCCGCCCACGCCCGGTCGGCCAGTGGCAGATCGCAGGCCACGGCCGGGACCCCGTTTCTCGCCGCCCAGCGCAGAGCGACCAGTTCGGGCGAGAAGTCGGCGAACGGGTAGAAGGAGGGGCCCCGTTCGCCTGCCGGTCCTGAGCCGGGCACGGCGGCCAGCGCCACCGGTGCCTCGGTCTCCTCGTGGGCGAGCCAGCCCAGCCAGGGCTGGAACTCGGCGGGCAGTTCGACGAGAAGGACATCGGGCGCCGCCGCGTCCAGCAGGGACGGAAGGGCGGCCGCCAGCGAGGGCGCGTGGTGGCGCACCCCGATCAGGAACGGCAGCCCCGGCCCGGTCGCCGCGAGGGCCGCCACCGCACCCTCCGGCGAGGCGGGCGCGGCCGCCTCGGGCGAGGCGGTCCCCGCACCCTCCGGCGAGGCCGGCGCGGCGGCCGGGTCCCCCGTCCGGGAGGCGGCCGGTCCGGCGGCGGTGGGCGACGCCTCGGCGGCCCGGGGCCCCGCCGCGGTGGGCGCCGTCTCGGACACGGGCCGCGGCTCGGGCGTGGTCGACTCGGTCACCGTCAGTTCTCCAGCACCGTGCGCAGGTCCCACAGGGCGCGCCAGGTGGCCGACCCCTGCTCCGCGCGCCTGCGTACCGGACCGTCCCAGTACCCCAGCAGCCGTGCCACGTCTGCGGGGTCGTCCTTGCGGACGACGCCGAGCATGTGGCCGGGCAGGAGGGAGAGCACGTCCCGGTCGCCGGGGAAGTAGGCGGCGGCCAGGCCCAGGGAGCCCGCGACGGAGACCGCCTCCGCCGTGCTCATCACCGTGGAGGGCCGTTCGACCTCCCAGCCCTCCACGGAGCGCCCCTCGCGCAGGTCCCGGAAGGCGGTGACGAGGGCTTCGAGTACCGCGTCGTCCACCTGGTAGGCGGCGCCCACCCGTTCGACGGCCGCCCGCGACTGGCGGCGGACGAGCGCGGTCTCGGCGTCCACGTCACCGATGGGGCCCACGGTCTCGAAGTTGAAGCGCCGCTTCAGCGCGGCGGACATCTCCGAGACGCCCTTGTCCCGCAGGTTGGCGGTGGCGATGAGGGTGAACCCGGGGGCCGCGTGCATCTGCGCGCTCTCGCCGCCCGCCAGTTCGGGAACCGCGATCCGCCGCTCGGAGAGCAGGGACACCAGGGCGTCCTGGACCTCGGGCAGACAGCGGGTGACCTCCTCGACGCGGGCGACGGCTCCCCGGGTCATGGCGGTGAGCACCGGGGAGGGCACCAGGGCCTGTTCGGTGGGGCCCTGGGCGAGGAGCAGCGCGTAGTTCCAGCCGTACTTGAGCTGGTCCTCGGTGGTGCCCGCGGTGCCCTGCACGGTGAGCGCGCTGGTGCCGCAGACGGCCGCCGACAGCAGCTCGGAGAGCATGGACTTGGCGGTGCCCGGTTCACCGACGAGGAGGAGACCGCGCTCTCCGGCGAGGGTGACCACGCAACGTTCGACGAGGGCGCGCTCGCCGACGAACTTCTGCTCGATCACCAGGCGGCGCGGCACTCCGGCCGCGGGTACGGCGCCCTTCGGCAGGCTCAGCGCCTCACCCGCGCTGCCCATCACGAAGGTGACGACGGCGCGCGGGGTGAGCAGCCAGCCGGGCGGCCGGGGACCGGAGTCGTGGGCGGCGAGGAAGGCCAGTTCGGTGGCGTACCGGTCCTCGGGCAGGGTGACCTGGCGGTGCTCCCGGCCGGGCGCCGTCACCCGGCCGGGGGCCCTGCCCGTGGTGGTGCTGTCCGTGGTGGTCGTGGCGTAGTCCGTCATCGGCGGCGGCCCTTCCGGGTTGCGCGGGTGTCCAGTTCTTCGAACGCGGGGGCGTCGCCGCCGCGGACCCGTGCCCAGGCGGCTGCGAACAGCTCGGGCACGGGGAGGTGGGGCAGGGTCCGGGTGTCCCCGGACACGGGGTACAGGCGTTCCTTCCAGGTCTCCAGCGGCAGTCCGGGGGCGCCGCGTTCGAGCCAGCCGCAGGGGAGGAACAGGGTGCGGCCGGCGCGGGAGCGCTTGGCCTCCAGAACGAGGTCCGTGGCGGCGAGTTCCGCCCGCGCCTTCTTGATCCGGGCCGGCTTCCACTCGGTCCAGCGGGCGCAGTTGCGGTCCGTCGGGTCGGGCAGGGCGAGCAGCATCAGGTAGAGAGTGGCGGCGTCGGCGCTCAGGCCGAGGGTCTCGGCGGCCTCGGCCACCAGGTCCGGCACCGCTCGCGCCGGGTCCTGGGCCGGGTGGCAGGGGGAGCCGTCAGGGGCACCCGACGAGGCCAGCGCCTCGGTCTCCGCGCTCAGCAGGGCGCGCAGGGCGAGAACATCGTCGACGCTGTGACGGCCGGCGCATCCCTCGATGAGGCCGAACGCCGGGTCGTGGGGCCCCGCCAGTGCGGCAGGGCGGATCAGTACCTTCTCGTTGCTGCCTCGGGGGGCGGCCAGGAGCAGCGCCTCACCGGCCCTGACCAGTCCGTCGGCTTCGCCGCCGCCCGCCTCGGGGAGCCCGTGCGCGGCCCGGATCGCGGGGCCGACCGGGCCGCCCGTGTCGGTCCAGAGCGAACCGAGGTCCAGGAGCAGGTCCGGGTCGGCGAGGCGGCCGCGCAGGGCCGCGAGCCCGACGGGCAGGTGTGCCCGCAGGGGGTGCCCGTACGGCAGCGTGTAGGCGAGGGTGCGCAGGGCGGTCAGGGCCGCGGAGACGATCCCGCGTGCGCCCACCTGGTACAGCCCCGGCCGTCCGGTGCCGTCCTGGACACGGGTGCCGTGGGAGAGCCAGCCGCGGGAGTCCGTGTTGAGGACGAGGTCGACGTCGCCGGCGTTGGTGCCCGACAGGTCGAGGTCCAGCTCCTCGGGGACGCGGGCGAGGGAGCCCAGGCGCTCCTGCCAGACCCCTGCCGCGGTCGCGACGTCGGGGCCCGTGGACCACAGCTCGGCGGGGTCGGCGGGCAGCAGGGCGCGCACCAGGGCGTGCCGGTCCTCGCGGGGCAGGGCGTTCAGCCTGGCCTGGGCCGCGTCGAAGGCGCGTGTCTTCGCCCCGAGCAGTGCGAGTGCGTCGGCGCCCGGCTCCTCGACGGCCGCCGACAGCAGGGCGGCGGACTGGAGGGGGCCGATTCCGGTGGCCGTGTGGAACGCCTCGGCGGCCTCCGGGCGCCAGGGGGCCGGGCCCTGCTCCCGCACCAGGGCGGTGAGCCGGGTGAGCCGGTCGCGGTCGATGCCCTGCCGGTAGACGTACTCGTGGTCCAGGGTGAAGCCGGGTACGGGATCGAAGGCGCCGGTCGGGTCGTGGTCCAGGGCGAGCCAGCGTGCCGCGTCGTCCCGGGTGTTGCGGCCTCGGTCGGCGATGACCACGACGGTGCGGGCGCCCCTGCGCAGCACCTGGCCGAGGCGGTGCACGGCTTCGGGGCGTCCCGGCAGGGACGTCCCTCCGGGCAGCAGCGGCTCGACGAGCTCCACCTGCCGGACCGTCCCCGCCGGGTCGGCCAGCGGGCCCGCCGCGAAGGCTTCCAGCATCAGCAGGAGCCCGGTGCGGTGCTCGGGTGAGGTGGTCGCGGAGGCCGCCCGGTAGGCGAGTTGGGGCAGCTTGTCGAGCAGAGAGGTCCAGAGCGCGGAGGTGTCGGGCACGGTGTACTCGTCCCGCTGCCAGCCGTCCCCGGGGTTGAAGGGGACCTTGGACGGTACGGGCGGGCCGAACGCCGGCTCGCCGCCGAGGACATGGTTGACGGCGAGAATCTGCCGGATCGCGGTCCACTGCCTCCCGGCCCTCCACCAGCCGCCGCGCATCCGCTCGAAGCTCCAGGCCGAGGCGTTCCGCAGGGTCGTGTCGTCCCCGTGCTCGGGATCGTATTCGTGGAACATGCCCAGGGTGCGTGCGGTGTTACGGGGGGTGGCCGGCTGTGCGGGCTCGGGCGGTTCCAGGTACCGGACGGTTGCGACGGCCCGGTCCACCGCGTTACGGACGAGCCCGGTGACACCCGCGAGGAGCCGTGCGTCGGTCACCTCGGGCAGCACCCGCGCGACGGCCTCCTGGCTCAGCTCCTGCGCCGAGGGCCCGGTGTACTCCTCGACCGCCCGGTACGCGGCCAGGTGCCGGGCGACGGCGTCGACGACCTCGTTGAACAGCTCCTCGGCCCGGTCGTCCGTCAGGTTCCGCAGGGCCTCGGAGCCCCGCTCGTCCCTCGGGCGCAGGGCGTGCCAGTAGGCGAGGGGAGGTACGTAGCGGGTGCCCATCGCGTCCTCCCCGCCGGAGGATCCCGGGGTGACGTCCCAGAGGCTGCCACCGGTGCCGTCCGTGTCCGCCGGATACGCTTCGACGTACCGGTGGTTGAGGACCATGCCCGGCCGGGCCCCGCCGGGCAGGGTGAGGGCGCCGAGCGGCACCTGGAATCCGCCGCCGGGCAGCGGGTACGGCAGGCTGAGCGTGTGGCCGTCGGGGGTGCCGGCGGCGATCCGGTGCCCGTCGGCCGGGGCGGCCGTGCCGGGCTCGGTGACCGTCTGCCGGACCCAGCGGCCGAGGACCGTGCCGTCCGTGCCGAACGGGGTGGCCTCCAGACCGGGCTGGAGGGGCAGCACCTGGCAGTGCTCGGTGAGCAGCCGGGCGCCGTCCCGCACACCGGAGCGGAGGAAGGCGGGGAGGGACGCGCGGCCGTGCGTACCGCCGACGGGGTCGTACTCCAGCCACACCCGCTGGTTGCCCTGGTGTCCTTCCCGCCAGTGACCGGTGCCGTCGGAGATGACGGCGCGCTGCGGCGGGAGTGAGGTGTCGCCCGCGTGCAGGGCCTTGCCACCCGTGGCGCGGCCGCCGCCGGGCAGCGGCAGGCAGACCTCGTCCGAGGAGCCGCCCCAGCGGGAGATCTGCTCGCCTCCGACGGTGAACACCTCGGCGGGGCGGTGCGACCAGTAGCCGCGCTGTTTGCCGTCCTCCCACCAGATGACCAGCAATTCGCCGTCGACGTAACGGAAGGCGGGCGTCCGCCAGTGGTCGACGGTGGCGGGCAGCCGCAGGGTGTGGCGCAGCAGCACGCCTTCCGGGCCGACGACGACGGCCCGTTCGGGCGTGTTCAGGATCAGTGCGGGCCAGGCTCCGGTGACGCCGACGCCCTCCGACCGGGGGCGCGTCGCGGTTTCGGCGGCCAGTTCGGCGTACGTCTCGTCGAGCGCGGGCCAGCCCAGTTCGTCGAAGACGCCGGTGCGCAGGGTGGAGGCGAGCAGCGGCACGACCTCATGGCCTTCGAGGAGGCGCACGGCTTCCGGGGCGACGTCCGCGATCACGGTGCCGAACGCCGAGAGCTTGTGGAGGGCGGTGCGCAGCGCGGGGAGCCCGCGCGCCGCCACGTACTCCTGGGCGTGGGCGGTCAGCCATTCCCGCAGGAGTACGGAGAGCACCGGGTGCGCCGCCAGCGTCGCCATGCCGGTGTCGCCCGGGCGCTGGCCGCGTCCGGTGCCGAGGTCGCCGATGTTCCGCCGCAGGAGGGCGCGGAGGACCGGCTGTGCGGCGAGCGCAGTGAGGTCCCGCGCGCCGGGCGCGGTGTCGGTGAGCCACGGGCCGACCGGGAGGCCGAAGGAGCGGGATGTCTCCGTTTCGTGGCCGTCCGGCACGGCGACGGGGACGCCGGAGGCCAGGCAGAGGTCCAACAGGTCCAGGTCTGCGGTGCGCTGCCAGCGGCCCTGGAACAGCTCGACGGGGCGCCCGTCGGCGCGCAGCCGGTCCGCCATCCGGGAGGCCAGTTCGAGGGTCTGCGGGCTGCGGCCCGGGGTGGCCCGGTTGCGCCGGCGGTGTGCCTCCCAGCGGGCCAGCCAGTCCGCCGGGGAGACGGACAGGTCGGCCGGGGCGTTGCCCGAGGTGTCCGGGAGGCCGGTCAGCAGGTCCTCGGCGCCGGACTCCGCCAGCAGCGCGAGCCAGCCGAGTTCGCCGTCCGTGTCCCGGCCGCTCTCGCCGAAGGTGTCCGGGAAGAAGCCGAGGAGCCGGGCGCGCACGGCCTCGTCCCTCCGGGCGAGGGCGATGAGCGCGGGGCGGTAGGCGGTCCAGAAGGAGGCGGGGGCGCGGACGACGCCCGGGGAGCCGATCAGGTCGGCCACCAGCTCGCTCTCGGCGGCCTCGCGGTCCAGCCCGGCGCCCTTGACCAGTGCGCGCACGTCCTGCGGCAGCGCCGCGTACGGCGGCATGCCGGCCGCGCAGCGCTCGACCAGCAGCCGGCGGAACTGCGCCCAGGCGTCGGCCGGTTCGAGCCGGGCCACCAGGTCGCGCACGTACTGCCGGAGCGCCTTGACGGTCAGGGCGCCGGCGAAGGCGAACTCCAGGAAGACCGCGCGCTGCCGGTCCTCGTCCACGACCAGGCCGTGCACCCGCTCGGCCTCGCGGGCCTTGCCGAAGAACGAGGCCGCGTAGGTGGTGTTCTCGGCCTGGAGGAAGAGGCGTGCCACCTGCTCGTAGTAGGTGGGGAGGAAGTGGGGAACGGCCCGCCCGAGCGTGGTGCCGAGTGCGTCGAAGCCCTCCTTGGCCGCTCCCGCGCGGGTCCTGGCCTGCCGGCCCAGCCGCTCGATGTCCTTGACCAGGGCCAGGGCGTGGTGCCCGTTGGCCGGGTCGTTGACCAGTGCCCAGGCCGGGAAGCCCAGCGTCTCGCGGCGCACCTGGCCCACGACGGGGGCCTCGGCGGTGCGGGTCAGCCCGAGGAACTCCAGGGCCAGGTCCTCGGCCTCGCCGAGCGTGCCGGGCACGAGCCGGACCAGCGGGCGGTCGCCCAGGGCGGTGTGGGTGTAGGTACGGGCGGTCAGCGCGTCGGCGTCGTCCCGGTCGGTGGTGCCGGCGGGGAGGATCGCGCCCGCGTCCAGCAGGGCCGCCGCGCGGACCTCCGGGATCCGGGTACGGGCGCCTTCGCCCCCGGCCTGGGCGGGGAGGGATGCCGCGCCCGCCGCCGTCGTGTTCGCTTCGGTGTTCGTCGTCGTGATGCTCATGCCGCCCGCTCCTCGTCCTCCACGTCGCGGCCGGCGTAGAGCGCCGCCGCCATGCGCATGCCCTCGGACCACGCGACGGGGCCGAGTTCGGCCGCCGTCAGCGCGCGCCCCGTGGGGTCGGTCCAGCCCAGCGGGCCCGTCTCGGTGTCGTACCCGCCGTATCCGTCGTGCTCGCCGATCCAGATGCGCGCCTCGACGGTGGCGCCGTCCTCCACGACGGGGCAGACCGCGTAACCGCCGCGCGAGCGGTATCCGAGCTGGGTGACGCGGCCGTGCAGGAAGCGCATCTCCTTGAACGTGCCGCCGGCGTAGGTGTCCACCGAGCTGGTGTCGGGGGCGAGGCCCGCCGGGCGGCGCCACACCTCGCGGAACAGCTGCTTCACGTTCTGGCTCACCCCGAGTTCGACCGCGAACTCCCGCAGGTCGTCGAGGTCGTCGAGGAGGACGGGGTGGGGCACGCTGACGACGTCCGGGGTAATGCGGACCGTGTCGCCGTCCAGGTCGACGAGGCCGAGACCGCGGTCGGGGTCGACGTCGCGCAGGAATCCGGCGACGCCGCCGCCCGCGCCGGTGACCACGACGTCCCGCAGGGCCGCCTGCCACGCCGGGTCGGGCCAGACCCGGGCGAGCACGGCGGTGGGGACGGGCAGCGAACGCACCATCCACTGCTCGACATCGGTCAGGCACTGGCCTTCGTGCCGGTCGAGCCACTCGGTCAGCTGCCTGAGCCCGACGACCGCCGGGTCGTCCTTCAGCTTGGCCGGGACGGACTTCAGCCGCCGGCCCTTCCCGTTGCGGCAGACCACTGTGCCCGCATCGAGGGCGACCTCGTAGTCGCCCGCAGGAACCCACCCCATGCGCTGTTCTCCCCGTTGTCCAGGACGTCCGCCGATTCGGCGGCACGCCGATGAAACCCGTCGACGGCGACGCACCGTGACGAGTGGGAGAGACTCTAAGCGCCCCCAGTGACAACGAGGCCGGCCGCCTCCGCCGCCTCGGGCCTGCCCGCGCCCCCGGACACCGGCAAGGGCGGGGACGGAATGACCCGTCCCCGCCCTGGTGAGCGGTGGTCACGCGCCGGAGCACACCACGATCTTGCCCGCGGCCTCCTGGGCGGCCAGGCGCTGGAAGCCCGCCGGCACGATGTCCTCCAGGCCGATGACCGCGTCCACGGCCTCATGCGCGATGGCCGGGTGTTCCCCGAGCAGCGCGAGTGCGTCGGGGAGGTCCTGGTCGCAGATGTGAACCTTGGACGTGGAGATCCGGATCTCGTCCAGCACCAGGCGGGTCAGGTCCAGCGGCGAGGGGTCGCGGTGCAGGCCGACCAGCCGGATGTGCCCGCCGCGGCTCACCGCCCGCATGGCGGCTTCGAGCCCCTGCGGCGTGCCCGACGTCTCGACCACGACGTCGGCGCCCCGGCCCTCCGTCGCACGGCGGATCGCGGCGGCGGCGTCCTCGTCGGACGCGTCGATCAGGTGCGAGGCCCCCAACCGCCCGGCGACCTCCAGCCGGCCGGCCGAGACGTCGACCCCGATGGTGTCCACACCCCGTGCGGTGCAGGCGGCGACGACCAGCGAGCCGATCCCGCCGAGGCCGATGACCGCCAGGCTCGTACCGGGTCCGGCCCCGGTCCCCCGGGCCGCGTGCAGGGCGACCGCCAGCGGCTGCGCCATGATGGCGACGTCCGCCGGGCAGTCACCGACGGACCGGCTGATCCGGGCCGGGACGTTCACGCGCTCGGCGAGGCCGCCGTCCACGTGCAGCCCCACGGTGTAGTAGCCGTCGCAGAGGTTGGTCCGGCCGGCGAGGCACAGCCGGCAGTTCCCGCAGGAGACCCCGGAGCCCGGCACCACGAGGTCCCCGGTCCGGAAGCCGGAGACCTCGGCCCCCACCGCCGCCACCCGCCCGACCATCTCGTGCCCGAGGGCCAGCGGGCCGATATGGCCGCTGGCCGGGTGGGGCGCCTTCATGGGGACGAGGTGGGGGCCCGATACGTACTCGTCCACGTCCGTGCCGCAGATGCTGGCCCGTACGATCTCCAGCTGGATCTCGTGAGCTTCCGGGGGCGCCGGGTCACGCCACTGCTGGACCCGGATGTCTTTTTGCCCGTGGTAAACGGCAGCGAGCATGGGCAGCCTTCTCCTGGTTTCGTGGTGGTGTCACGCGAGGCCGAGTGCGTGGAGCATCGGCCGGAGCTTCGCGCAGGTCTCCAGGTACTCCTCCTCCGGGTCGGAGTCGGCGACGATGCCGCAACCCGCGTACAGCGAGGCGACGTTGCCGTGGATCAGTGCCGAGCGGATGGCCACGGCGAATTCGCCCTGGCCCGAGGTGTCGCTCCAGCCGACGCCGCCCGCGTACCAGCCGCGGTCCAGTCCCTCGTTCTTCGCGAGCCAGTCGAGGGAGGCGGCCCGCGGGTGTCCGCCGAGCGCGGGTGTGGGGTGCAGCCGCTCGGCGAACTCCAGTATCCCGGGGGCGTCCTCGGCCAGCTTGCCCTGGACCGGGGTCGACAGGTGCTGGACGTTGGCCAGCTTGAGGACCGTGGGTGACGGCGCCACCGTGAGGTCCGCGCAGTCCGTCGTGAGCGCCTCCCGGAGCATCCGCACCACGACGTCGTGCTCGTGCAGGATCTTCGCGCTGCCGGTGAGGTCCCGCTCGTACGCGGCGTCCTCCTCCGGCGTGGCACCGCGCGGTGTGGTCCCGGCCAGGCCGAGTGTGTGGACGGTGCCGCCGGTCAGGCGTACCAGGTACTCGGGGGTGGCGCCGACGAACTCGAAGCCGCTGTCGCGCACGGCGAACAGGGTGGCCTCCGGGTAGGCCCGGCCGAGCCGGTCCACCGCCGCGGGCACGTCGAAGCTCCGGTCGGCGACGTACCGCACCTCGCGGGCGAGCACCACCTTCTCGAAGGCGCCTTCGCGCATCCGGCGCACCGCCCGGCCCACCAGGCTCTTCCAGTCGTCGGCGGGCGGCAGTTCGGCCGACTCGCGCGGGAGGGGCGGGGTCACGGGCCCGTCCGGTGCGGCCGGCATCGGCGACAGGCACCGCTCGGCCAGGTCCAGCAGGTCCCGCGAGACCCGCACCGGGTCGCTGTCGCGGTCCACGACGGCGTTGAGCCGCAGTTCTCCCAGGGGCGCGCCCCGGCCGGTGGCGGCGGCGGTTCCGCGTATCTGGACGGACGGAACCCACATCAGGGCGTCGGGGAACGGGGGCCGCGAGGTGCCGGCCGCCGGGGCGAAAGCCACTCCGCCGACCAGCAACGGCCCCTGTCCGGTGGGGAGTTCGGCGGTGGGCCCGCCGCCCGTCACCGCGCCGTCGGCCAGCTCGGCCCAGGCGGCGCGTACGGCCCCGATGCGGTCCTCACCGTCCGCGGAGAGGTCGTGGGCGGTGCCCGCGGCGACGAGGAAGGTACTGTCCCAGGCCGACCGCCAGAGCATCGCGCGGTCCGCCACGCGCCGGGAGCGGCGCCACACGTCGAGCGCGTCGGTGTACGGGACCGGCATCGCCCAGCTGGTCAGCACGGGACGCCCGCGCAGCCGGGCGGCGTCGACGGCCCGCCGGCAGACGCCGAGCAGGTCCTGGCTGGAGGCGAGGTCGAGGGCCGATCTGTCCGCTTCGGGAAGGGCCGCGAGATACAGCAGGGAGGCGTCGGTCGCCATCTCAGTACACCCCTTCCACGACGGGCGCCGCACCGGCCGTGGGGAGCGGCCGTACGTCGGCGACGCCGTCCTGCGGGTAGGCCCCGTTCGGCCGGATCCGCAGCGCGTAGTCGCGCTCCAGGGTCCAGGGCAGGAACAGGTCACGGGAGAGCAGGCTGATCCGCGCCTGCCCGCGTTCGCCGTAGGCGACCTCGGTGGTGGGGGCCTCGGGGTCCACGAGCCGCACCCGGCTGTAGGGCTCGTACGGGATGAAGACGCACTGTTCGTCCCCGTCCTCGGGGGTGCGGGGGCGCTGCGGGGCGATGCCCATCATGGTGTTCCCGTACAGGCCGACGACGGCCGCGTCCGGGAACAGCTCGTCCTCCAGAGTGCGCAGGGTCTCCGGGCCGATGCTGGTGCCGGCCCAGATGATGCCCCGGACGCGCTGCTGCACCAGGTCCAGGAGGTCGTCCCGGGCGGCGATGGCCTCCAGGACCGGAGGGGTGGCGAAGAGCACGGACACCGGCTGGGTGGTCAGGATGTCGCGGGCCTGTTCCAGTACGTGTCCGACGTAGCGGACGACGTCGTCCGTCCGGCCCTCCTTGGCCGCCCGCTTGACCCAGCGGGGGTCGAAGTCGATGTAGTGGCAGAAGGTCTGGCGCTTGTGGGCGAGCAGTCCGATGGACCGGCCCACGATGTGCGGTCCGGTCGGGCCGATGTGCAGCCAGTGGCCGCCGCCCTCGCCCGGGACGCCGTGGTCGTCCAGTACCTCGCTGACCCAGTCGACGCCCTGGCGCCGGGAGCGGGATTCGACGATGCGCTTGGGGCGTCCCGTGGTGCCCCCGGAGTCGAAGACCTGGAAGTCCTCGGCACCGCGGTCGATGCCGGACGGTACGAGTTCGTCGACGGAGACGTCCCGCCACTCCTCGCTCACATCGGGGAAGAGGTCCAGGTCCTCCCAGGTGCTGATGTCCTTCCGTGGGTCGAAGGGGAGCTGTGCGGCCCGCTTGACCCAGAACGGTGAGCCGGTGGCCGGGTTGAAGTGCCACTCCATGGCGGCCCGGACGAAGTCCTGTGCCGGTAGGCCGCTGCGGAAGAGGTCGGTCGCTTCGCTGGACATGGTGATGCGCCTCCGGCGGGTGTCAGACCTGGGCGAGGGAGCGGGAACGGGGCCGTGCGAGGGTGCGTCCGACCGCCTCCACCACCGGCCGCAGGCGGTCCATCAGTTCGGTGAACTGGGGCGCGTCCAGGGCCTGGGCCCCGTCGCACAGGGCCCCGCGCGCGTTGGTGTGGACGTCGATCAGCAGGCCGTCGGCGCCGCAGGCGGCGGCGGCGAGGGACATGGGCCCGACGAGGTGGGGCTGACCGGTGCTGTGGCTCGGGTCGACGATGACCGGCAGGTGGGTGAGCCGTTTCGCCTCGGCCACGGCGCTGAGGTCCAGGGTGAAGCGGGTGCTGCGTTCGAAGGAGCGGATGCCGCGCTCGCACAGCACCACGTCGCCGTTGCCCATCTGCATCAGGTACTCGGCGGCGAGCAGCCACTCCTCGATCGTGGCGGCCATGCCGCGCTTGAGGAGCACCGGGCGCCCGGACGCGCCGGCCTCGCGGAGCAGGGCGAAGTTCTGCATGTTGCGGGTGCCGATCTGGAGCATGTCGCTCTCCTCGGCGACGCGTTCCACGTCCGCGGGGGCGACGACCTCGGTGACCACCGGCAGCCCGGTCCGCATGCGCTGCTCCGCCAGCAGGGCCAGTCCCGAGACGCCGAGCCCCTGGAAGCTGTAGGGGGAGGTCCGGGGCTTGAAGGCGCCGCCGCGGAGCATGCCCGCACCGGCCTCGGCCACGACATCCACCACAGTTGACATCTGCTGCGGGGTTTCCACGGCGCAGGGGCCGGCGATGACCAGGAATCCGGGGCCGCCGAGCGTGGAGCCGTCCGGCCCGCCGGCCGTCACCCGGGTGTCCTCCGGGTGGTAGGTGCGGCTGGTGAGGCGCTGGGCTCCGGGCACGACCACCACGCGCTCCACGCCGGCCGACCGCTCGACGGAAGCGGAGAGTTCGGGCGATCCGGTGCCTTCGGATACCAGGAGCGTGGCGCCGGCGGCCTTCGCGGGAACGGGTGTCAGCCCGTTCTCCCTGAGTAGGGCGCTCGCGAGCTCTGTCTGCTCGTGAGTCGCCTGCGGGCTCATTACGACGATCATGAGTGCCTTCCCTGGGGCAGTGGTGCGCGGGGGCTCTGTCGATCGGGCCGATCCTCTCCGCGCACTCCATGATTGTCAATAAGGGTTGTCAACTCAGATTAATGATGCTCCAATCGCTCTGCCCGGTGCGAAACGCGCCGAGCGGGAACCGAGCGATCGACCCGAGACCGTGGAGGCGTGCCGTGAAGATGACCGACATCAGCCAGGGGTGGTACGAGGGAATGCCCGCGTACGACGCGGCGTGGTACCCGAAGTTCTCCGTCCGCCGGGCCATGACCCCCGAGACCGACCCGGCCGCGGGCGGGCGCACCTTCTCCGACCTGAAGATCTTTCCGCACAACGGCTCGCACGTGGAGTCCGGTTACCACTTCTTCGAGGACCGCGAGAAGATCGGCGAAGTGCCGCTGGAAACGTTCGTCGGCCGGGTCTGTGTCGCCGACCTCTCGTACAAGCGCGACCTCGACCCGGTCACCGGCGAGGACCTGGAGAAGGCGCTGCACGGCGTGTGGCAGCGCGGCGACCGGCTGCTGATCCGCACCGATCACCCCAACCGCTACCTCGGCCGCGAGGACTACTGGGACAAGCCGCCCTACCTCACCGTCTCGGGCGCGGACTGGGCGATCGACAACGGCGCCGTCCTGGTCGGGATGGACTGCATCACCGAGCGCCCCGACGACCGCAGCGGCCAGGTCCACCGCCGCCTGCTCGGCGCCGGAATCCCGATCCTGGAGAACATCCAGAACCTCGACCAGCTCGAAGGCCCGGTCGGCCACCTCGTCGCCCTCCCGCTGAAGATCGAGGGCGTCGAGGCGTCTCCGGTGCGGGCGGTGGTCTTCGAGGGCTGGCCGGCCTGACCCCGGACCCCGGAACGCACGACGTCCACCGGAGGAGACGACCACCAGTGCAGTCAATTCCCCTGATCCGCCAAGGAGAAGAGAGTCCGTCCCGGGAAACGCGTGCCCTGCGGGCCGTGACGGGTGCGCCGCTCGCCACCGTCCACGAAGCGCCCGCGCTCCTGACCCGGCTGACCGTCAAGCGCATGCGGGCGACCGCCGGCACCCCGTCGGCGCGGGAGTCGGCGGCCGTACTGGCCGAAGCGGGGCGCCGGTTCGCCAAGGACACCCTCGCCGGGCTCGGCCCCGAGGAGTACGCCGAGGCCCAGGCGCTCGCCTCCGGCGTCCCCGTACGGGCCGCCCGGCGCACGCTGGCCCGCCTGGAGCAGGACGCGGCCGTCCTCGGGGACGTGGTGGCGCGCCAACGCCCCGCGGACGCCGGGGATTCGGGCCGGTCCCGCTGGTCGCGGCGCGGGCGGGTGCTCGGTGTCGTGGCCCCCAGCAACCACCCGGGCACCCACATCGCCTGGCTCCAGGCCCTGGCCCTGGGCTACAGCGTCGCGGTGCGGCCGGGGGCGCGCGACCCCTTCACCCCGCAGCGGCTGGTGCACGCCCTGCTGGACGCGGGGCTCGAACCCGGCCGGATCAGTCTGCTGGCGGGCCCCCACGCGGCGGCCGACTCGCTGACCGAAGCGGCCGATCTCGGGCTCGTCTACGGCGGCGAGAGCACCGTGGCCCGGCTGCGGGGCAACGACCGGGTGCTGGTCCGCGGTCCGGGCCGCAGCAAGATCCTGGTCGACGGCCCGGTGGACGACGCCCTCCTGGACCACCTGGTAGCGGAGACCGCCGGCGACGGCGGCGTCCGCTGCACCAACACCACCGCCGTCCTCACCTCGGGCGACCACCGGGCCCTGGCCGAGGCCCTGGCCGGACGGCTGGCCGCCCTCCCCGTACTGCCCGTCACCCACGCCGACGCCGCGCTCCCGGTACGCCCGGCCGCCGAGGCCCACGCGCTGCGGGCGGCCGTCGCGAAGGCGGCCGGGGGTGCGCCGGATCTGGCGCGGCGGCACTACGGGGCGGAGACCACACCGGTCGTGGACGGCGACGGCGCCGTACTGCGGCCCGCCGTGGTGGCGGTGGACCGGCCGGACCACCCGGCCCTGGCCGCGGAATTCCCGTTCCCGTGCGTCTGGGTCGCGCCCTGGCGGCCGGGCGACGGCATCGCGCCGCTCGCCGGGTCCCTGGCCCTGACGCTGCTCACCGAGGACGCCCGGCTGGTGGACGCCGCCCTGGGCGACCCCACGATCCGGACGGTCGTCCACGGACGCGTCCCGGGCTGGTGGCAGGACCCCTACCTGCCGCACGACGGATACATCGGACAGTTCCTCAACGAAGTGCGCGGCTACGCCGTGCCCGTAGACGGAGAGCAGGAATGACCCTTCAGGGAAAACGTGTGCTGATCACCGGGGCATCCGGTGACCTCGGCCGCGCGATGGCCCACCGGTTCTTCGATCTGGGCGCCGACCTGGCCCTTCAGTACCGCACCGGTTCCGCGGCCGTCGAGCCGCTGGTCCTCGCGGGCAAGGAGGCCGGACGCGAGGTCTTCACGGTCGCGGCCGACCTCACCCTCCCGGACGGCGCGGAGCGTCTCGCCGATGCCGTGGGCAGTCGCTGGGAGCACCTGGACGGCCTGGTGAACAACGCGGGGGGCGCCCGTCCCCAGGCGTTCGACGCGATCGCGCCGGACGAGTGGGAGCAGAGCCTCCGGCTCAACCTCACCGCGCCGTTCCGGCTGATCCAGCTGTTCCTGCCCGCGCTGAGGGCCCGTTCGGGCGCGGTGCTGAACATCTCCAGCGTCGCCGCGCTCACCGGCGGCGCGTTCGGGCCCGCCTACGCGGCGGGCAAGGCCGGGCTCATCGGCCTCACCCGCAGCGCCGCACGCGATCTCGGCCGCCACGGCGTCCGGGTCAACGCACTCGCCCCCGGGCCGGTCGACTCCGCGATGACGTCGTCCCTGCCCGCCCAGGCCCTCGACACCATCATCGGCACCACCGCGTTGCGGCGCCTGGTCGACCCCCGGGAGATCGCCGACACCGCCGCGTTCCTGCTGGCGTCCGGGACCGCCGTCACCGGACAGACGCTCGTCGTCGACGCCGGCCGCCACTTCGTCTGACCGGACCACCAACGATACGGAGACCGTGACATGTACGTACTGGGCATCAACCTGAGTCATGACCGTGCCGCCTGCCTGGTCAAGGACGGGCGCGTCGTCGTCGCAGTGGAGGAGGAGCGGCTGGACCGCTTCAAGCACTCCGAGGGGTTCATCATCCACGGTCACTTCGAGAAGCTCTCGAAGGTCCTCCCGATGAAGTCCATCACCTACTGCCTGGACGCCGAGGGCATCGGCATCGACGACGTCGACATCGTCGTCGGCAACCGCCCGCTGAGCGACGGCGCCGAGGACCGCATCCTGCGCGAGCTGCCCATCCGGGACAAGAGCAAGATCCACAGCCTGCCGATGCCGTCGCACCACCTGAGCCACGCCTACGCCGGCTACCTGGCCTCGCCCTTCGAGGACGCCGCCGTGCTCGTCATCGACGGGGTCGGCAGCAAGGTGCCCGGCACCGGCCGGATCGAGAAGCACACCATCTTCGACGGCGAGGGCACCGGCCTGCGCGCCGTGCACGCCGAGACCTTCCCGGAGGACTGGAGCGAGGTCGGGCTCGGCCTCTTCTACAGCTTCTTCTCCGCCCGGCTCGGCTTCGTCACCCGCTGGGGCCACCCCACGTTCGGCGACTTCGGCTGCGGCGGCTACACCGAGGCCGGCAAGACCATGGGCCTGGCCCCCTACGGCCGGCCGCGCCCCGACTGGGCCCCGCTGCTCACCGTCAAGGGCGGCAACGTCTCCGCGCGGGTCGAGGACCTGGAGCGGGCCTGGGAGAGCTGGCTCGCCTCCGACGGCAACGGCTACGACGCCTCCGCTAAGGACTCCTGGGACTCGCAGTTCGCCAAGGACGTGGCGTACAAGATCCAGCAGGAGACCGAGGAGGCGGTGCTCCAACTGGCCAGGTACGCGCACGAGGTGACCGGCCGCAGCAAGCTCTGCATCACCGGCGGCGTCGCCCTCAACTCCGTCGCCAACCAGCGTATCTCCGCCGAGGGCCCCTTCGACGAGGTCTACATCCTCCCGCCGGCCGGTGACGCGGGCAACGCCATCGGCGCCGCCTACTACGGGTACTACGCGATCGGCGGCGGCACCGAGCGGCACGCGCTGCGCTCCGGCTCCACCGGCCGCTCCTACTCGGCCGAGGAGATCGAGCAGGCGGTACGGGAGCAGGGCGACCGCCTCGAATCGCGGACGGCGACCGTCGCCGAGGTCGCGGAACTGCTGGCCGGGCACCGGCTGATCGGCTGGTTCCAGGGCGGCTCCGAGATCGGGCCCCGGGCGCTCGGCCACCGCAGCATGCTCGCCGACCCCCGTCACCCGGACTCCCGCGACTACCTCAACCAGGTCGTCAAGCACCGCGAGGTCTTCCGCCCGTTCGCTCCCTCGGTGCTCCACGAGGAGGCGGCCGAGTGGTTCGACATGCGGGGCGACAGCCCGTTCATGCTGCTCGTCCCCGACGTCCTGGAGCAGCGCCGCGAGACGGTGCCGGCCATCACCCACGTGGACGGGACCGCGCGCGTCCAGACCGTGGAGGCCGATGTCAACGCCCGCTACCACGAGCTGATCTCCCGCTTCGGCGAGCTGACCGGGGTGCCGCTGGTGCTCAACACCTCGTACAACGACGCCGGGGAGCCCATCGTGGAGACGCCCCGGGACGCGGTGCGCACGTTCCTCAACACCGAGCTGGACCACCTCTACATCGGGGACCTCCTCCTGACGAAGCCCGGCCGCGAGCTGCCCGAGCGGCACCCGAGCAGGCGGCCGCTGGCATGACGGCGACGGCGCAGTTGCTCGGTGGTCTGCTGGCCGAGCTCCGTGAGGTGACCGACAGCGGCGACGCCCTGGACTCGGCCATCGTCGCCGCCGTCGAGGGAGCCCAGATGATCGCGGTCGCCGCGGAGGCGGTCAGGGAGGGTTCCGGCGAGGGCGCGCCGCTGGAGCTGGCACGGGAGGCCCTCGGTGCGATGAGGGCCTCCGTGGTGGCGGCCACGGTGTCCGTACGGACGCTGGAGGACCGCCGCCGGATGCAGGGGGTCGGCTCGCCATGAGCGGGCGGTGGCCCGCGCTGCTGCCCGCGGGCGGGGAGCAGTGGCCGGAGAACGACGAGCACCCCTTGGTCCTGGTCGTCTCGGTGGTGTGCGACGGGCGGGTCTCCCCCGTGTTCGTCGCACACCCCGAGCACGCCGGCGGGCGCGATCCGTTCCGCGGTTACGTGGTCGAGGCGTCCGACCCGCTGCTCGGCCGGCCGGACGTGTCCGGGCTCGTCCGCGCCATGCACGGCGGTACGGGGCCCGGCCGCGGGATCACCGCGACGGTCCTGCGGCTGAAGGGCGGGGAGCTCCAGGGCGTACGGATCGCACGGGTGCGGGAAGGGGCGCTCGTCCTGCGGGCCGGGCAGCTGGCCACGGGCACGGACCTGGACCGTGCCCGTGCGGTGCTCGCCGGTGGCGGCGTACCGGATCTCGCGCCGCGCCGGCGGTGCGCTGCCGGTGCCCGGCTCCTCTATCCGGCGCGGGACATCACGCCGGCGAGCGTCGAGTTCGACGTCCCGGCCCTGCCCGCGGGTGTCTGGGGGACGGAAATCCTCGCCCGCCCCGGCGAGCCGGCCCGTCCCCCCGCCGGGTCCGGGGCGGGCGACCCGCTGGCGCTCGGTCTCGCGGTCGGGGAGGACGCCGCCGCGTGCCGCCGCGCCCTCGATCCGCTGCCCGGGGCACTGCGTGTCCGCGCGCGCCGCTCCTGACCGGAGCACCAGAGTGTCAACAACCTCACGGGTCTCAACAACAACGGAGGAAACCATGTCCGAGTCCCGGACGCTGCTGCTCATCGCGTCGTCGGCCAATCCCGATCTGCTGTCCACCCCGCGCGCGCTGGGTCTGCGGGTCGTCCTCGCCAACGCCGTACCGCCGGCCGACGGCGGTCTCCACGACGTCCACCTGCCCGTGGACGAGTTCGACGAGGAGGCCGTACTCGCCGCGGTGCGTGGCCACTTGGCCGGCGGCGGCCGGATCGACGCCGTGGCCACGTTCCACGAGGGCTCGCTCCATGTCGCCGCCCGGGTCGCCGCCGAGCTGGGCCTGCCCGGCAACTCGCAGGAGGCCGTGCGGGCGATGCGGGACAAGTACGAGACGGGCCGCCGGCTGGACGAGGCGGGGGTGCCCACACCGGCCACCCGTGTGGTGCGGACGCGGGCCGAGGCCCTCGCGGTGGCCGGGGAGCTGTCCTACCCGCTGGTGCTCAAGCCGCAGGCCAGCGGCGCGAGTCAGGGGGTGACCAAGGTGGCCGACGAGGCGGAGCTGAAGGCCGCCTTCGACAACATCAGCGGGATCTACGGACGCGACTCGTTCTCCGAGGACGGGTACTCGGTGCCGAACGTGGCGCGGGTCTACGCCTATCCGGACGCCGAGGGGGTGCTGGTCCAGGAGTACGTGCGGGGCGACGAATTCGCACTGGACTTCGTCTACGGCGGTGGTGAGTACCGGCTGCTGGCCATCCACGACAAGCCCTACCCCTTCGCCGAGCCGCACTTCATCGAGGGCGCGTACGCCACGCCGTCCCAGCTGCCGGAGGTGGACCAGAAGGCGCTGATCACCACGGCCGTGGACGCGCTCAGGGCGCTGGGCGCGACGGTGGGGGGCGCGCATGTGGAGGTGCGGCTCACTCCGTCCGGCCCGAAGATCATCGAGGTCAACGGGCGGCTGGGCGGCACCAACGCCTTCGTCCAGGAGTCGATCCGGGAGTCCACCGGTGTGTGGGGGCCGCGGGAGTACCTGCGTGCCGTGCTGGGCGAGCCCGTGGACTTCACCGGCAAGGAGAACCCGACACCGGCCGGGTTCACCCCCGTGCTCGCCGACCGCACCGGGGAGCTGGCCGGCTTCGAGGGCGTCGCGGAGGCCGAGGCGCTGCCGGGGGTCGTGGCGCTGCGGTGGATGGCGGCCCCGGGCGACCACGTGGTGATCAAGTACCCGGAGAACCCCGTCTCCTGCTTCGTCCTCGTCCTCGCCCGCGGCGAGCGGCGCGAGGACGTCCTGTCGGCGCTGGAGTCGGCCGACCAACTGCTCAAGCCCGTCTACGTCAACTGATCGCAGGGACAGGGACACAGTCATGTCGAGTCCGACGAAGAACAGGCCCGCCACCGCAGCCGACGCCCCGCCGTCCCGGCGGCCGGGCGGGCTGGGCACCAGGCATCTGACCATGATCGGCCTCGGCGGAGCGATCGGCGCCGGCCTGTTCGTGGGGTCCGGCGCGGGGATCGCCCTCGCCGGGCCGGGTGTGCTCATCAGCTTCCTGGCCGCCGGGCTGCTGGCGGTCCTGGTGATGCGCATGATGGGCGAGATGTCCGTCGCCCTGCCCGCCTCGGGGTCGTTCTCGGCCCATGCCGAGCGGGCGCTCGGAAGCTGGGCCGGTTTCACGGTGGGCTGGCTCTACTGGGCCCTGATCTCGGTGGTGCTGGCCATCGAGGCGACCGGCGCCGCGGTCATCGTCCACGGGTGGGTGCCCGGGGTGGCGACGTGGGTCTGGGTGCTCGTCTTCATGGCCGGACTGACCGTCAGCAACCTGGCGGCCGTCCGAATGTTCGGGGAGTTCGAGTTCTGGTTCGCGGTCCTGAAGGTGGTGGCGATCGTCGCCTTCCTCGTCCTGGGCGCGCTCGCGGTGGCCGGGGCGCTCCCGGGCGAGGGTGCGATCGGCCTGGACAACCTGACCGCGCACGGCGGCTTCCTGCCCAGGGGCTGGGACGGTGTCCTGTCGGGGCTGCTGGCCGTGGTCTTCGCCTTCGGCGGGATGGAGATCGTCACGCTGGCCGCGGCCGAGTCCGAGGACCCGGCGCGCGGGCTGAGCAGCGCGATGCGCAGCGTGGTGTGGCGGCTGCTGGTCTTCTACGTGGGATCGGTCGCGGTGATCGTCCTGGTGCTGCCGTGGAACGACAGCAAGGTCGGGGCGAGTCCGTTCGTCGCGGTCCTGGAGCACATCGGGCTGCCGGCGGCCGCCCAGGTGATGAACGTCGTCCTGCTCGCGGCGCTGCTGTCCGCCCTCAACGCCAACCTCTACGCGGCCTCCCGCATGGTGTACTCGCTGGCGGAACGGGGCGAGGCCCCGAAGGCGTTGCGCGCCCGCTCGGCGTCCGGGGTGCCCCGCCGGGCCGTGCTGGTGTCGGTCACGTTCGGCTTCGTGTCGGTCCTGCTGAACATCTGGTGGCCCGACAGCGTGTTCCTGTGGATGCTGAACGCGGTCGGTGCGATAGCCCTGGTCGTCTGGATCGCGGTCGCGGTGTCGCAGCTGCGGCTGCGCGCCCAGCTGGAACGCGAGGCACCGGAGCGGCTGAAGCTGCGGATGTGGGGCTTTCCCGGGCTGACGATCCTCTCGCTGGTCGCGATGGGCGCCGTCCTGGTGCTGCTGGTCGTCGACGACGCCTCCCGGCCCCAGGTGATCGGGACCGGGGTGCTGACCGCGGTGGTGCTCGCCATCGGCGTACTGAGGCAGCGGCGACGGGGATGAGGCGACGGGCGGCCGGGCCTCACCCCTCCGGGGCCCGGTCGGCGCCGTCCTTCTCGGCGCCGTTCTCGTCGGTGCCGTCCCGGCCGGTGCCCTCCTCGTCGGAGAGCTCCCGCAGGGTCTCCTCCAGCCAGGTGCGCTCGGTCTGCCGTGCGGCCCTGGCCATGATCAGCATGCCCTTGCGGAAGCGGTCGTCCACGTCCTTGATCCGTGCGGGGGCCCCGGAGTGACTGAAGAAGCTGGCCGGCTCGGAGAGGAAGTCCAGCCGCCGTTGCAGCACGGCCCGCTGCCGCTCGCGGTCGGGCAGCCGGCTGAGAAAGGCCAGCAGGGTGAAGAACGAGCCGCCGTCGGTGATCTCGGTGCTCCGGGGATCGGAGAGCCTGCGCAGCAGCTCCGCCCTGCCGCTCCCGGTGATGTGGAGGACCTGGCGCACCGGCGCCCCGCTGCCGGGTTCGGCCTGCCGCTCCAGATGTCCGGCCTGCCTGAGCCGGTTGAGCGCGGGGTAGAGCGCGCCGTCGCTCACCGGCCGGTTGTGCCCGATCAGGTCGGACAGGTGTTGCCGGAGTTCGTAGGCGTGCATGGGCCGTTCGGCCAGGAACCCGAGGATGGAAAGTGTCAGCACGGCCCTCCTGTCAGCGTCTGTTTCCAGACTATCTCTTCTCGACCCACTCTATTAGAGGTAGTATCTCGGCACGGAACGATGGCCGGCCCCCGCGGAAGGCGAGGTGGACATGCGCGCGATGAGACTGGAGCGTCCGGGCGGGCCGGAGGCCCTGCGCCTGCGTGACGTCCCGACGCCCGAGGCCCGCGAGGGCTGGACCCTCGTCCGCGTGCGGGCCTTCGGGCTGAACCGCTCCGAGCTCTTCACCCGCCGCGGAGCCTCCCCGGATGTCCGGCTCCCGCGGATCCCGGGCATCGAGTGCGTGGGCACCGTCGAGCGCTCGACGGACCCCCGGCTGCCGGCCGGCACGGTGGTGGCCGCCGCCATGGGCGGCATGGGCAGGCGGTTCGACGGCAGCTACGCCGAGTTCGCCCTGCTCCCCACGGCCCAGCTGATCCCCGTGAGGACCGAGCTGCCCTGGACCACCCTGGCGGCGCTCCCGGAGTCCTGGCTGACCGCGTGGGGCACCCTCGACACGCTGGATCTGCGGCCGGGACACCGCCTCGTGATCCGTGCCGCCACCTCCTCCGTGGGGATGGCGGCGCTCGCCCTGGCGGCGGGCGGCGGGGTGGAGACCGCCGCCACCACCCGCGACCCCGGCAAACGGGCACTCCTGCGGGAGCACGGGGCCGACCACGTACTCCTCGACACCGGGAACGGCATCGGTGACGCCGTCCGCTCCGTATGGAGCGACGGCGCGGACCGGATCGTCGACCTCGTCGGAGGCACCGCCGTGCTCGACTCACTGAAGGCACTGGCCCCCCGGGGCCGTGTGTGCAACACGGGCATCCTCTCGGACACCTGGACCATCCCCGGGTTCGAGCCGCTGGAGGACATCCCCTCCGGCGCCACGCTGACCACCTACTCCAGCAGCGAGATCAACCACGGCGACCGGGCGCGCGACGCGCTCGACGACATCGTCCGCCGGGTCGAGTCGGGCGCCTGCCGGGTCGGGATCGACCGGGTCTTCGCGCTGGAGGAACTCGTGGCGGCACACCGTCACATGGAAGCCAACCGCGCCACGGGAAAGGTTGTGGCCGTTGTCCACCACACCTGACATCCGGACCGCCTCCGCGCGGTCGGCCGTCCTCTCCCCCGCCGCGACCCGCTGGTCGCTGCTGGGCCTCGGCATCCCCGTCTACCTCGAACTGCTCTCGGGTGTGGTGGCCGGAGTCATCGACACGATCTGGGTGTCCCGGCTCGGTGAGGCCGCCGTGGGCGCGGTGGCCGTCGCCACGACCCTGGAGAACGTGCTCCTCGGCGTCATCCTGATGGCCAACGTCGGGGCGACCGTGATGATCGCCGACGCGATCGGGGCGAAGCGGCGCGCCGAGGTGCCCGTGATCATGGGCGCGGTGCGGGTGCTGTGGCTCGTCATCACCCCCGTCGTCGCCGTGGGCGGCTTCCTCCTGCGTGAGCCCATCGCGCGCCTGCTCGTCGGCGGCGAGGGCGACGTCCTCCGGCTCACCGTGCAGTTCTTCGCCATCTCGTTCCCCGGGATCGCCGTCTTCTTCGCGCAGAACGTCGTGGACGGCGTCTTCAAGGGCACCGGCGACACCAGAACCCCCATGCGGACGGCGATCCTGGCCAACGCCCTCATCCTCGTCCTCGACCCCCTGCTGATCTACGGCGTCGGGCCACTGCCGCACCTGGGCGTGCGGGGTGCCGCGCTCGGCATGCTCCTGGGCCGCGCCATCGCCCTGTGCGTCAGCCTGACGATCCTGCGGCGCAGGCGGCTCGCGGACGCCGGCGACGCGGAACCGACGGACCTCCGGCTGTGGGGCGCGCTGCGCCGGCTGCTGAACATCGGTCTGCCGGCCTCCGGGGACTTCGTCCTGCGCATGGGGATCAGCATGACCCTGGTCGGCATCGTGGCCCGGTTCGGCGAGGACCCGCTGGCGGCGTACGGCATCGGGTTCAAGGTGCTGTTCTTCGTCACCATGGCCTTCTACGCCGTGCGCCAGGCGGGCAGCATCCTCACCGCGCGCACCCGGGGGGCGGGCGAGTCCGCCGAATCCATGATCGGGCGGCAGAGCGCCGTGCTCGCCACCCTCGTCGGTGCCGGGGCGGGGTTCCTGCTCGCTCTCGGTGGACGTTTCCTCATGGGTCTCTTCAGTGACGCTCCAGGAGTCGTGGACTCCGGTGGAGTTCTTTTCTGGTATCTGTTCCCCTATCTGCTGCTCCTGGCCGGGGTGGTGGGCCTCGGCGGAGTCTTCACAGGCGGGGGGCGCGCACAGGCGCTGTTCTGGGTCACTCTCCTGGGAGCGGTGGTGCAGATCCCACTCGCCTTCGCTCTGAGCTCGTGGTCCGTGCTCGGTGTGGAGGGCGTCTGGCTGTCGATGATCGTCGGAACCGGGGCGCAGTACGCTATGTCCTATGCGCTGTTCCGGCGGTACTTCGCCGAGAATGGTTGAATCTTGACCGGCCTGATCTATGGGCAGGGATCTACCGGTCTGGTAAGAGTTGACAACTGAGAAAGATCTCATGGGGAGGGAGGCTGGCCGATCATGAGCGATGAGCCCGAGCAGAACGCGGGAGAGCAAGGGGGGCGCCTTGCCGAGAAACTGGAGCGCCTGCTGCGCATGACGGCGCCCGCGGGCCAGAAGGCCCCCTCCAACGAGGAGGTGGCGACGGCGATCAACATCGCCGCCGGCGAGAAGACGATCAGCGCGACCTATGTCTGGCAGCTGCGCACGGGCCGCAAGACGAACCCGACGATGCGTCATCTCGAAGCCCTCGCCCACTACTGCGGAGTGAACGCCGCCTACTTCCTCAGCGACGAGGAGTCGGCGAAGGTGGACGAGCAGCTCGCCCTGCTCGACGCCCTCAAGGACTCCGACGCGCAGAACATCGCGCTGCGCTCGACCGGGCTCTCCGAGTCCAGCCGGCAGGCGGTGTCCAACATGATCGACCAGTTGCGCAAGCTCGAAGGACTGGTCGACACCGACGCTCCGCGGGATCAGCCGGAGAAGCCGCGCCGCCCCTGAGCCCTCGGGCGCTGTGCGCTGCCGAGCAGACGGTAGGCCCTGGAGACCCGGGTGAGCTGGTGTATCTCCTGCGGCAGGCTGATGTCGGACGTGCGGCGGCTCGACTGCGACCCGTCGTGCGCCGTACGCCCGGCGGCCCCGGCCACCGCGGATCTGAGCACGGCGGCCTCGAACATCGCCTCGTGCTCCGACCGGCGGGCCTGTTCGAGCCGGTGGACGGCGATGGGATCGGCCAGGCCGGAGAGCAGCAGTTGCCCGTCCCGGATCTCGATCACCCGCCGGTACAGGCGGAATTCGAGATCGCGGGGCGGTATCCAGTCGAGCAGGCGGTGGCGGGTCGGCTCCAGCGTGACTTCGGGAGCCGCCTGGGTGACGGCGTGCCACAGGGGCGCGAGCCCGCGGTAGGCGCGGTAGTTCCTGAGCCAGGCCGGGCTGAGCCTGGGTCCCCAGGAGGGGATGGTCCAGCCGAGCACCTGGAGCAGGGTGCCCGTGTCGGCGATGAGCCAGAAGAGGAACTTCCAGGGCCCCGTGCTCACGAAGGGCGTGTGCACGGCGAGGATCTGCCAGTAGCGGACCGCGCAGTAGACCAGGATGAGCGCGGAGCCGCCGGCCACCAGGCGCATGCCGAGACGTAGCCAGAACTCCTGGATGGCTCGGGCGTAGCGGGCGGCGAACACGACGGACTGGTACCGCCCGACCGCGCAGATGGCCAGGTAGTAGGACATGTAGAGGGCGTAGTCCGCGTCCTGGATGTTCAGATACACGGTCTCCTGCGCCGACGCCACCTTGCCGGGGAGTACCGCCACGAACAGGGCGATGAGCACGGCGAGGGCGACGGCGAAGCCGGTCACCTGCCGTCTCGCCACCCGCTTCGCCTGCTCGGGCGGCAGGGTCAGGTGGACGACGGAGATCTGCTGGGCCGCGGTCAGGACGATCACCGACACCTGGACGATGATGATCGTGATGTTGGGGTAGTCGAAGAACTCGATGAGCGGTCCGCGGAATATCTCCAGGTCGACCCAGTAGGAGAGACCGTTGAAGAAGAAATAGGTGCACAGCGCGACCAGGGCGGCCCGTTGCGCGTTCTTGCGCAACGCGGGGGCTTTGTAGCAGAAGGCGATCAGGTTGCTGATGGCGCACGCCCAGGAGAGCCATTGGAACAGCAGGTCCATCGGCTCAGAGCCCCATGGGGGCGCGTTCGGGGTGGTAGTCGCCGGACACCGCCATCCGGAGCCGGCCGATGACGTCGCCGTGGGTCGGGAGAGGGGCGGGACTTTCCCCTTGCGGACCGATGCGGGCGCAATACAGGGAGGCGATCATCTCCGCCTCCTGCTCGTTCCTGTCGGAGTACTTGTTGCGTTGCAGGACCCGCCTGACCACGGCCGGCGATATGTCGGGGAAGAGCTTGGTGAGAATGTCGTCGTCGGTGTTCGACAAGGACTGGTGATCGCACATGATGTGGCCGAGTTCGTGAGCGATGATGTGTTCCTGGTGCGGGCGGCTCGCGGAGGCGGCGTAGATGACGAAATCCGCGGCGCCGGTTGCCAGCCACATGCCGTTCACCGAATTCCGCGGGATGGCCATCGGTACGAGATGGATGGGCCTGCCGCGCCTCTCGGACAACCGGTCCCTCAGGGTGAGTACGTTCCGGCCGCCGTCGGGGACGTCCAAATCCGCCAGCCGGGCACTGCACTGCCGCCTGAGCTTTCTGAAGTAGCGTTTCGAGGGGACGGCAGAAGGTTCGGGGGACTCGCTCTTCGCCGGCGTGTTCATTGAGTCTCGGTCAACTTCCGCTCGAATGGTCACGTGCAGAACGTGCGCCCGGAGGATGGGGGGCACCCCCGGATCGCGGGAGTGTTCCGGGCCGGGGGGCGGCCTCGGCTCCTTGAGTGATTCGGTGCGGGATCATCCCTCGCCCGGCCCGGAACGGCGGGCCGGGGGCGCACGTGTTTCTCCGGTGGCCCCGGAGGAGGAGTGCGCGCGAGGGTCGGGCGGTTTCAGGCGCGGCGGGGACAGGGGGAGTTCGCGAAAGGAACGACCGCACAGCTCTCCGGCCGGGGCGCGGAGCACCGACAGCCTTCGACCCGCCCAGGCGTGCTCAATGAGGCCGAGACCTCATGCGCCACCTTTCGCGCTCGCTCCTTCATGGCCATCCCCTCTATGGCGCGACGCATGTGCCCCGGTCACGTTGCCCGCAGCTGCCGGACACGGCAGTCAATGCGAACCAGCTCGCCTCAAACGATGCCCCAAACGACCGGATCCATGTAACCGGTTGGCCGAAAATCGCCAATGATCCTTTTCGCTGGGAACTGTGGTGACAGCGATGCCGCGCTTCGGAAACCGCTGGTTCCGCCCGGCCCTCCGCTTAACGTGAAATCGCCGGAGAATGGCGCGATAGCCCCCCGTGCTCACCTTCACCGGTCGGCTGCCGGTCCACAGTCTATGAAAACCGAACAATCAACGGATGGTGTGGGAAGAAGGCGCTTTCCCTCCGGCGGGGAACCGCCGAACCCGCGGTGGCCGAATATGCGCGGGGCCGGGAGGGCGCCCGGTGCCTCGGCAAGCTGGTCACCGTTCCCCGGCGGATGGCTGCCGGGCGAGGAACTCCTCGAACGCCGCCTTCTGCTTCGGGTCCATGAAGCCTTGGCGAACATGGAGTGCCTTCTCCTTGAGCCATCGCGCTTCTCCGGGGCACAGCAACTCGGCGACCACCACGCCGTCGCGGGCGACCGCCGTACGCCCTCCCGCGCGACGGCGGAAGAGGGTGAACGCGCCGAACTCCCTGGGGTGGGCCAGTTCCGGCTGTTCCCCCGCGTCCCGGTCCTCGCTGTCGCCCCCGGTGTCTCTCGACGGGTAGGCGGTGGGGGCCCAGTGCTCCCAGCGCGCCAGCGTGGCCGCGGGCACCAGCACCGCGTGTTCCGGCTGCCGGTGCCCCTCCCACCGGAATGTCACGGTGACGGGCTCGCCGACCGCCTCGGCCAGCCCGAGCACCCGCTCCACCTCGTCGTTGTCCGGGTGGGCCACCGTCACATCGATCTGAATGCTCATGGCGCCGGAGGCTACCCGCCGGGGGGAACCACGCCGTCCCGTCACCGTCCGGCGCAGGGCCTCACGGCTCCGTGTGGTAGTAGCGCGTGCAGGACTTCACCATGCCGTCCTCGGCGATGTGGAAGAGGTCCACGAAGCGCAGGCAGGCGCCCGGGGTGATGCGGCGCCCGGCGGCGACGACGCTGCGGTCGTGGGCGACGACGCGGTCGATCTCGTGGCGGGTGCGGGGGCCGGTGTGGTCGCGGTGGGCGCGCAGGACCGCGGTGCGGCCGCGGGCGGTGGGGGCGCCCGGCAGTTCCAGCTCGACGTGGTCGTGCAGCAGCGATCCGCACGCGTCGAGGTCGCCCGCGTCGAGGTAGTCGTAGACGAGGCGGACGTGGTCGGTGCCGGCGGCGGTGACCAGGTCGCTCACCGTGTTCGGGCCTGTACTCGTCCAGGCGTCGGTGTGCATGGGACGCCTCCTTTCTCCTTCGCGACGCACTCTTCCGCAGGCCGCCAACCCCCGCTTATCGCGGCGCTATTCGCTGAGCGACCACGCTGGGCAGGCAGGATGGACAGACACGTGGGGGTTGTGAAAACTTTGGGCGAGTTGATCCCGGAGTATCAACGCGCTTACGAGCTGGGGGTCTCGGTGACCGAGGGCACGATGCACGCGGTCCAGGACGCTCCCAACACGGCTCGTCCCCCCTTCCAGTTGCTGGGTCCGCTCCAGGTACGGGGCAAGGACGGGCCGCTGCGGGTGCCCCCGGGGCGGCAGGAAGTGATCCTGGCCGCCCTGCTGCTGGAGGCGAACCGGGTGGTCGGCACGAGCTACCTGGTGGACCTCATCTGGGAGGACAACCCTCCGGAGACCGCGCGCACGCAGGTGCAGATATGTGTCTCCCGGCTCCGGAAGCTGCTGGCCGGTGCGGACAGCACGGTCTCGATCTCGACCCGGCCGCCGGGTTACGTGCTCCACGTCGACACCGGGGACGTCGACTCGCTGCTGTTCACCGGCCTGGTCGCGATGGCCCGGCGGCAGCGTGACGAGGGCGACGCGGAGAAGGCGGTGGCGCTGCTGAAGTCGGCGGTGGCCCTGTGGCAGGGCGACTCGCTGACCGGTCTGGTGAGCGGCCCGCTCGCCAACAAGGCCCGCCAGCTGGACGAGGAGCGGCTGGGCGCCGTCGAACTGCGCATGCAGTTGGAACTGGAGCTGGGACGGCACGACCGGCTCGTGGGTGAGCTCCAGCTCCTCACCCACGAGAACCCGTTGCGGGAGCGGCTGCGCGGCCAGCTGATGTGCGCCCTGTACTGGTCGGGGCGGCAGGCGGAGGCGCTGGAGGTGTTCCGCACCGGGCGCCGGATCCTCGACCAGGAACTGGGGCTGGCGCCGGGCAGGGAGTTGCGCGGGCTCGAAGCGGCCATCCTCGCCGGTGAGCTGCCCCCGCCGCTCCGGACGCCCCGGCCCCGCGCGGAGAGGACGCAGACCGCCCCGGCCCCCGCGGCCGGGCGTGCGGGAGGCGAGGGACGGGTGGCACCCGGCGGCGCCGAGCACGCCACGGACCGGGACGACACCGGCGGCCCTGCCCCGGAGCAGCACTCCCCCGCCGCCGGCCGGGACGCCGCCCCCGGCCGGTCCGACGCACCGTCGCACGATGCCCGGCCCCAGCAACTCCCTGCCGCCACCTCCGACTTCGTCGCGGACGAGGCTCAGATCGCCGTGCTGGAGAAGGCGTTGACCAGCGGCCGGGACCGCAAGGCGGTCGGGCTCGCCGTGATCACCGGCAAGCCGGGCACCGGCAAGTCGACACTCGCCGTGAACATCGCGCACCGGCTCGCCGAGACGGGGTTCCCCGACGGCCAGCTCTACTGCGACCTGCGCGGCACCGGCACCCCGGCCACCACCCTGGAAGTACTGGGCCGCTTCCTGCGGGCCCTGGGCATCCCGGGCCAGCTGATCCCGGACTCGCTGGACGAGCGGGCGGAGATGTACCGGACCCGGCTCGCCTCGCGCCGCCTCCTGGTGGTCCTGGACGACGCCGCCACCGAGAGCCAGGTGCAGCCGCTGCTCCCGGGCAGCCGGGACTGCGCCGTCCTGGTCACCAGCCGGGCCAGGCTGACCGCTCTCCCGGGCGCGCACCGGGTCGAGCTGGACGTCCTGGACGAGGAGCGGGCGCTGAAACTGCTGTCCAGGATCGTCGGGCAGGAACGGGTGGAGGGTGAGTCGGCGGCCGCCGAGGCCCTGGTCCGTACGGTCGGGCGGCTGCCGCTGGCCCTGCGCATCGTGGCCGCCCGGCTCGCCGCCCGCCCGCACTGGACGCTGGCGTCGATGGTGCACAGGCTGGCCAACGAGCGGCACCGGCTGGACGAGCTGGCGCACGGCGAGATGACGATGCGGGCCAGCCTCTCGCTCACGTACAACGGTCTGGCGCCGGAGGACCGCGGGCTGCTGCGGATGCTGAGCATGTCCCGGACGCCGACGCTGCCCGGCTGGCTGGCCGGCGCTCTGCTGGACGACGACCGCCCGGTGCCGTCGGACCTGATGGAGCCGCTGGTCGACATGCAGATGCTGGATGTCGTCGGGGTGGAGCGCAGCGGCGGCTACCGGTACCAGTTCCACGAGATCATCCGGGTCTACGCCCGCGAGCAACTGGCCGCGCACGACGCCCCGGAGGAACGCCGGGACGCGCTCACGCGCATGGCGGGCGGCTGGATGTATCTCGCTCAGGAGGCCCATCGCAAGGTCTACGGCGGTGACTTCACCGTGCTGCACGGCGACGCGCCGCGCTGGGCGCCGCCCCCGTCCTGCACCGAGGAGCTGCTCACCGACCCGCTGGCCTGGTTCGACGCGGAGCAGGCCGCCCTGTGCGCCATGGTGGAGCACGCCGCCGACGAGGGGCTGCACGACGTCAGCTGGAATCTGGCGACGACCCTGGTCACCCTGTTCGAGGTGCGGGGCCACTACGACCTGTGGGAACAGACCCATGTGCGGGCGCTGGCCGCGGTGCGCAAGGCCGGCAATCTGCGGGGCACCGCCGCCGTGCGTGCGTCGCTCGGCTCGCTGTACATGAGCCGCAACGAGTTCGACATGGCGCGTCAGGCGCTGAGTTCGGCGCTCGACGTCTTCCAGGCGCTGGACGAGCCGCAGGGCGAGGCACTGTGCCGGCGGGACATGGCGCTCATCGCGCGGACGAACGGTGAGGACGACACGGCCCTGGATCTGTACGAGCGGTCGCTGGCCGACTTCGACCGGGCCGGTGACGTGGTGGGGCGGGCGATCGTGCTCACGCAGAGCGCCCACATACGGATGCGCCGGGGTGAGACGGACGCGGCGCAGATCCAGCTGGACGAGGCGCTGGAGATATACGACGGGGTCGGCTACCTGGGGGGCAGGGCCCGGACCCTGCGCAGGGTGGGGCAGCTGCTGCTGGAGCGGGACGAACTCGATCTCGCGGTGCTGACGTTCACGGAGGTCCTGGAGCTGTGCCGGGACTCCGGCGACGTGATCGGCGAGGGCCATCTGCTGCGCGATCTGGGCCATGCCTTCGCGCTGATGGGGCGGCCCGACCGGGCCAGGTACTTCTTCGACCGCGCTGTGGCGGCCCGGGAGCAGATCATGGATTTCGGCGGTGGCGCGCTGGCCCGCCTGGATCTGGCCCGGCTGCTACAGGATGAACCGGGGCGTTCCCGGGAACTGCTGGCTCCCGCGCTCGAAGTGTTCGCGAACCGGGGCATGAAGCGTGAACTGGCGGAGACTCGGCGGCTGCTCGGCACCGGCTGAGGCGAGTGCCGGGGCGGGTCAGTCCCAGGGGTTGTTCTCGGTGGGGTCGGAGGCGCCGGGGGTGGGGGTGCTGGTCGTGGCCGGCTCGGTGCCGGTGCCCGACGCGTCGTCGGCCCAGCCGGCCTGGACGCCTATTCCGGTCACGATCACGACCGCGGCGGTGGCGAAGGCGGCGCGGAGGGCGTTGCGGGTGGTGGTGTTCTTCGTCATCGGACTGTCCTCTCGTCGGTGTTCCGTTTCCTTCTGGACACCACGTTAGGAATGACCGGATTCACCGCACCGGTCCCGGCCTTATCCCCCCGCTATCACGGACCCCCGCCCCTATCACCGGCGGCGCGCGCCCGTCCGTCCGGGCGGTGCGCCGCCGCTCGTACGCGCCCCGCCGCTATCCCGGGCCGGGCCGGGCAGGACCGGACGGCGTTGGTCCCGCGATGCTCCCCGGATAGGCCGCGTGTGGAGGATGCCCGGCAGAAGCAAGGCACGACAGCCGTCTCCCTCACAGCACCCCGGCCCGCAGCCGCTTCCGGGGTGCCTATCCCCGACGAGCAGGAGTCCTTTCATGACGCTCAGCCACCCCCCGCAGCACACCCCCGCCACCTCCGCCACGCTCGGCTCCCTGATACGCGGTCACCGCCTCCGTATCGGCCTGACCCAGCGGGAGCTGGCGGACCTGTCCACCATCAGCGTGCGCGCCATCCGGGACCTGGAGAAGGGAAAGGCGCAGCGGCCGAGAACCGACACGGTGCGGCTGATCGCCGACGCGCTGAGACTCGGCCCCCGGTCGCGTACCGCGCTGGAGGAGGCCGCGCGACGGGGGCAGCGGGCGGGCGGTGACGTCCGGCGCCTGTCCGTGGAGCGGGCGGCGCCGCCCGTGCCGCTGTACCCGCTGGTGGGCCGGGAGGCGGAGACCGGTGTGGTGGTGGAGGAGCTGGGGTCGGGCGCGGAGCGGCTGATCACCGTCGTCGGGCTGAGCGGCGTCGGCAAGACCCGGCTGGCCCTGGAGGCGGCGGCCCGCCTGCACGAAGCCGGGCTGCCCGTGCTGTGGCACTCCGGTGACGGGGCCGCCGCCGGCTGCCTCCGGACCGAGGACGACCTGCTGCCCAGGCTGGCCGACGGGTGCGCGCGGTTCCTGCGCGGTGACGGTGACGCCGGGGATCCGCTGCCCGAACTGGCGGATGTCCTGGGGGCGATCGGCGGACAGGGCAGCGTGCTCGTCCTCGACGGCGTCGACACCGGCGTCCTCGACTTCGGCCGGCTGAGCGGTCTGCTGCGCGCCTTCCCGGGCCTGCGTCTGCTGCTCACCGGGGAGCGGCCGTGGAACGTGCCCGGGGAACGCCTCTTCCTGCTCTCCCCGCTGGAGGCGCCCGCACCGGCCGCCGGGCACACGGACGCGGCGGCCGTCCGGTTCTTCCTCAGCCAGCTGCGCCGGGTCCGCCCCGACATCGTGCCGGACGAGCGGACGCTCGCCGATGTGGTCTGGATCTGCCACCGCCTCGACGGCCACCCGGCCGCGCTCGGTGCCGCCGCCTCCTGGCTGACCGTCTGCGACCTGTCCACCCTGCGCAACATCGTGGAGTCCGACCCGGCCCCGCTGCTCGACCATCTCGCCGGGGGCCCGGACGGCTCCCGCCTCCAGGAGCGCGTCGGGCGCACCCTCGCCGCGCTGCCGGCCGCGTACCGGACGCTTGTCGGTGACCTGTGCCGGGTGGGCGACGGGGAGTTCCTCCTCCAGGACGTCGTCCGGCTGACCGGGCGCACCCTGCCGGAGTGCGGCCGGCTGATCCGCGATCTCCTGGTCAGCGGGGTGGTCCGGTCCAGTTCGGACGGCGGGCGCTCGGGGTTCCGCGTCCTGTGCGTGGTGCGCGCGTCGGCCGGCGCCGCGGCTGCCGTCTGACTGCCGCAGCCGCGCCGAACTGCTGGCCCTACCGCCGGAACAACTGCCGCTCGGCACCCGGCTCCGGCGGTTGTATGGCACTGCCGGCCCGGTACGGACGCCGGGGCGAGGCCGGCCCGGTCCGGCCCTTCCCGCCCGGCCCGCCGGCCCCCGTACTGCCCGCCCTTCCCGGCTCCGCGCTTCCAGGACCAGCCCAGCCCCGCCGCGACCCACACAGGAGACCCCATGCCGTCCGACGCAACCGTCGCAACCGCTCCGGCCGCCTTGCGGTTGCCGCTCTCGGAGGCCCAGCGCGACATCTGGACGGCCCACACCCTGGACCCCACCGGCCGGAAGTACAACATCGCCGAGTGCCGGGACATCCTCGGCCCGGTCGACCCGGAGCTGATGGCGGCCGCCTGGCGCCGCCTCGTCGAGGAAGCCGACGTGATGCGCACCCGCTGCATCGAGGACGACGGCGAGACCGTGTGGCATGTGATCGACGGCGAGCCGGGCGCCCGTACCCTCTCCTTCACCGATGTGAGCGCCGAGGACGACCCGGAGCGCGCGGCCTGGGACCTGGTGGGCGTGGCGGCCGGCACCGCTTTCGACCTGGCCCATGAGCCCCCGGTCCGTTGCAAGCTGATCAAGCTGGCGGAGGACCGGTACTTCTACTTCTACGCCTTCCACCACCTGCTGGCCGACGGTGTGACCTTCTCGTTGCTGCTGAAGCGGCTGGTCGAGCTGTACGAGAAGGCGGTCGCCGGGGAGCCGTGGGGCGATACGCCGTTCGGCCGGCTGGCCGACCTCCACGCCGAGGACGCCGCCTGGCGCGGCTCCGATGAGGCCACCGCCGACCGGGCCGCCTGGCACGAGCACTTGGCCGGGGCCCCACAGCCGCCGGACAGCCTGATCCGGGGCACCGGCCGGGCGGCTCCGTCGCGGGGCGTCCTGCCGTTCTCCCGGCGCACGGTCCTGGTGCCCGCGGCGGACGCGGACCGGCTGCGTGCCGTAGCGCGCTCGGAGCGGGTGTCGTGGCCGGTGCTGATGGTCGCCCTGTTCACGGTGTACGTGCACCGGGTCACGGCACAGGACGAGCTGATGCTCGCGCTGCCGGTGACGGGCCGGACCACGAAGGCCGCCCGCAGCACGCCGGGCATGACCTCGAACGTCGTACCGCTGCGGCTGCGGGTGGGCGCCGGGGAGACCCTGCACACGCTGGTACGGGCGGTGTCGGCCGAGGTCAAGCACGGTCTGCGCCATCAGCTGACGCGCTACGAGGACCTGCGGCGGGACGCCGGCGCCCTCACCGGTACCCGCAGGCTGACCGGTCCTGTGCTCAACATCATGGGCTTCAACGCCGACATGACGGTGTGCGGCAGCCCCAGCATCAATCACAACGTGACCAACGGCCCGGTGGACGACCTCAACGTCGCGGTGTACGACCTGGGCGCGGCGGAGGGTCTGCGGATCGACTTCGACACCCCGGTCGAGGGCGTCGACGCCGAAGCCACGGCCGCCCACCAGGACCGCTTCGCCCGCTTCCTCACGGCCGCCCTCGCCCCGTCCGAGGAGCGGGGCGAGCCGGCCGATCGCAGGATCGCCGAGTTGGACGTGCTGTCGGCGGACGAGCGGGAGCTGCTGCTCGGGCCGTGGGCGGGTGCTGTGGCCGACCGGGACGACGTCTCGCTCGTGGACCGGTTCGAGGCCCAGGTGGCCCGTTTCCCGGACGCGGTCGCGCTGGTCGACGGCGAGCGCGGTTTCACGTACGCGGAGTTGAACGCGACGGCCAACCGCTGGGCCGGGCACCTGCGTTCACGCGGACTCGGGCGGGGCGACCTCGCGGGGATTCTGCTGGAGCGCAACGCCGCCTTCGCCACCGCGCTGATCGCCGTACTGAAGACCGGCGCCGGGCACGTGCTTCTGGACCCCGACTTCCCGGACGAACGCCTCCGTTCCGCCGCCACCGAGGCCGCAATCAGCCACCTCGTCACCCGTACGGAACTCGCGGAACGCCTTGAGGGGTCGTGGGAGGTGTGCGTCGAAGGGCCGGAGGAGGTCTCGGGCCAGTCCCCCGACAACCTCGGGATCACCATCCAGGGCGACGACCTCGCGTGCGTGATGTTCACCTCCGGGTCCACCGGCCGGCCCAAGGGCATCGTCTCCTCGCACCGCACCCTCGTATCCACCCTCGTCGGGCAGACCTACCTCCCGACAGGCCCGGACGAGGTGTTCCTCCAGTCGTCACCCGTCTCCTGGGACGCCTTCAGCCTCGAATTCTGGGGGCCCTTGCTGCACGGCGGCCGGGTCGTGCTCCAGCCCGGCCAGAAGCCTGAGCCGGCGCTGATCGCGGATCTCACGCGTAGGCACCGGGTGACGACGCTGCTGTTGTCGGCCAGCCTCTTCAACTACCTCACCGACGAGCACCCCGAGACCTTCGCATCGGTCAGAACCGCCTACACCGTCGGCGAGGCCGCTTCCCCCGCCCACGTACACAAGCTCATGAACACCTGGCCGGGAATCAGGGTCATCAACGGGTACGGCCCCGCCGAGGCCATGATCTACGCCACCACCCACACCATCGAGCCCTCCGACGCACCCCACCCCGTCATCCCCATCGGCTCGCCCCTCGTCAACAAACCCCTCTACGTACTCGACAACGCCCTCCGCCTCTGCCCGCCCGGCACCACCGGCGAGCTCTACATCGCCGGCGACGGACTCGCACACGGCTACCTCAACCGACCCGACCTCACCGCCACCCACTTCATCCCCAACCCCCACGGCCCCACAGGCACCCGCCTCTACCGCACCGGAGACCTCGCCCACTTTGACCAGCAAGGACACCTCCACTACGAAGGCCGAGCCGACAGCCAAGTCAAAATCCGCGGCTTCCGCATCGAACCCGCCGAAGTGGAAACCGCCCTCCTCAGCCATCCCCGCATCACGCAGGCCGTCGTCACCAAGCACCGCGACCAGCTGTCCGCCTATGTGGTCAGCAGTGGTGCCGTCGCCATGGAGGACGTGCGCCGTCACCTCGTGGACCGCCTCCCCGAGCACCTGGTCCCTGCCTTCCTCACCCCGCTCGACCGGCTCCCCCTCCTGCCCAACGGCAAGACCGACAAGCGGTCGCTGCCCGAGCCGGTCGCGGTCTCGGCGGGCGGCCGTGCCCCGCGCACTCTGCTGGAAGAGACCCTGGCCGGCCTCTTCACGAGCACGCTCGGCTCGCCCACGGACCTGTCGATCGACGACGACTTCTTCCAGCACGGCGGGCATTCCATCCTCGCCGCCCGCCTCACCAACCGGATCGCGCAGGCTCTGGGCGTCCGGCTGACGATCCGGGACGTCTTCCAGAACCCGACGGTGGCGCGGCTCGCGGAGAAGGTCGGCACGGAGAAGGGCCTGCCCGCACTGCCTCCGCCGACCGCGGGCGAGGGGCCCGACGAGGGACCGGCCCCGGTGTCGTTCGCCCAGCGGCGTCTGTGGCTGCTGGCGGATCTGGAGGGCGGCAGCACCGCCTACAACGTGCCGATGGCGGTGCGTCTGGAGGGTGCGCTGGACGTCGATGCCCTGGAGGCGGCGCTCAACGACGTGGTCGAGCGGCACGCACCCCTGCGTACCCTGTTCGAGACGGTGAACGGCGAGCCGCGACAGCTCATCCTCTCCGCAGCGCAAGCCCGGGTGGTGGTCGAGCGCCGCGAGGTGACCCCGGAAGCGCTGGACGGCGCGATGGCCGAGGCCGGTCGTCACGTCTTCGACCTCCGGACCGAACTCCCCCTCGGCGTCACGCTGTTCCGGCTGGACGAGGCGACGCACCACCTGGTGCTCGTGCTGCACCACATCGCCACGGACGGCCACTCCGGCAACGTGTACTTCACGGACCTCGCCCGCGCCTACGAGGCACGGCTCGCGGGCGCCGAGGGCCAGGTGCTGGAGCCCTTGTCGGTGCGGTACGCGGACTACGCGGTGTGGCAGGAGCGGGTGTTGGGCTCGGCCGGCGACCCGGACAGTGTCCTGTCGCACGAACTGGCCTTCTGGGACCGGGCCCTGGACGGGCTGCCGGAGGAGCACGCGCTCAACTCGGACCGGCCCCGGCCGGAGCGAGCCTCGCACCGGGGCGGTGCGCTCGATGTCTCCCTGGGTGACGACCTGTTCGAGCGGGTGGGTGAGCTGGCCCGCGCCGAGGGGTGCACCCCGTTCATGGTGGTGCACGCCGCGCTCGCCGCCGCCCTGACCCGGCTTGGCGCCGGCACGGACCTGGCCATCGGCTCCCCCGTCGCCGGCCGCACCGACGAAGCACTCCGCGACCTCGTCGGCTTCTTCGTCAACACCCTCGTCCTACGCACCCACACCGACGGCGACCCCACCTTCCGCCAACTCCTCGAACGCGTCCGCACCACCGACCTCGACGCCTTCGCCCACCAGGACGCCCCCTTCGACCTCGTCCTCGATGCCGTCAATCCGCCCCGGACGCTGGCCCGTCACCCCCTGTTCCAGATCTGCCTGACGCTGGAGACCGGTGCTCCCGTGCTCGCTCTGCCGGGGGTCCGGCCGGGGCACGTCCAGACCTTCGCCAACAGTGCGGCCAAGTTCGACCTGGAGTTCCTGCTCCGCTCGGACGACGGCCAGGGGCTGCGCGGCATGGTCGTCTTCGCGGAGGACCTGTTCGACCGTTCCACCGTCGAGCGGATGGTGACCGTGCTCGGCGCGGTGTTGCGGCAGGCGCTGGCCGATCCGGAGGTGCGTCTCGCGGAGCTGGACGTGCTGTCGGCGGACGAGCGGGAGCTGCTGCTCGGGCCGTGGGCGGGTGCCGTGGCCGACCGGGACGACGTCTCGCTCGTGGACCGGTTCGAGGCACAGGTGGCCCGCTCGCCGGAGGCCGTCGCGTTCATCGACGACGACCGGAGCATCACGTACAAGGAACTGAACGCCACCGCCAACCGCTGGGCCGGGCACCTGCGTTCACGCGGACTCGGCCGGGGCGACCTCGCCGGCATCCTCCTGGAACGCAACGCCACCTTCGCCACGGCACTGATCGCCGTACTGAAGACCGGCGCCGGACACGTGCTCCTGGACCCCGACTTCCCGGACGAACGCCTCCGCTCCGCCGCCACCGAGGCCGCAATCAGCCACCTCGTCACCCGCACCGCGCTCGCGGAACGCCTTGAGGGGCCGTGGGAAGTGTGCACCGAAGGGCCGGAGGAGGTCTCGGGCCATTCCCCGGACAACCTCGGGATCACCATCCAGGGCGACGACCTCGCGTGCGTGATGTTCACCTCCGGGTCCACCGGCTGGCCCAAGGGCATCGTCTCCTCGCACCGCACCCTCGTATCCACCCTCGTCGGGCAGACCTACCTCCCGACAGGCCCGGACGAGGTGTTCCTCCAGTCGTCACCCGTCTCCTGGGACGCCTTCAGCCTCGAATTCTGGGGGCCCTTGCTGCACGGCGGAAGCGCTGTCCTGCAACCGGGGCAGAAGCCCGAACCCGCCCTCATCGCAGACCTCGTGCCCCGGCACAAGGTCACCACCCTGCTGCTGTCGGCCAGCCTCTTCAACTACCTCACCGACGAGCACCCCGAGACCTTCGCATCGGTCAGAACCGCCTACACCGTCGGCGAGGCCGCTTCCCCCGCCCACGTACACAAGCTCATGAACACCTGGCCGGGAATCAGGGTCATCAACGGGTACGGCCCCGCCGAGGCCATGATCTACGCCACCACCCACACCATCGAACCCTCCGACGCACCCCACCCCGTCATCCCCATCGGCTCCCCTCTGATCAACAAACCCCTCTACGTACTCGACAACGCCCTCCGCCTCTGCCCGCCCGGCACCACCGGCGAGCTCTACATCGCCGGCGACGGACTCGCCCACGGCTACCTCAACCGACCCGACCTCACCGCCACCCACTTCATCCCCAACCCCCACGGCCCCACAGGCACCCGCCTCTACCGCACCGGAGACCTCGCCCACTTTGACCAGCAAGGACACCTCCACTACGAAGGCCGAGCCGACAGTCAGGTCAAAATCCGCGGCTTCCGCATCGAACCCGCCGAAGTGGAGACGGCTCTCCTGGCCCACCCGGCCGTCACCCAGGCCGTCGTCACTACGCACCACAAGCAGCTGTCCGCCTATGTGGTCGGCACGGGTGCCGTCATGGAGGACATCCGCCGTCACCTGGCCGCCCGGCTGCCCGAACACCTCGTCCCCGCCTACCTGACCCCGCTCGACCGGCTCCCCCTCCTGCCCAACGGCAAGACCGACAAGCGGTCGCTGCCCGAGCCGGTCGCGGCGGTGGTGTCGGAGCGTGCGCCGCAGAGCCAGCTCGAAGAGGTCGCGGTCGCTCTCTTCAGCCGGGTCCTGGGCGCGAAGAGCCCGGTGGGCGTGGACGACAGCTTCTTCGCCCACGGCGGTCACTCGCTGCTGGCGGCCCGCCTCACCAACCACATCGCCGAGGTCCTGAACGTCCGGCTCACCATCCGGGACGTGTTCCAACACCCCACCCCGGCACGCCTCGCCGCGTACATCGCCTCGCTGAAGGGGCGGCCGGCGCTGCCGCCCCTCACCGCCGGTACCTGGGCCGATGACCACGACGCCCCGGTGTCGTTCGCCCAGCGCCGCCTGTGGCTGCTGGCCGAGCTGGACGGCGCCAGCACCGCCTACAACGTCCCGATGGCCGTACGCCTGACGGGTCGGCCGGACGCCGATGCCCTGGAGGCCGCGCTCAACGACGTGGTCGAACGCCACGCTCCCCTGCGGACCGTGTTCGCGACCGTGGACGGCGAGCCGCGCCAGCGCGTCCTGCCGGCGACGGAGGCACGCATCGCCCTTCGGCGCCGGGCATCCACGCCGGAGGCCCTGGACGGCGACCTGGACGCGGCGGCCCGCCACCGGTTCGACCTCACCTCGGAGAACCCCCTGCGGGCGACCCTCTTCGATCTGGGTGACGGACACGTCGTCCTCCACCTGCTGGTGCACCACATCGCGACGGACGGCCGGTCCGCCGGAGCGTTCTTCGACGACCTGTCACGGGCGTATGAGGCACGGATCGCCGGCGCCGAACGAGGCCGCCGGGTGCTGGAGCCGCTGCCGGTGCAGTACGCGGACTACGCGGTCTGGCAGCAGAAGGTGCTGGGCTCACGCGACGACGCGGACAGTGTGCTGGGGCAGGAGCTGGCCTTCTGGCACCGGACCCTGGACGGGCTGCCGGAGGAGCACGCGCTCAACTCGGACCGCCCCCGCCCGGCGGAAGCATCGCATCGTGGCGGTGAGGTCGAAGTCGCCCTGGGCGCTGACCTGTTCGAGCAGATCGGCGCGCTGGCCCGCGCCGAGGGGTGCACGCCGTTCATGGTGGTGCACGCCGCGCTGGCAGCAGCCCTGACCCGGCTCGGCGCCGGCACGGACCTGGCCATCGGCTCCCCCGTCGCAGGCCGCACCGACGAAGCACTCCGCGACCTCGTCGGCTTCTTCGTCAACACCCTCGTCCTGCGCACCCACACCGACGGCGACCCCACCTTCCGCCAGCTCCTCGAACGCGTCCGCACCACCGACCTCGACGCCTTCGCCCACCAGGACGCACCCTTCGACCTCGTCCTCGACACCCTCAACCCCACCCGCACCCTCTCCCGCCACCCCCTCTTCCAGATCTGCCTCACCCTGGAGGCGGGAGAGACGCCGGCGCTGAACCTGGGTGGTGACGGCCCGTCGGCCGAGGTGCTGGGTCTGACCAACGGGGCGGCCAAGTTCGACCTGGAGTTCCTGCTCCGCTCGGACGACAGCCGAAGCCTGCACGGGGCGGTCGTCTTCGCGGAGGACCTGTTCGACCACTCGACCGTCCAGCGCATGGTCGCCGTCCTGGGTGAGGTGCTGCGGCAGGCAGTGGCCGATCCGGATGTACACCTCGCGGAGCTGGACGTGCTGTCGGCGGACGAGCGGAAGCTGCTGCTCGGGCCCTGGGCCGGGTCCGCCGTCGACATCGGCGACGCCTCACTGGTCGAACGGTTCGAGGCCCAGGTGGCCCGCTCCCCGGAGGCCGTCGCACTCATCGACGGCGACCGGCGCATCACCTACACCGAGCTGAACGCCACCGCCAACCGCTGGGCCAGGCTGCTGCGTTCACGTGGTCTGGGCCGGGGCGATCTGGCCGGCATCCTCCTGGAACGTAGCGCTTCGTTCGCCGCCGCGGTGATCGCGGTGGTCAAGGCCGGTGCCGGCTACACGCTGCTCGACCCGGACTTCCCCGATGAGCGCCTGCGCGCCGCCGCCGATGACGCGGGGATCTCGCTGCTCCTCACCGATGAGGCCCTCGGGCAGCGCGTTCAGGGCCCCTGGACCGTGGTCTCGTGGTCCTCGGAGGACCCGGCCGACGAGCCGGACGTAAACCTCGGCGTGCCACTGGTGGGTTCCGATGTGGCGTGTGTGATGTTCACGTCGGGGTCCACCGGCCGGCCCAAGGGCATCCTGTCCTCCCACCGCAACCTCGTCTCCACCGTCACCGCACAGAACTACGGGACGTTCGGACCCGGCGAAGTCTTCCTCCAGTGCTCACCCGTCTCCTGGGACGCCTTCAGCCTCGAATTCTGGGGCGCACTCCTCCACGGCGGCACCACCGTCCTCCAACCCGGACAGAAACCCGAACCCGCACTCATCGCCGAACTCACCCAGCAGCACGGCGTCACCATGCTCCAACTCTCCGCCAGCCTCTTCAACTACCTCACCGACGAACACCCCAACGCCTTCACCACCGTCACCACCGCCTACACCGGAGGCGAAGCCGCCTCCCCCACCCACATCCACCAACTCCACCAAACCTCACCACACACCACAGTGGTCAACGGCTACGGCCCCGCCGAATCCATGGGCTTCACCACCACCCACACCATCACCCCCACCACCCAACCCCACACCACCATCCCCATCGGCACCCCCCTCACCAACAAAAACACCTACATCCTCGACAACACTCTCCGCCTCTGCCCGCCCGGCACCACCGGCCACCTCTACCTCACCGGCCACGGACTCGCCCACGGCTACCTCAACCGACCCGACCTCACCGCCACCACCTTCACCCCCAACCCCTACGGACCCCCCGGCACCCGCCTCTACCACACCGGCGACCTCGCCCACCACGACCACCACGGCCACCTCCACTACGACGGCCGCGCCGACAACCAAGTCAAAATCCGCGGCTTCCGCATCGAACCCGCCGAGATCGAGACCGCGCTCCTCGCCCACCCCCACATCACCCAGGCCACCGTCACCACCCACCACGACCAGCTCTCCGCCTACGTCGTGATCGACACCGACACGGTGACGACGGAGGACGTCCGCCGCCACCTCACCGACCGGCTGCCCGACCACATGGTCCCCGCCCACCTGACTCCGCTCGACCGGCTGCCGCTCACCCCCAATGGGAAGATCGACAAGCGCGCCCTGCCCGAGCCGGTCGCGATGGTGAGCACGGCGCGTGCACCCCGGAACCCGCTCGAAGAGGTCACGGTCGCTCTCTTCAGCCGGGTCCTGGGCACGGCGGGACCGGTGGGCGTGGACGACAGCTTCTTCGCCCACGGCGGTCACTCGCTGCTGGCGGCCCGCCTCACCAACCACATCGCCGAGGTGCTGGGCCTGCGGCTGACCATCCGGGACGTGTTCCAGCACCCCACCCCGGCACGCCTCGCCCAGCACATCAGCACCCTCAAGGGCCGGCCCGCGCTCCCGCCCCTCACCGCCGGCGCCTGGACCGGTGACGACAACGCGCCCGTCTCCTTCGCTCAGCGCCGGCTCTGGCTGCTGGCCGAGCTCAACGGCGCCAGCCCCGCCTACAACGTCCCGATCGCCGTGCGGCTGGCCGGTCCGCTGGACGCCGATGCCCTGGAGGCCGCGCTCAACGACGTGGTGGAACGCCACGCCCCCCTGCGGACCGTATTCGCGACGGTCGACGGCGAGCCGCGCCAGCACGTCCTCCCGGCCACGGACGCCCGCGTACTCATCGAGCGCCGCGAGGCGGCCCCCGGCGGCCTGGACGAGGCGATGGCTGATGCCGCCCGCCACATCTTCGACCTCCACAGCGAACTCCCCCTCAGGGCAACGCTGTTCAAGGTCGGTGACGACTCCTGGGTCTTCTTCCTCCTGGTGCACCACATCGCGACGGACGGCCGGTCCACCGCGGTGTTCTTCGACGACCTGTCACGGGCCTACGAGGCACGGATCGCCGGCACCGAGGAGGGCCGCCGGGTGCTGGAACCCCTGACAGTGCAGTACGCGGACTACGCGGTGTGGCAGGAGCGGGTGTTGGGCTCGGCCGACGACGCGGACAGTGTGCTGGGACAGGAGCTGGCCTTCTGGCACAAGACACTGGAAGGGCTACCGGAGGAACACGCGCTGAACCTCGACCGCCCCCGCCCCGCGCGGGCCTCCCATCGCGGCGGGCAGCTCGACGTCGAACTCGGGCAGGACCTCTTCGAGCAGATCGGCGCACTGGCCCGCGCCCAGGGATGCACCCCGTTCATGGTCGTGCACGCCGCGCTCGCCGCCGCCCTGACCCGGCTCGGCGCCGGTACGGACCTGGCCATCGGCTCCCCCGTCGCCGGCCGCACCGACGAAGCACTCCGCGACCTCGTCGGCTTCTTCGTCAACACCCTCGTCCTACGCACCCACACCGAGGGCAACCCCACCTTCCGCCAACTCCTCGAACGCGTCCGCACCACCGACCTCGACGCCTTCGCCCACCAGGACGCCCCCTTCGACCTCGTCCTCGACACCCTCAACCCCACCCGCACCCTCTCCCGCCACCCCCTCTTCCAGATCTGCCTCACCCTGGAGACGGGAGGCGTGCCGGACCTGCGGCTCGGCGATGCCCGGGTCACCGGAGTGCCCGATGTCACGAGTGGTGCGGCCAAGTTCGACCTGGAGTTCCTGCTCCGCTCGGACGACGGCCAGGGGCTGCGCGGCACGGTCCTGTTCGCGGAGGACCTGTTCGACCGCTCCACCGTCGAGCGGATGGTCGCCGTACTCGGCACGGTGCTGCGCCAGACCCTGGCCGATCCGGAGGTGCGTCTCGCGGAGCTGGATGTGCTGTCGGCGGACGAGCGGGAGCTGCTGCTCGGGCCGTGGGCCGGGTCCGCCGTCGACATCGGGGACGCCTCGCTGGTCGAACGGTTCGAGGCCCAGGTGGCCCGCTCCCCGGAGGCCGTCGCACTCATCGACGGCGAACGGCGCATCACCTACACCGAGCTGAACGCCACCGCCAACCGCTGGGCCAGGCACCTGCGTTCACGCGGACTCGGCCGGGGCGACCTCGCCGGCATCCTCCTGGAACGTGACGCCACCTTCGCCACCGCACTCATCGCCGTACTCAAGACCGGCGCCGGACACGTACTCCTGGACCCCGACTTCCCGGACGAACGCCTCCGCTCCGCCGCCACCGGGGCCGCAATCAGCCACCTCGTCACCCGCGCCGCTCTCGCAGGGCGTCTCGAAGGCACCTGGGACGTATGTGTCGAAGGGCCGGACGAGGTCTCGGAGCACTCCTCGGACAACCTCGGCCTGACCATCGCGGGCAACGATGTGGCGTGTGTGATGTTCACGTCCGGGTCCACCGGCCGGCCCAAGGGCATCCTGTCCTCCCACCGCAACCTCGTCTCCACCGTCACCGCACAGAACTACGGGACGTTCGGACCCGGCGAAGTCTTCCTCCAGTGCTCACCCGTCTCCTGGGACGCCTTCAGCCTCGAATTCTGGGGCGCACTCCTCCACGGCGGCACCACCATCCTCCAACCCGGACAGAAACCCGAACCCGCACTCATCGCCGAACTCACCCAGCAGCACGGCGTCACCATGCTCCAACTCTCCGCCAGCCTCTTCAACTACCTCACCGACGAACACCCCAACGCCTTCACCACCGTCACCACCGCCTACACCGGAGGCGAAGCCGCCTCCCCCACCCACATCCACCAACTCCACCAAACCTCACCACACACCACAGTGGTCAACGGCTACGGCCCCGCCGAATCCATGGGCTTCACCACCACCCACACCATCACCCCCACCACCCAACCCCACACCACCATCCCCATCGGCACCCCCCTCACCAACAAAAACACCTACATCCTCGACAACGCTCTCCGCCCCTGCCCGCCCGGCACCACCGGCCACCTCTACCTCACCGGCCACGGACTCGCCCACGGCTACCTCAACCGACCCGACCTCACCGCCACCACCTTCACCCCCAACCCCTACGGACCCCCCGGCACCCGCCTCTACCACACCGGCGACCTCGCCCACCACGACCACCACGGCCACCTCCACTACGACGGCCGCGCCGACAACCAGGTGAAGATCCGCGGCTTCCGCGTCGAGCCCAGTGAGGTCGAGGCCGCGCTCCTCGCCCACCCGCAGATCACCCAGGCCGCCGTCACCACCCACCGCGACCAGCTCTCCGCCTATGTGGTCAGCGGTTCCGCGGCCATGGAGGACATCCGCCGTCACCTCACCGCGCGGCTGCCCGAGCACCTCGTTCCCACGTACCTCACCCCGCTCGACCGGCTGCCGCTCACACCGAACGGGAAGATCGACAAACGTGCCCTTCCCGAGCCGGCGGCGGTCGTCTCCGCCGGGGGCCGGGCGCCGCGCACGCCGCTCGAAGAGACGCTGGTCGGCCTCTTCACCCGCACGCTGGGTGCCGGTGAGGCGCTGAGTATCGATGACGACTTCTTCCACCACGGCGGCCACTCCCTCCTGGGCGCCCGCCTCACCAACCACATCGCCGTGGCCGTCGACGTCCGGCTCACCGTCCGCGACGTCTTCGAGCACCCGACGCCCGCCCGGCTCGCCGAGCACATCACCGCGCTGAAGACCGCGCCGGCCACCCCGAAGAAGGCCCGGCCCACCCTCCGCCGTCGCACCGAGACAGAACGGATCAGCTCATGACCACCTCCCCGGCCCCCGCACCCGAAGACGTCGTCTGGGACCTCCCCGGTGACACCCCGCACCGCCTGTCGCTGCTGGTGCTGCCGCACGCCGGGGGCAACGCCCACGCCTACGGCGGCTGGCGCGAGCACCTGCCGGCCGATGTGCGGCTGCTGATCGGCCAGTACCCGGGGCGCGGCGCCCGCTACTGCGAGGAGCTGCCCGTCTCCGTGGACGACCTGGCGCAGCCGGTGGTGGACTCGCTGCCGGCCGACACCGGGGAGCTGGTGGTGTTCGGGCACAGCATGGGGTCCCTGGTCGCCTTCGAGGTGACCCGTGCGCTGCGCGCCGCCGGCCGCACCCCGCGCGGGCTGATCGCCTCCGCGTGCCGGGCGCCGGTGCTGCCCAACCAGTGCCCGGTGCACCCGGAGCGGCTGGACGACGACCAGCTGGTCGCGGCCATCAAGGAGCGCGGCGGCACGGACGACGGCATCCTGGACGACCCGGAGCTGCGCGAGATCGTGCTGCCGTCCATCCGGGCGGACTTCGCGATCGACGACGCCTACCGGTGCACCGCCCCGGACGCCCGGCTGGACTGCCCGGTCGCCGTGTTCGGCGGGGACGCCGACCCGATCGTCCCGGCGGAGATGCTCGCCGGCTGGTCGCAGGTGACCGGCGACGAGGTCGTGCCGCAGGTGCTGCCCGGCGACCACTTCTACTTCCAGCAGGACCTGCCGGGCTTCTTCGCCCGCCTGAACCCGGTCCTCGACGCCCTGCGCGACTCCGCGTCCGCCGCCGCGTCCGCGTAACCCCACCCCGCCGAACTCCACTCAAGGAAGAGGAACCCATCGTGACCGCTCTCGCCCAGCCGCCCGCCACCACCGCCATCGTCCCCGTCCGGGAGCCCGGCAAGCCGGCGATCGTCCACACGCCGGAGTTCGCCACCATGGCGGAGGCCACCGCCTGGCTGACCGCCCATCGGCCCGCGATCCAGGCGGAGCTGCACCGGTCCGGGGCGGTCATGCTGCGCGGCCTGCCGGTGACGGACGCGGCGACGTTCGCCTCGGCGCGTGACGCGCTCGTCGCGGAGCGGGCCGGCTACAAGGAGAAAGCGACCCCGCGCACCGACTTCGGGGAGGGTGTGTTCTCCTCCACGGACCTGCCGGCCGTCCAGCCGATCCGGCTGCACAACGAGAACAGCTACACCCTCGACTTCCCCGGCGTGCTGCTCTTCGGCTGCGTCACCGCCCCCGAGACGGGCGGCGCCACCACCGTGGGTGACATGCGCGCCGCCCTGGCCATGCTGCCGCCGGAGCTGACCGCGCGGTTCGCGGAGGCGGGCTGGCTGCTGGTGCGCAACTACTCCGACCTGGCGGGCATGCCGTGGCGCAAGGCGTTCTCCTCGGACGAGCCGGCGGGTGCCGAGGAGTACTGCGACGCGCACGCCATCGGCTACGAGTGGCTGGACGAGGACACGCTGCGTACCCGTCAGCGCCGGTCGGCGATCATCACGCACCCGGTGACCGGTGAGCGGTCCTGGTTCAACCACTTCGCGTTCTGGAACGCCCGCACCCTCGACGAGGACGTCCGCGAGGTGCTGGTCGACACCTTCGGTGCGGACGGGCTGCCGTTCAACACCTACCTCGGTGACGGCACCGCCCTCACCGACGCCGAGGTGGACGCAGTCAACGAGGTGTACCAGGCGGTGACCGTACGGGAGAGCTGGCAGGCCGGCGACCTGATGCTGGTCGACAACATCCTCTGCGCGCACGGCCGCGAGGCGTTCACGGGTGACCGGAAGATCCTCGTCGCCATGGGTGAGCCGGTGCCGCTGTCCGACTGCTCCCCGGCCTCCGCCCCCTCCACCACCCTGTACGGAAAGTGAGCCCCGCCATGACCGCCGTACTCCCCGAGCGCGTCGCCGCCGCCCCCGGCCCGAAGGCCGTGTCCGCCCACCAGGCCGGCTGCCCCTGCGCCGCGTGCGCACGGGCCGGGACCGGCGCGGCCGACCTGATGGCCCGGCTCGCGGCCGTGCCGGGTGACCGCACCGCCGTCGTCGCCGGCGACCAGGAGCTGAGCTTCGGCCGGCTCCGCGAGCGGGCCTCGGCGTTCGCCGCCGGGCTGGCCGGGCTCGGCGCCGGGCCGGAGAGCGTCGTCGCGCTGTGCCTTCCGCGCGGCGCCGGCCTGGTCACCGCGATCATCGGCACCCTCACGGCGGGCGCCGCCTACCTGCCGGTCGACCCGGCGCTGCCCGAGGAGCGGCGCCGCCTGCTCATCGAGGACTCGGGCGCCGACCTCGTGGTCACCGACGGCAACGGCCCGGCCCTCCCCGGCCCCCGCGCGGTCACCGTCGGCGAACTGACGGCCTCCCGGGACGGGGCGGCCACCGCCTACGCGCCGGTGCCGGTCGGCCCCGACACGCTCGCCTACGTCATCTACACCTCCGGCTCCACCGGCCGGCCCAAGGGCGTGGAGATCGGGCGCGGCGCGGCCTCCCTGCTGCTGCGTGAACTGGAGGACGCGGGCGCGGCGCGCGGCGAGGGCCGGCGGGTCGGCTGGAACGCCTCGCCCTCGTTCGACGCGTCGGTCCAGCAGTGGGTGCGGCTGTCGCGCGGCGACACGCTGGTGATGATCGACGAGGAGACCCGCCGCGACCCGGCCCTGCTGGCCGCCTTCATCGACGAGCGGGGCCTCACCGATCTCGACATCACCCCGTCGCACGCCGAGCCGCTGCTCGACCTGCTCACCCCGGACGGCGGCCCCCGCCCGCTGACCCTGCTCGTCGGCGGCGAGGCGATCGGCCCGGCGCTGTGGGACCGGCTGGCCGCCGCCCACCGCTCCGGTCTGCTGCGCGCGGTGAACGTGTACGGGCCCACCGAGTGCACCGTCGACGCCACCGCCGGCTGGATCGAGGAGCCGGGCGAGCCGCACATCGGTGCCGTGCTCCCGGGGCTGCGGATGCGGCTGCTGGACGAGCGGCTGTCGCCGGTCTCCCCCGGTGAGGCGGGCGAACTGTATCTGGCGGGGCCCCGGGTCGCCCGCGGCTACCGTCGCAGCCCCTCCCTGACGGCCCAGCGGTTCGTCGCGGACCCGTTCGGCGCGCCCGGCGAGCGGATGTACCGCACCGGGGACCGCTGCCGGCTGCTGGCGGACGGCCGGCTCGTCCACCTGGGCCGGCTCGACGGGCAGGTGAAGCTGCGCGGTCACCGCATCGAGGTGCAGGAGATCGAGGCCGCCCTCACCCGGGCCGGCGGCGCCGCCGAAGCGGCCGTGGTCCTGGGCGAGGACGCCGGGGGCAGCCCGTGCCTGATCGCCTATCACCGGGGCGGGGACGCCGAAGCGCTGCGTACCGCCGTGGCGGCCGCACTGCCGGCGTACATGACGCCGTCCGCGTTCGTCGCCGTCGACCGGTTCGCGACCACCCCCAGCGGCAAGCTCGACCGCTCCGCGCTGCCGGCCAGGATCGAGGCGGCCGGACCCGCCGGGGCGTCGCCCGAGGGCGACGGCGTCGAGGGGCGGGCCGAGGAACTGATCGCCCGGGTGTGGGCGCAGGTCCTGGGCGCGGCGTCGATCGGCCCCGACGACAACTTCTTCAAGCTCGGCGGGCACTCGCTGCTCGCCATCAAGCTGGTCTCCCGCGTACGGGCGGAACTCTCCGTGGCCCTGCCGGTGAAGGCGGTCTACGCCAACCCCAGGCTGCGCGACCTCGCCTCCCACATCGAGGAGTTGCTGGCCGCCAAGGATGGCTGAGCCGCGCCCGGCCCCCGCCACCGGCCCGTTGACCCGCCCGCCCCCGTCCTTCCCGAGGAGCAGCAACCGTGATCCCCCTCTCGTACGCGCAGCACCGGCTGTGGTTCCTGAACCGCCTCGAAGGCGCGTCGGCCGCCTACAACGCGCCCGTCGTGCTGCGGCTCGACGCGATGCCCGACCGGCCGGCCCTGGAGGCGGCGGTGCGTGACGTGGTGGAGCGCCACGAGGTGCTCCGTACGGTCTACCGGTCCGTGGACGGGGAGCCGTACCAGCACATCGTCGGCGATCCCGGCGTGCGGCTGGAGACCGAGGAGTGCGCCCCCGGCGACGAGGTGGACGCGCGGGTCACCGCCTTCGTGCGCCACCCCTTCGACGTCACCCGTGACCTGCCGCTGCGGGCCCGGTTGTTCACCGTGGGCGACGGGACCGCCGTGCTGGTCCTGCTCGTGCACCACATCGCCACCGACGGCTGGTCCGTCGGCTGCCTGCTCAACGACCTCGACCGGGCCTACCGGGCCCGGACCGAGGGCCGCGCCCCCGGATGGGAACCACTGCCCGTCCAGTACGCGGACTACGCGCTGTGGCAGCGGGACATGCTCGGAGACCCCGGCGATCCCGACAGCACGGCCCATGAACAGCTCGCCCACTGGCGGGCGGCGCTGGACGGCGTACCGGCCGCGACCCGGCTGCCCGCCGACCGCCCGCGCCCCGTCGAGCCCAGCCACCGGGGCGCCCTGGTCACCACCCGCCTCGGTGCCGACGCCCACAAGGCGCTCGCCGGCACCGCCCGCGCCCACCGCGCCACGTTCTTCATGACCGCGCGGGCGGCCCTCTGTGCCGCCCTGCGGGCGGCCGGGGCGCAGGCGGACGTGGTGGTGGGGACGCCGGTCGCGGGCCGGCCCGAGGAGGATCTGCACGACCTCGTCGGATTCTTCGTCAACTCCCTCGCGCTGCGCGCCGATCTGTCCGCCGACCCGGACCTCGGCACGCTCCTGGACCAGGTCCGCGAACGGGACCTGGCCGCCATGTCCCACGAGGACCTGCCGTTCGACCTGCTGGTCGAGGATCTCGACCCGGAACGGTCGCTCGGACTGCACCCCTTCTTCCAGGTGATGCTGACCACGCAGACCGCACAGGACACCACCTGCCGGCTCGGTGCCGTATCCGGCACCCTGGACGCCGCGGACCTGGCCACCGCCAAGTTCGACCTCAGCTTCAACTGTGCCGAGACGTACCGCCCCGACGGCGAACCCGACGGGATACTGCTCGGCCTCCAGTACGCGACCGACCTGTACGACGAGGAGACCGCGCACCTGCTCCTCGCCCTGTTCCAACGGGCGTTGACCGCCTACGCCGAGCAGCCGGCCGGCACACCGCTGAGCCGGACCGGTCTGCTCTCCGCCTCGGAACGCGAGGCCCTCGACCGCCGCCACGAGGCCCTGACCCGGGCCGAGCAGCGGAGCGCCGCCACCCCGGGCGATCCGCGGGACGGCAAGGACGCGCGCACCCGCTCGGCGGCCGATCCCCGCGAGGAGATCCTTCGCGGCCTGTTCGCCGAGGTCCTGGGGCGCGACGAGGCGGGGCCCGACGACAGCTTCTTCAAGCTGGGCGGGCACTCCCTGCTCGCCGGGAAGCTCACCAACCGCATCCGCAAGGCGCTGGGCGTCCAGGCCGCCATCCGCGATGTCTTCCTGGCCCCCACCCCGGCCCGGCTGCTGCGCCGGCTGGACGAGCAGGGCGAAGCGGCCGTACGGCCGCCGCTGCGTCCGGTGCCCGCCGCCCTGCGGCCGACCCGGCTCCCGCTCTCCGCGGCGCAGCAACGGCTCTGGTTCGTAGGCCAGTTGGAAGGTCCGAGCGCCACCTACAACATCCCGGTGGTGACCCGGCTGCGCCGCCCGGTCGGCCGGGCCGCCTTCGCCGCCGCCCTCGGCGATGTCGTACGCCGGCACGAGGTGCTGCGCACGCTGCACAGGTCGGCGGACGGGGAGCCGTACCAGGAGGTGCTCGGTCACGCCGAGCCGGTGCTGGAGATGGTGCGGACGGACGGGCCGGAGGAGTTGCGCGCCGCCGTGGACGCGGCGGCCGGTCATGTCTTCGACCTCGCCGCCGAGATCCCCTTCCGGGCCTGGCTCCTGGAGGACAGCGGCGGCGACCAGGTGATGGTCCTGCTGGTGCACCACATCGCCGGGGACGGCTGGTCCACCGGCTGCCTCCTCGCCGATCTCGCCGCCGCCTACGCGGCCCGCGCCGAGGGCCGGGCCCCCGGGTGGCAGCCGCTTCCCGTCCAGTACGCCGACTACACCCTCTGGCAGCACGAACTGCTCGACGGTGAGCAGGGCGTCGCCGCCGAGCAGCTCGCGTACTGGCGCACCGCGCTCGACGGGATGCCGCCGCTGCTCGCGCTGCCCACCGACCGGCCGCGCGGCCCCGAGCCGGACGGCCGGGGCGCGCTCGCCCCGTTCGAGGTGAGCGCCGAGACCCACCGGGCGCTGCTGGGGTGTGCGCGGCGCGGCGGGGTCACCCTGTTCATGGTGGTGCAGGCCGCGCTCGCCGCCCTGCTCAGCCGGCACGGCGCGGGCGACGACCTGGCGATCGGGACCACGGTCGCCGGCCGGGCCGACGAGGCGCTGCATCCGCTCGTCGGGTTCTTCGTCAACACGCTGGTGCTGCGCACCGACACCTCGGGCGACCCCGCCTTCACGGAGCTGGTGCGCCGGGTCCGCGACACGGGCCTGGCCGCGTACAGCCACCAGGACCTGCCGTTCGACCGGCTGGTCGAGCACCTGAGCCCGCACCGGTCGACCGCGCACGCCCCGCTCGTGCAGGTGATGCTCCAGGTGCACGCGGCGGAGGCGGGCGGGGCGTCGGCCGCCCCGTCGGCGCTGGACGGCGAGCCGCTGGCCTTCCGGGGCGCCGGCGCCAAGTCGGACCTCACCTTCGCGCTCACCGAGACCGTCGGCCCCGACGGGTCGCGGACCGGGCTGCGGGGCGTCCTGGAGTACGCCACCGCGCTGTACGACGCGGACACCGCCCGCCTGCTGACGCGGCGCCTCGCCGAGACCCTCGACGCGTTCGCCGCCGACCCCGAAGCACCGCTCTCCGCGCTGCGGTTGGGTCCGGCCGCGTCCGGTGACGGCGGCCGGGAGGCCGTCCTCGACGCACAGGGGCGCCGCACCCCCGTCCGCGTGCCGGGCGAGGTGCACGAGCCGGCCGCCGGCGGCGGGCTGCGGGCCACGGGGCGGCGCGCCTACCGGGACGCGGACGGCGCTCTGCGGCCCGTCGCCACGCAGACCGTCAACGGCTACCCGGTCGAGCCCGGCCATGTCGAGGGCGTCCTGACCCGGCACCCGGCGGTGACCGGCGCGCGCGCCCTCGTCCGCGAAGGACGGCTGCTCGCCCTCGTCACCTGCGCCCCGGGCACGCCGCCCGCCGAGAGCGCGCTGCGCGCCTGGGCGGCCGAGCGGCTCCCCGAGTACCTGGCGCCGGCCCGGGTGGTGCGGACGGCCTGGCTGCCGGGACCCGGCGAGGACCCGGCCGTCCTTCCGGAGGAGGACGCGCCCGCGCCGAGGCCGGGTACCGATGGCCGGCTGCTGGGTCTCTTCCGCGATGTGCTGGGCGGCCGGGACATCGGGGCGGACGACAACTTCTTCAAGTCCGGGGGCCATTCGCTGCTGGCGGTGCGGTTGCTGAACCGCATCCGCAGCGAGTTCGGGCAGGACCTCACCCTGCGCGACGTGTTCCGCAATCCGACGGCGGCCACCCTCTCGCAGCGTCTGGCCGGTGCCGTCGCCGACGGGATCGAGCCGGAGAGCGCCGGGCCGGCACCGAAGCTGCGCCGCCGCACCCGGGCGGGCGCCCGCCGGGGCTGACGGCGGGGCTGACGGGGGGCGGGGGCGCGGAGCGGCAGCTCCGCGCCCCCGCTTTCTGCCGCTCGGAGCTGCCGGGCCGACTGCCGTGGGGGGAGGTCCTGGGCCCCTAGCGTGAAGGCACGGAGGCGAGAGGAACCGTTCGCCCCGGTCTCTCGCCTCGACAGAAGGAAAGCCCAGGATGCCCCCCATCGGAACGGAAGACCTGCTGGACGGCGGTCCCTCTCCCTCGCCCGCCCCTCCGGTGCTCGATCTCATCGCCCACCAGGCGCGTACCCGGCCCGACGCGGTTGCCCTGGTCCACGACGACACCCGCCTGACGTACGGCGGGCTCGCCGGCGCCGTGCGGGAGCGGGCCCGCGCGCTGGCCGCCGAAGGGGCCGCACCGGGGCGCCTGGTGGCCCTGCACCGGCCGCGCGGGATCGACGCCGTCGTCGGTCTCCTCGCCGTCCTCGCCACGGGTGCCGCCTACCTTCCGCTCGACATCCAGGCCCCCGACGCCCGGAACGAGGCCATCCTCAAGGCGGGCTGCGGCGACCTGGCGCCCACGCCCGCCGAGGTGGCCCGCGGCGGCGAACTCGTCCTGCCCGGCCCCGGCGCACCGGCCGGCGCCGCCTACGTCATCTACACGTCCGGGTCGACCGGCACCCCCAACGGCGTGGTCGTCGCCCACGACTCGCTCGCGCACTTCATCGCGGGCGCCACCCCCGCGTACGGCATCGGCCCCGACTCCCGTGTCCTGCAGTTCTCGCCGCTGCACTTCGACGCCAGCGTGCAGGAGGTGTTCGCCACCCTCGGCGCCGGCGGCACCCTGGTCCTGCGCACGGACGACATGCTGGACGTACGCGATCTGCTCGCCGGCTGCGCACGCCACGGGATCACCCTGCTCGACCTGCCGGCCGCCTACTGGCACGAGCTGGTCCACGTCCTGACCACCGGCTCGGTCCGGCTGCCCGACTGCCTGGACACGGTGATCATCTACGGGGAGGCGGCGCTGCCCGAGCGGGTCGCCCAGTGGCGGGAGCTGACCGGGGAGCGGGTGCGGCTGCTCAACGCGTACGGGCCGACCGAGACCACGGTGGTCGCCACGGTCGCCGACCTCACCCGCCACGCCGGGGGGCCCGTCCCCATCGGCCGGCCGCTGCCCGGGGTCCGCGCCGCCGTGGTCTCCGGTGAGCTGTGGCTGCTCGGCGGCGGCCTGTCCCGGGGCTACCTGAACAACCCGGAGCTGAACGCCCGCCGCTTCACGGAGCTCGACGGCGAGCGCGCCTACCGCACCGGGGACCTGGTGGAGATCGGCGGGGACCGGCAGATCCTCTACCACGGCCGGCTCGACGACGAGGTGAAGATCGGCGGGCAGCGCATCGACCCGGCCGCCGTCGACTCCGTCCTGTCCGGTCACCCCAAGGTCCGCGAGGCCGCCGTCGTCGCCCAGCCGGACCCCGACGGCGTCAAACGGCTCGTCGCGTTCGTCGTCACCGAGGGCGGTGTCGGCGCCGAGGAACTGCGCGCCCTGGTCCGCGAGCGCATGCCCGCCGCCGCTGTGCCGGCCGCTGTCGGCATCGTCGCCGCCCTGCCCCGTACCAGCTCCGGGAAGATCAACCGCAAGGCGCTGCGGACCACCGACCCGCGCCTGCCGGTCGTCCACGAGGAGCCGCTGCCCGCCGACGACCGGGTGCCGCTCTCCCACGCGCAGCGGCGGCTGTGGCTGCTCGACCAGCTCGACGGCCCGTCCTGCGCGTACAACATGCCGATCGTGCTGGAGCTGGACGGTGTGCCGGACCGTGCGGCGCTGGCCGCCGCCGTCACCGACCTCGTGGAGCGCCACGAGGTGCTGCGTACGGTCTTCCTCGCCCCGGAGGAGGAGCCCTACCAGCACGTCCTGGCCCCGACCGTGGTGCGCGCCCGGACCGTCGGGTGCCCGGTCGCTGAACTGCGGGACCGGGTGGCGGAGTTCACGGCCGAGACCTTCGACCTGTCGCGGGAACTTCCGCTGCGGGTCGCGCTGTTCGTGCCCGAGGGCGAGGCGGGTGACGGTCCGGCGGCCGTGCTGGCGGTGCTGCTCCACCATGTGGCGGGCGACGGCTGGTCCCTGGCCCCGCTGATGAACGACCTGGCCGCCGCCTACGCCGCCCGTGCCGACGGCCGTACGCCCGAGCAGGAGCCGCTTCCCGTCCAGTACGCCGACTACACCCTCTGGCAGAACGAGGTCCTCGGCACCTTTGACGACCCGGAAGCGGCGGTCTCGCACGGCCTCGCCCACTGGCGCGACGCGCTCGCCGGGCTGCCCCCGGTCACCGACCTGCCGCTGGACCGCCCCCGTCCCGCCGTGCCGGACCACCGCGGCGGCCTGGTCACCACCCGCCTCGGGCCGGCGGCGCACACCCGCCTGGCCCGGCTCGCCGACGCACACGGCGCGAGCATGCTGATGGTCCTTCAGGCGGCCCTCGCGCTGGCCCTGCGCGCGGCAGGCTGCGGGGACCGGGTGGCCCTCGGGACCCCGGTGGCGGGCCGGGACGACGAAGCGCTCGGCGCCCTGGTCGGGTTCTTCGTCAACACCCTGGTCCTGCCGACCGACACCTCCGGCGACCCGGCGTTCACCGAGCTGCTGGAACGGGTACGCGACACCGACCTCGCCGCCTACACCCACCAGGGCCTCCCCTTCGACCTCCTGGTGGAGCACCTGAACCCGCCGCGCACGCCCGGGGTGCACCCGCTCTTCCAGACGATGCTCACGCTGCGCACCGCCGCCCCCGCCGGCGCCCCCTTCGCCTTCGGCGGCCTGACCGGCCGGTTCACGGCGGACGCCCCCGCGACGACCAAGTTCGACCTCACGGCCGCGTGCGTGGAGCACCGGGAGGCCGACGGCACCCCCGCCGGTCTGGAACTCGGTCTGGAGTACGCGCGCGACGTCCTCGACGAGGAGACCGCGCGCCTTCTCCTGGGCGCCCTGGAACGGGCCCTGCGGACGGCCGCCGACCGGCCCGCCGCACCCGTCACCGACACGGCGCTGCTCGGGGCCGACGAGCGCGGGTCCCTGGACGAGCGGCGTACGCGCACCGCGGCTCTCGCCGCCCGGCAGGCCGCCGACGCCGGGGCGGCCGCACCCACCGGGGACGGGGCGGACGCGGAGCACGTCGACACCCTGCGGGAGATGTTCGCGGAGATCCTGGGCATCGACCGGGTCGGCCCGCACGAGGGGTTCTTCACGATCGGCGGGCACTCCATGAGCGGGGTGCGCCTCGCCAACCGCATCCGGGCCCGCCTGGGGGCCGACGTCCATGTGCGCGATCTGCTGCTCGCCCCGACCCCGGCCGCCCTCGCCCGCCGCATCGCGGACGCACGGGCCGCCGAGGGCGCGGACCCCGGTGCGCCGCCCGCGCTCACCGCCCGCACCGACCGGCCCGACCGGCTCCCGCTCTCCTTCGCGCAGCGCCGGCTCTGGTTCATCGACGCGCTCGAAGGGCCCAGCGCCTCCTACAACATCCCGCTGGTGCTGCGCCCGGCCGTGCCCCTGGACGCCGATGTCCTCGCCCGCGCGCTCGCCGACCTGGCGTCGCGCCACGAGGTGCTGCGTACCCGCTACCGGTCGGTCGACGGGGAGCCGCACCAGGAGGTCCTGGCCGCCGCGCGGCCCGTGCTCGATGTCCGCACCGTGCCGGCCGAGGGGTTCCGGGCCGCCGTGGCGTCGGCCGCCGGTCATGTCTTCGACCTGGCCGAGGAGATCCCGCTGCGGGCGGCCCTGCTCACCCCGGACGACGGCGGCGGCCAGATGCTCGTCCTGCTCGTCCACCACATCGCCGCCGACGGCTGGTCGACCGGTCCGCTCCTGGCCGACCTCACCACCGCCTACGCCGCCCGCGCCGAGGGCCGCGTACCGGGGTGGCGGCCGCTTCCCGTCCAGTACGCCGACTACACGCTGTGGCAGCGGGAGCTGCTGGACGGACCGGCGGCGCGGGACCACCTGGCCTTCTGGGAGCGGGCTCTCGCCGGCGCCCCGCCCGTCCTCGAACTGCCCGCCGCCCGGCCGCGCCCCGCCGAGGCCACCCACCGCGGCGGCCACGCGCCGCTCACCGTCGACGCCGCCACCCACCGGGCGCTGGAGGAGCTGGCCCGGCGCAGCGGTGCCACGCTGCTCATGGTGGTGCAGGCCGCCCTGGCCGCCGTCCTCACCCGGCACGGCGCCGGCACCGATCTGCCGCTGGCGACCATGACGGCGGGCCGCGACGACGAGGCCCTGAGCGATCTGGTCGGCTTCTTCGTCAACACGCTCGTCCTGCGCACCGACACCTCCGGCGACCCGGCGTTCACCGAGCTGCTGGAACGGGTACGCGACACCGACCTCGCCGCCTACGCCCACCAGGGCCTGCCCTTCGACCGGATCGTCGAACACCTCAACCCGGTCCGCTCCACCGCCCACCACCCGCTGGCCCAGTTCGTCGTACAGCTCCACCACGACTACACCGCGCCCGCCGCCGAAGGGCCGGTGCTGCGCGCCGAGCCGGCCCCCCTGGAGTCCCTGTCCACCAAGTTCGACCTCACCCTCGCCCTGACGGAGCGGCTGGACGAGGCGGGGCGGCCGGCCGGTCTGGCGGGCGGACTCGAATACGCCACCGACCTGTTCGACACCGGGACGGCCGCCCTGCTCGCCGCGCACATCGAGCGGTTGCTGCGCGCCGCCGCGGCCGACCCGGGGGTACGGATCGGCGCGGTGGACCTGCTCACCGACGGTGAACGGTTCCGGCTGGTCGCGGAGTACAACGACACGGCGACCGTGACGCGCGACCGGGCCACCGTCCACGAGGCCATCGCCCGCCGGGCCGCGCTCACCCCGGAACTGCCCGCCCTGATCACCGACGGGGAGACCGTCGGCTACGGCGAACTCGACGCCCGTGCCGGCGCGCTGGCCGCCCGGCTGCGAGCGGCGGGGGTGCGCCGGGGCGACACCGTGGGGGTGCTGCTGGAGCGCGGGGTGGGGCTGGTGGTGACGGCGCTAGCCGTCCTCAAGTGCGGCGCCGCCTACCTTCCGCTGGACCCGGCGCTGCCCGCGGCCCGCGTCCGGCTGATGACCGAGGACGCGGGGGCACGGCTCGTCGCCACGGTCGCCGGGCACGCACAGGCGGCGGCACGGCCTGGGGGCCCGCCGGTCCTCCTGGTCGACGCGCCCGCCCAGCGGGCCGCGACGGCGGGGGACGCGGACGTGGCGGCAGGCGGGGACGACCTGATGTACGTGATGTTCACGTCCGGGTCGACCGGGCGCCCCAAGGGTGTCGGCGTCACCCACCGCAACGTGACGGAACTCGCCGCCGACCGCGACACGGCGGCGGGCGGTCCCCGGCGGATGCTGGTCCACTCCGCGACCGGGTTCGACGCGTCCGTCTTCGAGATGTGGGTGCCGCTCCTGAACGGCGGCAGCCTGGTGATCATGCCGGGCGACGGCACCGACCTCGCCGAGACCGGCCGTACGGTCCGGGAGCACGGCGTCACCGCCGCCTACTTCACCGTGGGCCTGTTCCATGTGATGGCCGACGAGGCGCTGGACACGCTCCGGCTGCTGCGCGAGGTGTGGACGGGCGGCGACGTCGCCGCACCCGCCGCCGCCCAACGGGTCCTGACGCACTGCCCGGACACCGTCCTGGTCCACTCCTACGGCCCCACCGAGACGACGTTCGCCTCCCACAACCAGTGGCTCACCGGCGGCCGGAGCGCCCTGGACGGAGCGGGGCTGCATCTGGGCCGGCCGATGGACAACACCCGCAGCCACGTCCTGGACGAGGCGCTGCGGCCCGTCGCCCCGGGGGTGCCCGGCGAGCTGTACATCGCCGGCTCGCACGTGGCGCGCGGCTACATCGGGCGCCCCGACCTGACCGCCGAACGGTTCGTGCCCGACCCGTTCGAGGCGGACGGCAGCCGCATGTACCGCACGGGCGACCGTGCGGTGTGGACGCCCGGGGGCGAACTGCGGTTCCTGGGAAGGGCGGACGGGCAGATCAAGCTGCGCGGTGTGCGGATCGAGCCCGGCGAGGTGGAGCACGCGCTCGCCGCCCACCCCGCTGTCGGCCAGGCCCTCGCCGTGGTCCGGGAGGACCGGCCGGGCGAGCGGAGCCTCGTCGGTTACGTGGTGCCGCGCGCCGGGAGCGCGGTCACCGAGGCGGAACTGCTCACCCTGGCCCGTGCGGCGCTCCCCGGGCATCTGGTGCCGTCGGCGGTCGTCGTCCTGGACGCCCTGCCGCTGACCGTCAACGGCAAGCCGGACCGCCGGGCGCTGCCCGCGCCGGACCGGCCGGCCGTGTCCCACCGGGCGCCGCGCAATGCCCGGGAGGAGGTGCTGTGCGGGCTGTTCGCGGAGATCCTGGGCGTGCCGGCGGTCGGTCTCGACGACAACTTCTTCGCGCTGGGCGGTCACTCGCTGCTCGGTGTGCGCCTGGTCAGCCGGGTGCGGTCGGTGCTGGGCGTCGACCGGTCCGTCCGCGACCTGTTCCGCTCGCCCACCCCGGCCGGGCTGCTCGGCTCGCACGACCACGACGGCACGGCCGGTGCCATGGGCGTCCTGCTCCCGCTGAGCGCCCGTGGTGCGCGGCGCCCGCTGTTCTGCGTGCACCCCGGCACCGGGGTCGGCTGGTCCTACGCCGGTCTCGCCCGCCATCTCGGCGACGACCAGCCGCTGTACGCCCTCCAGGCGCGCGCGCTCAGTGAGCCCGGCCACCGTCCGCGCACCGTCGAGGAGATGGCCGACGACTACCTGGAGCACATCCGGCAGGTCCAGCCCTGGGGCCCCTACCGGCTGCTCGGCTGGTCCTTCGGCGGGATCGTCGCCCACACCATGGCCGTACGGCTGCGCGCGGCCGGTCAGCGGGTCGAGCTGCTGGCGCTGATGGACGTGCACCAGACCGGACCGGGCAGCGTGTCGGTCCTGCCGCCCGAGGAGCGGCCGGCCTCCGGGACACTCCCCGAGGAGGACCTGCCGGCGGCGGTGGAGCGCGTACGCCGTGAGGACCCCGTGCTCGGCGGCTTCAGCACCGAGGAGATCCGGGCCGTGCTGCGCGCCTCGGAGACCCACGCGGCCCTCATGGCCCGGCACACCCCCGGCGTCGCCGAGACGGACGCGGTCTTCTTCACGGCCCGCAGGCCCGGCGAACCGGAAGGCGCGCTGGCCGCCACCTGGAATCCGTTCCTGGACGGAATGGTCGAGAACCACACCGTGGAATCGAGTCATCTGCGGATGGCCGAGGAAGAACCTCTCGCACACATCGGAAGAATCATCGCGGAGAAACTCTCCGCACTGCAGGACAAGAGCCTGCGGGAAAACGAAACGAGGAGTTATTCATGAGCGACACCGTGAACCCCTTCGACAATTCCGAGGGCTCCTTCCACGTCGTGGTGAACGACGAGGGCCAGCACGCCCTGTGGCCGGACTTCGCCGATATCCCGGCCGGCTGGACCAGCGTGTGGGGGGCGGGTGACCGCTCCGCGGCGCTGGAGTACATCACCGCCAACTGGACCGACATCCGCCCCCGGAGCCTGGTCGCCCAGTACGCCTGACGCCCTCCCCCACCCTGTGCCGTGCCCCGCAGCTCCTGCGGGGCGCGGCCTTTTCGTATGCCTCGGAGCGGAATCCGAAAAGGGTGGACGGACTGGGCCGGAAAAGGTTTCCGGACCCTGATCCCGGGTGAATTGCCGGCCGGAAACTGCCGCCCGTTACTGCCGCTCGACTTCCGCCCGTGAACCGTCCGGAAAAATATGATCGAAGGCATGAAGATACTCCTGAGCGGAACTGCTTCGGACTCCCACACCTGGAACCTCGTGTATCTCGGGCTGTTCCTGGAGGAGCGGGGACACGACGTCGTCGCGCTGGGCCCCTGTGTGAGTCCCGGTCTGCTCACGGCCGCCTGTCGCCGGCATGCCCCCGACGTGGTCGTGCTCAGCAGCGTCAACGGCCATGGTTACCGGGACGCGCTCGCCGCGGTGCGCCGGCTGCGCGCCGAGCCGGATCTCGCCGCCCTGCCGGTGGCCGTCGGCGGCAAGCTCGGCGTCGCGGGCCGTTCCGGGGAGGCCGGCGCGGACCGGTTGCGCGAGGCGGGCTGCGATGCCGTGCTCGGTGACGGCGCCGGCGATCTGGAGACCCTGTGCGCCTTCCTCTCGGCCCGTGCCCGGGTGGTGGCATGAGCAGCGCCCCGCGCCCGTTCGGCGCGTTCGTCGCGGACTCGGCCGCCGCCGGCCGGCTGGTCGTCCAGCCCCGCATGGGCTTCGGCGATCCGGGCGCCATGCGCACCGGCCTGGAGCGGACCAGGGCCGCCACCGCCACGACCGTCGGCACCCTCACCATCGACAGCTACACCCGCGTCGGTGATCTCGCCGGGGCGCGCGGCGCGCTCGACGAGGGCACCCGGCTCAACGGCTACCCCATCGCCACCCACCCCCTCGCCGTCACCCGCGCCCTGCTCGACGGCCTGCACGACGCCGACTTCCCCGTCCAGGTCCGCCACGGCTCCGCCCGTCCGCAGCCCATCGTCCGGGCCCTGGTCGCGGCCGGTCTCGACGCGACCGAGGGCGGGCCCGTCTCCTACTGCCTGCCCTACGGCCGCACCCCGCTGCGGGAGTCCGTCGCGGCCTGGGCCGAGGGCTGCGAGCTGCTCGCCGCGAGCGCGCGCCCCGGCTCCGTCCCGCATCTGGAGAGCTTCGGCGGCTGCCTGCTCGGCCAGCTCTGCCCGCCCGCCCTGCTCGTCGCGATGAGCGTGCTGGAGTGCCTGTTCTTCGCCCAGCACGGCCTGCGCAGCGTCTCGTTGAGCTACGCGCAGCAGACCGACCCGGGCCAGGACGAGGAGGCCGTACGGGCGCTGCGCCGGCTGGCCGGTGAACTGCTGCCGGCGGGCGTGGACCACCATGTCGTCCTCTACACATACATGGGCGTCTACCCGCGTACCGAGCACGGCGCGACCCGCCTGCTCGAAGCGTCCGCCCGGCTCGCCGTGCGGTCCGGGGCGCAGCGGCTCCTCGTCAAGACGACCGCCGAGTCCCGCCGTATCCCCACCGTCGACGAGAACGTCCGCGCGCTGGAGACCGCCGCGGCGGCCGCCGCGCTCGCCGGACCGCCGCCCGCCCCGGCGGTCCGCGCGTGCGGGGGCGAGGTCTACGCGCAGGCCCGCGCCCTGGTGGAGGCCGTCCTCGGCCTGCACTCCGATCTGGCCCGCGCCCTGCCGGCCGCCTTCGCCCGCGGGCTGCTCGACGTGCCGTTCTGCCTGCACCCCGACAACGCCGGGCGTTCCCGCAGCGTCATCGGCGCCGACGGGCGGCTGCGCTGGTCGGACACCGGGGCGATGCCGATCCGCCCCGACGCCCCGGCCGACTCCGCGCGGCTCACGGCGGACGGCCTGCTCACCGCACTCCACCACATGGCCGTCCGCTACGACCGCGAGCCGTCCGGCCCCGTGGCCGCCCGGCCGCCCGACCGCCTGACGACCCGCCCGACCGCCTGACCACCTCCCCGGCCCCACCCCACCCCACCCCCGGCCACCGTCACGAACAGGAGCCCGTCATGGACCACACCCCGCAGCCCGGCCCCGCCCTGCCGCCCCCGCTCGGCGAACACCTGCGCTCCCCGCAGCTGCGCGCCGCCATGCTCGTCCAGCAGGAGGCCCTCCAGGCGGCCCGCGACCACCTGCGGCGGGAGGGCTTCACCGAGCTGCTGCCGCCCCTCGTCGGACCGGTCACCGACCCGGGCGGCCGGGGTGCCAAGGCCCTTGACGTCGACTACTACGGCCGCCCGTACAAGCTGATGACCAGCGCCATCCTCTACAAGCAGGCGTCCCTGCACGGCTTCCCGAAGCTGTTCTACATCGCGCCCAACGTGCGGGTGGAGCCGGAGGAGACCGCCACCACCGGGCGCCATCTGGTCGAGTTCCACCAGATCGACGTCGAGATGGCCGGCGCCCGCCGCGAGGACGTGCAGGAGATCGCCGCCGGGCTGCTCACCCACGTCGCCGAGCACGTGTGGAGCGCCGTCCCGGACATCCTCACCGGACTCGGGCGTCTGGAGGCCGACTTCGCGGACATCCGCAGCGGCAAGTACGACGTGTGCACCCATCAGGAGGCCATCTCGCGCCTGCTCGCCATCGGTCATCCGCAGAGCCCGGACAGTGAGATCGACTGGACCGGTGAACGGCTGCTCTCCCTGGAGAGCGACCGCCCGTTCTTCGTCAACGACTACCCCAAGGGCTCGCGCGGCTTCTACGACCGCGAGGACCCCGAGCGCCCGGGTGTGCTGCGCAACTTCGACCTCATCGCCCCGCACGGCTACGGCGAGCTGGTCTCCGGCAGCGAGCGCGAGTCGGATTACGCGACGATCGTCACCCGGATGCGGGAGAGCGGCGAGAACCCCGCCAAGTACGCCTGGTATCTGAAGGAGGCGCGCGAGGGCATCCCGGCCAGCGCCGGATTCGGCATGGGTCTTCAGCGCCTGGTCCGCTTCCTGACCGGGCTCGACTCCCTGTGGCAGGTCAGCGCCTACCCGAAGCTCCCCGGGGTGGTGGCCCCGTGAGCGCCCTCACCGCGCCCGGCTTCCCGGAACGGCAGATCCGCGCCCGCGCCCGGCGCGGCACCGCCGAGGTCTTCCCCGCCGCCGGCTCGTACGGCGCCGAACTCTTCGGGCCCGGCGCCGGCGACCGCGCCGACGCCCTGGACCGGGCCCGCATCGCCCCGCCCGTCTTCATGCCCGAGCGGCTCGAAAAGCTCATCGAACTGGCCCGCGAGCCCGAGTCCGGCGATGTCGACCTGACCACCCGGACCGGCGGCTTCGGCGCCTCGCTGCCGCTGTACCTGTCGGCGTTCGGGTCCACCCGGGCCGGCAGCGGCGACCTCGCCGTCCACGCGTCCCGCCAGGCAGGGCGGCTCGGCATCCCCATGGTCATCGGGGAGAACATGGTGCCCGTGCACGGCTACCGGCGCGGCGGGGAGGCCACCCGCTCCGCCCTGCTGGACCGCATCGACGCCTACCTCGAAGCCGCGCCCGAGGGTGTCGGCGGGATCGTCGTCCAGCAGTCGACCGAGGACGCCGACTCCGAGGTCTGGAACCTCCTCTACAGCGACCCCGCCACCCGTCCGCTGCTCGAATCCGGGCGTCTGGCCTTCGAGTTGAAGACCGGTCAGGGCGCCAAACCGGGTCTCGGCGGCATGACCGTCGTCGCGGGCGCGGAGGCGGAGCAGCTGGCCGGCCGGTTCACGGTCACCGAGGTGTTCGGCGCGGACGACGACCGCCGGCTGCGCTGTGCCACGCCCGGCACCTTCACCGACGAGATCCTGCGCCAGCAGCTGCGCTTCATGCGGAACAACTTCCCCAAGGCCCGGACCTGGGTGAAGTTCCATCCGGGGCGTGACATCGGGGACGCCGCCCGCACCGCCTGGGCCGCCGGGGCCGACGCCGTCACCGTGGACGGTGCGGAGGGCGGCACCGGCTGGGCGCCCCGCGTCTTCCTCGACCAGGTCGGCCTGCCGCTCGCCGAGTGCCTGCGCCGGATCGGCCGCCCCGAGGGCTGCCTGCTCGCGAGCGGCGGCATGTGGGAGGGCGGCCGTGCCGTGCGCGCCCTCGCCCTCGGCGCCCGCGCCGTCGGCCTGGGGCGCGCCGCTCTGGTCGCCGTGGACGAGGACCCGGAACACGGCCTGGAGCGCCTCGTCGAGAGCGTCGCCCTCGAACTGCGCCTGCTGATCGGCGCACTGGGCAAGTACACCGTCACCGCGCTGGGCCCCGAGGACCTCTGGTGGCCCGACAGCCCCGACGCCGGGAGTTCCCCGCTCGGCTCCGCCCAGCCCGCCGTCGGAGCGGCGCCGTGACCGGGCGCCCGTACCGCCGGCGCGGCCGCGGCGTCCAGGCCCGTTTCCTGGTACGGGAGTTGCCCGGCATCACCGTGACCGCGGCCGAGGACGGTGTGCGGGACGCGGAGCGCCGGGGCTCCCTGGCCGACACGGCCCGCCGCGCCGCCGAACGCGCCCTCGCCGAGGCGGGCCGGGGCTACCTCGGCGGCCGTCTGGAACTGCGCGCCCACGGTGGCGGGGCACGCGGCCGGGACTCCCTGCACCGCGCCGCCGGCCGCGCCGCCGCCCTGGCCGTCACCGCGACGCTGCGCGGCGACGACACCCAGGTCAGCGTCCGCGCCACCCGCCACTTCCGCTGAACCGCCCACATCGAGCCCCCTCCCCCAGGAAGCCGAACCCATGACAACCAACCCCTCCGCCCCGTCGTCCGAGGCGGCGACCGCCCCGGACTGGCGGCGCATCGGCAGCTTCGCCACCGGCCAGGCCGCCGTCCAGTGCGGAAGCTTCGCCCTGCTCATCGCCATGAACTGGACCGCGGTCCAGCTCGGCGGCCGGGGCGCCGTGACCCTCGTCATCCTCGCCTCCACGCTGCCGCGCGCCCTGATGCTGCTGTTCGGCGGCGCTCTCGCCGACAGCCTCGGCCCACGCGCCGTGCTGCTGCGGGCCACCGCCACCCGGCTCGTCGTCCTCGCCGTCGGCGTCCTGGTCACCGCGAGCGCCGACAGCCTCTGGCCCCTGGTCGCCGTCGCCGTGGTGGAGGGCTCGCTGCTAGGCCTCACGGGTCCTGCCTCCGGCATCCTGCTGACCCGGCTGGCCCCTCAGGAACACCTGGGCCGCGCCAACTCCCTGTTCTCCATGGTGATGCGGCTGGCCCCGATCGCCGGATCGCCGCTCGGGGCGTGGCTGGTGGTGGCGGGCGGCCTGTCCGACGTCATGATCGTCTCGGCCGCGGGCTGCGCCGTCTGGCTGGTCTGCGCCTTTCACGTCACCCACGGCATGGGCCGCCCCGAACGCCGCTCCGGGGCGGGTACCTCGCTCTTCCGGCGCTCCGGGGACGGTCTGCTGCTGCTGGGCGCCCACCCCAAGCTCCGGTGGATGTTCATCGCCTGCTTCTGCATGGACTTCGCCTTCCTGTGGCCGGCCGAGGTCGCCCTGCCGCTGCGCGCCTCCGGCGAGGGCTGGGGCATCGGTTCGGTCGCCGCGGCCCTCACCGCGTTCAGCGCCGGTGCCCTCGCGTCGGCGGCACTGGGCGCGGCCCTCGCCCACCGCATCCCGGTCTCGGTCAAGCTCCTGGTCACCGGCACCGGACTCGCCGTCGGCATGGGCTGCATGGCACTGGTCCCGACCCCGGGCATCCTGGCCGTCACGGCGTGCGTCGTCGGCCTCTTCTCGGGATTCAACGGCCCCGCCCTGGTCACCGCCTACCAACAGGCCGTCCCCGAGGGCCGGCTGGGCGCCGCGATGTCGACCTTCTCCCTGTCCAGCATCGGAGCCGCGCCCCTGTCGCTCGCCGTCTTCAGTTCGGTCTCCGCCGCGCTGGGTGTGACCGGCACCTGGCTGCTGTGCGCGGCGATCGCCCTGTTCTCGCCCGTGGCCGCCGCCCTCGCCCTGCGCTCCCCCGTAACGCGGGAGACCCCTGGCGCAGCGGAGGTATCCGCCGTCCCCGAGCCCACCGCCACAGCCGTGTGAGGCAGACATGTCCCTGCTGGAACCCAGTCCACCACCCGCCGTCGACCGCCTCGTCCTCCCGGCCGCGCTGCCCCCGCTCCCCGCGGCGCTGCCCCCGCCGGCCGGCCCCGGACCGGGCGGTGCGCAGCTCTGGCTGGTCGCCACCGCCGCGCACGAGGAGAGCGCCGCGCGGTACGCCCCGCTCGTCCTCGGCCCGTCCGAGCTGGCCCGGGCGGAGGAATTCCGCCGCCCCACCGACCGCGCCACCTATCTGTGCGCCCATGTCGGGCTGCGCCGGGTGCTCGGCACCCATCTGGGCATCGCGCCCCGGACCGTATCGGTGGCCCGAGCGCCGTGCCCGTGCTGCGGGGAGCCGCACGGCCGGCCCGTACTGCCCGACGGGCGCCTGCACTTCTCGCTCTCGCACTGCGAGGGCCTGAGCCTGATCGCCGTCGCCGCCGCCCCGGTCGGGGTGGACGTCGAACCGGTGCCGGGCCCGGAGACCCTCGTCGAGGCGGCCGATGTCCTCCACCCGGCGGAGGCGGCGGAGCTCGCCGCCCTCGCCCCCGCTCTGCGTCCGGCGGCGTTCGCCCGGGTGTGGACCAGGAAGGAGGCGTATCTGAAGGGGCTCGGGATCGGCCTGGGGGCGGATCCGTCGACGGAGTACGTCGGCGCCGGCGGGACACCGGCCGCGCTGTCCGGGTGGCTGGTGTCCGATGTCGCCGTCCCGCACGGCCACCGGGCCGCGGTGGCGGTCCGCCACCGGTCCATCGGCGCGGGCCCCGACTGACCGGCCGGGGAGGCCGAACACCTGGTGCCCCCGGCGGTGTCGCCGCCGGGGGCGCCAGGCAGGTCCGGGGCCGGAGAGGAGTTACGCCCCGCCGGGCGGTCGCCAGCCGTGGGCGAGGATGTCGAAGACCCCGTCGACGGCGGCCCGGCGGTCCTTCTGCCCCTGGGCGAGGACCGGGATCTCCAGGACGAAGCGGGCGAGCGAGACGCAGGCCAGGTCGTCGTGCGGCACGCCGAGGTCGTCGGCGATGGCCGTGCTCAGCGTGTCGGTGTGGCGGGCCCACATGCGTTCGGCGTAGGCGCGCAGCGCGGGCGTGGAGTGGACCAGCCGGTCGAACTCCTGCCGCTGCGGGTGGGCCGCGAGGGGCAGCCAGCTGTCGATCAGGTGCCGGTGCAGGGCGTCGAGGATGCCCAGGCCGGCGGCCCGGTCCCGGACGGCGGCGATCAGCCGCGCGTCCACGCCCTCCTCCTGGTCGAAGACGAGCGCCTCCTTGCCGGGGAAGTGCTTGAAGATCGTGGCGGTCGAGACGTCGGCCGCGTCGGCGATGTCGCGCATGCTCACGTGGTCGTAGCCGCGCTCCAGGAAGAGTTCCAGGGCGGCATCGGCGATCGACTGCCGGGTCTGCGCCTTCTTGCGCTCGCGGCGTCCGACGGGGGTCTCGGTCATGTCCACGAGTCTACCCGACAGTGGAATCCACATCTAAGTTGTTGGATTCTACTTTTGTTCGTGTTCTACTTTTCAGGCAGGCGGGGTCCACCCCGCTCTTCGCACACCCACCTGCCACGAAGGGAACACCCATGTCCTCCCCCACCCCCTCCCACGCCCGGATCAGCGTCATCGGGGCCGGCCCCGGCGGGCTGACCTGCGCGCGCATCCTCCAGCGGCACGGCATCGCCGTGACCGTCCACGACCGCGACGACGGCCCGCGCTCCCGCGACCAGGGCGGCACCCTGGACCTGCACGCGGACAACGGCCAGATCGCCCTGCGCGAGGCAGGTCTGCTCGACGCCTTCTTCCGGCTGGCCCGCCCGGAGGGCCAGGAGATGCGCCAGTACACCGCGGACGCCACGCTCACCAGCCATCACGTGCCGGAACCCGACGAGCTGTTCAAGCCCGAGATCGACCGGGGCGTCCTGCGCGATCTGCTGCTCGACTCCCTGGAGCCGGGCACCGTCCGCTGGGGCCACGCCCTCGAACACGTCGGCGGACCGGACGACGGCCCGCGACAGCTGCACTTCACGGACGGGACCACCGTCGAAACGGACCTGGTCATCGGCGCCGACGGCGCGTTCTCCCGGGTGCGGCCCGCCGTGTCGCCCGCCGTTCCCGCGTACACCGGGGTGAGCTTCCTGGAAGCGTGGTTCTCCGGTGTGGACGACCGCCACCGCGAACTCGCCGAACTGGTCGGCCGGGGCAGCGCCCACGCCGCCGACGGCGAACGCGCCATGTTCGCCCAGCGCAACGGCGGCGACCGCATCCGCACGTATCTCATCCAGCGCGTCCCCGCGGACTGGATCACCACCCACGGCCTCGACGCCGCCGACACCGGCTCCCTCCGCGCCCTCCTCCTGGAGCGCTACGCCCACTGGGCGCCCGGCCTGCGCCGGATGATCACGGACAACGACGGACCCTACGTACACCGCCCGATCCTCGCCCTGCCCGTCCCGCACACCTGGGCGCACAACCCGACGGTCACCCTGCTCGGGGATGCCGCCCACCTCATGCCGCCGCTCGGCGTCGGGGTCAACCTCGCCATGCTCGACGCCTGCGACCTCGCCCTGTCCCTCGCGAACTCCGCCCGCGTCGACGACGCGGTGCGCGCGTACGAGAAGACCATGCTGCCCCGCTCGGCGGAGACGGCCCGGATGCTCGACGGCCGTGCCGAGGACCTGCTGTCCGCCGAGGAGCACGGCTCCGGCGGGCCGGAAGGACCCGGGCACTGAGGGCACTGTGCCCCGGCACGGCGGAAGGCCGGCGCCTCGCCCCCGAGGCACCGGCCGTTCCCTACCGCTTCGGGCCACCGGGACGGCTGCCGTCAGACCTTCTGTTTCTTCAGTGACGTCAGGTGGGCGAAGACGACGACGTTGGCCGAGTAGCCGTCCTTCTTGTTGAAGCGCCCGCCGCAGGTCATCAGCCGCAGTTCCGGACGGCCGGTGCTCCCGTACACCTTGTCGTCGGGGAACTTGTCCTTCGTGTACGTCTCCACCGCGTCGACCGTGAAGACGGCGGTCCGCCGGTCGGCCCGGGTGACCGTCACCGTGTCACCGCGGTGCAGCGCGTTCAGGTTGAGGAAGATGGCCGGTCCGGTCTCCGTGTCGCGGTGACCGACGATCAGGGAGGTCCCCGCCTCACCCGGCGACGGCCCGTCGCGGTACCAGCCCACTTCCCTCGGCCTGCTCATCGGCGGGGCGCCGAGGTGCCCCTTCCCGTCGAGCCCGAGACCGGTGACCGGTGCCTCGATGAAGATGGCGGGCACCGCGACCTTCACCGGCCGCGAGGGGGACAGCGGTGCGTGCGCCTCCTCGGCCGGCCGGTCCCCGCCGCCCGCGGCGTCATTGCCGTGGGCGGCGGCGGCCGGATCGTCGGACGAGCCGGAACTCGCCCAGACGATGCCGGTCACCAGCGAGGAGGTCACGCACAGCGTCATCGTCAGACGGCACGCCCGGCTCGGGCCCCGTCGGCGTCTTCGGCGCGGGTTATGCCTCGTTGCGGGCACGGCGGCGTGCGGCTCGGCGGACCATGACCAGCCCGGCGGCTCCGACCGCGCCGGCCGCCAGCGCGGCGGTGGTGCCGACGTTCGAGTCGCTCTCGGAGCTCAGGCTCTCCATGTCCGGGACGCCGCCGCCACCGGCCGGCACGCCGCCGGACGGCCGCTCGTAGCTCGTCTCGGCACCCGCCGAGCCCCGGCCGCCGTTGTCGGCACGGTCGTTGTTGCCGGCCGGCTTGGAGCAGTCCACCTGGAAGGCCTTGTTCTTCGGGCCCGCCGGGACGACCCACACCAGCTGGTACGTGCCCTCGGGGAGCAGGTACTCCTGGCTGCGCGCCGAGCCGTTCACGAGGGGCAGCGTGCTCGCCAGGGTGTCCCCCGGGGGCACGGTCGGGGGCTGAGCCGTGATGGTCCACGGAACGGCCGGCATGTCACCGAAGTTGCTCGCCGAGAGGACGAACTTGCAGACCTCGGCGCCGTTGCCGCCGCGCGCCGCCCAGCCGACCGAGCGGATGTCGATGTCCCCGCTGTCGCCGGGTGCGGCGTAGGCGGCGGATGCTCCGGCCAGGGTGGCCGCGGCGGCGGCGACCGCGGCCGCCGTGACGGCGCCCGCGCGGACGCTGCGGGACCGGACGGTAGCGGAAATACGCATGCTGAACTCCTTCGAGCCGGGATGATTGTCGTACTGATCAACCGATCGCCTAAGAGATGCCATGAGGTACGGGGTAAAGGCCGCGTAACACTCTGAAAAATCTGATAAGTACCCTGAGTAGCCGATAGCGGACCCGCCCGAAGGCCTCACACGGGAAACGGGGCGCCCGTGGGGCACCCCGTTGCTTCCCGCGTACGCGGCCCGTCAGTCCCGGGACACCCCGCCCGCCGCCGACGCCTCGCGCCGCCTGCGCTGCTCGGCCACGTCCGCCACCGGGGAGGCGAGCAGCAGGGTGCGCGTGTAGTCGTGACGCGGCTGCGAGGTGACGGTCGCGGCGTCGCCCGTCTCGACGATCCCGCCCCGGTGGATCACCGACACGCGGTGGCTCATGAAGCGGACGACGGCCAGGTCGTGCGAGACGAAGAGATACGAGACGCCCGTCTCCTCCTGGATCTCCAGGAGGAGGTCCAGCACGGTGCGCTGGGTGGTCAGGTCGAGCGCGGACACCGGCTCGTCGCAGATGACGAGGCGGGGGCGCAGGGCCAGCGCGCGGGCGATAGCGACGCGCTGGCGCTGGCCGCCGGAGAACTCCCGGGGCAGGCGCCCCGCCGCGTCGGCCGGCAGGTGGACCCGCTCCAGCAGCCCGGCGACCCTCCCCCGGGCCTCCCGGGCCGCGGTGCCCTGGCCGATGAGCGGCTCGGCGAGCGTGTCGCCGATGGTGCGGGCGGGGTTCAGGGAGGTGTAGGGGTCCTGGAAGATGACCTGGAGGTCGCGGCTGAGCGCACGGCGGCGCCGGGCGTCGGCGTGCTCGATGCGTTCGCCGTCGAAGGTGACCGAGCCCGAACGCACCGGTACGAGCCCGAGGACCGCCCGGCCGATGGTGGACTTGCCCGAGCCGGACTCGCCGACCAGGCCGAGGGTCTCGCCGGCCCCGACGTGGAGGCCGACGCCCTTGAGTACCTCGGTCTCCGGGGCCCGCCACCCCTTGCCGGGGAAGGAGACCCGCAGGTCGCGCACGGTGAGCAGGGCGTCGGGAGCGAGGGCGTCCGGCGCGGCCGCGCCGTCGGGGGTGTTCATGCGGTGACGGTCCTTGCTTCTCGTGGCTTCCAGGGGGCGCGGGCCGGGGCGTCGTCGAGTACGGCGGCGAGCAGGGCGCGGGTGTAGGGGTCCCGCGGTGCGCCGAGGATCTGCTCGGTGGTGCCGCTCTCCACGATGCGGCCGGCGTTCATCACGGCCACCCGGTCGCAGACGTCGGCGACGACCCCGAGGTTGTGGGTGACCAGGAGGACGCCGAGGCCGCGTTCGTCGCGGAGCCCGCGCAGCAGGCCCAGCACCTCGGCCTGGACCCGTACGTCGAGTGCGGTGGTCGGCTCGTCCGCGATGAGGAGGGCGGGGTCGCAGGACATCGCGCCGGCGATCAGGACGCGCTGGGCCATGCCGCCGGAGATCTCGTGCGGGTAGAGGCGCAGGGTGCGTTCCGGTTCGGGGATCTCGACCTGGCGCAGGAGTTCGCGGGCGTGCTCGGCGGCCTCCTTGCGGCCGAGTCCGAGGTGGTGGCGGATGGGCTCCATGAGCTGGCTGCCGATGGTGAAGGCGGGGTCGAGATTGCTCATGGGTTCCTGCGGTACGTACGCGAGGGTGCGGCCGCGCAGCGCGCGGTGGTCGCGTTCCCGCATGCCCACGGTCTCCCGGCCGTCGACCGTGATGCTGCCGTGCGTGACCCTGCCTCCCTCGGGCAGCAGACCGAGGACCGAGAAGGCGGTCTGTGTCTTGCCTGACCCGGACTCCCCGACGAGGCCCACGATTTCACCGGGCCGCACGTCCAGGTCGACGCCGTGCACGACCTCCTTGGCGGTGCCGTCGGGCCGGGCGTAGGCGACGGTGAGGCCGCGCACGGACAGCAGCGCGGCGCGCGGCGCGGCGGGCTCGGCGGCCGGTTCCGCCGGATCGGAGTCGGGTGCCGTGGCCGCGGCGGGTTCGGTGCGCCTGCGGCGGGCGGGCCGGGGCGTCGGTTCCTCCAGGGCGTCCCGTACGGCTCCGGCCAGCAGGACGAGCGCGCAGTTGGTGAGTCCGAGGGCGAGGCCGGGCCAGAGGATGAGCATGGGCGCGCGCTGGATGTTCTGGAACGCCTCGTTGAGCATGGCGCCCCAGGTGGCCGTCGATCCGCTGCCGACGCCGAGGAATTCGAGGCCGGCCTGGAGGGCGATGGCGACGCCCGCGACGAGGGCGACCTGGATGATGATGGGCCCGCGCACCACGGTCAGGACGTGCCGGGCGACGATGCGGGTGTCGGAGAGGCCGGAGACCTTCGCGGCGTCCACGTACAGCTCGCCCCGGACGTTGGCGACGATGCCGCGCACCAGGCGGAAGAAGCTGGGGGCCACCAGGACGCCGAGCACGATCATCAGGACCCGGACGTCGGGGCCGAGGATGGCCCGGGACGCGAGCAGGACGACCATGGCGGGCAGCGCCATGACGAGGTTGACGCTCCAGTTGGCGACCGCGTCGAACCGGCCGCCGCGGTAGCCGGCGAAGAGTCCGGAAGGGACGCCGAGCACCAGGGCGACGGCGAGGGCGAGCAGGGCGCCGCCGAGGGTGTTGCGCCCGCCGTACAGCACCCGGGAGAGGATGTCGCGGCCCGCCGAGTCCATGCCGAGGGGGTGCGCCCCGCTCGTCTCCGCGAACGCCTCGGCGAGCGACGAGGCGTCCGGGTCCTGCGGGGCGATCAGGGGTGCCAGGAGGACGGCCAGGACGAGGACGAGGAGCAGGGCGGCGGACAGTCCGCCGAGGGGGTTGCGCAGGACCCGGCGCAGGGTCGCGGCCCGGTTGTTGTCGCTCATGCGGCCCTCGCCTTGGGGTTGAGCCAGCCGATCAGGACGTCGACCAGGAGGTTGATCAGGACGACACCGACCACGGTGAGCATGACGAGCGCCATGATCACGGGGATGTCGCCGCGGGTGGCGTAGGTGACGGTCATGGAGCCGATGCCGGGGAGGCCGAAGATCTGCTCCACGAGTACGGCCCCGCCGAGCAGGCCGACGAACTGCATGCCGAGCACGGAGAGCGCGGGCGCCGAGGCGTTGCGCAGGACGTGCTTGAACACGATCCGGGACGCGGGCAGTCCGCGGGCGCGCAACGTGCGTACGTAGTCCTGCCGCAGGGCGTCGATGACGGCTCCCCGCACCTGCTGGGAGACGCCCGCGACGGACACCACCGACAGGGAGACGACCGGCAGGGTGATGGTGGAGAGCCAGCCGCTGGGCGAGTCGGTGAAGCCGGTGTAGCCGATGGCCGGGAACCAGCGCAGCCGTACCGCGAAGACCAGGACCAGCACCAGGGTCAGCAGGAACCCCGGCAGGGCGTATCCGACCACGCCGAGGACCTGGACGAAGCGGTCGGCCGCGCCGCGCCGCACCCCGGCCCACACCCCGAGCAGGAAGGCGAGGACCGTGGTGACGGCGGTGACGCCGAGCATCAGGCTCGCCGTGACCGGGAGGCGGTTGCCGACGGCCCGGCCCACGTCCTCACTCGTGAACCAGGAGCTGCCGAGGTCGCCCCGGACCGCGTGGGACAGCCAGGTGGCGTACTGCTGGAGCACCGGCTGGTCGAGGCCGAGCGAGGCGTTCTTGGCGTCGACGGCGCTCTGGGTGGCGCTCTCCCCGAGCAGTTGGCGGCCCACGTCGATGTGCGGGACCGACAGCAGCAGATAGGTGAGGAAGGAGATCACGACCAGGAGCACGGCTCCCGAGGCGATCCTGCGGGCGATGAAGTTCAGCATGACACTCGGTATCCGTCGGCTCGGGCGCTACTTGGCCGGCGCGTAGTTGTAGATCGAGGGGACGGCCATGCCCGACTGCGGGGAGATCTTCACGGTCCCGTCCGAGACGTGCAGGTAGCTCATCCGGTAGAAGGGGACGAACCAGCCCTCCTTCACGAGGTGTTCGTTCAGCTCGCGCGCGGCTGTCTTCGCCTCGGCGCCGGCGCCCGTCTGGATGCGGGGCAGCAGCGTCCGCGTCGCCTTGTCGGTGGTGCCGAACATGTTGAACGCGCCCGGGGTGACCAGGTCGTTGGCCGCTGCCCAGTCGGAGGTGGGCTGGCCCATGTTCATGACCATTCCGGAGTAGCCCCGGTCCGTGAAGACCTTCTGGACCGCCGAGGCGCCGTCGAGGGTGTCCCAGACGAGCTTCACACCGATGGCCTTGAAGTCGGCCTGGAGGGAGGCGGCGAGCGCGTCGTTGACGATCGCCGTGATCCGCGGCAGCTTCAGGGTGAAGCCGTCGGCGTAACCGGCCTCCTTGAGCAGGGCCTTGGCCTTGGCCGGGTCGTGGGAGTAGTAGGTGTCGAGCTTCTTGTCGTAGCCCAGGGTCTCGGGGCCGAACACCTGCGAGGTCGTCCGGCCGCGGCTCTGGCGGATGCTGTCGAGCATCGTGTCGCGGTCGACGGCGTAATTGAGCGCCTGGCGCACCTTCGCCTCGCGCAGTGCCGGCGTCAGCTTGCCGTCGCGGTCGAAGAGCAGCAGGCCCTGGAAGTCGATCTCCTGTTTCTGCGTGGTGACCTTCGGGTCGGACTCGATGGCGATCTGCTGGTCGGCGGTCTGGAGGAGGGCGGCGTTCACCTGCCCGGTCCTGAGGCCGTTGGTGATCGCGGTCTCGTTGTCGAAGAAGCTGATGTTGACGTTCTTGTAGGGGAGTTCCCCGCCCCAGTAGTCCGCGTTGCGCCGGTAGGCCCACTTGGTGCCGACGGTGGTGCGGGACGCGTCCAGGCGGTACGGGCCGGTGCCGTCCGGGGTCGTCCTGAGGCTGTCGCCCTGCGCGAACCGCTTGGGGTTGGCCATCAGACCGGGCGCGTCACTCAGGTAGAACTCCATCGCCGGATTGGGCTGCTTGAGCTTGAGCGTGACGTGAGTGGCATCGGTGACGTCGACGGCCTCCAGGTCGTTCAGCCACTTCGCGGAGGCCCCGCCACCCTTCTGGAAGCGCTCCATGTTGGCCTTGACCGCCGCGCCGTCGAAGGCGCTGCCGTCGGCGAACTCGACGCCCTCGCGCAGGGTGAGCGCGAGCCTGGTGCGGTCCGTGTTGTACGTCCACTTCGTGGCGAGCATCGGGCTGAAGGTGCCGTCGGGGTCGCGCTTGATGAGGGTGTCGTACACGGCCTGGAAGTACGGCAGGGCGCTGCCGGTGGCGACCGCGGGGTCCAGGCTCTGGGGGAGCGTCATCGTCGCGATGTTCAGCGTGGACGCTCCGGCGCCCTCGGCGCCGCCGCCGTCGCCGGCGCATCCCGCGAGGGCGAGCGAGGCCGCGACGCAGGCGGCCACCGTCGCGGTTCGGGAGGTTCTGCTCATGTCTTTCGCTCCGTCTGGAGAGCCGGGGGCACCGCCCCGGGGAAGATTGCCGGTGAGCCTACACACGGAATTAACCACTTGGTAGGTTTTTGCTCCGGGGAATTGACCAGCCGGTAAGTTCCGCCGTACGACGATCACCTGCGGCAGGAGAGCACCGAAGTGAACGACCCCGCGCCCGACGCACCCCGGCGCGTCACGAAGGGCGAGCGCACCCGCGCCCGGATCCTCGATTCGGCGACCGAACTGTTCGCACGCTCCGGCTTCCACGCGGTCTCGCTGCGCGATATCGCCGCCCACGCCGGGCTCACCCATGCCGGACTGCTGCACCACTTCCCCGGCAAGGAGGCCCTGCTGCTGGACGTGCTGAGCCTCCGGGACGAGACCGACGCGCGCCGGCTCTTCCCCGGCACCCTCGGCCCCGGCGACCCGGAGCCGGACCCGGCCGAGCGGCTGCGCCGGCTGGTCGACGTGGTCGCCCGCAACGCCGGGACGCCGGGCCTGGTCGCGCTGTACGCGAAGCTGTCGGCGGAGGCCTCCGATCCGGAGCACCCCGCCCACCACTACTTCGTACGCCGCTACCAGCTCCTGCGCCGGGAGACCACCGGCCTCCTGGCGGAGCTGTTCGCGGCGGCGGGGCCGGACGCGCGGGGCGACGCGGCGGCCGTGGCCCAGCAGCTGCTCGCACTGATGGACGGGCTCCAGACGCAGTGGCTGCTGGAGCCGGGTGCGGTCGACATGGCGGAACAGGTCCGCGCCTTCCTCCGCCGGTACGGGCTGGACGCCGGGCGGGAGTGAGGTGTCAGCGGCCGAGGGCGGCGAGGACGGCATCGGCCATGCTCCTGTGTCCGGTCGCGTTGGGGTGGAAGCCCGCACCCTCGTCGGAGTCCGCCGGTTCGATCCAGCGCACGCCCTCGGCCGTGCAGGCGTCGTGCCCGACGGACGGGCCGTAGGTGTCGACGTACTCCGCGCCGTACGCGACGGCCCGCCGCGCCAGCATGGCGTCGAGGCGCTTCTCCTCGTCGCGCACCCAGCGGAAGTCGCCGTCGGCCAGCGGGATCGTGGCCCGGCAGGAGCTGCCGTCGTCGGGCAGCAGCGAGGGGTAGCCGACGAGCAGCACCCGGGCCAGGGGCGAGCGGGCGTGGATGGCGTCGAGCACCGCGTCGATCTTCGGCGCGGTCGCGTTGATCCGGGAGCCGATCTCGTCCGTGCCGAACAGCGTGAAGCTGGTTTCGCACGGCGAGCCGTGCGGCGCGAGGTAACCCACCAGCACGCAGCGGGTGATGACCCCGGCCAGGTCCAGGTCGTTGCCGCCGACGCCCAGGGTGACCAAGGTCGTGTCCGGGCGCAGGGCGTCGAGCTGGGGCGCGGCGGAGTCCTGCGGGCCCGCCATGTGCGTGGTGTCGGCCCCGGCGCAGGTGACATCGGTGAACGACGCCGCCCCCACCTCCTGTGCGACGAGCGAGGCGTAGTTGCGGTCCGAGCGGCCGCAGGCCGGGTCGGCCTGCGGCGGGATGCCGAGCCCGGAGCTGTAGGAGTCGCCGAGCGCGACATAGCGCACCGCGTCGCCGGACGCCGGGGCCGCGAGGCCGGGTGAGGCGGCACCCGTCAGCAGCGCGGCCGAGGCGGCGGCGACGAGGGCCAGGCGCGGGGCGTACGCACGCCGCCGGGCCGGAGCCGGGTGGTCCGCCTCTCGGCGGGCGGGGGTGGTCGACCGACCGGATACCGACATGACCGTTCCTCGATTCATGGGAGAGCGGAGCCGACGGGGCGGACGGCAGCAGAGAGCTCATCGGAGCGGACCGCCCGAGCACGAAAACCGTACGGTGATCGGTTTCTGGCCGTCAAGGGTCGCACCCAAAAGAAATCCGGGCGTCCGAGGGGTCCGCCGGCGCCGCGCGCGCAGGCCCTTGACACCGAAAACCGATCACCATACGTTTTTGGGTCGCATGCCGTCTTGCCCCGATTCGCTCCACCGGGCGGCCACCGCCGCACGGCCCGCCCGCCCCGCCGCGGCACCCCGCCGCCGCCTCCACGAAAGCCCGACAGGTGCCCGTATGACTCAGCGATCAGCGCCCCGCCCCTCCCCCGCCGCCGGTCTCCCGCTCGCCGAGAAGGCGTCCCTGACCAGCGGGTCCGGGGACTTCGTCAGCCAGGGGTCCGAGGCGGCGGCCATCCCCGCCGTCCGGATGTCCGACGGCCCGCACGGGCTGCGGCTGCCCCGGGAGAGCGGTGACGGCGGCCAGCTCGACCTGCACAGCGCCGCCCCCGCGACCTGCTTCCCGCCCGCCGTCGCCCTCGGCAGCAGCTGGAACCCGGAGCTGGCCGAGGAGGTGGCCGGCGCCATCGCCGCCGAGGCCGTGGCGCACGGCGTCCACGTCGTGCTCGGGCCCGGCATCAACATCAAGCGGTCGCCGCTGTGCGGCCGCAACTTCGAGTACTTCTCCGAGGACCCGCTGGTCTCGTCCGAATTGGGCGGCGCCATGGTGCGCGGACTCCAGAACGCCGGCGTGGGGGCGTCCCTCAAGCACTACGCGGCCAACAACCAGGAGACCGACCGGATGCGGGTCAGCGCCGACATCGACGAGCGCCCGCTGCGGGAGATCTATCTGTGCGCCTTCGAACGCGTCGTCCGCCGCGACGGCCCCTGGTCCGTCATGGCCTCCTACAACGGCGTCAACGGCGTGCCGGTGTCGCAGAACACCCGCCTGCTGACCGAGATCCTCCGCGAGGAGTGGGAGTTCGACGGGATCGTGGTGTCCGACTGGGGTGCGGTACGCGACCGGGTGGCCGCCCTGCGCGCCGGCCTCGACCTCCAGATGCCCGGCCCCGGCGGACGCACGGACCGCGAGGTGGCCGCCGCCGTGGAGTCGGGTGCGCTGGACGAGGCGCTGCTCGACCGCGCCGTCGACCGCCTCGCCCTCTTCGCCCACCGCACGACCGCCCCGGCCGGCTCCCCCGCCGCCCTCGACGTGGACGCCGCGCACCGCATCGCCGGCCGGGCCGCCGACCAGTGCGTGGTGCTCCTGAAGAACGACGACGCGCTGCTGCCGCTGGACCCGGCGGCCGGCAGCGTGGCCGTCATCGGCGAGTTCGCCCGCACGCCGAGGTTCCAGGGGGCCGGCAGCTCCCAGGTGACGCCCACCCGGCTCGACGTGCCGCTGGACAGTCTGCGCGCCCTGGCCACCGGCGCGGACGTGCGGTTCGCGGCGGGCTACGCACTGCCCGGCGCCGATGACGGGCAGCCGGATGCCCGGCTCGCCGAGGAGGCCGTGGAGCTGGCCGGGCGGAGCGACACGGTGGTGCTGTTCCTCGGCCTGCCGCCGCAGGACGAGTCCGAGGGCTTCGACCGCGACCACCTCGACCTGCCCGCCGCGCAGACGGGTCTCCTGCGACAGGTCCTGGAAGCCAACTCCCGCGTGGTGGTGGTCCTCTCCAACGGCGGGGTCGTACGCACCGCGCCCTGGCAGGAGCGGGTGCCGGCCCTCGTGGAGGGGTGGCTGCTCGGCCAGGCGGGCGGCGGCGCGCTCGCCCGTGTGCTGTTCGGGGCGGTCAACCCGTCCGGGAAGCTCGCCGAGACCGTTCCGCTGCGGCTGGAGGACTCCCCGAGCCACCTCTCGTTCCCCGGCGAGGAGGGCAGGGCCCGGTACGGCGAGGGGATCTTCGTCGGGTACCGGGGCTACGACGCCCAGCGCCGCGAGGTCGCCTTCCCCTTCGGCCACGGCCTGTCGTACACGACGTTCGGCTACGACGGTATGAGCGTGCGGGAGGACGGGGACGGCTTCCGCGTCGCGCTGACCGTAACCAACACCGGGTCCAGGGCCGGGCGTGAGATCGTCCAGGTCTACAGCGGCGGGCCGGACGGTTCGCGCGTCCTGCGCCCCGTGCGCGAACTGCGGGGATTCGCCTCGGTGTTCCTGGAGCCCGGCGAGAGCCGCGAGGTGACCGTGCGCCTGACCCGGCACGACCTGGCGTACTACAGCGAGCGTGAGGGCGGCTGGAAGACCGAGGGCGGTCGCTACCGCGTCGAGGCGGGCGCCTCCTCGCGTGACATCCGTGCGTCCGTCGGCCTCGACGTCGAGGGCGACCCCTCGAACCTGCGGCTGACCGGCCGCAACACGCTCGCCGAGTGGTTCGGACACCCGGTGGGCGGCCCGCTGCTGATGGAGGCGTTCGCCCGTGCCCGCGCGGACTCCGCCCAGGAGGGGGCGGGCGCCCTGGCCGATCCGGTGATGCGGCGGTTCCTCGCGGGGGTGCCCCTCGACGTCATCGCCGAGTTCCCGCAGAGCCCCCTGCCGCCCGAGAGCCTGCCCGCCCTGGCCGACGAGGCCGAGGCCCGCACGGCGGACCGGCACCGTGACTGACGCGGGTGACGAAGTGGCGGTGAGCGGACGGGTGGCGCCCGGCTGGGAGGAGGTGCGCGACGCCTTCGTCCGGGGGTGCGCCGACGACCCCGGCGCGGCGCAGCTGGCCGTCCACCACCGGGGCCGGCTGGTGGTGGACCTGGCGGCAGGACCGCCGCCCTTCGGGACGGACTCGGTGAGTGTGCTGATGTCGGTCACGAAGGGGCTGGTCGCGGTCTGCGCGCATCTGCTGAGCGAGCGCGGCGCGCTGGACCCGGAGGCGCCCGTGGCCCGCTACTGGCCGGAGTTCGCCGCCGAGGGCAAGGCGGGGACGACGGTGGCGGATCTCCTCACGCACCGGGCGGGGCTGCCCGCGTTCACGGCCGACGCGGCGGGCGTCGGGCTGCCCGGCCTGTACGACTGGGACGGCCGGGTGGCGGACCTGGCCGCGATGCGCCCGCTGTGGGAACCGGGCACCGCTTCCCTCTACCACGCGCTGACGTACGGGCACCTGGTCGGCGAGGTCGTCCGCCGGATCTGCGGGCGGAGCGTCGGGGCGTTCTTCGCCGCCGAGGTGGCGGCCCCGCTCGGCCTCGATCTGTGGATCGGGCTGCCGCCCGAGCAGGAGCACCGGTTCGTCCCGCAGTTCTCCGTACGCCCGGACCCGTCGCCCGAGCAGGTCTCCGGATTCCTCGCCGGGCTCGGGCTCGATCCGCGGGGCCCGCTGTCCCGGGCACTGCGGGCCTCGGCGGCGGAGCTGGCCGCCGCGACCCGGGGGCTGGCGACCCGTGAGGGGCGCGCCGCCGAACTGCCGGGGGCCGGCGGCATAGGCAACGCCCGGTCGCTGTCCCGGCTCTACGCGGCGCTCATCGGTCCGGTGGACGGGGTGCGGCTGCTGTCCGCGGCCACCGTCGGCCGGGCCCGCGCCCCGCGCGACGACGCCGTGCCGCCCCCGCCCCCGCTGGACGGCGACGACGCCTCGGGCCGCTCCCGCTTCGGGCTCGGCTTCGAGCTGCCCCGGCGGGGCCTGCCCCTGCTGGGCGAGGGCTCGTTCGGCCACGCGGGGGCGGGCGGCCGTCTCGGCATGGCCGATCCCGGCAGCGGCCTCGCCGTGGGGTACGTGTGTACGGCGATGGCCTGGGAACCGGCGGCCGGGGGCGATCCGCGCTGGACGGACTGGACGAGGGCCGTGACCGGGACGGCGGCGGCACTCGGCCGGGAATGACCGTGCCGAGGGCGAAGGGAGGGGCGGCGCACCCGCGCCGCCCCTCCCCCGGCCGTTCAGGCCCCGTCGGGCGCCGTACGCGGATCGAGGACGGAGAGCAGGTCCTCGATGGGCTGTTCCATGTCCGTCGACCGGTCGATCAGCCATTGCAGCTGGATGCCGTCGGCCACGGCGATGAGCAGCACGGCCAGCCGCTCCGGCGGGACGGCGGAGCTGATCCGCCCTTCCGCCACCCCGTCGCGCACGAAGTCCGCCACGCGTTCGCGGAGCACCGGGTAGCGCTCGGCGAAGTGGGCGTGGGCGGGGTGGGCCGGGTCGCTCGCGGCGGCGGCCATGGAGACGAACAGCTCGACCAGGCCCGGCGTCTTGGCGCCCTCCCGGATGATCTCGCGGTAGCCGTGCGGGTCGGCGCGCTCCGCCTGCCGGACCCGCGCGGTCTCGTCACGCATGCGCAGGACCTGGGTGAGCAGGTCCTCCTTGGAGTCGAAGTAGTGCATCAGACCGGGCAGGCTCAGACTGCACTTGGCCGCCACCTTCCGCAGCGAGGTACCCCGGTACCCCTCGGCGGCAAAGATCTCCAGTGCCGCGTGCAGGATTTCGCTGCGCTTGGCCTCGCCCTTCTCGTACGGGCCCCGTTTCGCCATGCCGGTCACCCTAACGCGAGGTCGGGGCGGGCACCGAGCCGAGCGGCGCGGCGGCCGGCAGCCGGCGCTCCCGGGAGAGGCCGCCCAGCCAGCGCGCCGACTCCTTGGGGGTCCGGGCGAAGGTGTGCCGGTCGACCGCGATGAGCCCGAACGTCGGCCGGTAGCTGCCCCACTCGTAGTTGTCCAGGGCGCTCCAGTGCAGGTAGCCGCGTACGTCGATGCCGGCGTCCATCGCCTCGGCGAGGCTCGCGAGGGCGCGGGCGGTGTAGGCGATGCGGCGGCTGTCGTCGTCGGTCGCGATGCCGTTCTCGGTGACCAGGACGGGCACACCGGGGCCGACCACCTCCGCCGTGTGCCGCACCGCTTCCCCGAGCGCCTCGGGGTAGAACTCCCAGCCGGTCAGGGTCAGTTCGGCGTCCCGGGGCGGGGGCAGGGTGCCGTCGGCGCCGATGCGGTGGCGGGTGTAGGCCTGTACGCCGACCCAGTCGTCCTCGCGGGCGGCCTCCAGGAAGACGTCCTCGCGCGGCCACGCGTAGGCGGTCGCGATGTCCTCGGCGCCCGGTTCGGGCTGGTAGACCTGGTTGGCGACGGTCCAGCCGACCCGGAGGCCGGGGACGGTCTCCCTCAGCGCGGCGGACGCGGCGCGGTGGGCTCGGATCAGGGCCCGGACCACCTCGGGGTCCGGTTCGAAGGAGGCCGGGTCGACAGCGGCGGCCCCCGCCTCGCGGGCGGCGCGCGCGCCCTGCGCGACGCTGTCCCAGCCGTGCTCGGCCGCGTGGGCCCGCAGGGCGTACATCAGGGCCATGATGTTGGGCTCGTTGATGGTGGCGGCGTAGCGGACGCCCTCGCGCAGGATCTCGGCGCAGGTGCGCGCGTAGGCCGCGAACAGCCCGGCCGCCTCGGGTGCCGTCCAGCCGCCGAGGTCGCTGAACCACTGCGGCGAGGTGAAGTGGTGGAGGGTCACCACCGGGGTCAGTCCGCGCTCCACCGCCCCGCGCACCATGGCCCGGTAGTGCGCGACCGCCGCCCGTGAGATCCGGCCGCGCTGCGGTTCGATCCGGGCCCACTCGACGCTGAACCGGTAGGAGTCGAAGCCGAGTTCGCGCAGCAGGTCCATGTCCTCGGGCCATCGGTGGAAGCTGTCTGCCGCGTCCCCGCTGGGCTCCTCGATGAAGCTGCGGGGGTGGTTCTCCAGGGTCCACCAGTCGCTGGAGACGTTGTTGCCCTCGATCTGGTGGGCCGAAGTCGACGCTCCCATGAGGAAGCCTTCCGGCAGAGCGAAACCGGGTCCGGCCTCGTGCACCATCGGGTTCTCCTTTCGCCCGGAGGCGGGCCGTGCCCACTCCGCAAAAAGCGTTCATTGATCGGTTTTCGTGTTAGCGTACAGGTGGCAGCGGTACGGGAGAAGAGGCGGCCGGTCCGAACTCGCCCCGGAGCCCGCGCCGCACACGCAGGGAGCCGGACCGCCCGAACCTGACATCGCCGCTCCGGCTCCCTGGCGCCCCGGCCCCATCGCGCACAGGGAGAAAGCCTCGTGAACGCCGTCATTCCGCACGCCGAAACCCGACCGGCCTCCCCCGCCGGCACCCTGCGCACAACCGGCCCCTGGCGGGTGCGGGCGGCCGGCCCGGCGCTGGAGCGGATCGCCGGCACCGTACGGGAACTGCTCGCCCCGCACCTGCCCGGCGGCCCGGACGGAGCGCCGCGCGAACTCGTCATCGGCCTGGACGACGAGGCCTGCGCACCGCCCCTCGGCATCGCCCCGGCCGGCGGTGAGCGGCCCGTGGACGAGGGCTACCGGCTGCGCGTGGACGCCGACGGCATCACCTGCCTCGCCCGCACCCCGGAAGGCGCGTTCCGGGGCGCCACCACAGCCGTACAGCTCATCGCCACCAGCCGCGCGTCCGGCGAACTCCCCTTCCAAGAGCTGACGGACGCCCCGCGCTACGCCTGGCGCGGCCTCATGGTCGACCCGGCCCGCACCTTCCTCACCCCGGACGAGCTGCGCCGGATCATCGACCTCGCCGCGCTCTACAAGCTGAACGTGCTGCACCTGCACCTCACCGACAACGAGGGCTGGCGCATCCAGCTGCCCGGCACCCCGGGGCTGACGGCACCGGGTGCGGACTTCTACACCGCGGCCGACTACCGCGCGCTCCAGGAGTACGCGGCCCGGCGGTTCGTCACGGTCGTCCCCGAGATCGACCTGCCGGGCCACTGCGCGACGCTCCGGGACGCCGTGCCCGGACTGCCCCCGGCCCCCGCACCGGCCGGACTCGCCGACCGCTTCCCGTTCGTGCCCCCGCTGGACCTGACCGACGGGGCGACCCGGGCCGCCGTCACCCGGATACTCGCCGACGTCTGCGCGCTGACGGACGGCCCCTACGTCCACATCGGCGCCGACGAGGCGTTCGGCGCGACCCCGGAGAGCTTCGAGGACTCCGTACGCGCACTGCGCGCGGTCGTCCGCTCCCTGGACAAGCGCCCGGTCGCCTGGCAGGAGTCCGCACGCGCCGGCGTCGAGCCGGACGACATCACCCAGTACTGGGTGGACGTGGCGATGATGGACCTTCCCGACACCGCCGACGAACTGACGGCCCGCCCCGAACTCGTGGCCGCCGGGCGGACCCTGGAGATCATCGGGGCGCTCAAGACGTTCTTCGCCCCCACCGACGAGGACCTGCGCAGGACCGTCGAGGGCGGCGGGCGCGTCCTGCTGTCACCCCAGTCCCACCTGTATCTGGACCGGCCGTACGCGGCGGAGTTCGCACCGCCCCAGCAGGCGGGCGAGGCCGCCCGCCTCGGCTTCGACGGATACCGCCCGCTGGGCGTCCGGCACACGGCGGAATGGGACCCGGGGGCGTACGCGATCCCGGACGCCCGCGTCGCGGGCGTGGAGGCGACGGTCTTCGCCGAACGGTTCGCGGGCTTCGACGACGTCTCCGTACTCCTGCTGCCCCGGCTGGTCTCGGTGGCGGAGGCCGCGTGGTGCGGGCGGGCACCGCGGTGGGCGGAGTACCGCGAGCGCCTGGCCCGCCACGGACGGCTCTGGACGGACCGGGACCTGCCCTACTTCGCCTCCACGGAGGTGCCCTGGCGCTGAGCGCGGCTCACACCTCCACCCCCAGCAGCTCCCCGAACACCTCGCTCCCCCGCGCCGTCACCTTCACCGCCCGCCCCGAGCCGACCCGCCGCACCCACCCCCGCTCCAGCGCCGTCCCGCACAGCGCCGCGCCGAGCACCCCGGCCAGGTGGGGGCGGCGCTCGGTCCGGTCCAGGCAGGTCCGTACGAGAGGGCGCCGGGCGCCCGCCGGCTGCCGGTAGTCCAGGGCATCGGCCAGCCAGGCCCGGCCCGCCGGGGTGACGGCGATCCCGGAGCCGGTGTCCACCAGCCCGCGCGCGGTCATCGCGTCCGCCAGGGCCACGCCCAGCCGGCCCGCGAGATGGTCGTAACAGGTCCGCGCCCGCGCCTCGGCGTCCTGGCGCACCGACGCGCGCAGGCTGCCCGGCCGGGGCAGGCCGGGGTCGTACGCGGCCAGGGCCTCGGTCAGCGCGGCGGCCTCCGGGCCCGCCAGCCGGACGTAGCGGTGCCGGCCCTGGCGCTCCTCGGCCAGCAGGCCGCCGGCGACCAGACGGGAGAGCTGCTCGCTGGCGGTGGACGCGCTGACGCCCGCGTGCCGGGCCAGCTCACCGGCCGTCCAGGCCCGGCCGTCCAGCAGCGCCTGGCAGAACGCGGCCCGGGTGCGGTCGGCGAAGAGAGCCGCCGTATCGGCGAGAGGGGACATGCCCTCATGGTGCCGCAGGGACGGTTCGGCGGGCGCCGAAGTGTTCCGGCCCTACCGTCGGAGCCATGAACCACTCGACGGTACGAGAGCCCGCGCCCACCCCCTTCGCCCGGCTCCACCACCGGGGCGGTGCGCTGCTGCTGCCCAACGCCTGGGACCACGCCTCCGCCGCGTCCCTGGTCGCGGCGGGCTTCGAGGCGGTGGGCACCACGAGTCTCGGGGTGGCCGCGGGCCTCGGGCTGCCGGACGGGGCGGCGGCCACGAAGGAGGCGACCGTGGACCTGGCCCGCCGGCTCGGCCGGAGTGCGTTCCTGTTCAGCGTGGACGCCGAGGGGGGCTTCAGCGACGACCCCGCCGAGGTCGCCGTGCTGGCCCGGCGGCTGTACGGGGCGGGGGCCGCCGGCATCAATCTGGAGGACGGCCGCCCGGACGGCACCCTGGTCCCCGCCGCCGCGCACGCCGCGAAGATCGCCGCCGTCAAGGAGGCCGCGCCCGCGCTCTTCGTCAACGCCCGCACGGACACGTACTGGCTCGGGAGCGAGCGGGAGCGCACCGCGGACCGGCTCGCGGTCTACGAGCGGGCGGGGGCGGACGGGGTGTTCGTGCCGGGGCTCTCGGACCGGGCCGAGATCGCCGCCCTGACCGCCGTCCTCACCACCCCGCTGAACGTGCTGTTCTCCCCGGCCGGACCCGCGCTCGCCGAGCTCTCCGCCCTGGGCGTGCGCCGGGTCAGCCTCGGCTCGCTGCTCTACCGGGGCGCGCTGGCCGGGGCCGTGGCGAGCGCCGCGGCGATCCGCGACGGGCGGCCGCCGGCGGGCGGGGCGCCGACCTACGCCGAGGTGCAGGCGCTGGCGTCAGGGGGTCGCGGCGGAGACGACGTAGACGACGGGTGACATCGGGTCGGTCATGTCGACGGTGATGTCCTGGGTGGGCCGCGGGTCCTCGTTGCGGTGGGTGGTGCCCGCCCAGGAGACGCCGTCGCCGAAGTACCAGCCGGCGATCTTCGTGTCGCGGGCGCCGATGCTGACCTTCCCGGCCTCCAGGGCGGCGCGGCCGGTGCCCACATCGGTCAGGAACCGGTCCAGGCCGGCCGACGTCGTGCGGAACTGCGCGTACATCCGGCTGGCCTTCCAGTTGTTGGTCTCGTAGTACTGGACCTCCGTGGCGTAGCCGGGGATCGGCACCTCGAAGATCCGGCGCAGCATCCGGGACGGCCAGCCGGCCCGCAGCCCCTGCGCGGCGGCCTCGGCGGCCTTGTCCTGGCCGGAGCGGCGGCTCTGGCCCGCCGAGATCAGCAGGTACCCGGCGGGGACGCCGATGAGCAGCACGATGATGGTCGCCGTGATCAGGCGCCGCCGGATCAGATGGCGGCGGGTCTCGGGCGGCCGGCCCTCACCGTCGGCCTGCGGCGTGGACTGGCGCGGCACGACGGGGTGCTCGGCTGCGGTCATGGGTCTGGGGGTCCCTACGAAGTACGGGTGTTGCGGGTGTTGCGGATGGTGCTCGCGGCCTGGTCGTAGATCTGGGCGTACCGCTCGTACCGTTCGACGCGGCGGCGGTTGGTGCGGCGGAAGCGGCGGGCCACCAGCCGGGCGAGGTCGGCCGCGCCGACCATACCCGCCTCCGGGCCGAGCTGCGCCTTGGCGATGCGGGCCTCGGGGCGGTAGCCGCGGCCGGTGAGGTGGCGTTTGAAGGCGTCCCTGGCCGGGCCGATGAGCAGGTCGTCGGCGGCGCTGACACCGCCGCCGATGACGAAGCAGGAGGGGTCGAGCGCGGCGGCCAGATTGGCGATGCCCACACCGAGCCACTGGCCGATGTCCTGGAGGAGTTCGACGCACATCGCGTCGCCCTCGCGGGCCAGTTCGGTGATGAGCGGGCCGGTGATGTCGGGGATGTTGCCCTTGACGCGCTCGATGATGCCGTGGGCCACCGGGGAGTCGGCGGCGGCCAGCTCGCGGGCCTCGCGGACGAGGGCGTTGCCGGAGCTGTACTGCTCCCAGCAGCCGCGGTTGCCGCAGGGGCAGCGGTGGCCGCCGGGCACGACCTGCATGTGGCCGAACTCACCGGCGACGCCGTACTTGCCGCGCTTGACCTGGCCGTCCTCCAGGATCGCGCCGCCGATGCCCGTACCGAGCGTGATCATGACGAGGTGGTCCTCGCCGCGGCCGGCCCCGAAGCGCCACTCGGCCCAGGCGGCGGTGTTGGCGTCGTTGTCCACCATGACCGGGACGACGAGCCGGGAGGCCAGGGCGTCGCGCAGGGGCTCGTCGCGCCAGGCCAGGTGCGGGGCGAACAGCACCTTGGAGCGGTCCGCGTCGACCCAGCCGGCCGCGCCGATACCGACGGCGTGCACATCGTGCCGGTCGGAGAGGTCCAGGACCAGCTCGACGATGGTGTCCTCGACGACCCTGGGGCTCTTGGACTTGTCCGGGGTCTCGGTGCGGACGGTCTCCAGGATCGTGCCGTCGGCGTCCACGACGCCGGCCATCACCTTGGTCCCCCCGATGTCGATGCCGACGGTGGGGACCCGGGGCGCCGTGAGGTGGGAGCGCCTTTCCCGGGTGCCCACGGTCCGCAGGACGGTCGCGCGGGCGGAGCCGCGGTGTGTGAAGTCGCGGTACGTGCTCATCGTCCCTGGGGGGTCTGGGGTGACCGGGTCAGGAGTGATCCCGGTGGCGGACGGCGCCCGTCTGCCCCGATTCTGCCACCCCCGGAGCGGCCGGGTCGCCGGGCGCCTTCGCTACACGGTGTCGCCGGGGCCCGGACCGGAGGCGCGCTCCAGCTCGTGGCTCAGCTCCTCCAGCTCGCTGCCGCCCGCCATCTGGCGGGTCAGTTCGTCCAGCGTGACGCTGTCCTTGGTGTGGCTGCCGGCCATGGCGCCCCGCTTGAGCAGGACGAACCGGTCGCCGACGAGGTAGGCGTGGTGGGGGTTGTGCGTGATGAGGACCACGCCGAGGCCGGCGTCCCGGGCGGCGGCGACGTATTTCAGGACGACCCCGGACTGCTTGACGCCCAGCGCGGCGGTCGGCTCGTCCAGGACCAGGACCTTGGCGCCGAAGTGGACGGCCCGCGCGATGGCGACGCACTGGCGCTCGCCGCCGGACAGGGTGCCGATGGGCTGGTCGACGTCGCGCAGGTCGATGCCCATGCGCAGCAGCGCCGAGTGCGTCGTCTCCCGCATCAGCCGGACGTCGAGGCGCTTGAAGGGGCCGGCGCCGGTCGTCGGCTCCGAGCCCAGGAAGAAGTTCCGCCAGACCGGCATCAGGGGGACGACGGCGAGGTCCTGGTAGACCGTGGCGATGCCCCGGTCCAGGGCGTCGCGCGGGTTGGCGAGGGTGGTCTCCTCGCCGTCCACCAGGAAGGTCCCGGCGTCGTGCCGGTGCAGCCCGGCGATGATCTTGATGAGGGTGGACTTGCCGGCGCCGTTGTCGCCGAGCACGCAGGAGATCTCGCCCGCGTGCACTTCGAGCGACACCCCTTCGAGTGCCTTGATGTTGCCGTAGTACTTGGCCACGTGGTCCAGCTCGACCAGTGCCCGCCGGCCGGTGTCCCGCGGCCCGTCGGTTGCCTTGGGGGCCGTCATTTCGTCGCCTCCGCGCGCTTGCGTACCCATGCGTTGAGCAGGGTGGCCAGGAGCAGCATCGCTCCGAGGAAGAACTTGAACCAGTCGGGGTTCCACTCCGCGTACACGATGCCCTTGCTGGTCATGCCGAAGATGAAGGCACCGACCGCCGAGCCGATCGCGGAGCCGTATCCGCCGGTGATCAGGCAGCCGCCGATGACGGCCGCGATGATGTAGATCAGCTCGTTGCCGACGCCCTCGCCGGACTGGACGACGTCGTAGCTGAACAACAGGTGCTGGCCGGAGACCCAGGCGGCGAAGGCGACGCCGAGGTAGAGGCCGATCTTGGTGCGGATGACCGGGACGCCGACCGCGCGGGCCGCGTCGGCCCCGCCGCCGACCGCGAAGATCCAGTTGCCGAAGCGGGTGCGGAGCAGGATCCAGGTGGCGACGGCGACGAGCCCGGCCCACCACAGGAGGGTCACCTTGAGTTCGACGCCGCCGACCGTCCAGTACGAGGCGAAGAGCTTGCGGGCGGAGGGGAAGCCCTCCATGTTGCCGATGGTCTTGGTCGAGACGCTTCCGCTGATCAGCTTGGTGAAGCCGAGATTGAGCCCGGTCAGCATCAGGAACGTGCCGAGCGTGATGATGAAGCTCGGCAGTCTGGTGCGGGTCAGCATGAAGCCGTTGAACGCGCCGATGGCGAGCGTGACCAGCAGGGACACGAAGACGCCGACCCAGACGTTGGCCGTCATCTGGTAGCTGAACATCGAGGAGACCAGCGCGGAGCTGGTGACCATCACGCCCGCGGAGAGGTCGAACTCGCCGCCGATCATCAGCAGCGCGACCGGCGCCGCCATGATCCCGATGGTGGAGGCCGCGTACATCACCGTGCCGAAGCTGGTGGCGCGCAGGAAGCTGTCGGCGACGACCGCGAAGAAGAGGAAGACGGCGAGCGCGCCGACGACCGAGCCCAGCTCCGGGCGGCCGAGCAGTTTGCGCAGCGGTGAGGTGCGCAGCAGCCGCTCGTCGGTCCCGGCGGGGGACGACGAGCCGGAAGCGGCGGTCATCGCGTTCCCCGGTCGGCGTACTCGGCCAGCTGGGCGGCGTCCTCGGACGTGACGATCTGCGGGCCGGTCAGGACCGGGCGGCCGCCGCCGAGGACGTTGCGGTTGAAGCGGTAGAGCCAGAGCAGGTCGACGGCCTCGTACCCCTGGAGGTAGGGCTGCTGGTCGACGGCGAAGCCGAGGGTCTTGGACTGGAGCGAGGCCGCGACCTTGGGGTTCAGGTCGAAGGTGTCGATCTCGGCCTTGCTGCCCGCGGTCTTCTTGGCCTTGACGGCGGCGTCCGCGAACGGCGCGCCGAGGGTGACGACCGCGTCGATGTTCTTGTCAGACTGGAGCTTCGCCTCGATGGACGCCTGGACGTCGGGCATGTTGGTGCCCTCGACGTACAGGTTCTGCAGCTGTCCGTCGAAGGTCTTCTTCGCCCCGGCGCAGCGCTGCTCATGGCCGACGTTGCCCTGCTCGTGCAGGATGCACAGGGCCTTCTTGCGGCCGCGCGCGTTCAGCTCCTCGCCGACGGCCTCGCCGGCGATCGACTCGTCCTGGCCGATGTGGGTGAGCGCGCCGTACTTCTTGGACTCGGCGGAGCCCGAGTTCACGGTGATCACCGGAATGCCGGCCCGGGTGGCCTTGGCCACGACGTCCTTCATGGCATCGGGCTTGGCGAGCGTGACGATCAGGCCGTCGACCTTCTTGTCGATGGCGGCCTGCACGAGCTGGGCCTGCTGCTGGCCCTCGTCGTCGTGCGAGTACAGGAAGTTGATGTTGTCCTTGTCGGCCGCCATCTTGGCGCCCTTCTGGACGATGTCCCAGAAGGTGTCGCCGTCGCCCGAGTGGGTGACCATGGCGAAGGTCCAGCGGGGTGTGTTCACCGCGGACCCGCCTTCGGCCGCGGCCTTGGCCGCGCGCTCCTCCGCCCGCTTGCCGCCGGTGCTGCTGCATCCCATGAGGGAGGCCCCCAGCACCGCCGCAAGCACGGCGCCCATCGCACGTACCCCTGTCCGAACCCTTGCCACGACGCCGTGCCCTTCTTGTGCTGCTCGCTGTGCTGCTGGTGGAGCCGGGGGCCCTGTGGTCCCGGCCCGGCTGGGCAAGTATCCCCGAGCCCGCGCCGCCGCCGCCCTCAGGGGCGGGGAGCGAGTGTCGGAGCGGGGCGCGTACGGTGCCGGGGCCGCGGGCCGCCGTCACCGTACGCCGAGCCCCTGTCACCGTACGAGAGCCGGGTGCGGATGTCATCGCCCCGGACGCGGCCACGTGGCGGGCGTCCTCCCGCCTACCAGCGGACGGGGAGCCGGCGCACTCCCCGGATCAGGGTCCCGGGCATCCAGTCGGGGGCGGCCCCGTCCGGGTCGGCTTCGAGGCCGGGGCAGCGCTCCAGCAGCATGCGGATGGCGATACGGCCTTCCATCCGGGCCAGCGGCGCGCCCATGCAGAAGTGGATGCCGTGTCCGAAGGCCAGGTGGCCCTGGGTGTCACGGCGGATGTCGAAGCGGTCGGGCTCGGGGTAGCGGCCGGGGTCGCGGTCGGAACCGGCGAGCGAGACGAGGACCGGGTCACCCGGCTCGATGACCCGGCCGCCTATCTCGGCCCGTTCCAGGGCGAAGCGGAACGTGGCCGTCTCCACCGGTCCGTCGTAGCGCAGCATCTCCTCGATCGCCCCGTCGAGCAGACCGAAGTCGGCGCGCAGGGCAGCCAGTTGGTCCGGGTGGGCGAGCAGGGCGCGGACGCCGTTGGAGATCAGGTTGACCGTCGTCTCGTGCCCGGCGACGAGCAACAGGAAGGCCATGCCCACCAGTTCGTCGGGCGAGAGCGTGTCGTCGCCGTCGTGGCCGGCGGCTATCAGCGCGCTCAGCAGGTCCTCGCCCGGTGAGCGGCGCTTGCCCTCGATCAGCTCGACGAGGTAGGCGCCCATGGCCCGGAACGCCTCGCCCTCCTCCTTCGCGCTGCCGGGCGCCAGCACGCCGTTGGACATCTTGCGGAAGGCGGACCGGTCCAGGTCGGGCACGCCGATCAGCTCGCATATGACGGTCATCGGCAGCGGGAAGGCGAACGCGTCCACGAGATCCGCCCGCCCCGAGGGCAGCATCGCGTCGAGCAGTCCGCTGGTGATCTCCTCCACGCGGGGGCGCAGCGCCTCGACCCGGCGCGAGGTGAACTCGCGGGCCACCAGCTTGCGCAGCCGGGTGTGGTCGGGCGGGTCCATTCCCAGCATGTTGGCGTTGACCGGGTCGCCGCCCGCCTCGCCGGGCAGCGACCGCCAGTCCTTGCCGAAGCGCGCGTCGGCCAGGACCGCACGACCCTCCTCGTAACCGACGACGAGCCAGGCCCGGTCGAACTCGTCGGTGCGGATGGTGTGCACGGGACCGGTCGCGCGCATCCGCTCGTAGTAGGGGTACGGATTCGCGGTGAAGTCGCCCAACCCGCGTAGATCTACATCGACTTCGGACATGGGCCCACCCTCCCGGTCGGTTCGCACCGGTCACCGGGACCGGGCTCGCTCAGCGTAGGGCTCAGGGCCGGGCGCGGACGAATGGCTCAGCCGGGTCTCGATCAGCCCTCGTCGTCGAGGAGCCCGGCGTCGTGGACGAGCAGGGCGATCTGGACGCGGTTGTTGAAGCCGAACTTGGCGAGGATGCGGGAGACCTGGGTCTTCACCGTGGCGACGCTGAGGTAGAGCGTGGCGGCGATCTCCGCGTTCGAGCGGCCCTGCCCGACGGCGACGGCGACCTCGCGCTCCCGGTCCGCGAGCGACGCGATCCGTTCGCGCGCCCGTTGGCCGCGGCCGGTCCGCTCGTCCTGGCCGGGGCCCGTGGCGCGGGCCATCAGCTGCCGGGTGACCGCGGGCGACAGGACCGGGTCGCCGGCGGCCACCCGGCGCACCGACTCGACGATCTGCGCGGGCGGGGTGTCCTTGAGGACGAACCCCGCGGCGCCGGCCCGGATGGCGCGGAGCACCTGTTCGTCCGCGTGGAAGGTCGTCAGGACGATGATCTCGGGGGCGTCCGGACGGCCCCGCAGCACCTCGGTGGCGGTCAGCCCGTCCATGACCGGCATCCGGATGTCCATCAGGACCACGTCGGGCCGCAGCCGGTCGGCCAGTGCGGCGGCCTGGCTGCCGTCGGCCCCCTCGCCCACGATGTCGATGCCGGCGGCGCCGCCCAGCATCAGGGTGAGCCCGGCCCGTACGAGCGGGTCGTCGTCGATGATGAGCAGCCGGACGGGCGGGGCCGGGGCGGGGGCCGGTGTGGTCATGACGCCCACGGTAGCCAGGCCCGCACCCCGAACCCGCCGTCGGGTCCGGGCCCGTGGTCGAGGCGGCCGCCGGCGAGGGTGGCCCGCTCGGTCAGCCCGATGAGCCCCTGACCGGAGCCCGGCACCCGGGTGAAGGGTTCGGCCGGGGCGGGGTTGCGCACCTCGACGGTGACGCCCTGTCCGGGTCCGCCCGTGACGCCGACGGTGACCTCGGCGCCGGGTGCGTGTTTTCGGGCGTTGGTCAGCGCCTCCTGGGCGATGCGGTAGACCGTGCGGCCGGTGGCGGCGGGAACGGCGGCCGGGTCGGCGATGCGGTTGTCGAGGCTGACCGCCATGCCCGCGAGCCGGGATTCGGCGATCAGCGCGTCCAGGGTGGCGAGGGTGGGCTGCGGCCGGTTGCCGTCGGTCTCCCCGTCACGGGGGCTGCGCAGGACCCCGATGATCTCGCGCAGGTCCTGGAGTGCCTCGTGCGCGCTGTCGCGGATGACTCCGGCGGCCCGCGCGACCTCGGGCGGCGGGGCGTCGGGGCGGAATTCGAGGGCGCCGGCGTGGACGCTGAGCAGGGTCAGCCGGTGGGCGAGCACGTCGTGCATCTCGCGGGCGATGTCCTCGCGGGCGAGCCGCTGCGCCTGCTCGGCCCTCAGCGCGGCCTCGCTCTCGGCCCGCCGGGCGCGCTCGCGCAGGGAGACGACGAGCCGGCGCCGGGAGCGTACGGCCATGCCCCAGCTGAGAACGAGCAGGATCAGCAGCACCCCGATGACGGTGGACTCGACGAACGACGAGTTCGGGTCGGGGCGCAGGTAGGGCTGGAGGGGGGTGACGGCCAGGGCCCCGGCGCCGACGAGGGCGACCGGGCGGAACGGCCGGTGCACGGCCACGCTGAACAGCGCCACCAGCAGGGCGCCGGCCGCGACCGGTTCCACGGTGGACAGCAGGACCAGGGCGGCGGCGAGCCCGACCGGCCAGCGCCGCCGGAACCACAGGGCGCAGCAGGCCGCCGCGCCGACGAGCGAGTCGATCAGCACGAAGACGTCGGGTGTGGTGGGGTCGGCGTCGATGGTGGCGAGGGTGGCCATGCCGATGCCCGCCGCGCAGAGAAAGGCCGCGAGGTCGACGGCCCAGTCCCGCACGGTGCGGCGGGAGCGCCCGCGGTCGCCGGGCAGCTCGGGGTCGGCCATCGCCGAGGGCAGCAGCCAGGGGTACTCCGTACGCGTCATGTCGACAAAGCTACGCACGCGGGAGGGGGCTTCCGGGTGTTCGGGGCGCCGGGGAGACCAAAGTCGCGGAAGGGGAGACTTTCGGACCCCGGGCGCAGCCCACCGGCCGACGCGTCGGCGGGGCCCGGGCCGCCAGGCTCTCCGTCATGAAGAAAATCTGCGAGACGGTCGGTTTCCTGGTCTTCGTCCAGGGGGTCACCGGGCTGCTCCACGAATGGCTCGACTGGTTCCGCTTCTTCAACCTGGTGCAGCGGCTGCCGTTCGTCGCCGATTACTCGCTGTTCGTGAGCATCGTGCTGCTGGTGGCGGGGGCGGCCGTCATGATCGCCTCGGACTCGATCAAGGAATGAGGCCGGGGCCGACGCGGTCGAGGCGTGCCCCGGTCAGGGCGCGGCCCGGTCCGCGCCGCGCCGCCCCCAGGCGGTGCCCGCCAGCACCAGCACGGCGCCCGCGACCCCGGCGACGCCCAGCCGTTCGCCGCCGATCGTGATGCCGACGGCGGCGGCCCACAGCGGTTCCGTACCGAGCAGCAGGCTGACCCGGGACGGTGAGGTGCGGCGTACGGACCACATCTGTACGAAGAACGCGAACAGCGTGCAGAACACCGACAGGAACAGCAGCCCGGCCCACTCCCGGACGCCGAAGCCGGCGGCGACGGTCCACGGCGCCTCGCCCGTTCCCGGCACGGCGGCCAGCAGGGCGAAGACGGCGACCGCGCCGCCGAGCTGGACGGTCGTCAGGGACAGCGAGTCCGCCGACCTGACGGACCTGACCCGGGCCATCAGCAGGACGTGCAGGGTCCGGGCGAAGGCGGCGGCCAGCATGAGCAGGTCACCGGCCGAGGGGCTGGTGAATCCGCCGCCCTGGGTCAGCAGCACCACGCCCGCGACGGAGAGCCCGGCGGCCGCGAGGAAGGCCCCGGTCGGCCGGGTCCGGGTCACGGCGGCCTCGGCGAGCGGGGTGAGGATCATCGTGAGGCTGATGATGAGCCCGGCGTTGGTGGCCGAGGTGTGCACGATGCCGTACGTCTCCAGCAGGAAGATCCCGCTGAGTACGAGGCCGAGCAGTCCGGCGCCGCGCCACTGGGCGGCGCTCAGGGCGCGCAGCCGGTGCCATCCCGCGACCACCAGCACGGGCAGCACGACGGCGAACCGCAGCACCAGGACGGCGACGACGGTCCGCGGTGTGGTGATGCCCTTGGCGGCCAGGTAGCTGGAGCCCCAGACCACGGCCACCAGCAGCACGGGCAGATCGGTGAGCCAGGCCCGGCGCGGCGGGGCGAGGGCGGGCACGGGGACGGCGGCGGACGACACCTGGATCTCCTGTTTCTCCGGAGGGACGGCGGGGAGACGGCACCGGCTCGCACCTGGGAACGATCACGCTACAAGGCGCCCGCGCCCCTGACGAGCCCCGGGAACCGCCGTACCGGAGTCAGCGTCCGTTTCCCGCCGGTATCCGGCCAGCCCAGCGGCTTCCCTGGTTCCTGTCAGCACGACCGGCAACGAACAGGAACCCTGATGAACAGCACCGTCAGCACCGGCCGCACCGCGCTCGTCACCGGCGGCAGCCGGGGTATCGGCGCCGCGACCGCTCTGCGGCTCGCCCGGGACGGCGCCGATGTGGCGCTGACCTACGTCCAGGACGAACAGGGCGCCCGGGAGGTCGTCCGCACGATCGAGGCGACCGGCCGGCGCGCCGTCGCCCTGCGCGCCGACGCGGCCGACCCGGAGGCCGCCGCCTCGGTGGTGCACCGGGCGGCCGAGACCTTCGGCCGGCTCGACATCCTGGTGAACAACGCGGGGATCGGCGTCCTCGGCCCCATCGGCACCCTCACGCCCGCCGATGTCGACCGGGTCCTCGCCGTCAACGTGCGGGCGGTCTTCCTCGCCTGCCGGGCAGCGGCCGAGGTGATGGAGCGCGGCGGCCGCATCATCTCCCTCGGTACGGCCCTGAGCCGGCACGCGGGCGGGCCCGGCGGCACGCTCTACGCGATGAGCAAGTCCGCGCTCTGCGGGCTGACCAAGCCGCTGGCCCGTGAGCTCGGCCCGCGCGGCATCACCGTCAACCTGGTCCAGCCCGGCGCGGTGGACACCGACCTCAACCCGGCCGACGGCCCGTTCGCCGAGGGGCAGCGCGCGGCGAACGCGCTGGACCGGTTCGGCACCACCGCCGAGGTGGCCGCACTGATCGCGTACCTGGCCGGTGCGGAGGCCGCCTTCGTCACCGGTGCCGAACTGACCGTGGACGGCGGCCACTCGGCCTGACCGTGACAGGGTGGGGGCGCCCATGACGCCCGAAGGAGCACCATGTCCGCGCCGCACGGGCTGGACGGCCGCCCGCCGCAGGGGCGGTAGCGGGCCGCCGCCCGCCCGTTCTGCCGCGTCCCCCCGCCCCGCCTACGCTGGGCGGGGGGCATCCCGCGCGACGGTGAACAGGCGAGAAGGGAAGATCATGTCCGGTATCACGGAGCACACCCTGAACGACGGCCGTACGATCCCGGCGGTCGGGCTCGGCACCTATCCGCTGGACGACGCGGCGGCGGAGAAGGCCGTGGCCGGCGCCCTGGACCTCGGCTACCGGCTCGTGGACACGGCGCTGAACTACGGCAACGAGACGGGCACGGGACGCGGCGTCGCCCGCAGCGGGGTGCCGCGCGAGGACGTCTTCGTCACGACCAAGGTGCCGGGCCGTCACCACGGCTACGAGAAGACGCTGGCCTCGTTCGAGGAGTCCCGCCGCAATCTCGGCCTGGACTACGTGGACCTCTATCTCATCCACTGGCCGCTGCCCCGGGTCGGCCTGTACGTGGACACCTGGCGGGCCCTGCTCAAGCTGCGCGAGGACGGTCTCGTGCGGTCGGTCGGGGTCTCCAACTTCACCGCCGAGCACCTGGAGCGGCTGGAGGGCGAGACGGGTGTGCTGCCCGCCGTGAACCAGATCGAGCTGCACCCCCGGCTGCCCCAGGAGGAGCTGCGGGCCTTCCACCGGGCCAAGGGCATCGTCACCGAGAGCTGGAGCCCGCTGGGGCGCGGCCGTGACCTGCTGACCGACCCGGACGTGGTGGCCGTCGCCGAGGCGCACGGGGTCTCCCCCGGCCAGGCGGTGCTGCGCTGGCACACCCAGCTCGGGGCCGTACCGATCCCGAAGTCGGCCGATCCGGGGCGTCAGCGCCAGAACCTGGACCTGTTCGGGTTCGAGCTGACGCCCGAGGAGCTGGCCCGGATCGGCGGCGGGCGGCGGCAGCGGTTCGGCGGGGACCCCGAGGTACACGAGGAGTTCTGAACCGCCCCCGGGCCCGTCGGGTCAGCCGCCGAGTTCGGCGTGGCGGGCGGCCAGCCGGGCGGCGCCGCGCTCGGTCAGCGAGCCGAAGAGGCGCAGCCGCGAGATGCCGCCGTCCGGGAAGATGTCGGCCCTGACCTGGTCGGCCCGGACCGGCTCGGGCAGCACGAAGCGGTGGTTGGTGTCGGGCTGGAGCCGGGTCCGGGGCAGCAGCTCGGTCCACGTACCGCTCCGCGCGTCGCGGGCCGTGAGCGCCGCCCAGCCCGCCGCGTTGCCCAACAGGTAGGCGGTGTCGATCTCCACGGCCCGGATCTGCGCCTCTTCGGCCAGGTGGTAGTGGATCCAGTCGTTGCCCCGGTCGCGCCTGCGGCGGGTCTCCCAGCCGTCGTCCATCTTGCGGGACCTGCCGGGCTGGATGGTGTTGGTCGCCGGGGAGTAGAAGCGGTCGGAGGCGTCCTCGACCCGGCCGCCGTTCTCCAGGGCGACGACGTCGAAGGTGGCGAGCGCGGACAGCCAGACGGGGTCGGGGGCCACCTCGCCGTACACCCGGAGCCGGGCCACGCCGCCGTCCGGGTGCTGGCACAGCCGCAAGTGGGTGAAGCGCCGCTCCACATCGACGGCGAAGCCGTTGGCCGCGTGGCCGCCGACGGCCGTACGGGGGACGAGCGTCGTCCACGTCACGTCGGGGGCGAGCAGTTCCTCCGGGGAGGGCGAGCCGGGCAGCGAGACGGCCTCGACGGAGACGGCCTGCGGGTAGTTGCCGCGGAAGTGGGCGGTGTCCACGACCAGACCGCGCACGATGCCGGGGGCGCCGAGGCGGATCAGCGCCCAGTCGTGGTCCTCGTCCGCCGGGTGCGGCCGGTCCGCGCTCGCGCCGCGCCGGCGGCGGGTCTCCCAGCCGTCCATGATCTTGCCCTTGTGCCCGAAGCGCTCCGGGTCGAAGTGCGCGGGCTCCGGCTTCAGCAGGTTCTCGCGCTGGGCGAAGAACTCGTCGTTGGCGGCGATCACGCCCGCGCCGAGCCGCCGGTCGGCGAGGTCCACGAGGTGGGTGAAGGGGTGGCCGGCGGTGCGGTAGTCGGCGTACGGGTCGCCGCCGCCGTACGGGTCGGCGTCGCCGGTGAAGTGTGCTGTCGCCGTCATGCGCGGTTGTCCCTTGTCTGGAGGCGGCCGGTGGGTTCGGCGAGGACGCCGTCGGCGGCGATGCGCACGCCGCGCAGCCAGGTGGAGCGCACCACGCCGTGCAGGGTGCGGCCGGCGTAGGCGGTGACCTGGTTGCGGTGGAACAGCTCGGCCGGGTCGACGGTGAAGGTGGCGTCGGGGGCCAGGACGGCGAAGTCGGCGTCGCGGCCGGCCTCGATGGCGCCCTTGTGGCGCAGCCCGGCCAGGGCGGCGGGGGCGGCCGACATCCAGCGGGCCACGTCGTCCAGGCTGTGGCCGCGCCTGCGCGCCTCGGTCCAGATCGCGGGCAGGCCGAGCTGGAGGGAGGAGATGCCGCCCCAGGCGGAGGCGAAGTCCGGCGTCTTGAGGTCGGTGGTGCAGGGCGAGTGGTCGGATACGACGCAGTCGATGGTGCCGTCGGCCAGCGCCTGCCACAGCGCGTCCTGGTTGGCGGCCTCGCGGATGGGCGGGCAGCACTTGAACTCGGTCGCCCCGTCGGGGACCTCCTCGGCGGTGAGGGTGAGGAAGTGCGGGCAGGTCTCGACGGTGAGCCGGACGCCCCGGCGCCGGGCGGCGGCGATCAGCGGCAGGGCGTCGCTGGAGGACAGGTGCAGGACGTGGACGCGGGCGTTCAGCCGCTCGGCGTGGGCGATGAGCCCCTCGATGGCGGTGTTCTCGGCGTCGCGCGGCCGGGACGCGAGGAAGTCGGCGTAGGCGGGGCCGCTCCGCTGCGGCGCGGACGCCAGGTGGCGGGGGTCCTCGGCGTGCACGATCAGCAGTCCGCCGAAGCCCGCGATCTCGGCCATCGACCGGGCCAGCTGCTCCTGGTCCAGCTCGGGGAACTCCTCGACGCCGGAGGGCGAGAGGAAGCACTTGAAGCCGAAGACTCCGGCCTCGTACAGGGGGCGCAGGTCCTTGACGTTCGTGGGGATCGCGCCGCCCCAGAAGCCGGTGTCGACGTGCACCTTGGGCTCGGCGACCCGCTGCTTGACGCGCAGGTGCTCGACGGTGGTGGTGGGCGGCAGCGAGTTCAGCGGCATGTCGAGCAGGGTGGTGATGCCGCCGGCCGCGGCGGCGCGGGTGGCGGTGTGGAAGCCCTCCCACTCGGTGCGGCCGGGGTCGTTCACATGGACGTGGGTGTCGACGAGGCCGGGCAGCAGGACGTCGTCGCCGAAGTCCTCGACGCGGGCGCCCGAGGGCGGCTCGGCGTCGTACGGCAGGACGGCGTCGATGGTCCCGCCGGTGACGGCGACGGCCGCGGGCCGGGTCCCGCCGGGGGTGACGACGCGCGTCGAGCGCAGTAGCAGCTTCACGTCCGTACCGGGCACCCGTGCTCCTCACTTCGCGAATTCAACGAACTGTTGAAGGAGTCTTCACTCGGGAACGCGACCCGTCAAGACCTGCCGCCGCACCCCTGGCGTCGCGCCACCCGCTTCTGGAGGTTTCCACAAAGTAGAAGGTTCATTTCGGAGTGCGGAACGTAGAATGGGCCAGAGGCGGCGTCGCCGGACCGCCGCACGGCCTGCGGACACCCGGACAAACGGGCGCTGACCGGCCATGACGGCCCCCGTCGGCAGTGGGCCGATCGGGAACGGCCCGATAGGCTGCTGCCTTGCTCCTCCGCTTCGAAAGGACCGTTGACGTGCCGCCGTCCCACGCCAGCACTTCCGACTCCAAGCCCGCCGGTTCCAGCGGCGGTGTGCAGTCCCTTGAGCGCGCCTTCGATCTGCTGGAGCGGATGGCAGACGCGGGGGGCGAGGTCGGCCTGAGCGAGCTCTCCGCGAGCAGCGGGCTGCCGCTGCCCACGATCCACCGGCTGATGCGCACGCTGGTCGTCTGCGGTTACGTACGCCAGCAGCCCAACCGGCGTTACGCGCTCGGCCCCCGCCTGATCCGGCTCGGCGAGTCCGCCTCCCGGCTGCTCGGCACCTGGGCCCGCCCGTATCTGGCCCGGCTGGTCGAGGAGACCGGCGAGACGGCCAACATGGCGCTGCTCGACGGCGACGAGATCGTGTACGTGGCGCAGGTGCCGTCCAAGCACTCGATGCGCATGTTCACCGAGGTCGGCCGCCGGGTGCTGCCGCACTCCACGGGCGTCGGCAAGGCGCTGCTGGCGCACACCCCGCCGGAGGAGGTGCGCGCGCTGCTCGCCCGGACGGGGATGCCCGCCGCCACCGAGAAGACGATCATCACCCCGGACGGCTTCCTGGAGGCGCTCGACCAGGTCCGCCGGCTGGGATACGCGGTGGACGACAACGAGCAGGAGATAGGGGTCCGCTGCCTGGCGGTCCCGGTGCCCAACTCCCCCACCTCGGCGGCGATCTCGATCTCCGGCCCGGCGGGCCGGGTCACCGAGGCGGCCACCGAGCGGATCGTGCCGATCCTCCAGCAGGCCGCCAGGGAACTGTCCGACGCACTGGCCGGCTGAGCCACGGCGTACGAGAAGGGGCCCGGAGCGAGCGCGCTCCGGGCCCCTTCTCGTCCCCGGCGTCAGGCCGGGACCTCCGCCGTCAGCCGGCCGTCGAGCATGGTGACCGTGTGGTCCATGCGGTCCAGGTGGGTGCGGTCGTGGGTGACCAGGACCGTCGCCGTGGACCGCTGCCGGGTCAGCGTCACGAGGAGGTCGAGGACGGCCGCGCCGCGTTCGTGGTCGAGGGCGCTGGTCGGCTCGTCGACGAGCAGGAGCGCCGGGTCGTTCATCAGGGCCCGCGCGATGTTGATCCGCTGGCGCTGCCCGCCGGACAGCTGGTGGGGCCTGCGGCCGGCCTGGCCGGCGAGGCCGACCGCGTCGAGCAGTTCGAGCGCCCGGGAGCGGGCGGCCTTGGCCGGGCGGCCCGACAGGTGCGTCATGACCTGGAGCTGTTCGGCGGCGGTCAGCGAGGGCAGCAGGTTGGGCTGCTGGAAGACGATGCCGATCCGCTCCCGGCGCAGCGCCGCCTTGTCCGCGCGCCCCAGTCCCGCGGTGTCCGTACCGGCGACGACGACCGCGCCCTCGTCGGGGGCGACCAGTGTCGCGGCGACCGCGAGGAGACTCGACTTGCCGGAGCCGGACGGGCCGACGACGGCGGTGAGGGTGCCGGCGGGGACGTCGAGCGCGACGCGGTCCAGGGCGGTGAGGCGCCCGTCGCCGTCCGGGTAGGTGAGGGTGACATCGGTGAGCGTGAGGGTCATCGGGCACTTCCGAGCGCGGTGAGCGGGTCGACGGAGGTGATCCGCCGGATGGACAGGGCGGCCCCGGCGGCGCCGAGGACGATGAGCACGGCGGCCGGGACGAGGACGGTCGCCGTGTCCAGGACGAAGGGCACGGCCCCGCCGGAGACCAGGGCGCCGATGCCGGAGGCGAGCGCGGTGCCGAGCCCGGTGCCGGCGGCGAGCATCACGACGGCCTGCCCGAGCGCGTCCCTGAGCAGATACGGGGTGGAGGCGCCCAGCGCCTTGAGGACGGCGACGTCACCGCTGCGCTGGATGGTCCAGACGGTGAAGAACGCGCCGATGACCAGGGCGGAGATGGCGAAGAGGAAGCCGCGCATCAGTTGCAGGGAGCCGTTCTCGGCCTGGTAGGAGCCGATGGCGGTCAGTGAGTCGTCGAGCGTGAGCGTGCGGGTGCCCGCCGCCTTGTCGCCCGCTGCCAGGTCGGCGCCCGAGGTGGTGGTCAGGGCGATGACGGTGGCGTCGCCACCCGCGCCGCCGCCGGTCTTCTGCCAGTCGGCGAGCGCGGTCCACACGACCGGTGTGTGGCTGTAGGAGGCGTCTCCCGCGACGGCGGCGACGGTGACCTCCTGGCCGCCGATCCGCAGCCGGTCACCTGCGTGTGCGGCCAGCTCGTCGGCGCCGCCCTCCGAGAGGACGACCTCGCCCGGCGCGACCCGGGTGCCGGGGGGCGTCAGCCCGCTGCCGGGCTCGACCCCGAACGCGGAGACGGCCGCCGTACGCTTCCCTCCGTCGGCGGCGGCGTTCAGGGTGCTGATGCCGAGGGGCTGCGCGGACTCGACGCCGGGCCGGCCGGCCCAGTCGCGCCAGGCGGACTCCTCGACGGCCGAATCGGTGAAGGACACCGACCGGCCGTCGGGCGGGGCGGCGAACGCCAGGTGGTCGGCGTTCAGCCCGGTGACGGCCGAGGTGTTCTCCCGGGCCAGTCCGGCCGTCAGACCGGACAGCAGGCCCACGAGCAGCGTGATCAGGACCACGACCGTGCCCATGAGGGCGAACCGGCCCTTGGCGAACCGAAGATCTCTCCATGCGACGAACATGACTCCAGCGTCCTTTTCCCCGGCCCCGGAAACATCGCCCGCGAGCTGGTGCCGACATCAACCTTTCGATTGACCGGCCCCGGGCGGCCCGCGCCTACGCTGGACTCATCATGGAAACGCGCGCTCATCCCCCGGTCGCCGCCGCGCTGCGGCTGTGTCTGCACGGCCTCATGCTGGGCCTGCTGGCGCTCGCCGCCGCCAAGGCCGTCAGTGACGGGCAGGCGCACCCCGGCGCGGTGATCGTGGCCGCCTGCGTGCTGGCGGCGGTGTACGTGGCGGGGGCCGCGGCCCCGTTCGTGCAGCCGGGGACGCGGGCGGGCGCGGCGTGGCTCGCGGTGCTCGGCGTGCTGTGGGCGGCGCTGCTGGTGCTGTCGCCGGACGCGCTGTGGGTGGCCTTCCCGCTCTACTTCCTCCAGCTGCACCTGCTGCCGATCCGGTGGAGCCTGCCGGCCGTGGCGGTCACGGCGGCCGCCGCCATCGCGAGCTTCCTGCTGCACGGGCAGGCGGTGACACCCGGCACGTTCATCGGCCCGCTGCTCGGCGCGGCGGTCGCCGTCGCCACGGTCCTCGGGTACGAGGCGCTGTTCCGGGAGAGCGAGCGGCGCCGCGAGCTCATCGAGGAGCTGGTGGCCACCCGGGCGGAGCTGGCCGAGGCGGAGCGCGCCGCGGGGACCCTCGCCGAGCGCGAGCGGCTGGCCCGGGAGATCCACGACACCCTCGCCCAGGGCCTGTCCAGCATCCAGCTGCTGCTGCGCGCCGCCGAACGGACCCTGCCCGAGGACGCGCCCGCCGCCGCCCATGTGCGCCGGGCGCGCGAGGCGGCGCAGGACAACCTCGCCGAGGCCCGGCGCTTCGTCCGCGCGCTGACCCCGCCCGATCTGGAGAACGGTTCCCTGGCCGCCGCCCTGGAACGGCTCTCGGCCCGTACGACCACACCCGCGCTCACCGTGCAGTTCGCCGTGAGCGGGACACCGGTCGAGCTGCCCACGCCGTACGAGGTGGCGCTGCTGCGGACCGCGCAGTCGGCGCTGGCCAACACCGTGCGGCACGCCGGGGCCCGGCGGGCGGAGATCACGCTGAGCTTCATGGACACCTCGGTGTCGCTGGACGTGGTGGACGACGGCCGGGGCTTCGGGCCGGAGGCCCCGGCGGGCGGTGACACCGGGTCCGGGGGCTTCGGCCTGCCCGCCATGCGCTCCCGGGCCCGTTCGCTCGGCGGCACCCTGAGCGTGGAGTCGGCGCCCGGCCAGGGCACCGCCGTCGCGCTGACGCTGCCGCTCCCCGTCGGCCGGACCGGGCAGGACGCGGCATGAGCACCCCGATCAGGCTGCTGCTCGCCGACGACCACCCGGTGGTGCGCGCGGGGCTGCGGGCCGTACTGGACACCGAGCCGGACTTCCGGGTCGTCGCCGAGGCCGCCACCGCCGAGGAGGCGGTGGCGCGTGCCGCGGCGGGCGGGCTGGACGTGGTCCTGATGGACCTCCAGTTCGGCTCCGGCATGCACGGCTCGCAGGCCACGGCTGAGATCACGGCGGCGCCGGACGCGCCCCGGGTGCTGATCCTGACGACGTACGACAGCGACGCGGACATCCTGGCGGCGGTCGAGGCGGGTGCGGCGGGCTATCTGCTGAAGGACGCGCCGCCCGAGGAACTGGCCGCGGCGGTGCGTACGGCGGCCGCCGGCCGCTCCGCCCTGGCGCCCGCCGTCGCGCACCGGCTGATGGACCGCATGCGGACCCCGGCCCAGGCGCTCACCAAGCGCGAGCTGGAGGTCCTGCAACTGGTCGGCGAGGGCCTGTCGAACGCGGAGATCAGCAAGCGGCTCTTCCTCAGCCAGGCGACGGTGAAGTCCCATCTGGTGCACATCTACGCCAAGCTCGGCGTCGATTCGCGCACCTCCGCCGTCGCCGCGGCGACGGCCCGCAGGCTCATCCGCCGCTGACCTCAAGCCCGTTCCCCGTCAGCGGCGCGGCGGCTCGCCGAAGAGGTCGACGGCGACGCGCACGTCCCGGAGGGCCGACGCCAGGGCGCTGACCGAGCCGATCGCCCCCGCGATCAGCAGCAGCGAGCGGCGGAGCCGGGGGATCTCGGGCACCCCGCTGAGCGCCATCGCGTCCAGCGCCGCGAGTTCGTCCTCGGCGATGGCCCGGTCGGGAAACCGCGCGGGGTGTCCGGCCAGGGCCCGCCGGAGCCGGGAGACCGCGGTACGCAGCTCCGCCACTCTGGGGTCCTCACCGCTGCCGGTCACCCGCTCCTGCCCCACGCTCTTCAACAAAGCTCCCCCTCGCACATCCTTGTGCCAGTGTTTCGACCGGGCCCCGTACCGTGGTCAAGTGTCCGGGGGTGCGGGCAAGTTAACGCCATGAAAGGTGTCGGGCGCCACTCCGGGGACGTAACACACGCCGTACGGGTGGCGAGCCTGGGCGGGAGCGGCCGCCATGGGGTATCCAGGCGGCATGACAAGCACACCGCATGCCCCCGTCGTCGCCGGACTGCTGCTCGCCGCGGGTGGCGGACGCCGGCTCGGCGGCCGCCCGAAGGCCCTGCTGGAACACCGCGGCGGCCTGCTCGCCGACCACGCGGTGCGCTCCTTGCGCGAGGGCGGCTGCGGGCCCCTGCATGTGGTGCTCGGCGCGGCGGCGGGCGAGGTGCGGGCCAGGGCCGCTCTGGACGGCTGCGCGGTGACCGTCAACGAGGAGTGGACCGAGGGCATGGGCTCCTCCCTGCGGGCGGGGCTCGGCGCCCTCGCGGACACGGGCGCGGACGCGGCGCTCGTCCTGCTGGTCGACCAGCCGGGCATCGACGCGCGGGCGGTGGCCCGGGTGCGGGCCGCGTGCCGGGACCGGACGAGCCTGGTGGCCGCCTCGTACGCGGGGGAACGCGGTCATCCGGTGCTGTTCGGGGCGGATCTGTGGGCGGACATCGTGGCGGGCGCGGTGGGCGATCAGGGGGCGCGGGCCTATCTGCGGGCGCACCGCGACGCGATCACGCTCGTCGAGTGCGCCGATGTGGCACAGGCGTACGACATCGACACCCCGGAGGACCTGACACACCTGGAGTGAACACACTGGCACGGTGCGCCAGCACCGCTCCACTTCTGTCGAGCCGGAGAATCTCGACATCAACAAACCAGTCAACTACCCGGCCCTAAGGGCCAGGCTTGGAGGTAGAGCCCGACTGGCTGCCGGGTGGGCTCCTCCGTCCAGCACCCTAAGCGGGTCCAGGGGCGCGTGACTCCGCCCCGCTTCGCCACAACTCCAGCGCTCGCGCGCGGACGTTGCGGGAGCCATTGCGGTCGGCGTGATCAACGAATCCGCACGACCGGCATGCGAACCGTCCCTGAGAGACACGGTTCAGCTTGTCTGTGTGCCCACACTCCGCGCACGTGCGGGAGGTGTAGGCGGGATCGACGAACAGGACGGGCACTCCGGCGCGGCGCGCCTTGTACTCCACGAACCGTCCGAGCTGGGCGAAGGCCCAGGAGTGCAGCGCGACCCGTTGGGGCTTGCGGAGCCGTACCCGTTGGCGGATACCGGCAAGGTCTTCCATGCCGATTCCGCGTCCGGTGCGTTCAGCCTCGGTCACGATGCGCTTGGCGATGATGTGGTTGGCCCCGGTCGCCTTGCGCTGCTCCTTGCGGCGCTGCCGCCTGAGGAGCCGCTTGGCGGACTTGGTGCCCTTCTTCTGGAGCTTGGCCCGCAGGGCAAGCTGACGCTTGCGGTAGCGGTTCAGCTCACGTCCGGCGTGGATCTTCCCGTCGGATGTGGTGGCAATGTTGACGATGCCGAGGTCCACGCCGAGGAAGTCTGCCGGCTCATACCGCTCGGCCTCGGGGACCTCGCACGTGGCGATCAGGAACCACACGCCGTCGCGGTGCACGAGATCGGATTCGCCCTTGCGGTGCTCGGCCAGGAGCTTGCGGGCCTGCCCGGAACAGGCGAACCGCACCCCGCGCACGCGCCCGCCCGTGGTCCAGATGGACACGGTCTGCTCGTCCACCTTCCAGGACAGACACCGGTCGTCGTACGGCTGCGCGGCATCGGGCCGGAACGTGACCGGCTTCGACTCGGCCCTGGCCCGGCGCTTCGAGCCCGGCCTGCCAAGGTTTCCCGCCCGGATGTTCGCCCGCAGGGTGGTGTAGGCATCGGCGACCTTCCGCAGCACGTGCAGCGCGGGCTGAGCCGACAGGCCCCACGTCTTGAGGTCGTGGTAGGCGAAGCCCTGCAACGCCTTACGCGAGGTCTCACCCCGCCGGTGCCCCTCACCGGAAAGCCAGTTCGCCGCATCGTTCGCCGTGCGCAGGGTCGCCTCAAGCGCCGACGCCACCTCGGGCGACGGCATGAGCTTGACCTGCACCACGACCTTCATACGGATCACCGTAGCATCGTGTCTATGTCACCGAGATGGGAACCAAACCCGGACATCCGCAGAGGCCGCAGCGTCGTCCACACCCTCCACGCGCATCTGGTCTTCGTACCGAAGTACCGGCGCAGTGTCTTCACCGACGAGATCCTGACCAGGTGCGAGGAGATCATGCGGGAGGTGTGCGCCAAGGCCAACGCCGAGCTACGCGAGTTCAACGGCGAACGCGACCACGTTCATCTCCTGGTCCACTACCCGCCGCAGGTCAAGCTCTCCGCCCTGGTCGGCTCCCTCAAGGGCGTCTCCGCGCACTACCTGCGCAAGGAACACGCCGACCACATCCGCAAGTACCTGTCGGGCGAACACTTCTGGTCGCCGTCCTACTTCGCTGCCTCCGCAGGCGACGCACCGCTCGCCCTGGTCAAGGAATACATCGAGAACCAGAAGCGGCCAGACTGACCGCCACACCCGCAGGCGCAGCGAACTCCGACGCTCCGCGTCTCCGGGCCGAGGAAGCAATTCCTCCCGAGCCCCAAAGGGCCGGGATTCCTCGCTAGAGCATGTTGAACTTCCACCATGAGGAAACTACTATCCACTGGTCAGAAGCCCTCTGCACCTCAGACGGCGGCCACAGCCGTATCCCGGAGCCCTGGCACGCCGTGCCGTTAGGGGCGGCCCGGCGGCCGTGGGACGCCGTCCGCACCGCCCGCTGAAGGAGTGACAGCTCATGTCCGCACCAGCGCCGTCCTCGCTGGCCATCGTCGATGCCGAGCCCCTGCCCCGGCAGGACGAGGTCCTCACCCCCGCGGCCCTCGCGTTCGTGGCCGAGCTGCACCGCCGGTTCACGCCCCGGCGCGACGAGCTGCTCGCCCGCCGCGGCGAGCGCCGTGCCGAGATCGCCCGCACCTCCACGCTGGACTTCCTGCCCGGGACCGCGGCGATCCGTGCGGACGACTCCTGGAAGGTCGCCCCGGCCCCGGCCGCGCTGAACGACCGCCGGGTGGAGATCACCGGTCCGACCGACCGCAAGATGACCATCAACGCCCTGAACTCGGGCGCGAAGGTCTGGCTCGCCGACTTCGAGGACGCCTCCGCCCCCACCTGGGAGAACGTCGTCCTCGGCCAGCTCAACCTGATGGACGCCTACAACCGGTCCATCGACTTCACCGACCCGAGGTCCGGCAAGTCGTACGCGCTGAAGCCGGCCGACGAGCTCGCCACCGTCGTCACCCGCCCCCGCGGCTGGCACCTGGACGAGCGCCACCTCCAGCTCGACGGCACCCCGGTGCCCGGCGCACTGGTCGACTTCGGGCTCTACTTCTTCCACAACGCCCAGCGCCTGATCGACCTCGGCAAGGGCCCGTACTTCTACCTGCCGAAGACGGAGTCGCACCTGGAGGCCCGCCTCTGGAACGACATCTTCGTCTTCGCCCAGGACTACGCCGGCATCCCGCAGGGCACCGTCCGCGCCACGGTCCTGATCGAGACGATCACCGCCGCGTACGAGATGGAGGAGATCCTCTACGAGCTGCGCGACCACGCCTCCGGGCTGAACGCCGGCCGCTGGGACTACCTCTTCTCCATCGTCAAGAACTTCCGTGACGGCGGCCCCAAGTTCGTCCTGCCGGACCGCAACGCGGTGACGATGACCGCCCCGTTCATGCGGGCGTACACCGAACTCCTCGTTCGCACCTGCCACAAGCGCGGCGCCCACGCGATCGGCGGCATGGCGGCCTTCATCCCGTCCCGCCGCGACGCCGAGGTCAACAAGGTCGCGTTCGAGAAGGTCAAGGCCGACAAGGACCGCGAGGCGCACGACGGCTTCGACGGCTCCTGGGTCGCCCACCCCGACCTCGTCCCGATCGCCATGGCCTCCTTCGACGCGGTCCTCGGCGAGAAGCCGAACCAGAAGGAGCGCCTGCGCGAGGACGTCTCGGTCGCGGCCGGCGACCTGATCGCCATCGACACCCTGCACGCCAAGCCCACCTACGAGGGCCTGCGCAACGCCGTCGCGGTCGGCATCCGCTACATCGAGGCCTGGCTGCGCGGCATGGGCGCGGTCGCCATCTTCAACCTGATGGAGGACGCGGCCACCGCCGAGATCTCGCGCTCCCAGATCTGGCAGTGGATCAACGCGGACGTGGTCTTCGAGAACGGCGAGCACGCCACCGCGGAGCTGGCCCGCGAGGTCGCCGCCGAGGAACTCGCCGCGATCCGCGCCGAGACCGGCGACGAGGCCTTCGCCGCCGGCCAGTGGCAGGAGGCCCACGACCTCCTCCTCCAGGTCTCGCTGGACCAGGACTACGCGGACTTCCTGACGCTCCCGGCGTACGAGCGGCTGCGCTGACGCGTTCCGCCGCCTGCCCCGCCCCCGGTGTACGTCTCCGGGGGCGGGGCTCGCGCGTTCACCCGGTGCGGATCGAGGTGACCTCGTGGACGAGCGCCGCGCTCGTCGCCGGTCCGTTGCAGGTCAGCTGGTTCGGCGGGGCGCGGTGCGCGGTGACCTCGACGTCGTAGGGGGTCGCGTGGGGCGGGGGGCCGGTGACGCGGATCAGCCAGTGGGGGCCGGCCCGGGAGGTGCCGGTGACCGTGTAGTCGTGCCGGCCGGCCGGGCCGAACCGGGCGAGCACGGCGGCGACGGCGGCCTGCTGGGGCGGGAGGAGGTCGGTGTAGCCGCGCAGGTGGCCGGGGTGGACGCGGCCGGCGAGGTGCTGTTCGACCACGGCGAGGGAGGAGGGGGCGTCGAGGCCGCCGTAGTAGACGCCGTCGGGTGCGACGAGGACGTTGGCGGCGAACCGGTCGCCGCCCACGTGGGTGCACTCCCACACCAGGTCGGGCCACCGCTCGCTCAGGGCGCGGGCCACCGGCCGGCCGCGTACGGCGCAGCAGGTGTCGTGGCGGCCGTGGGTGCAGACGAGGACGACGGGCGGGTGGCCGGGCTCTCCGGGGGCACCCAGCGCGGCGGCCGCCCGCGCCAGGTCCTCGTCGCGTTCCCAGGTGCCCCACTGCTGGCGGTGGCCGCCGGTGCCGTCGTACCGCAGTACGGCCCAGCGCCGGGGGCCCGCTTCCTTGTCCCGGCGGCCGTGGCGCCTGATGAGGAGCACCCGGGCCCGCACCGCCCGCGCCGCTTCGAACAGGAGGGTCCTGACGCCGGGTTCGAGGGCGAGGCCGTCGAAGCCGTTGGCCGGCCAGGCGCCCCCGTACTCGACGAGGACCCAGACCAGGCCGTACGGGGCCGTGCCGGTGAGCGCGTCGCCGCGGGCGCGGGCGGCGTCGGCGCAGAGGAAGCGTTGCGCTCTCACTGAGCGGCCGGCACGAGGACGCCCGCGCGCAGCAGCCTCCGCGCGCAGGCGAGGCCGAGGTCGCCGGCGGTGCGCACGTCGCCGGCGAGCAGGCGGGTCAGGGCCGGCAGATCGGTCTCCGGGAAGTCGAGCCACCCCACGCGGGTCATCAGCCGCCGGTCGTGCAGCCGGGCTTCCAGCGCGTCCCGAAGCCGGACGGGTGTGGCGGGCGCCAGGTGGTCGACGGCGGTGAGCTGGGCCAGCGGCCCGAGCGGTCCGGGGCGGGCCCCGCCCCGGCGTGCGCGGTGGAACCCGGGGGCGGGGTCGGCCTCGCCGACGGCCGCGAGGAGGCGCGCGCGGACCGGGGCGGTCACGTCGTCCGGTCCCGCCGCGCCCAGCGGCAGGGAGCCGCGCGTCCACGGGTCGTCGCGCAGCTCCGAGAGCGCGGCGCGCATGAGCTGTTCGGCCAGGGCGTAGCGCGTCCAGGCGTGGACGCCGAGCGTCAGGTGGACGGAGACGGCGCCCTGTGCCTCGGCGGCGTGGAGCCAGCCGCGCGGCAGGTAGAGGACGTCGCCCGGTTCGAGCACGGTGTCGAGATACGGCTCGCCCTGCGCGGCCTCGGCGACGGCCTCCCGGTGATCGGTCCAGGGCTGGTCGCGCAGCGGGTCGGGGTGCACGGGCCGGTGGACGATCCAGCGCTTGGTGCCCTCGATCTGGAGGACGAAGACGTCGTGGACGTCGTAGTGGGCGTCGAACCCGCGGTTCTGCGGCGGGGTGACGTAGGCGTTGGCCTGCACCGGGTGTCCCAGTTCGGCGGCCAGCCGGGCGGTGAGGTCACCGACGGGCGCCCAGGTACGCTGGAGCGCTTGCAGGACGAGGGTGGCGCCGTCGGCGAACTCCCGCCACAGGGCCGTGTCGTCCACTTGGTCGGCGATGGTGGCGCCCACGCCGGCCGGTGCGGTGAACGACGCGTCGGGAAGGGTCGCGCCGTTCTTGGCGACGCGGAGGAACGGCGTGCGCAGGCCGCGCCGCGAGACGAGTTCGTCCACGGCTCCGGCGGAGAAGAGGTCGGAGAAGTCACTGGCGCGGCGGGTGAGAAGCGCCGTGCGCGACCAGATGTCGCGGGCGAATTCCTCCCGGCTCAGGCCGGTGGTCAGACGTGTTTCCAGGACCCCGGGGCGCGCCGTCGCGGCGCCGGGGTCCTGGGGGCCGGCCGGGGAGGGGCTCAAGAACCGGTGCCGGACGAGCCCGCGCCGCCGTCGGCGCCACCGTCGGCCCCACCGTCGTGGACACCGGGCGTACCGGCGGCACCACCATCGGCCGGACCCTCGGCCGCACCGTCCGCACCACCGTCATGCACGCCCGGCGTACCCGCCGCACCACCATCGGCCGGACCTTCGGCCGCACCGTCCGCACCACCGTCATGCACGCCCGGCGTACCCGCCGCACCACCGTCCGCCGGGCCCTCCGCGCCGCTGTCCGCGCCACCGTCGGCACCGCCATCGGCGCCGCCGTCGTGGACGCCCGGCGTACCGGCCGCGCCCCCGTCCGCCGGGCCCTCCGCGCCGCTGTCGGCGCCTCCGTCCGCGCCGCCGTCGTGGACGCCGGGGGTGCCCGCCGCACCGCCGTCCGCGGGGCCTTCCTGCTGGTTCGGGTCCTGCTCGGGGCTGGTCATATTTCCTCCCGCGCATCGAGCGGCTGGGGCCGGGCCGCATACCGGGCCCGGTTCTGACGCACGGCGGTGCCACCGGGGCACCGCCGTGACCAGCCTACCGCCATGGGCGGTAAGTCTCGATTTGAGGGAAATTACCTGATACGGGCTACTTCAGCCCGTTGTCCAGGGCACCCATCAGCGTTCCCTGGGGGGTGTCGCCGGACATCTCCCAGACCATGACGCCGAGCAGGCCCTTGTCCTTCACGTAGTCGGTCTTCTTGCCGATGGACCAGGTGTCGTCGAAGGACCACCACTGGTTGCCGGTGTATCCGTACGTCGATATGGACTGCTCGTCGTGATGGACCGTCATCGTCGGGTAGGCGCCGATGAGGTTCGAGTAGCCCCGGGTGCCGGCCTCCTCCGCGAACTGGCCGGGGGCCGCGCCACCGGCCGGCTGCCACTCGCCCGCCGCGCCGCCGTCGGTGACGTTCTGCCAGCCCCGGCCGTAGAACGGAATGCCGAGGGTCAGCTTGCGGGGCTCGACGCCCGCGTCCGTGTACGCCTTGATGGCGGTGTCCGCGCTGAAGTGGAAGTCGTACGGGTCCTGGTCGTCGTTGTAGAGGTTGGCCTGGTGTCCCGTGCGGTCCGGCTCCCAGGAGTTGTCGCTGCCCGAGCCGTGGAAGTCGTAGCCCTGGACGTTGGCGACGTCGAGCGAGTCGAAGACCTTGGACAGGTCCCAGCCCTCGTCGATCTTCTGCGGGTCGGCGGGGGTGAAGGCGGTGAGGAGGCGGTGGCCGCCGCCGAGGGCGTCGAGCTGCTTGCGGAACTCGGCGAGCAGCAGGGTCAGGTTGTCCTTGTCGTCGGGCGAGTAGTGGTTGCCGGGGTGCCCGGTGCCGGTGCCCGGCCACTCCCAGTCGATGTCGAAGCCGTCGAAGATGCCGGCGGCGGTGCCGGGGCCGCCCGCGCCGCCGTACTCGGGCAGGTTGCCCTTGATGTACATGTCGATGCAGGAGGAGACGAACTTCTTGCGGGCGGCGTCGGTGGCGGCGACGTCGGAGAAGTACTTGGAGTAGGTCCAGCCGCCGAGCGAGACCACGATCTTGAGGTCGGGGTGGAGCTGCTTCAGCTTCTTCAGCTGGTTGAAGTTGCCGCGCAGCTTGCCCCAGCCGTCGTCGGCGACCCCGTCCACGGACTGGGCGGCGCTGAAGGGGCGGGCGTAGTCGGCGTCTGCGTCACCGGCTCCGGTCCCCTGCTCCGGGTCCTGGGGGTCGGCGGTGGTGCCTTTGGTGACGCCGTTGAGGCAGGTGAGGTTGTTGGGATCGATGTTGGCGAAGGCGTAGTTGATGATGTCGAGCTTGTCGGCGGCGCCGGAGTCCTCCAGGTTCTTGACGAAGTACTGGCGGCCGTAGATGCCCCACTGGACGAAGTAGCCGACCTTGGCGTAGTTGCCCGCGCCGACGATGTCGTCGGTCTTGACCGTGAGGGCGTTGCTGGCGGGTGAGGCGTTGTCGGCGGGGTCCCTGGCCTTCACGGTGAAGGTGTACGAGGTGGAGGGCGACAGGCCGCCGATGGTCGCGGTGGTCGTGGTGCCGGAGACGGTGGTGGCCGGCTCGGAGCCCCGGTAGATGTCGTAGGCGGCGACCCGCTGGTTGTCCGTCGCGGCGGTCCAGGCGAGCGTCACGGACGAGGAGTCGGTGGCGGTGGAGTGCAGGGCGCCGGGGGCCGTCGGGGCGGAGGTGTCGGTGGCCGGGTCGACGGTCGTCACGGTCAGCGGGGCGCTCTCGGCGGAGACGTTGCCCCGGGTGTCCTTGGCCCGGACGGTGAAGGCGTAGGCGGTGGCCGGGGTCAGGCCGGTGACCGTGGCGCCGGTCGTCGCGGTGGCGGAGCCCACGACCTCGCCGCCCGCCAGGATGTCGTACGAGGCCACGGGGAAGTCGCCCGCGGTGGCGGCCGTCCAGGACAGCGAAGCGGTGCGGGCGGTGACATCGGTCCGCGTCAGACCGCTGGGCGCGCCCGGCGGCGCGTCGGCGGACCCGTCGCACTTGTCACCGTTGACCCGGCAGCCGGCCGGCGCGGCGATCGGCCCGGTCGCGACGAACCAGAAGCTGTACGGCTCGGTGGAGCTGTGCGCGGCGACCGTGCCGTTGTAGTGGGCGTTGACCGCGGTGATGTGACTGCCCTGGGCGGTGACGGTGCCGTTGTACGAGGAGTCGATGGCGACCCCGGCGGGCAGGTCGAACTCCAGGCTCCAGCCGGTGACGGCGGTGTCGGTGTCGTTGTGCAGGACGTAGGTCCCCTTCCACCAGGGGCCGTTGTCGGCCGAGGTGAAGGTCGCCGTGAGCTTGCCCGCGGCGTGCGCGGGGACGGCCTGCAGGGACAGGAACGTGAGGAGCAGTCCGAGAACGGCGAGCAGTGCGGTCGCCGTTCTCCGTCTGAGTGGCATGTGCTCGGACATGGTTCTCCCTTGAGGCAGGGACCGGTGAGGCGGTCCTCGGGGAGGTGCGGATGGCGTTTCCATGGAGCACAGGGGAAAGTAATTGGTCTGGACCAAGTCGTCAATAGGTACAGACCACTTACGGTCGGCCGGGCGGACGGGCCCCACACGCCCGGCCCTCACGCGTCCGGTACTCACCGTCCGGCTCTCACGCGTCCGGCACGCGCGCCGTCAGTCGCCGAGGACGACCGTGCGCACCGCCGAGAAGTCGCCCCACTTGCCGTCCGGCAGCTTGGCGCGGATCTTCATCGCGTAGCGGGTCCCGCGCGGGTCGGTGACGGTGAGCCGGTAGTTCGCCCGGCCGGTGGGCGGCTCGCCTCCCCAGACGATCGTGGTGGTCAGCCGGCCGTTCAGGTAGAGCTGGTACGCCGGGATCGCGCCGCCCGTTTCGGGCTGCTCCCAGTCCAGGTCGACGGCGTACGCCTTGCCCTCGGCCTTCGCCGTGACCCGCAGGTCCGTGGGGGCGGTCGAGGCGGGGGCGCCGGGGGCGGAGGCGGTGGTGATGTCGATGGCGTTGCTGTCGGGTGACGAGGTGTCGGCCGCGTCGCGGGCCCGGACGGTGAACGTGTAGACCGTGCCGGGGCGCAGCCCGGTCAGCCGCGCGGTGGTCCGCGTACCGGGCACGCTGTGGATGCGCGAGTCCTCCTGGTAGATGTCGTACGCGGTGACCCCGACGTCGTCCGTCGAGCCGCCCCAGGACAGGGTCGCGGCCCGGCTGCCGTCGGCCTTGCCGCGCAGTTTCACCGGCCGGGTCGGGGCCTCGCGGTCGGCGGGGGTCGGGGCGGGGGTGGTGACGGAGGCGGCGGAGCTCGGCGCGGAGAGGTTGCCGGCCGCGTCGCGCGCGCGGACGGTGAACGTGTAGGCGGTCGAGGCGGCGAGCCCGTCGATGTCGATCATCACCCGGCTCGCCGGCACCGACTTGACCTTCTCGCCCTTGCGGTAGACCTCGTAGCCGGTGACACCCGTGTCGTCCGTGGCCGCCTCCCACATGACGTGCGCGGAGGTGGCGCTGCTCGCCTGCGCGGTCACCCCGTGCGGCGCGGTGGGCTTCTCCGTGTCCGCCGGGTCTTCGGAGCCGCAGGCGGTCAGGGCGGCGAGGAGCAGGGCGGCGGAACAGGCCAACGCGGCAGGCGTGTGGGGGGATCGCACGGTCTTGCCTTCCATCCGGCAGCAATGGTCCAGACCTGTATCGCACGGGGTGGGGCCCGCCGACAAGAGCACGGAGCGGAACCTTCCGCAATGTGCCGGTGTGCGCCCGCCCCCGCACCGGCCCGTCCGGGTGGACCGGGCGGACCATGCGCAAGGGCGGGCGCACACCGGCTGGTGGCCGGGCGGCCGAGCCGGGCGCCGGCGGGGGCGTCAGCTGGTGAAGAACTCCGTGATGCGCTGGGCGACCTGCTCGGGGTCGGCCTCGTGCGGACGGTGGCCGCCGCCGAGGGTGACGAGGTGGCAGTCCGGGATCATCGACGCCATGTCCTGGAGCCGGGCCTGCGGCATGGTGCTGCCCGGCCCGCCGGCGAGCATGAGCGTGGGGGCGACGATCTCGCCGAGCCCCTCGGCCCAGGCGGGATCGGGGTCGGCGAGCTGGGCGCCGACCGCCGCGAGCGCGGCCTCGTCGTAGTCGACCGGCCCGCCCGGCGGGACGGCGGGGCCCGCCGCGCCGGGGAACGGCGCCGGGGTCTCCACCAGCACCAGCCGCTCCACCCGGTCGGGGTGCTCCTGGGCGAGGAGGTGGGCGACGACCCCGCCCATCCCGTGGCCGACGACCCCGGCCCGGTCCAGCTCGCACGCGTCGAGGAAGCCGAGGACGTCCTCGCACATCTCCTCGAAGTCGTAGGTGTCGGGCCAGTCGCTCTCCCCGTGGCCGCGCAGGTCGATCGCGTACACCCGCCATTCCCGGCCCAGCAGACTCCCGGCCGCCTCCCAGCTCGCGGCGCTCGCGCCGAGACCGTGCAGCAGTACGACGGGCGAGCCGAACGGGTCGCCCCAGGTCCGGTACGCCAGCCGCACATCGCCGACATCCACCACAGACTGATCTTCCATGCCCCCGACGCTACCGCCGAATGCGCCGGGCCCCGTCCACCGGCCTGGCAGTCTGGTCCGGTGAAGCTCACCCCGCGTTCCCTGGCCACCTCCCTCGCCGCCCTCCTCCTGACCGTCACCGCGCTGTCCGGCTGCACCGGGGGCGGACCCGGCGGCTCGTCGGCCAAGGGCTCGAAGGGGCCGGGCCTGGCCGATCCGGTGAAGAAGGACATCGCCATGCAACTGGTGTCCAGCGCGGAGAACTCGACGCTGGACTGGAAGGCGCAGTACGGCTACATCGAGGACATCGACGACGGCCGCGGCTACACCGCGGGCATCATCGGCTTCTGCTCCGGCACCGGGGACATGCTCGGCGTGGTGGAGCGGTACGCGGACTCCCGGCCGGGCAACGCGCTGGAGCGGTTCCTTCCGGCGCTGCGGAAGGTGAAGGGGAGCGACGCGCACACGGGGCTCGGCCGGGCGTTCACCCGGGCCTGGGCCGCAGCGGCCGGTGACGCGGAATTCCGGGCCGCGCAGGACGCCGAGCGGGACCGGTCCTACTTCGACCCGGCGGTGGAACAGGGCAGGGCGGACGGTCTGGGCGCGCTGGGGCAGTTCATCTACTACGACGCCTACGTGATGCACGGGGGCGGGGACGCGGAGGGCACCACCGGCTTCCGCACGATCCGCCGCCGGGCGCTCGCCGAGGCCGACTCCCCGGCGGAGGGCGGCGACGAACTGTCCTATCTCGACGCGTTCCTCGACGCCCGCGTCACCGCGCTCCGCGAGGAGCCCGCGCACAGCGACACCAGCCGGGTCGAGACGGCCCAGCGGGTCTTCCTGCGCGAGGGCAGGTTCGGCCTGGAGACCCCGCTGCGCTGGAAGGTGTACGGCGACAGCTACGTCATCGAGGGGCCCGGCCGACCCGGGACTCCGGCTTCGTAAACCCATGCCCGACCGGCGCGCGAGGCATTGGCCGCGCGACCTGTGTGCGCCGGTGCGCACCTGGTACGACCTGCTCTTTCCCGCCCGTGTGACAGCGGGAGGCGGCCCGTGACCCGGGCGCCGCCCGGTCCGTTGAGGCGGGCGGACGGCTCACGCGCCGTGGGCCGGATGACCGAGGAGCATGCGCATGATGAAGAAGATCCTGCTGGCCGCGACGGCGCTGGCCGCCGGTCTCGGGCTGGCCCTCTCCCCCGCCGCCCAGGCCACCCCTCAGACCCCGGCCCGGCATCACGTGGCGGCGGCGCCGACCCTCGTCTGCACGGTCAACGACAACGGGGTCAACTTCCGTGGCGGGCCGGGAACGGACTACCCGGTGCTCGGCCAGGTCAACCGGGGCCAGAACCTCGACTACCGGGGTCAGCAGGGCAACTGGGTGATGGGCGACCTGTGGGGCGGCCCGACCGGCGTCTGGATCCACGTGGCCTACCTGAACTGCTGAACCGTCCCGCACCACCCCGCGCCGGACGCCCTCCTCGTCCGGCGCGGGGTTTCCGTACGGCCCGCAGGCTCTCAACTCCGGTCTGCCGCAGGGGTGTACGAGCCCGCCCACCCCTGATAGGAAAGCTTCCTAACAGAACAGCCGGAACGACGAACTCCCTGGAGGACAGGTGTACGCTCCCCACAAGCGCACCGCACGTCGCACCACTCGGTCCCTGCGCGTCGGGCTCCTCGCGCTCGGGCTCACCCTCACAGCGGTGCCCGCCACCGCCTTCGCAGGCACCGCTCCCGCCTCCGTGGCGGCCCACCGCCAGGAGGCGGCCGTGACCGGGCTCGACGATCCCGCGAAGAAGGACATCGCCATGCAACTGGTGTCCAGCGCGGAGAACTCGACGCTGGACTGGAAGGCGCAGTACGGCTACATCGAGGACATCGGCGACGGCCGCGGCTACACCGCGGGCATCATCGGCTTCTGCTCCGGCACCGGCGACATGCTCGACCTGGTGGAGCTGTACACACAGCGCGAGCCGGGCAACGTACTGGCCGGATACCTCCCCGCCCTGCGGGACGTGGACGGCGGCGACTCGCACGACGGCCTGGACCCGGGCTTCCCCGGCGCCTGGGAGACGGCCGCCCAGGACCCGGCGTTCCAGCAGGCCCAGAACGACGAGCGCGACCGGGTGTACTTCGACCCGGCCGTGGGCCGGGCCAAGAGCGACGGGCTCGGCACACTCGGCCAGTTCATCTACTACGACGCCATCGTGATGCACGGCGACGGCGGCGACAGCACGAGCTTCGGCTCCATCCGGCAGCGCGCCCTGGCGCGGGCGGCGACCCCGGCGCAGGGCGGCGACGAGGTGGCCTACCTCGACGCCTTCCTGGACGCGCGGGTCTGGGCCATGGAGCAGGAGGAGGCCCACTCGGACACCAGCCGGGTGGACACCGCGCAGCGGGTCTTCCTCAGGAACGGCAACCTGAACCTGGACCCGCCGCTCGACTGGCAGGTCTACGGCGACAGCTTCCACATCGGCTGAGCCGCGCGGTGGCGCGTACGGTCACGGCCGTACGCGCCACCGGCCGCCGGCGGCCGGTCCGTCAGTGGGCGGCCGCCTCCACCGCCCCGGCCGGGTCGTGGCCGCCGGGCGCGGTCCCTGCCTCCGGCCTGCGGCCCAGGTGGTTGAAGGCGAGGTTCAGGACGATCGCCACCACGCAGCCGGTCGAGATCCCCGAGTCCAGGACGACCAGGAGGTCCTTCGGGAAGGCGTGGTAGAAGTCCGGCGCCGCGATCGGTATCAGTCCGACGCCGACGGCCGCGGCGACGATCAGCGCGTTCTCGCCCTTCTCCAGGGCGGCGCCGGCCAGGGTCTGGATACCGCTGGCGGCGACCGAGCCGAACAGCACGATGCCCGCGCCGCCGAGCACGGGCAGCGGGACCAGGGCGATGACGGACGCGGCAACCGGGACCAGGCCGAGCAGGACGAGGATGCCGCCGCCCGCGGCGACGACGAAGCGGCTGCGGACCTTGGTCATGGCGACCAGCCCGATGTTCTGGGCGAAGGCGCTGCACATGAAGCCGTTGAACAGGGGGCTTACGGCGCTGCCGAGGGTGTCGGCGCGCAGGCCGCCCTCGATGGTCCGCTCGTCGGCCGGGCGGTCGACGATCTTGCCGAGGGCCAGCATGTCCGCCGTGGACTCGGTCATGCAGACCAGCATCACGATGGACATCGAGACGATCGCGGCGATCTCGAACTGCGGCGCCCCGAAGTGGAACGGAGTGGGGAAGCCGACCACGTCGGCATCCCCGATGGCACCGAAGTCCGTGATGCCGGTGGGGATGGCGATGAGGGTGCCGGCGACGAGTCCGAGCAGGATCGCGATCTGCTGGAGGAAGCCGCGCAGGAGCTTGCGCAGGGCCAGCACGATGACCAGGGTGACCGCCGCCATCGTGATGTTGGTGGTGGAGCCGTAGTCGTGGGCGGCGGCGTTGCCGCCCTGGGACCAGTTGAAGGCGACCGGCAGCAGCGAGACACCGATCAGGGTGATGACGGTGCCGGTGACGACGGGCGGGAAGAACCGGACCAGCTTGCAGAAATAGGGGGCGAGGACGAAGCCGAGCAGGCTCGCGACGATGATCGCGCCGAAGATGACGGCGATGCCGTCGTGCCCCCGGTCCTTGCCTATCGCCACCATCGGGGTCACCCCGGCGAACGAGACGCCGTTGACGAACGGAAGCCGGGCGCCTATGCGCCAGAAGCCGATCGTCTGGAGCAGGGTGGCTATGCCCGCGGTGAACAGGCTCGCCCCCATCAGGAAGGCGGTCTCCTTCGGGGTGAGGCCCACGGCGGGCCCCACGATCATCGGCGGGGCCACCACGCCCGCGTACATCGCGGCCACGTGCTGGAGGCCGCTGGTGAACATCCTCAGTGGGGGGAGCGTTTCGTCGACCGGATGCTTCCGGTCGGACGGGGCCGTCACCGGCTCGCCGTCGGGGTGGGCGGTCGCACATGCGTCGTTGCGAAACCTGGGCGTGGCTGCCACAGCGGTTCCTCCGGTCGGGTACACGTCTGCGGTGACGTGGGTGTCAGGGAGGTGGTACCGGGGCCGGTCCGCCGGACCGGGCCGCGGGTGATGCGGTGATGCGGATGGGGCAGGTCGTGCAGCTGGTGCGGCAGCTTTGATCGCCGGTACGGGAGGCGCGTGCGTCTGGGCAGCGCCTCCCGTACCGGTTGCCGCGGACCCCGCTCGGGTTCGCGGCGGCCGGCCGAGGGCCGTCCCCCTCGTCCGGCCGGTATCGGGGGGCCGCCGGGCGTCAGGCCCCGGCGGCGATCCGGGCGAGGCGGCGGGCCTCGTCGCGGGTGGCGCGGGCGATGGCGTCCTCGTCCCCGTTGACCAGGCGGCCGGACTCGACCACCGGCTTGCCGTCGGCCAGCGAGAGGGTGACCGGGGCGGCGGCGCCGAGGACGAGCGCGATGACCGGGTCGGCGATGGAGGAGTGGGCGAGGGTGTCCAGCTTCCAGAGCACCAGGTCGGCGAGCTTGCCGGCCTCCAGGGAGCCGGTCTGCGCGGCCCGTCCGAGGACCTGGGCGCCGCCGTAGGTGCCCAGGCGCAGCGCCTGACGGGCGTTCAGGGCGCGTTCGCGGTGCGGGCCCAGGCGGTTGATGAGGAGGGCGTTGCGCAGTTCGGTGTGGAGTTCGCCGGACTCGTTGGACGCGGTGCCGTCGACGCCGAGGCCGACCGGGACACCGGCGGCGAGCATGTCCGGGACGCGGGCGGTCCCGGCGGCGAGACGGGCGTTGGACGAGGGGCAGTGGGCGACGCCGGTGCCGGTGCGGGCGAAGGCGGCGATGTCGGAGTCGTTCATGTGGACGCAGTGCGCCATCCACACGTCGTCACCGAGCCAGCCGGTCGACTCGAAGTAGTCGGTGGGGCCCATCCCGAACAGTTCGTGGCAGAACTTCTCCTCCTCCACGGTCTCCGAGCCGTGCGTGTGCAGCCGCACCCCCTTGCGGCGGGCCAGTTCGGCGCCCTGGCGCATGAGTTCGGTCGATACGGAGAACGGCGAGCACGGCGCGACGGCGATCTGGGTCATCGCGTCGAAGGAGGCGTCGTGGTACGTGTCGACGGTCGCCTCGGTGGCGGCGAGCGCGCCCTCCAGGGACTCCACCGCGAAGTCCGGCGGCAGCCCGCCGTCCTTCTCGCTGCGGTCCATCGAGCCGCGCGCGAGGGTGAACCGTACGCCCAGGTCGCGGGCGGCGCCGATGATGGCGCCCGACAGGTCGCCGGAGCCCCGCGGGTAGACGTAGTGGTGGTCCATCGCGGTGGTGACCCCGCCGAGGGCCATCATGGCGAGCGAGCCCTGCGCGGCGGCGCGGGCCATCGGCTCGTCGATGCGCGCCCACGTCGGGTACAGCGCGACCAGCCAGTCGAAGAGGTTGTGGTCGGTCGCCAGGCCCCGGGTGATCCACTGGTAGAAGTGGTGGTGGGTGTTGATCAGGCCGGGCGTGGCGAGGTGGCCGGTGCCGTCGATCCGGCGTACGACGTTCTCCAGGCCCTCGGGCGCCCGGCCGGCGCCGACGGACTCGATGCGGTTGCCCGCGACGACGACGTGTCCCGAGGCGTACTCGGTGTCGGCGGCGTCCACGGTCGCGATCGCACAGTTCTCGATGACGATGCGTTCCACCCGGTCGGGGGCTGCCGGTGCTGCCATGGTGCTTCCTTCTCTCATCTGCGGTGTGGGCACGGCAGGACCCTAGGAGGATTTGAGTGCCACGGCGGTGCGGCCGTGGGTGCCGAGATGGTGGAAGAACAGGTTGAGCGGGACGGCGACGAGCGCTCCCGCACTGGTGCCGGAGCCCGGGACGGTCCGGGCCCAGGACGGAAAGTCCGTGTGGAGGCCGGGCGCGGCGAGCGGGACGGTGCCCGCGCCGCCGGGTACGGGCAGGGGGGCGAGCCGGACGACCGTGCCGGCACCGGGAAGCGGCCGAGGACCGGCGGGGCCGCGCCCGCCGGGGCGACGACACGCTCCGGCGGGGTGGAACAGGGGCCTTCTGCTTCCGCGGGGCGGGATGCCGGCTGTGCCATGAGGGGTCCCTCCGGCCCGGCCGGTGCCCGGCCGCCGTGAGCGGGCGGGCACCGGCTCGGAGCCGCGTCAGAGGTTGGTCATGTCGACCGGGATCTGCGGCTCGACGCCGTCCCGGAGCACGGTGCCCTCGATGAGCCCGTACGGACGGTCGGCCGCGAAGTAGACCTCGTTGTCGTTCTTGAGGCCGAACGGCTCCAGATCGACGAGGAAGTGGTGGTTGTTCGGGAGCGAGAAGCGGATCTCGTCGATCTCGCTGCGGCTGTTGATGATGCGCGAGCCCATCTGGTACAGCGTCTGCTGGAGCGAGAGGGAGTAGGTCTCGGCGAAGGCGTGGAGCATGTGCTTGCGCGCCTGCTCGTAGGACTTCTCCCAGTTCGGCATCCGCTGCTCGTCGCTGGTCCAGTTGTAGCGCCAGCGGGCGGAGACGTCGGTGGCCAGGATGCGGTCGTACGCCTCCTTGAGCGTCGTGTACTTGTCCTTGACGTAGCCCCAGAACTCGGAGTTGGTCGAGTTCAGCACGGTGAGGTCCTTGAGGCCGGAGATGACCTGCCACTTCTCACCGTCGAAGGTGATCTGGGCGGTGCGGATCTCCTGGTTCCTGCGTACGAAGGAGTGGTTGACCTCGTCGGACCCGATGAACCGGGAGTTCGCGTCGGAGGTGGCGATGCGGTCCCAGGCGTACTCCTCGATCCGGATGCGCGCCTGCTTGATCGGCTCCTGCGAGGTCACGAAGTGACGGGCGAGGTGGATGCCGAACTGCTCGGCGGATTCGATGCCGTGCTCCTTGGCGAAGGCGAACACCGTGTTCTTGGTGGTGTCCGTGGGCAGCACGTGCGCGTTGGAACCGGAGTAGTGGACGTCTTCCATCTCGCCGGACAGGGCGACCGAGACGTTCAGGTCCTTGATGTGGTGGGTGTCGCCGTCCCGCGTCACCCTGACGACGCGGTTCTCCGCTTTGCCGTACTGGTTCTGGCCGAGAATCGTGGGCATGTGTCTGCTAGCTCCCTCGGTATACGGAGTAGCCGAACGGGTTGAGCAGCAGCGGTACGTGGTAGTGCTCGCCCGGGGTGACGGCGAATGTGATCGCCACCTCCGGGAAGAACGCGCCGCTGTCCCTTACGCGGGGGGCGTCCTGCTGCGCCTCGGCTTGCTTCTTGGCGGTGAAGTACGGCTCGGTCTCGAAGTCGAGCCGTACGTGGGTGGTGCCTTCCGGCAGGGCCGGCAGGTCCTTGCAGCGCCCGTCCGCATCGGTCGCGGAGCCGCCGAGCGTCACCCAGTCCGCTTCGCCGCCCGATCGGGCGGCGAGCGAGACGGCGACGTCCGCGGCGGGGCGGCCGACGCTGGTGTCCAGGATGTGGGTGGACACCGATGCGGTGGCGAAGGTGCTCAAGGCCTTCCCTCTCCTTCTGTTGGGTCGTGTCCGGCGGAACAGGGCCGGAACCCCGGCCATGATCCGCCGGACACGGCCTAGGCGTCTTCCGTGACGAGGCGGGTGAGGCGGACGCGGTTGATCCTGCCCAGTTCGGTGCGCACGTGTCCGCGCTCCCGCTCGGGCGGGTTCCCGATCCGGGACTTCACCGCGTCGCGCATCTGTTCACCGGTGGCCCCGGTGGCGCAGATCAGGAAGACATGTCCGAACCGCTCCTGGTAGGCCAGGTTGAGTTCGAGCATCTCGGCCTTGAGCTCCTCGGTGGCGCCGGCCATTCCCCGCTGTTCGCGGGAGGAGGTCGGGTCCCCGGGCTTCGGGCGGCCGATCGGCGGGTGACCGGCCATGGCCTCGGCCAGGTCCTCCGTGCCGAGGGCCGCCGTGGCGGTGTCGCTCGCGGAGAGCAGGGCTTCGGTGGTGGCGTACGGGCGGTGGGAGAGGATCGCTCGTCCCCATGCCGCACTGGCACAGACCTCGTGCAGTGCGGCGGCCGCCGCGTCGTCCGCCAGGGTGTTGAACCGGGCGAGGCCCGGCGTGGAGCTCGAAGTCACGGGAGCCTCCGTGGCTGTTCCTCGCTGTGCGTTGGTCGGGCTGCGGATAGCTAACGCCCTCCGCCACACGGCGTCAACAGTTTGTTGAAATTCCGTTCACGCAGAGGGCCGCCGTCCGGTGATCCGGACGGCGGCCCGGTCGGCCATGTGCGGCCCGCCTGCGCGTGGGCGCCCAACTACGCCCCCTTGGTGCCGTTTTCCCTGTTCAGGTAGTTGTAGACGGTGAACCGGGAGACCCCCAGGGCCCCCGCCACCGTCTCGACGCCGTGCCGTACGGAGAAGGCACCGCGTGCCTCCAGGAGCCGGACCGCCTCCTGCTTGGTCTTGCGGTCCAGCCCGGCGAGCGGCATCCCGTGCCGGCGCTCCATCGCGGCCAGGATGTGGTCCAGCGACTCCGACAGCTGGGGCAGACGTACCGCCACGACGTCCTCGCCCTCCCAGGCCAGCACGACGTCGTCGGCGCGCGCGTCCCCCGGGCCGAGCAGTTCGGCGCCCATGGCGTCCGCGAGCGGCTTCACCGCCGCGACGAGAGGGTGGTCCACCGGCCCGGTCACCTCGGGTCCTCTCCGATGACGTTGACCTGGAGCGAGACCCGGGTGGCACCCGATGCCAGCGCCTGGCGCAGCAGACTGTCCACGGCGGTGAGCACCTCGTCGGCGCCCCCCTCCGCCGTGTTGCCGAACGGGCCGACGTCCACGGCGTCCAGCTCGGCCGCCTGGATGACCTCGCGCGCGACGACCGCGTGCGCGGGCGCCTCGTCGAGATCGAAGGGCTCCGTGGTGAACTCCACCCTCAAGCGCACTGTGCCTCCCTGATGCGTTCCACCGCCGGGACGACCCGCGGCTCGGCCACGACCCTAACGCCCCGGCGGCGGCGCCCTACAGGGGCAGCACGCAGACCGCGGCCGGGGCGTCGTACGCGGTGCCCACCGGCTCCAGGGTCCCGGTGGCCGCGTCGACGCGGAGGGCGGTGACCGTGCCGGACTTCTGGTTGGCCGCGAAGAGCAGGCTCCCGTCCGGGGAGAACGCGGTGTGCCGGGGGAAGTCGCCGCCCACGGGGACGGTGTCGATCAGGCGCAGCGCGGCCCCGCCGTCCTCGGTCGCGTACCGGGTGACGCTGTTGTGTCCCCGGTTGGCGAGGTAGGCGAAGCGGCCGTCGGCGGTGACGAGGAACTGGGCGGGGTAGCTGGTGCCCCCGCCCGTTCCGGTGGACTGCGGGTCGCCGGGGGTGAGGGTGCCGGTGGCGGGGTCGTAGCCGCAGACGACGGCGGTGTTGTCGAGCTCGCAGGCCAGGTACGCGTGGCGGCCGTCCGGGTGGAAGGTCAGGTGGCGGGGGCCGGCTCCGGGGCGCAGCGCCGCGTACGAGAGCTGTTCCAGGGTGCCGTCCGTCTCGTCCAGCCGGTAGGTGTAGACGGTGTCGGTGCCGAGGTCGACGGCCAGGATGTGGCCGCCGTCGGGGGCGGTGATGATCTGGTGGGCGTGCGGCCCGTCCTGGCCGGGTCCGGGCGCGGGTGAGCTGTGGGCGACCAGGTCCGTGCGCTCCTCCACCGATCCGTCGGCGGCCAGGGGGTGCACGGCGACGCTGCCGGAGGTGTAGTTGGCGCTGAAGAGCCAGCGGCCGCCCGGGTGGACCGAGAGGTGGCAGGGTCCGGCGCCGCCGGTGTCCCGGGTGCCGAGGACCTCGAAGGTGCCGTCGTCGGCGAGGGCGACCGCGGTGACGCCGCCGTTCTGCTGCTCGTCCACGGCGTAGAGCGTGCCGCCCGTGGGGTGGAGCGCCAGGTAGGAGGGGTTCTCGACGCCGGTGACGACGGTGCGGGCGGTGATGCTCCCGGCGCTCCGGTCGTACGCGGCGACGCCGATGCCGGTGCCGCCGGGGCTGGTGGAGGTGTAGGTGCCGAGGAACAGGGTGCCGGTGCTGCGGGCGGCGGGGTGTGCGGGGTGCGGCGGGCGGCCGGGGTGGTGGCGGGCGGTGCGCGGGAGCGTGGGGGCGGCGGCCAGGGCACCGCCCGCCAGGAGTGCTCCGAGCAGGGTGCGGCGGCTGGTGGGGGATGTCATGCGAGGCACCTCGTGGGGTCGGTCGCTTCGGATGTGTCAGCCACAGTGGCCCCACCCCGGGACCACCGCAAGAGGCGCACCGGTCATTGCGCAGGGTGCAACGCCGGGCGCCTCGGGTGCCGGTGGCCGGGCCTCAGTCACCGGACTGGATGTCGCCGCGTGTGGAGGAGGTGATCGGCTCGCCCCGGGCGAAGTCCCCCGGCGGGATGCCCGGGTGGTGGCCGCCCTCGACGGGCCGCACGGCGGCGGCCGGGCCGAGTGCCAGCCGGGAGACGATCCGGTAGCGGTCGCCCCGGTAGAGCGAGTGCACGTACTCGACGGGGCGGCCGGTGGTGTCCGAGGTCAGCCGCTCGAAGAGCAGGGCCGGGGACAGCTCCGGCACGTCCAGCAGCCCGGCCTCGGCGCGGGTCACCACGGTCGGCTCGATCGCCTGGACCGCTTCGTGGACGTGTACGTCGTGGCGCTCGCGCAGGTGCTCGTACAGGTCGCCGTTCTCCAGCTCGTCGGCGGACAGGCCGGGTACGAGTTCGGCCCGGATGTGCAGGTGCTCGATGGCCATCGGGGCGCCGTCGACCAGCCGCAGCCGGGCCACGTACACGATGTCGGCCGCCGGTGACATGCGCAGCTTGCGGCCGACGCGGGCGCCGGCCTGGAGGGTGGTGAACTCCAGCAGCCGGCTCGACCAGGCCCCGGCCGCCTGCGGCACGGACAGGGCGAGGTCGGCCGAGATCAGCTCCTGGGTGATCTTCTCGGGTGCGACGAACATGCCCCGGCCGTGTTCGCGCACCAGGAGCCCGGCGGCGACCAGCTCGTCCACCGCGGCGCGCAGGGTGGGGCGGGACACGCCGAGCGTGGCGCACAGGGACCGCTCCGACGGGATGGCGTCACCCGGCCGCCGTGACTCGATCAGCTCCAGAACGGCGTCCCGGGCCCGCTCCCGTTTGAGCACCGTCCCCGATGCGTCGGCGTCCATGTGCTGCCCCCTCCTGACGTCGTACTTCCTTGACCACTTGCTGGACCAGCCCGCCCGACCGGACCACTGGTCAAGTGGATTGTAGCCGGTGCTGAGCCAAACCTCTTGGGTCGATTTTCGCGAAGATCGCCAAAAACCCCTGTAACCAAGGGGGTTGACGGCCCCATTGGTCTATGCCACCTTCATCCACCAACAAGAGGTGAGCTGTCCAGCGGCCTTCACTGGTCAGGTGGTCAGGTCCTGTTTCCCCAGAGGTGAACCGTGAAGTACCGCTTGCTTGCCGGTGGGTCCGCGCTCGTGATGGCCGCCCTGCTCAGTGCCTGTGGCTCCTCCGACGACACGGCCGGAAAATCCGCCGAAGGCCGGACGAACATCGATGTCTGGCTGATGCGCGACAGCGTCTCGGCGCAGTTCCAGAAGGAGTTCGTGAAGGGCTTCGAGAAGGCGCACCCCGGCATCCGGGTCCGGGTCCAGATCCAGGAGTGGGACGGCATCGGCGAGAAGATCACCGCCGCGCTCGCCAGCAACGACGCGCCGAACGTCATCGAGAGCGGCAACACCCAGGTCGCCCAGTTCGCGCAGAGCGGCGGGCTCGTCGACCTCAGCGACAAGGTCGAGGAGCTGAACGGCAAGGACTGGCTGCCGGGGCTCGCCGAGCCGGGGGCGTACGAGGGCAAGCAGTACGGCATCCCGTACTACGCGGCCAACCGGGTGGTCATCTACCGCACCGACCTGTTCGAGAAGGCCGGCATCGACGCGAAGGCGGTCAGGACCCGCGACCAGTGGATCGCCGCGACCGAGAAGCTCGACAAGGGCGGCACCCAGGGCATCTACCTGCCCGGCCAGACGTGGTACGCCCTGGCCGGGTTCGTCTGGGACGAGGGCGGCGACCTCGCCACCGAGTCCGGCGGCGCCTGGAAGGGCGCCCTGGACACCCCCGAGGCGCTGCGCGGAATGGAGTTCTACGAAAAGCTCCAGGCCCTCGGCAAGGGCCCCAAGGACGCCGACGAGGCCGACCCGCCGCAGGCCGACGTGATGGCCCAGGGCAAGGTCGCCCAGGTCATCTCCACCCCGGGCGGCGCCAACGTCGTCATCGAGAAGAACCCGGAGCTGAAGGGGAAACTCGGCTTCTTCCCGATCCCCGGCAAGACCCCGGACACCCCGGGTGCCGTCTTCACCGGAGGTTCCGACCTGGTGATCCCCACCGCGTCCGGCAAGCAGGACGCCGCGCTCACCTTCATCAAGGAACTCACCGGTGACGCCTGGCAGAAGAAGCTCGCCGTCGCCATGAGCTACGTGCCGAACCGGACCACGCTCGCCTCCGCGGTGGCCGGTGACCCGGGCGCCGCCGCGATGGCGGTGGGCGCCGCGAACGGCCACGCCACGCCCAACACACCGAGCTGGGCCGCGGTCGAGGCGGAGAACCCGATGAAGGACTACATGACCGCGGTCCTGACCGGCGGCGACCCGGCGAAGGAGGCCGCCAAGGCGTCCGCCGACATCACCCGGGCCATGAAGACCGACTCCTGACCCGCGGGCCCCGGCCCCGCCCGACCGTCCGAACCATCGAGAGGAGGCGTGCCGTGTCGGTCATCCGGGAACGGACCGCACCCCCCAGTCCCCTGCGCCGGGCCGCACCCGGCACATCCGGGCCGCCGCCCCGCCCGCGGTCCGGGGAACCCCGCGGCGTGTGGCCGTACGCCCTGATCGCCCCGGCGGTGGGCGGGATGCTCTACCTGCTGCTGTATCCGCTGCTGCGGGCGGTGCTGATCTCGCTCCAGGACTTCCGGCTGCGCCAGCTGATCACGGGCGACGCCGAGTTCGTCGGACTGCGCAACTACCGCACGCTGCTGTCCGATCCGCGGTTCTGGGAGGTGGTCAGGCGCACCTTCCTGTTCATGGCGGTCAATGTCGTCCTGATCATGGTGATCGCGACGCTGGTCGCCCTGATGACCGAGCGTCTGGGCCGGTTCGGCCGCACGATGGTGCTCAGTTCGCTGGTGCTGGCCTGGGCCATGCCGGTGATCGCGGCCACCACGGTCTTCCAGTGGCTGTTCCACTCCGAATTCGGCATCGTCAACCATCTGCTGACCGGGGCGGGCTTCTCCTCCTTCGACCGCTACCCCTGGTTCGCGCACGGCACCGCGGCCTTCGCCATCCTGGTGCTGCTGGTCGTCTGGCAGTCGGTGCCGTTCGCGGCGGTCACGGTCTACTCCGCGCTGACCACCGTCCCGGCCGAGCTGTACGAGTCGGCGCGGCTGGACGGGGCGAGCGCCGCCCGGATCTTCCGCTCGGTGACCCTCCCGGTGCTCCGGCCGATCTTCCTGCTGGTGTTCTCGCTGGAGGTGATCTGGACGTTCAAGGCGTTCGTCCAGATCTGGGTGATGACCCGCGGCGGCCCGGGTGACGCGACCACGATCCTGCCCGTGTACGCGGTGCAGACCGCGCTCGCCGGCCAGCGCTACGACCTGGGATCGGCCGCCTCGATGGTCACCGTGGTCCTGATGTCCGGGGTGCTCGTCCTCTACTTCCGCCAGATGCTCCGCCAGGAGGACGAGATCCGATGAGCCGTGCCCGTACCGCGCGCATGCGGCGGATTCCGCTGAACGCCGCCGCCGTACTGACCGTCCTGGTCTGCCTGTTCCCCGTCTACTGGATGATCTCCACCGCGTTCAAGCCGTCCCGGGACATCCAGTCGACGCACCCGCGGCTCGTCCCGCACACCTGGACCCTCGACCACTTCCGTACCGCCGTGCAGGCCGACGGGTTCGGATTGTTCTGGCGCAACAGCGTCCTGGTGACGGTGAGTTCGATCCTGCTCGCCCTGATCGTCGCGCTGGCGTCGGCGTACGCGGTGGCCAGGCTCCGCTGGAAGGGCCGGCGGCAGTTCATGCTGATGGTCTTCATCGCGCAGATGGCGCCGTGGGAATCCCTGATCATCCCGATCTACATCATCTCCCGCGACACGGACATGCTGGACCGGCTGCCCACACTCACCCTCGTCTACTTCATGGTCACCCTGCCGTTCTCGGTGATCGTGCTGCGGGGCTTCATCGGGACGATCCCGCCGGAGCTGGAGGAGGCGGCCCAGGTCGACGGGTGCACCAGGACCGGCGCCTTCCGGAAGGTGGCCCTGCCGCTGCTCGCGCCGGGGCTCATGGCCACCTCACTGTTCGGCTTCATCACCGCCTGGAACGAGTTCGCGTACGCCAACTTCCTGATCATCAAGCACCAGGACAGCCGCACCCTGCCGGTCTGGCTGTCCTCCTTCCAGAACACCTTCGGCACCGACTGGGGCGCCACGATGGCCGCCTCCACCCTGTTCGCCCTGCCCGCGCTGGTGGTCTTCCTGCTGCTCCAGCGCCATGTCACCTCCGGCTTCGCGGCCGGCGCCGTCAAGGGCTGACCGACGACCCCGCTCCCCTCCCGGAGGCCCCGCATGCCCGAACCCCGCCCCGAACACTCCCTCGTCCCCCGGCCGCTCAAGGTCTCCTCCCGCCCCGGCCGCTTCACCTTCGCCCCGGACACCGCGATCCGCGCCTCCCCCGGCGCGGAGGGCGCGGCCGGTCTGCTGCGCACCCTGCTCGCCCCCACCACCGGGCTCCCGCTGGCGCCCTCCGCCACCGGCCGGATCGTGCTGGCCCTGGACCCGGAGCTGAGCGGCCTCGGCGAGGAGGGGTACGGGCTCACCATCGGCCCGGACACGGTGCTGCTGCGGGCCGCCCGCCCGGCCGGCCTGCTGTGCGGGGTCCAGACGCTGCGCCAGCTCCTGCCCGCCGAGACCCTGTCCGGGGCGGGCCGGCGAAACGGACCGTGGACGCTGCCCTGTGTGGAGATCAGCGATGTGCCGGCGCACGCGTGGCGGGGCACGATGCTCGACGTCGCCCGGCACTTCCAGCCGGTCTCCTACCTGCGCCGGTACGTGGACCTGATGGCGCTGCACAAGCTCAACACACTGCACCTCCACCTCACCGACGACCAGGGCTGGCGGATGCCCGTCGCCGCCTACCCGAAGCTCACCGGGATCGGCGGCCACCGCAGCCAGTCGATGGCGGGGCCCCCGGGCGGGGTCCCCGAGACGTTCGACGGGGTCCCGCACTCGGGGGCGTACACCCGGCAGGAACTGCGGGACCTCGTCCGGTACGCGGCCGCGCGCGGGGTGCGGGTGGTGCCGGAGATCGAGATGCCGGGCCATGTGCGCGCGGCCCTCGCCGCCCATCCCGAGCTGGGCAACGATCCCTCGCGGCGGCTGGGCGTGTGGACCCGCTGGGGCATCTGCGACACGGTCCTCGGCGTCCACGAGGAGGTCTTCGACTTCTGCCGGACGGTACTGGAGGAGGTCATGGACGTCTTCCCCTCGCCGTACATCCACGTCGGGGGCGACGAGTGCCCGACGAGCGAGTGGGAGAACAGCCCGGCAGCCGGGCGGCGGGCCGCCGCCGAGGGGCTGGCGGACGCGCGGGCGCTGCACGGCTGGTTCATGGGCCGCATCGGGGCGTTCGTGACCGAGCGGGGCCGCACCCCGGTCGGCTGGGCCGAGACCGGCACCGAACTCCCCCTCGACTTCACCGTGATGACCTGGCGCGACCCGTCCCACGCCCGTACCGCCGCCGTGCGCGGCCACCAGGTGGTCGCCGCGCACTACCGGGCCACCTACCTCGACTACGCCGAGTCCGCCGACCCCGGCGAACCGCCCGCGCAGCCGGGCCCGCCGGTCGGACTGCGCGCGGTCCACGGCGACCGGTCGCTCGCCGACGGCTGGGACCGCGCCGCCGCGGGCCGGCTCCTCGGCACGCAGGCCCAGCTGTGGACCGAGTACGCGAGCACCCCGGACCGGATCGAGTACCGGACGTATCCCCGGCTGTGCGCACTCGCGGACCGCGCCTGGTCGGGCACGCGCGCCGACTGGCCCGGGTTCCTCACGCGTCTCGGCCCCCACCTGGCACGGCTGGACGCGCTCGGCGTCCGCTACCGGCCCCTGAACCCCCGGCCGCTCACCGCGGCTTCCCCAGGAACAGCGCCAACCCAGTGAAGAGGCACTCCCCCACGACCGTTCCGGAAAGGAACAGGCTGATGAAGTCACTCGCGAAGAGCCGGATACGCGCCGCCGCCGCGGCCGCCGTCACCGTGGCGCTCGGCTGTACGGCACTGGCCGCCGTCCCCGCGACGGCGAGCGCCGCCGACGGGTCGCTGGCCGTGCAGTACCGCACCGGCGCGTCCGGGGCCACGGCCGACCAGAGCGAACCCTGGCTCAAGGTGCGCAACACCGGCAGCGGGTCCGTCCAGCTCAGCGACGTCAAGGTCCGCTACTACTTCAAGGGCGAGGCGGCGGGCGACGCCTACCGGTTCGCCTGCTCCTGGGCGGTGAAGGGCTGCGGCAACATCACCGGCACCTTCGGCACGCTCGCGTCCCCGACCGCCACCGCCGACCGCTACCTGGAGATCGGCTTCACCTCCGGCGCGGGTTCGCTGGCACCGGGTGCCGACACCGGGGACATGCAGCTGCGGTTCTACCGGTCGACCTGGCAGCCGCTGGTGCAGAGCGACGACTACTCCTTCGGCGCCGGCGCGACCGCGTACGCCGACTGGTCGAAGGTGACCGCGCAGCTCGGCGGCGCCACGGTCTGGGGCGAGGCCCCCGAGGGCAACACCCCGACCGAGCCGACCGACCCCACGGACCCGACCGATCCGACCGACCCGACCGACCCTTCGGAGGACGGGCCGACGCTCTTCGACGACTTCAACTACAGCGGCCACACCGATCCGCAGATCAACGCGCACGGCTGGAGCGTCCGTTCCAACTCCGGTGGCCCCGGGGTGCCGGGGGCCACCTGGGCGCCGGAGAACGTCACGTTCGCCACGGAGAGCGGCAACTCCATCATGAACCTGGAGACGTCGACGGCGGGCAGCGGCGAATCGACCAGGCAGACCGAGATCCTGACCCAGTCCATGAAGTTCCGCAACGGCACCTACGCGGCGCGGGTGAAGTTCGAGGACGCGCCGAAGTCGGGCCCGGACGGCGACCACCTCGTCCAGACGTTCTTCACCATCAACGACCTCAAGGCGCCGATGGCGGACGACTACGCCGAGTACGACTTCGAGTACCTGCCCAACGGCGGCTGGGGCGAGAGCGGCAACATCCTCTACACGACCTCGTGGGAGACCTACCGGCCCGACCCCTGGGAGGCCGTCAACGAGCACACCGAGTCCCGGCAGAGCTACGCCGGCTGGCACGACCTGGTCGTGACCATCGACAACAGCGAGATCACGTACTACATCGACGGTCAGGTGTTCGGCACGCACGGCGCCGCGTACCTGCCGGAGCGGGGCATGTCGATCAACTTCAACCAGTGGCTGATCGACCTGGCCGGGCAGACGAGCACGACGCCCCGCGCGTACGACCAGCAGGTGGACTACGTCCTGCATGTGAAGGACCAGGTCCTCACCCCGGCGCAGGTGAACGCCAAGGTGGCCGCGTACCGCGCGGCGGGGACGACGTTCCAGGACACGGTTCCGGCCGGATGACCCGGTAGCGGCACGGCGAACAAGCGGGGCGGACGGCCGACGGGCCCTCCGCCCCGCCTTTCGCTTGCCCGGAGCCCCCGTGCGGACCCTCCGGGCCGGGCCGAATTGCGGGCACCCCCTTGACAGCCCCGCCACCCTCCGGGCAATCTTCCGTTAAGCAGAAACAAACTTCCGCAATACGGAAGGAGCGCCGAAACCCTCATGGGCTACCCGGACCAGCGCTTCGATGTGAACCTCTCGATCCTCTTCACGGAACTCCCGCTCCTGGAGCGGCCCGCGGCAGCCGCCGCGGCCGGCTTCACGGCGGTCGAGCTGTGGTGGCCCTGGATCGAGACCCCCACCCCCGAGCAGGCCGAGCTCGACGCCCTCAAGAAGGCGCTCGACGAGGCCGGCACCCAGTTGGTGGGGCTGAACTTCTACGCCGGACAGCTCCCCGGCCCCGACCGCGGCGCGCTCTCCGTGCCCGGCACGGAGTCGGACCGCTTCCGGGCCAACATCGAGGTGGCGGCCGGCTTCGCCGCCTCGGTCGGCTGCAAGGCGCTCAACGCGCTCTACGGCAACCGGATCGACGGCGTCGCCCCCGCCGCCCAGGACGAACTGGCCCTGGAGAACCTGGTCGTGGCCGCCCGCGCCGCCGACCGGATCGGCGCGGTGCTGCTGATCGAGACCCTGAACGCGCCGGAGTCGCCGCGCTACCCGCTGGTGAGCGCACCGGCCGGGATCGAGGTCGTGGACCGGGTCAACGCCGCCACGGGCCTGGGCAACGCGAAGTTCCTGCTGGACCTGTACCACCTGTCGATGAACGGCGAGGACCTCAGCCGGGTCATCACCGCGTACGCCGACCGGACCGGACACGTCCAGATCGCCGACAACCCGGGCCGCGGCGCGCCCGGCACCGGCTCGCTCCCCCTGGAGCAGCTCCTGGACGAGCTGACGAAGGCCGGTTACGCGGGCTGGGTCGGGCTGGAGTACAAGCCCGGCGACCGCCCGAGCGCCGACTCCTTCGGCTGGCTCCCGGCCGCCGCGCGGCCCGCCCGCTGAGCGCGGCGAGAGCCCCCTCCACACGTAGATCGGAAGACACCCTCATGAGCAACAACCTCCCCAAGGTCGCGTGGATCGGTCTCGGCATCATGGGCTCGCCCATGTCCGAGAACCTGATCAAGGCCGGTTACGACGTCACCGGTTACACCCTGGAGCAGGACAAGGTCGACCGGCTGGCCGCGGCCGGCGGCACCGGCGCCGGCTCGATAGCCGAGGCGGTCGGGGACGCGGACGTGGTCATCACGATGGTGCCCGCGTCCCCGCAGGTCGAGGCCATCGCGTACGGCCCCGCCGGCATCCTGGAGAACGCGCGGCGCGGCGCGCTGCTGATCGACATGTCCTCGATCACCCCGCAGACCTCCGTGGACCTCGCGAAGAACGCCGCCGAGAAGGGCATCCGGGTCCTGGACGCCCCCGTCTCCGGTGGTGAGGCCGGCGCGATCGAGGCCGTGCTGTCCATCATGGTGGGCGGCGAGCGGGCCGACTTCGACGCGGCGAAGCCGCTGCTCGAAGCGCTCGGCAAGACCATCGTCCTCTGCGGCCCGCACGGCTCCGGCCAGACGGTGAAGGCCGCCAACCAGCTGATCGTCGCGGTGAACATCCAGGCGTGCGCCGAGGCCGTGGTCTTCCTGGAGAAGTCCGGCGTCGACCTGACCGCCGCGCTGGACGTCCTGAACGGCGGCCTGGCCGGTTCGACGGTCCTGACCCGCAAGAAGGACAACTTCCTCAACCGCGACTTCGCCCCGGGCTTCCGGATCGACCTGCACCACAAGGACATGGGCATCGTGACGGACGCCGCCCGCAACGTCGGCGCCGCGCTGCCGGTCGGCGGCGTGGTCGCCCAGCTCGTCGCCTCGCTGCGCGCGCAGGGTGACGGCGGCCTGGACCACTCGGCGCTGCTGCGCTCGGTCGAGCGCCTGTCGGGTCAGCCCGTCCAGGCCTGATCCCGGCCGCCCCCTCCCTCCCTCCCTCCCTCCCTCCCTCCTTCCCCCTCCCCTCTCCTCCCCCCCCAGACTTCCGGACGGTGCCGTCGCTGACACCTGTCCTGTCGCGCCCAGGCGCCGGCACCGTCCGGAACACCCTCCCACCACGAATTTCAACAAACTGTTGACGCCGGGTTCGGGGCGTATCTACGCTCCCGACACACCCCCAGGACTCTGCCCCCTGGCCCTCGCAGTTCAGCAGCTCCCGTACGGAAGGTCGCCCCGACACCATGACGCAGCGTGTGCTTACGACCGAGTCCGGCGCCCCGGTCGCCGACAACCAGAACTCCGCCACCGCGGGTGCCGGAGGACCGATCCTCCTCCAGGACGGCCACCTCCTGGAGAAGCTGGCCCGCTTCAACCGGGAGCGCATCCCGGAGCGCGTGGTGCACGCCCGGGGCTCCGGCGCGTACGGCTACTTCGAGGTGACCGACGACGTCACCGCCTTCACCCGCGCCGGCTTCCTCTCCGAGGTGGGCCGCCGTACCGAGACGTTCCTCCGCTTCTCCACGGTCGCCGACTCGCTGGGCGGCGCGGACGCGGTCCGCGACCCGCGCGGCTTCGCGCTCAAGTTCTATACGGACGAGGGCAATTACGACCTGGTCGGCAACAACACCCCGGTCTTCTTCATCAAGGACCCGATCAAGTTTCCCGACTTCATCCACTCGCAGAAGCGCGACCCGTTCACGGGCCGTCAGGAGCCGGACAACGTCTGGGACTTCTGGGCCAACTCCCCCGAGGCCACGCACCAGGTGACCTGGCTGATGGGTGACCGGGGCATCCCCGCCTCGTACCGCCACATGAACGGCTACGGCTCGCACACCTACCAGTGGACGAACGCCGAGGGCGACGCGTACTTCGTGAAGTACCACTTCAAGACGAACCAGGGCGTGCGCTCCCTGTCCGCCGACCAGGCCGCCGAGCTCGTCGGCAAGGACGGCAGCTCGCACCAGACGGACCTGCTCCAGGCCATCGAGCGCGGCATGAACCCGTCGTGGACGCTGTACGTGCAGCTCATGCCGGCCGCCGAGGCGGCGGACTACCGCTTCAACCCGTTCGACGTGACGAAGGTGTGGCCGCACGCGGACTACCCGCTCCAGCGGGTGGGCCGGCTGGTACTGGACCGCAACCCGGACAACGTCTTCGCCGAGGTCGAGCAGGCCGCGTTCTCCCCGAACAACTTCGTGCCCGGCATCGGCCCGTCCCCGGACAAGATGCTCCAGGGCCGCCTGTTCGCCTACGCGGACGCGCAGCGCTACCGCCTGGGCATCAACCACACCCAGCTCCCGGTGAACGCGCCGCGCGCCGCCACCGCGGACAACTACGGCCGCGACGGGCTCCACGCCACCCGCTACGGCTCGCGCCACGACAAGAACTACGAGCCCAACTCGTACGCGGGCCCCGCCCAGACGGACACGGCGCTCTCCGCCCCGCTCCCCGTCCAGGGCTGGACCGGCACCCACGAGGCACCCGCCCACACCAAGGACGACGACTTCTTCCAGGCGGGCGAGCTGTACCGGCTGATGTCGGACGACGAGAAGGCCCGCCTGATCGCCAACATCGCGGGCGGCCTGTCGCAGGTGACCCGGGACGACGTCATCGAGAAGAACCTCGCCCACTTCCACGCGGCCGACGCCGAATACGGCAAGCGCGTGGAGGAGGCGGTCCGCGCCCTGCGCGAGGACTGACCCTCCCCTCGAGCCCTGCCCGCGCCGACGCGTCCACCCGGATGAGGGGTTGTGCGCGACGCGGGCAGGACGAGGCCGCGGCGGCGGTGCGATGCCAGTGCGGTGGTACATGGGCGGGCGGCCCGGTCACCAGACCTGAAGGCCCGTGCAGCCCCCCTTCGCACCACCGCCGCGGCCCCTGTTCTTTTCCCTGAACCAAGGCGCGGAGTACGGATACGGTCCCGTACTCCGCGCCCTTTTCTTGTGCTCACGGAACGACGGACCTCACCGCTTCCAGCAGTACGGCGGTGCTCGCCCCGGGATCGTGATTCATGGTGAGCGTCCGGTAGGGCAGCTGGGCCAGGTGGCCGACGAGCGCCTTGGTGGACGTCTCGGCGGGCAGGAGCCCGAAGACGTCCGGGTACCGGTTCTCGGTGGCCGAGCCGAAGAAATCGGCGTCGGAAACGCCCCGGGCCGCCGTGGTCAGTGCGGGGGCGGCACCCGGAACGATTTCCGGGAAGAGGATTCCGACGACGTGCCCTTCGGTGGCCAACGTCAGCCCGAGCCAGGATTCCAGCTGGTCGGGAAAGAACTGCGGCTTCAGCTCGGCTCCCGACGTCGTCCACAGCGGGGTGCGATCACCAGCGAGGAGCGCGTCGGTCACTTTCTGCTTCTGGGTGGGATGCATCCGCCCGCCCGCCCGGGCACGGGCGCGCACGGGCTCGTACCAGCCGAGGGCATCGAGCAGCCCGAAGCCGATGGCCGCCGCGCTGGGCCAGGGCAGGACGCGGACGACTTCGCCGTCGAGGCGGGCGAACACTCGGTCGTTGGCCAGGAGATGGAGGCCGGTACGGGCCAGGAGAAATCCGGTAGTCGTCTTGCCGGCCCCCTTGTTGCCCAGAGTGAGGAGCGTTGCGCCGTCGTTGGGGCGGGTGACGGCCGATGCATGCAGAATCCGCCAGCCGTCGGAGAGAAGGCGGCCTCGGACGACTTCCCTGGCAAGGCGTGCTGTCGCGGTGGCGACGGCCGTCTCATCGGCACCGACGATCCGCATCCGACCGGCGGCCGGGTCCCAGGCGTATGACAACCCGTCGTCCGGCTGCGTAGCCGTGACAAGGCCGGTCGCGTCGCGGATGATCAGCATCGGGGCGGTGGCGTACGTGACCTCGTCCGGTCGCCCGGCCAGCACGCGGGCTCCGAGCGCGGCGTGCTGCTCCACGTCGACATCGGCGCGGATCACCGGGCCGGTGGGCGTGCGGCCCGGGCCGACGTCAGCAGCCGTCCACCACAGGCCCAGGTACCGGCTGACCCAGTCGGTGATGGCCAGGGTGCGGCTCATGACGGTGACCGATTGGTGGCCGGCCGTCGTGATGCGGGTAGCGAAGGTCATGACGCGGACATCTCCTTGAGGGTCGAGCAGAGGTGGTGATAAGCGGACTGCAACTTGACCTCTGCGGCCGCGAGGTCGCGATTCTCGCCGGCGTCCAAGCGCGGGAGACACACGGTGGGCTGCCCGGAGGAGAAGTGCAACGGCATTCCGAGATAGGTGTTGTCCCCCGGTGCGGACAGCTCGATGAGCCCGTCCGTGACGCCCAGGACAAGAGCGAGGGCGGCCACGGTGGCAGCGGCAGGACCGGAGCGGACCCGGCCGATCCCGGCGGCGATACGGCCGGGCCGCGCCGCCATCTCGGCCCGGATCGCCTGCACGGGGACGCGGACGGCCCGACCGTAGACGGTGGTGGAGGAGGCGCAGATCACCGCCAAGTCCCCGTGCTCGCCGATCACATGTCCTTGTACGGCCTGGGCCGGCACCCCCACCTTCCGGGCCAGGATGAGCCGGTACCGAGCGGTGTCGGTGCTGGAGCCGATCCCCCACACCCGCGTACTGCAGGACACCTCCGCGTACAGGCGGGTCATCACGTCGACGGGGTTGGTCACCACGACGACCGGTCCGGAGAACCCGGCCAGTTGCTGAGCGAGGTGCCGGATCAAAAGCCCGTTGGCGGTGAGGCCCGCCATGCGGATGTCAGTCGCGTGCCCGTTGATGAAGGCAGCTCGCGGGCAGAGCACGAGGGCATCGCACGACTTCATGAGTGCGAGGCCGACCCGGCGCGCTCGCACGGGTGATGCACTGACGAGGCTCATGTCCTCCAGATCGGTGACGAGCCCGTCGGCGCTGCGTCCGTGGCGGGACGACACCATCACGGTGTCGCACCAGTCGGTATGGACCAGGAGTGCGCCTACGCCCTGGCCGACGGCCCCGGCGCCGATGATGCCGATGGCCGTCACCGGGTCGCCGCCTGCGCGACGTGAGCCAGGCACAGACGCCACAGGTCACGCCCAGAAGGCAGGAGGGCGAGCGTGGAGGTGCAGAGATCGAGCATCTGGCAGACAGCTCCGGCCCTGGCGACCACGGCCGCAGCGTTACGGGTCATCGGCAGACCCGTCGGATGGGAGAGGTACGTAGTCAGGATGTTGGTGGTGTCCATCAGCCACAGGGTGACGAGCTGCCGCAGATGCGCGCCCTCATCCAGGGCGGACAGGCGCGTAGCCGCAGCGTCTGTATACACCGCGACCTGTTCCAGAACCATGCGGACGGACTCTTCTCCGGGCCTACGGGCGACCAGGTCGAGAAAGAGCCGGGAGAGAAGCTTGGCGAGGTCGCCGCAGGGCGGGTCACGCATGAGGCCCGGGTCGATGAACGTGGGCCGGCCACCATCGGACGGGAACAGCACGTGCTCCGGTTTGAGGTCCCCGAAGATGACCCTCCTCAACGGCGAGGATGCGGCAGCGTTGGCCCGACGCACGCGGAAAACGATGTCTCGGAGCACTTCCTCGTGTGGCGACCGTCGCAAGTACCCAGCGTCCCCTGCGCCGTTGAACTTCCGTTGGAACGTTCCGGGGATCGACCTCTCGACAATCGGTGCATGGTCGACCAGCGCCGCGACCTCGCGTCCGCGCCGCACCGGAGCGAGTTCCTGGTGCACGAGATGCAGCAGGTCAGCTGTGCGCCCCGGGGACGCGGCGATCAGTTCGGCGAGCGTCGCTCCGTGAACGTACGCAGTGAACAGGACCCCGGGCCGGTAGCCGACAACCTCCGGTACGCACAGCCCTACGGCGGCGAGCACCTGGATCTGTTTGGCCTCGCGCTCAAGAAGTGTGTCCGGTCCGGCGAGGTAGGCGCGCTGAGCGGCCTTGACCATGGGCCAGTCACCGCCACTCCCCCGGATGACGGAAACCAGGGACATCCCAAGCAGCTCCGCCTTCGCGTACAGCATGCTGCCGTCGACGGTGAGCCGCTGTACATGGCTGGTGACGCTCGGGACGACAGCGCCGAGCCGAACAGCGGAGGTCGGCCACAGCTCGCGTGCGGCTGCCGCGATGCTTCCGGTCGCGTGGTCGGCCACCAATTCCGGCGTGGGGGCTCGTACGACGTCGGGGTACGTGGCGCTCGTGGCAGGTTGATACACAAGACACTCATTTCTTCCGGATCGACCGGTACGAGGGAGTTGACCGCGTGGCACATCAGTTGCCCGGCCGAGCGGAGCCTGCCGATGCGGCGGTCCGGTGCAACGTGTCCGCGAGGAGCAGCGCGTCGTCGGCGTCCAGGTAGTCGAAGCGGACGCGGTTGCCGCCGTGCCGGCCTCGGCAATGTCCGCAGGTGGGCACCGACTCGACAAGCAGCACCTGGCCGGTCGCGGAGATCACCCGCTCCAGTTCCCGGGCGAACCGCTCGTGGTCGTGCCAGTCCCCGAGGTCGAGGTCGCGCAGGACCGACTCGTCACCGCCGAGACTGCGATAGAGCAGCGCGCCCGCGTCCATATCGAACATGCCGATGTCGATGAGGGACCGGATCCCCATGGTCTGAATGCCGGGACGCCGCTCGACGCCGATGTGCGCCAGCGCGCGGTGCAGCTGCAATGCCGCGTTCTGCACCTCGGTCAGACGCGCTTCGATCAGCCTCCCGAGGGCCCGGACTTCCCTCTCCGAGGGCAGGGTGAGAAGCAGCTCGTGGCCGGGGCACGGCAGGGGCTGTTCGAGGCGTGCCACGTCGGCGGTAATGCCTTCGGCGAGCAAGTGGGCCCGCACGTCTCCGTGCGTCCACGGGTGGGCGGCCGAGGAAACCAACCTCAGGCGCCAGCCACCCGGCGCGGGGTCTTCCTCCAGCTCGAAGTCGAGACCGGCGTACTCCAGTACAGGCTTCAGCGCGCTGGCCGGGGCCACCGCAGTCGTCAGCGATTTCGTCATCGGGTAGTCCTCGTGAGGTAGGTCGAACACCTGCTTGCGTGTGCGGTGGCAGGCCGCTCGATGGCGTACCGCGCGGGCGGAAGACGGTGTCCGCAGCTCGTTGGCACAGTCGCCCAGCCAGTAGGTCGGCACACTCAGAGATCCTTGATGCCGACGAGCACGCGACCGATCAAATTCGCGTCGGCCCGTGCGTCCTTGGGCGCCCGGAGGCCATTCGATGCGGGCCGGTCCGGGAACGCCGCCGAAGCGTCGCGGCCCTCATTCGGCCCCATGGCAGCGAGCGCGACCTCGGCCCACACCACTTTGCCCGGCGCGCTACGAGCCGGGTAGTACCCCCAGGCCCTGCTCATCGCCGCCACGATGAAGACTCCCCGCCCGCCCGTCGCACAGACACCGACCTCCTTCAGAACGGGCGGCCTCGGATCGCGGTCCCACACCGACAACCTGACGGCTCCGGACACGGCCTCCAGCAACAGCTCGAAGGTCTGCACGCTGCTCGGCGGCGAGAACGGCGGCGTCGGCTCCTCGCCGTCCTCCGAGTGCCGCACGGCATTGGTCGCCAGTTCCGACACCAGGAGCTGCGCCGTCTCAACGACGTCGGCACAGACTCCCCAGCCCGAAAGAACATCGGCAGTGTGCAGCCGCGCCAGAGCCACGGCGTTGGGCGTATCCGCCAACGCGAGCCGGCTCGTCCGGGGCGGTTCGTGGGGCATGGCAAGCCTCCTGAGTCGAGCTATGAACTCGTGGAACAACTGCGTGTGGTCTCAGGACCCGCTCCACTCCCAGTAGCCCTTCAGGGCGGAACGAGTCGTTACCAGTCGCTCGCAGTGAGTGACCGACACCCAGATAACTCCCCTCCGCCGAGGGCTGGTTAGGGCGTTCACTTGCTCGCCCAACGGGCTCCCCTAGGGCGTTTTGACCTGGCCTTTACCTGGTGGGCCGAGAGCCCGGCGGCTACCGTGCCCGCATGGACGCGATCCGCAACACCGTCCTTGAGACGTGGATGACCGAGCATGGATACAGCTCCAACAGCCTTGCTGACGCCGTGAACAGCGCTGTCGAAGAGCTGACGGGACGCCCGGGCGGGCTCGACGGGTCATCGGTCAGGGGGTGGAAGGCAGGCCGAGTTACTTGGCCGAAGTCAGCAACCCGTACCGCTCTCGAAAGCGTCACCGGATTACCCGCCGTCGCTTTAGGGTTCGTGCCACGGGGCCGGCCCTCACCCACCCCCGCCTCATCGCAGCCAGAGGAGTCCGACATGAAGCGCCGCACTCTCGTCGGCGGCATCGCTGCGGCTGCTGCCGCAGCGGCAGCCCCGGGGACCGTGTCACCACGCCGGATCGGCATGAGCGACGTCAACCGGCTGAACAAGCGCTTCGCCGAGATCATCGCCAACGACCACCGCCACGGCGGGCAACCCCGCATCGAGGAACAGGCCACCGCGCTCGCCGACGAGGCACTCAACCTCCAGAACGCGGGCAGTGCCACGCAGCGAGTGCGCAGCAGTCTGTATGCCTCCGGAGCCGCGTTCCGCTCGTCCGCGATGTGGGCAGCCATCGACGGCCGGCGCTACGAGGCCGCGAAGGCGCACATGCGCGAGGCGCAGGCCCTCGCGGAAATGTCGGGTGACCAGGCGATCAAGTTCCGCATCTGGAGTCATGCGGGCACCATGTACCGCCACATGGGCCGCCCCGCCGACGCAATCGCCGCCAACGATGTCGCCCGCAACCTGCATCTCACCCGCCGTGACCCACTGTTCGCGTCCCTCGGCCTGGCCCGCCAGGGAGCCATCCACGGCACGGCACAAAACCGGACCGAGACACGTCGCGCGTTCGAGCAGGCGCAGGACGCCATGCTGCGCGCAGACCCCGCTCACCACCGGCCGGTCTGGCTGCTCGCTTTCTATGACCAGGCCGAACTGGACTCCCTGGCTCTCTCCGCGTACCTGGCGCTCGGCGACTACCCGACCGCCGAGTACCACGCCCACCGCTGCCTGGCCTCGCGCCGGCCCCACATGGTCAGGTCTCGCGCCATCACCACGACTCGTCTCGCCCACGCCCTTCTGTCGCAGGGGGCGGCCGACGCCGCCACAGCCACCGCCATGCGGGTCCCCGCAGACGCCGCCACCCGCCACGCCCGCGTGTCGCGCATGCTCCAAGAGTTCGGGGCCGCCCTCCGCGCCACCGCACCGCGCAGCACCACCGTCCAGGCCTGGACCGATCACACCATCACCTGGAGGACGGCCGCATGACCACAGCACCCACCACCGCGTTGCGTACCTTCACCAGCTTGGACACGATCCGCGGCGACCTCCTCGATGTGTACGCCGAGGTACGCTCCCCGCTGCTCCACCTGCCGAACTACGCGGTCACCGCGTTCGGCGAACGCATCGACCGGCACTCCACCGAACCGGGATTCACAGCCGTCCTCGCGTACGCGGACAACCAACCGGTCGGCTACGCGTACAGCAACACCATCGAGCACGGCGACCGCTACTGGCAGCGCACCAGTCCCGCTCCGGCACAGCAGTACACCGAGCGCCCGGCCATGGCCCTCAAGGAGATCGGCGTGCACCCGGCCTGGCGCAAGACCGGCACCGCCCGCCGCATCCACGACGCTCTCCTTGCCACCGGCAACGGGCCGTACGTCACGCTCATGGTCAACGGTGCCGCAGGCGACGGAAAGGTCCACGCGCTCTACAAGGCATGGGGCTACGAGGACATCGGCCATAGCCAGCCGTCACCGGCGTCGCCGGTCCTCACCGTGATGATCCGTGACACTGCTGAGCCGGGAGACGGGCACCGCAGAAGCTGACCCCGGGTCCCAGCCTCGGAGTCTTGCCCCTGGGCATGCCATCCTGGCGTCGCGCACGACCGGAGCGTCCTGCACCTCCTGGTCCTTCGGCGCCAAAATCCTGGAGACATCCATGCCACGTCCGTACGTCCTGCTGTCCGCAGCAGTATCGATCGACGGCCATCTCGATACCCGTCCGGGCGAAGACCGACTCATGCTGTCGAACAACGCGGACTTCGACCGGGTCGACTCCGTACGAGCCGGCGTCGACGCCATCCTCGTCGGCGCCGGGACTTTACGCGCCGACAACCCGCGCCTGCTGGTCAACTCGGCGCAGCGCAGGGCGGCCCGGCTGGCTTCCGGCCAGTCGGAATTCCCGCTGAAGGTCACCGTCACCGCCACGGGAGACCTAGACCCGGGCTGGGAGTTCTGGCACCACGGTGGAGAGAAACTCGTCCTGGCCGCCGGCGACGCGGCCACCAGCAAGACTCGCGCCAACCTCGGTGACCTGGCGGCCGTCCACACCGTCCCCACCGAGTCCGTATGGCCAGCCGCTCTCGATGCTCTGGGTGATGTGTACGGCGTCAAGCGGCTCATGGTGGAGGGCGGCGGCACCGTACACACCCAACTCCTCGCGGCGGGGCTGGCCGACGAACTCCATCTGGTGATCGCCCCGCTGCTCGTCGGCCAGCCGGACGCGGTACGCATGCTCGGCCCGGCCGCCTACCCGGACGGCCCCGCCGCGCGCCTGCGGCTACTGGAGACGCGGCAGATCAACGACGTGGTACTCCTGAGGTACGCCCCCAAGGACACCTCAACGGAGCCACGATGAGCACGACGCCCCCCTCGCCCGACGCCCCGGGAACAGGCCGCGAGCCGAATGCCGCCGACGGCAGATGGCTCGCCCGCGCCTGCGAACTGGCCGCCCTGTGCCCGCCCTCGGAATCCGCGTTCAGCGTGGGCGCGGTCATCGTCGCCGCCGACGGAACCGAACTGTCCCACGGCTACTCCCGGCAGTCCGACCCACACGACCACGCCGAAGAAGCGGCACTGGCCAAACTGCCACCCCAGGACCCCCGTCTCACAACCGCCACGATCTACAGCTCCCTCGAACCCTGCGCAAAACGAGCCTCCCGCCCCCACCCGTGCGCCCAACTCATCGCGGAGTCCGGCTTGCGACGCGTAGTCACGGCGTGGACCGAGCCAGACACCTTCGTCCCCGGCGCAAACGGAACCAAGACACTCGAAGACGCGGGCGTATCGGTCGTAAGGATGGCCGAGTACGCGACTGCTGCGCAGTCGCCCAACGTGCACCTGCTTTGACTTTCAGTCGTCACAGCGCGCCAACTCGAAGATCGTTCGTCAGGAGCCGTTCTGATGAGGGAAGGCGTCGAGAGCGGGGAAAGCAGCTCGTTCTGCGATGCCTGGGCTACTACGGTGGCGCGATGACGCACGTGCGGGAGATGGATGAGGCCGACATCAAGGCCGTTTCTACGATCCGAGTCCGAGGATGGCAGGCGGCGTACGCCGACATCGTTCCCCGGACGTATTTGGACGCCATGACGGTGGAAGGTGATGCCGGCCACCCCCCGCAGGTCAAGCTCTCCGCCCTGGTCGGCTCCCTCAAGGGCGTCTCCGCGCACTACCTGCGCAATGAGCGCGCCGACCTGAGTACATCGAGAACCAGAAGCGGCCAGGCTGACCCTCACAGCCGCAGGCGCAGCGAACTCCGGCGCTCCGCGTCTCCGGGCCGAGGAAGCAATTCCTCCCGAGCCCCAAAGGGCCGGGATTCCTTGCTGGAGCATGTTGAACAGGTGTGAACCGGCCGGCTCGGTTTCCCCTCGCGGGCCGGCCGCAGCAGCTTCAGGTCACTTCGCGTCACGGTCATTTCGCAGGGCCTGGACAAGCCAGGGGTACACCGGGAGCAGGTTCGGAACCGCCTGCCAGCCGTTGACGTTCCACACCAGCCGCCAGTACCGGTCCACCCGGGGATCGTGCGCCTCTTCGAACTGTTGCGCCATCCAGTACTGGAATTCCGTGTCCGGGGTGCGCGCGAACACCACGGCAAAGCTGTGCACGAGGTCGTCGATGACGGGTGCGGCCCTGTCGCCGCGCGGGTCGATCCCCGACGCCATTGCCTCGGCCACCTTCTGACGGGTGAATTCCATCAGTTCCACGCCGGCATCGCGTTCGATGCCGAACGGGCGTCCGGCGGCCTCTCGTACGGCCGCCTGGCGCATCCGGGCACGGAAATCCTCGTCGCCGACCAGTTTGGCGAGCTCCACCCACGCGGCGACCTGCTCGCTGGTTGGAACATCGGGGAGGTCGGGGGTGGCAGCACGCACCATGGCCACCGCGGTCGGGTCGGCATCCACCGTGCCGAAGGTGCCCTCGATGAAATCGTCGATCAAACGTCGGCGTTCCTCGCCGGACAATTGCGTGAGCCTGTGCATGAGCTTGGTCTCCTCGGTACTGGACCCGCGTCTGGCCACGACTCGCAGAACGCTCCGACGCAGTTGCAGCATCCGGATCTGGACATCCAAGGCGTCGGCGTGCGCCGCGGCGACTTCCGCCACCGAGAGCTCGCGGGCCAGTACCCGTTGAATCGTGGCCAGGTCTATGCCCAACTCGCGTAGTGTGCTGAGGAGTTCCAGGCGAACCAGTGCGTCGGGGTCGTAGAGCCGATAACCGGCGGGACTACGGGTGGTCGGCGCCACCACCCCCGAATCGGAGTAGAACCGGATGGTCCTCACGGACAAGCCGGTCCGCCGGGAAAGCTCCCCGATCGAGTGGAGGGTCGTAGCGTCCATGCCCCCCACTCTGCCGTCTCCAGTGACTGGAGACTCAAGGCCCGTTCCCAGCCGGGCCGCGTCCCAGACGTCCACCGAGCCGCTGAAGCACGCGTCGCGTACTCTCCGCTGACCTCCGAAACGAAACGGGCACGCGCCGGACAGCCGGCCGAGGACGCGCTGCCGTAGGACTGCCGGCGTGTCATCGCCGCCGTGCGGCAGGCAGGCACGCCTCCGCTCACCTCAAGGACTGGCGGATCCTCACCATGCTCCGTACCGTCCCCGCCCGCACCACCCTCTTCCCGCGCGCCCTGCTGGTCCGACGAATCTCGAAGCCGACCGCTGAGGTCAGTAGGCGTTCATGTACCAGATCGCGCCACCCAGGAAAATCGGCAGCGTGAAAGCCATCTGGAGTATCCAGGGAACGCCTGGTCCCTCGTCGTCGGGCTTGCCGGGGTTCTCCGCACGCCATGCCATGAAGTCACGCATCGCCTTCCCGTGGCCCACGGCGCCCAGGGCGATGCCCAGGATTCCCCCGCAGTAGACGGGAAGCAGCTCGTTCAGGGGCTGGTCGTAGTTGGCGCTGTAGGCCACAGTCGCCAGGAACCCCGCCACCGGGCCGCACGACACCCAGATCATCTGCCGCCGGTTCACCATCCCGGCGAACATCACCGCCAGATACAGAGCCACGCCGACCGCGGCGAACAGCCACCACAGCGGAGACGATTTCTCCAGCACCAGCACCCCTTCGTCTGCCTTCGCGACCGTGTCCCGAAGGCCCCCCACCTCGCCCGCAAGGGCGGTCTGTACCGCCGTTGCCGCAGCTCAAGGCCTGTAGGACAACCCTAATAGCCAACAGGTGACGGACGTCAGGGGGACGGACGATCCGCTTCCGCCGCGGCCCCGCAAGCGAATCCGTGACGGGCCACGTGCCGAAGAGCGCCTACGGGATCCCGTAGGCGCTCTTCGGGAGAGGGGCCGCAGACTCCTCCGCGATCATGCCCCCACGTACGGCCTGATCGCCGTAGGTGCGTGGCCCGCCTCCGTTGCCACGTCCTCGAACTCGTTGACCGACGCGATGTCCGAGCCGCTCATCGCGATGTTCGTGACGCGTTCCAGGATCGCTTCGACCACCACCGGGACGCGGAACTCCGCGGCCAGCTTCTTGGCCTCCTCGAAGGCCGGGAGGAGGGCGGCCGGGTCCGTGACGCGGATGGCCTTGCAGCCCAGGCCCTCGACCACCTTGACGTGGTCCACGCCGTAGGCGCCCAGTTCCGGGGAGTTGAGGTTCTCGAACTCCAGGTTGACCTGGAAGTCGATGTCGAAGTTGCGCTGGGCCTGGCGGATCAGGCCCAGGTAGGAGTTGTTGACCAGGACGTGGACGTACGGGATGCGGTGCTGGGCGCCGACCGCGAGCTCCTCCAGCATGAACTGGAAGTCGTAGTCGCCGGAGAGCGCGACGACCGAGCCCTCGGGGTCGGCGGTCGCGACGCCGAGTGCGGCCGGGATCGTCCAGCCCAGGGGGCCGGCCTGGCCGCAGTTGATCCAGTGGCGCGGGCGGTAGACGTGGAGCATCTGCGCGCCCGCGATCTGGGAGAGGCCGATCGTCGTGACGTACCGGGTCTCGGGGCCGAAGGCGCGGTTCATCTCCTCGTAGACGCGCTGGGGCTTGAGCGGCACGTTGTCGAAGTGCGTACGGCGCTGCAAGGTCGCGCGGCGCTCCTGTGTGGACGCCGCCCAGGTCGAGCGGTCCGGCAGCTTGCCGACCGCCTTCAGTTCGCGGGCGACCTCGACGAACAGCTCCAGCGCCGCCTTCGCGTCGGAGGCGATGCCGAGGTCCGGGGCGAAGATCTTGCCGATCTGGGTGGGCTCGATGTCGACGTGGACGAAGGTGCGGCCGGCGGTGTAGACGTCGAGCTTGCCGGTGTGGCGGTTGGCCCAGCGGTTGCCGATGCCGAGGACGAAGTCGGACTCCAGGAAGTTCGCGTTGCCGTAGCGGTGCGAGGTCTGGAGGCCGACCATGCCGGCGTTCAGCGCGTGGTCGTCGGGGATGATGCCCCAGCCCATGAGGGTGGGGACGACGGGGACGCCGGTCAGTTCGGCGAACTCGACGAGGAGTTCGGAGGCGTCGGCGTTGATGATGCCGCCGCCGGCGACGAGCAGCGGGCGTTCCGAGGCGTTCAGCATCTCGATCGCGCGCTCGATCTGCTTGCGGGACGCGGCGGGCTTGTGCACCGGCAGCGGCTCGTACAGGTCGGGGTCGAACTCGATCTCGGTGAGCTGCACGTCGATCGGCAGGTCGATGAGGACCGGGCCGGGGCGGCCCGTGCGCATCACGTGGAACGCCTGCTGGAAGACGCCGGGGACCTGCGCGGCCTCCAGGACGGTGGTGGCGGCCTTGGTGACCGGGGCGGCGATCGAGGCGATGTCGACGGCCTGGAAGTCCTCCTTGTGGAGGACGGCGGTCGGGGCCTGGCCGGTGATGCACAGGATCGGGATCGAGTCCGCGATGGCGGAGTACAGGCCGGTGATCATGTCGGTTCCGGCCGGTCCCGACGTACCGATGCAGACGCCGATGTTGCCCGGACGGGCCCGGGTGTAGCCCTCCGCCATGTGGGAGGCGCCCTCGACGTGGCGGGCGAGCGTGTGGTGGACCCCGCCGGCCGCCTTGAGGGCCGCGTAGAAGGGGTTGATCGCGGCGCCCGGCACACCGAACGCGTTGCTGACGCCTTCGCGCTTGAGGATCTCGACTGCCGCGCGGGCAGCGGTCATACGAGGCATTGAGTGCTCCTGCTCGTCCCTGGGTGGAGTCGGGCTCTGTCGCGCCACCTGAGAGCACCAATTCCGTATTACGGAAAGTTGATTCTGTTATGTGGAAGTCAATTTAAGGCGCGTCCGGACTGCCGTCAAGAGAGGCGGGCCGGGGGCGTACGGCCGGGCCGACCGTGGCCGGAAGTGCCGCAAGCAGCTCCCCCGGAGGTCACTCGTGAGGGAGCATGGGGGTACGGAGCGGAGCCGGCCCGGAACACGGGCCCGGCCGCGTCCGCGCGGTCCGGAAGGAGCCCAGGGTGGAGTCAGTGCCGGTACGGTGCCCGGCCTGCCGCCGCGAACACGCGTACGTGACGCCCGTCTATCCGTGCCCGTGCGGGGTACCGACGGCCCCTCCGCTGCTGCGCGGCGCCCCCGCCACCCCGATCACCCACCGCACCTGGAACGACGACTGGGTCACCGTGCGCTGCGGGAGCTGCGGGCGGCACGACCAGTGGCCGCAGCCGGAGCTGTGCTGCCCGTGCGGGGCGGTACTGCGGGTGCCGGTGCGGCCGGTGGCGTCCGCCGGGCACGCGGCGGGGGCCCCGGGCCGGCCGGTGCGGCCCGCGCACATACCACTGCCGCGCACGGCGGCGGCTCCCCGGCCGGCGTTCCGGCCGCTCACGATCCGTACCGCGCGCGACGCGGTCGGCGCGGCGGCGCTCTATCTGACCTGGCTGGGCTTCCGCGAGGTGACGCAGCCGGTGACGCGCCCCGCGTTCCGGATCGACCTGCGGGCGCAGGGGCTGATCGCCCAGGTCGACTCCACCACCCGGCCGACCTCTTTGCGTGACGTCGAGTGCCTATGGCTCAACGCGCTCAACAGCTCGGTCTCCGGGGTCCTCTTCTCGCTCGCCGGATACACGCCGGACGCCCGGGAGCGCGCGGACGGGCTCCGCATCCCGCTGTTCGTCCTGGATCTCACCGGGACCCCGCAGCCGGTGAACGGCGCGGCGGACGAACTCGTCAGCACCGGCGCCTGATCGCACACCCGTACGTTTTCGGACGCGCGGCGGCCGCCACGTGCCGTACCTCACAGAAACCGCCCGGCCACCGTGCGTGTGATCCGTCACGTTCTGGCCAACGGCGGCCGAACCGAGGTTCGTTGTCAGTGGCGGGCCCTAAAGTGGGGCGCATGGTCTTAACTCCACGGACTCCCTCGACCGCGCCCGCGTACGCCCCCGCGCCTTCGACCCGTTCGGCGCAGCTCGCCGCCCTGGAGGCCAACAAGGCGATACGGGCGCTCGTGGACGCCCGCGCGGGCCAGGACTGGTCCCCCGTGGAGTCCGCCGCGTACGAGGTTCTGCTCATCGAGTGGGCCGCCGCGACGCGGGGCGCCGCAGGCGACGTCATCGAAGCCGCCTGACCACGCCCCGCCCGGCGCGCTACCTCCGGTAGTTCTCCCGCAGTTCGATCTTGCGGACCTTGCCGCTGACCGTCATCGGGAAGGCGTCCAGGATCTGGAGCAGGCGCGGCACCTTGTAGTGCGCCAGCTGCCCGTCGCAGAACGCCCGCACCTCGTCCAGCGCCGGAGGGTCCGCCGGGTCGGCGGGGATGACGCAGGCCAGGACCTCCTCGCCGTAGTGCTCGTCCGGCACGCCCACCACCTGCACATCGGCGATCTTGGGGTGGCGGTAGAGGAATTCCTCGATCTCGCGCGGATAGACGTTCTCGCCGCCCCGGATGATGACGTCCTTGATGCGGCCGACGATCTGTACGTAGCCGTCCTCGCGCATCACCGCGAGGTCCCCGGTGTGCATCCAGCGTCCCGCGTCGATCGCCTCCGCGGTCCGGTCGGGCTGGTCCCAGTAGCCGAGCATCACGCTGTAGCCCCGGGTGCACAGCTCGCCCGACATCCCGCGCTCCAGGGTCACCCCGGTCGCCGGGTCGACCACCTTCACCTCGATGTGCGGCATCACGCGGCCGACCGTGCCGGTGCGGCGCTCCAGGTCGTCGTCGCGGCGGGTCTGGGTGGAGACCGGGGAGGTCTCCGTCATGCCGTAGCAGATGGACACCTCGTCCATGTGCATCTCGGCCACGACCCGCTTCATCACCTCGACCGGGCACGGCGACCCGGCCATGATCCCGGTGCGCAGCGAGGTCAGGTCGTACGAGGCGAAGTCCGGCAGGTTCAGCTCCGCGATGAACATGGTGGGCACCCCGTACAGCGAGGTGCAGCGCTCCTGCTGGACGGCGCGGAGCACCGCGGCGGGTTCGAACGAGGGGCCGGGGATCACGATGCAGGCGCCGTGCGAGGTGATGCCGAGGTTGCCCATCACCATGCCGAAGCAGTGGTAGAAGGGCACCGGCAGACAGACCCGGTCCTGCTCGGTGTAGGCGACCAACTCGCCCACGAAATAGCCGTTGTTGAGGATGTTGTGGTGGGAGAGGGTCGCGCCCTTGGGGAAGCCGGTGGTGCCGGAGGTGTACTGGATGTTGATCGGGTCGTCGCAGGACAGCTCCGCCTCGCGGGCGGCCAGCTGATCGGGCGTCACCTCGTCGGCGGTGGCGACGAGTTCGTCCCAGGAGGGGTCTCCGATGTAGTGCACGGCCCGCAGGCCGGGGCACTGTGCGCGGACCTCGTCCACCAGGGCCCGGTAGTCGCTGGTGCGGTGGGCGAGGGAGGCGACCAGGAGCGAGATGCCGGCCTGCTTCAGCACGAATTCCAGTTCGTGCGCCCGGTACGCGGGGTTGATGTTGACCATGACGGCGCCGATGCGGGCCGTGGCGTACTGGACGAGCACCCACTCGGGGCAGTTGACCGCCCAGATGCCGACCCGGTCCCCCTTGGCCACGCCCGAGGCCATCAGCGCGCGGGCCAGCTCGTCGACGTCCGCCGCGAACCCGGCGTACGTCCAGCGCCGGCCGGACGGTACGTCGACCAGCGCCTCGCGCTCCGGGAAGGCCGCGACCGCCCGGTCCAGGTTGCGGCCGATGGTGTCGCCGAGCAGGGCGGTGGTGCCCGTGCCGTGCGCGTACGAAAGCTCCGTCATGTCAGGTCCCCCTCGGCGTATTCGGTTCCGGTGCCCTGGGCGGTGCGCTCGCGCAGCTCGATGCGGCGGATCTTGCCGGACACGGTCTTGGGCAGATCGGCGAACTCCAGCCGCCGGACGCGTTTGTACGGGGCGAGGACGGCCCGGGAGTGGGCGAACAGCACCTTGGCGGTCTCGGGCCCGGGTTCCCAGCCGGCGGCGAGCACCACGTACGCCTTCGGGACGGAGAGGCGCACCGCGTCGGGGGCCGGGACGACCGCGGCCTCGGCGACCGCCTCGTGCTCCAGCAGGGCGCTCTCCAGCTCGAACGGGGAGATCTTGTAGTCGGAGGCCTTGAAGACGTCGTCGGCGCGGCCCACGTAGGTGATGTAGCCGTCCTCGTCGCGGGAGCCGATGTCGCCGGTGCGGTAGTACCCGCCGGCCATCGCCTCGGCCGTGCGCTCGGGGTCGCCGTGGTAGCCGGTCATCAGGCCCACCGGGTGGGCCGACAGGTCGAGGGAGATCTCGCCCTCGACCGCGCCGGGCTCGCCGCTCACCGGGTCGAGCAGGACCACCTTGAACCCCGGGCTCGGCCGCCCCATCGAGCCCGCCTTGAGGACCTGACCAGGGCTGTTGGCGACCTGCACGGCGGTCTCCGTCTGGCCGAAGCCGTCGCGGATGGTGACGCCCCAGGAGCGCCGGACCGCCTCGATGACCTCGGGGTTGAGCGGTTCGCCCGCCGCGACGACCTCGCGCGGCGGGGTCTTCAGCTGGGACAGGTCGGCCTGGATGAGCATGCGCCAGACGGTCGGCGGGGCGCAGAAGCTGGTGATGCCGGAGCGGTCCATCTCGGCCATCAGCCGGCCCGCGTCGAAGCGGGTGTAGTTGAAGATGAAGACGGTCGCCTCGGCGCTCCAGGGGGCGAAGAGGTTGGACCAGGCGTGCTTGGCCCAGCCCGGCGACGAGATGTTGAGGTGGACGTCGCCGGGCTTGAGCCCGATCCAGTACATCGTCGCGAGGTGGCCCACCGGGTAGGACACGTGGGTGTGCTCGACGAGCTTGGGGCTGGCGGTCGTGCCGGACGTGAAGTACAGCATCAGCGGTTCGTCGGCGTCGGTCTCGCGGTCCGGCGCGAACGTACGCGGCGCCTCGTCGGCGCCCGTGTAGGAGAGCCAGCCCTCGGTCTCCTCGCCGACGCAGATACGGGTGTAGCCGCCGGGCACCTCGTCGAACTTGGCGGTGTCGGCGTCCCGGACCAGCACGTGCCGGACCCGGCCGCGCTCCACCCGGTCGCGCAGGTCGACGGGGCCGAGGAGCGGGGTCGCCGGGATGACGACGGCCCGGATCTTCATCGCGGCGAGCGCGGTCTCCCACAGCTCCGTCTGGTTGCCGAGCATGACGAGGATGCGGTCGCCCTCGCGCACCCCCTGGGCGCGCAGCCAGTTCGCGGCCTGGTTGGAGCGTGCGGACATCTCGGCGAACGACATCTCGGTGCGCCGGCCGTCCTCCTCCACGATGTGCAGGGCGGTGCGGTCGTTGTCCCGGGCGATCACGTCGAACCAGTCGAGCGCCCAGTTGAAGTGGTCGTCGCGGGGCCAGCTGAAGCCCTGGTAGGCCGCGGTGTAGTCCTCGCGGTGCCGGAGCAGGAAGTCCCGGGCGGCCCGAAACGTCTCCGTCGCACTCGTTTCCGGCATGTGCCCTCCTCGTTGCCGACCCGACCGGTCCCTTCGGTCCTCACATGATGTAAACAGTGACCCAGGTCTCACCACCCCCGAACGGGGGTGTCGCGGGGCCGCCGTACACCGGGGGCCGAACAGAGAGGCGTCAGCGTGCCGGAATCCGTGGATGCGTTCGAGATGCAAGCGGCGCTGCTGCGGCTGCGCCGGACGAGCGGGCTGCCGGTGGCGTTCGGCGGGCTGCTCTCCGACACCCGGCACACCAGGATCGCCGAGGTGAACGGGGCGCAGACGACGGCGCTGCGCGGGCTCGTGATCTCCTCGGGCAGTGGTCTCGGCGGCAAGTCGATGGCGCTGTCCCGGCCGTGCGCGGTGACCGACTACCGCTCGTCGCGCCACATCAGCCACGAGTACGACACGGCGGTCGCGGCGGAGGGCCTGCGCTCGGTGGTCGCCGTGCCGGTCGTCGTGCGGCGCGAGGTGCGCGGTGTGCTGTACGGGGCGCTGCGTGAGCCGCTGGTGCTCGGGGACCGCACGTTCGACGCGGCGGTGGCGGCGGCCCGTGACGTGGAGCAGGCGCTCGCGGTCCGGGACGAGGTGCGGCAGTTGCTGGCCGCGACCCGGCCGGACCCGGTCGGCGACCCCGGTGCGGCGCCTGCGGCCTGGGAGGACGTCCGGGAGGCGCACCGCGAGCTGCGCGCCCTGATGCCGAAGGTCACCGACCCGGCGCTGCGCGACGAGCTGCTCGCGGTGTGCGGGCGGCTCGCGGCGGCGACCGGCACCCCGGCACCGGGGGCGCGGGAGGTGCAGCTCGCCCCCCGCGAGATCGATGTGCTGGCGTGTGTCGCGGCGGGTGCCACCAACGCGGCGGCGGCGGAGCGGCTGGGGCTGCGCCCGGAGACGGTGAAGGGCTATCTGCGTTCCGCGATGCGCCGGCTCGGGGCGCACACCCGCCTTGAGGCGGTCGTCGCGGCACGGCGCGCGGGGCTGCTGCCTTGAGGGCTGTCCCGTAGGCCGTGTCCGCGGAGTCCCGCCTGGGCCCACGACGCCTGGCCGGCGCTCCCGCCGGTCCGGCGGACGGGCGGTGCCGGGCCCGGGTCAGCGGCGAGGTCCGAGGACCCGTGGGCGGCCGGTGCCCCGCCCCGGTCAGCGGCCGAGGTCCACGAACCGGGCGAACCGGATGTCGTGGCCGGTGCCGTCGGTGGTGGCCGGGACCATCACGGAAGGCAGGGCGGCCGCCTCGTCCGTCAGGGCGTCGCGTTCGGCGGCGGTGAGCGGGCGCAGTTCCTGCACGGTGAGCACGGCGGGTGCGTCGCGCGGGGTCTTCTCCAGCCGCCAGACCGCGGCGAAGAAGCCGTCCACCAGCACGCTTCCGTAGGTCTGGTTGCCCACCCCGTTGAGCCCCCTGAGGTGGAGCGGGATGACCCGGGTGCGGTCGGCGTGGCCGAGCAGGACGTTGTCGAACTCGGGGAGGAAGCGGGGCGGGGCGGGGGTGTCCTCGGCGGGGCGCGGGGCGTCGGGCAGGTCGAAGAGTTCGACGCCGTTCTCGTCGCGGAAGGTGATCAGCCGGGGCCGCAGCCGTTCGAAGACCTCGCCCAGCCGGGTCAGCCCCGCCCAGAACTGCATGTCCTTCACGGACGCCGGGCCGAAGGCGCCGAGGTAGCGCAGCACGGTGGCGTCGGGGGCGGGTGCCGGCAGGGCCGGCCGGCCGAGCCAGTGCTCGGCGGTGGTCAGCGCGACGCCGCCGCTGTGGCCCCAGACACCGCGCGGGGTGACCTGGACCAGGGGCAGCAGACAGCGGGCGGCGGTGCTCAGCGCACGCGGTTCCGCTTCGGGCCACTCGGGGAGCAGCCTTTCCCGGATCTGCTTCGGGGTGCGGGGCTCCTCCTCCACGTACGCCCGGCTCAGCTCGGCGAGGCGGTCCAGGTCCACGCCCGTGAGGCCCTTCCGGAAGACCCCGAGCTCCCGGTCGCGGGCCGGCTGCACCAGGGGGCGCAGGGTCAGCGCGTCCTCGGCGGTGTGGGTGTGGATGGTGGAGCGCAGGGTGACGATGCGGACGACCTCGCGCGACTCCATCAGCGCGGCCAGCTCGGCCGGTCTGAACCCCTTCAGCCGTGCCAGGAGCTGGTAGTACGGCGGCTTGGTGTTCTGGGCCTGGAGGCCGACGAGGTGGGCGACGGCGTCCTTCGCGCTCATCTCGGTCCGGCGCAGCAGGAGCTGGCGTTCCAGGGTCGCCCGGCCGAGCGCCCTGGGCGTGAGGACGGGTGCGGTGCCTGCGGAGGTCTTCGTGTGCGCGGCCATGGACGGCACGCTACGCGGCCATCAGGTCCGGTTCGTTCCTAATCGGGCCCGCCCGGCGAAGGCCGCCATGCCGTGGTCCGGAGGAAGCCGGGATCGGGCCGGGGCGACCCGCATGATGGTCCGGTGATCGCCGTCCTGTTCGCCATTCTGACCGCCTTCAGCAACGGTTCCGCCTCCGTCCTCCAGCGCCGCGCCGCCCTCGAAGTCCCGCACACCGACGCCGTGGGGATGTCGCTGATCGGCCACCTGCTGCGCCAGAAGGTGTGGCTCGCGGGAATCGGCCTGGTCATCGTCGCCGCCGTCTGCCAGGCCGTGGCGCTGGCCACGGGCCCGATCTCGGTGGTCCAGCCGATCTTCGTGATCGAGCTTCCGGCGACGCTGCTGCTGGCCGGCTTCATGATGCGGGCGCCGCTGCCCCGGCCGGTCTGGCTCGGGGTGGCGGCCGTGACGCTGGGGCTGGCCCTCGGCATGGCGTCGGCCGCGCCGGGCGGCGGCAGCAGCGCGGTGCACGGGGCCGCGTGGGTGCCGGCGCTGATCCTGACGGGCCTGGTCGAGACGCTGCTGATCGCGGGTGGGCTGGCCACCCGGGGCAATGTCCGTGCGGCCCTGCTGGCCACGGCCGCCGCCTGCGCCTACGCGCTCACCGCCGCGCTGATGAAGGACGCCATGGCCCGGCTCGACGGCGGGGGCGGTGCCGGGGCGCTGTTCACCTCCTGGCAGCTGTACGCCACCGCGGCGGCGGGCGTCGGGGCTCTCTTCCTCCTGCAGAACGCGCTCCAGGCGGGCACGCTCGTCGCCGTGCAGCCGTGTCTGACCCTGGGCGACGCGCTGATCAGCGTCCTGTACGGGGTGACCCTGTTCGGCGAGGACCTGCGCACCGGCTGGTGGGTGCTCCCCGAGCTGCTGGCTCTCGGGCTGATCGCTGCGGGGTGCGTGGAGCTGGCGCGTTCCCCGCTCGCCTCGGGAAACGCGACGGCCCCGGCCCGCGCGCGCCGGGTCGACTGACCGGGCGCCCGCGGGCCGGGGCTGCGGTGCGCGTGGCCCCCGCCACGCGTTACTTGCTGATCGCGAAACGCATCAGGGCGTGCTCGTCGCCCTGCTTGATCTTGCCCGTCTCATTGATCACCTGGAGCTTCCAGCCGGCCCCGACGCGCATGGCCTTCGCCACCGCGCAGCCGTTGTCGGTGGTGAGCAGGCTCGGCCAGATGTCGGCGACCTGCTGGCTGCTGCCGCCCGTGGCGTCGTACACCTTGATGCTGACGTTGCGCGCGTTCTGGAAGGAGCTGCCCTTCTTGTACGCGGCGGCGATGAAGACGATCGCGGTGACGTTCGGCGGCACCTTGGCGAAGTCGACGGTGACCGTCTCGTCGTCGCCGTCGCCCTTCCCGGTCTGGTTGTCACCGCTGTGGATCAGCGAGCCGTTGCCCAGCGGGTCCAGGGAGTCCAGGCCTGCCAGCCGGACCGGGTCCGCGCCCTGCATCGCGATGGCGATGAGGTCGAGGTCCGTGCCCTTCTTCTGCCGCAGCTTCCCCATCAGCCCGCCACTGCTGCCGACGGTGGGGTCCCAGGAGACGCCGATGGACAGGTGGGTGACTCCGTCCAGGTCCGCCGGGCCGTCTTCCTTGTTCAACGTGATCATTGGTGATCCTCTTCGTGGCGAGATTCCTACAGGGTGAGTCTGCCTGGTGTCCTCCCGGAGCCGCCCACCAGGGGCAAAATTTCGACCAAGTGTTGGACGTGCGGGGCCGGATTGTCCTGCGTCGGCACGATGTACGTACACGTGTCCTCGTGGTAGGACGCGGTCCGCGCGTGGACGTGCCGGGGCGCGGCCGCTCGGTTCCGAGCTGCCGCGCCCCGGGGCGGTGAGGGAGTTCTCAGCCGTTCCAGGCGGCCTGTTCGCGTACCACCAGGGGTGTTCCGAGGCGCTGATGGCCGCCGCTGGCGAGCATGCGCACCTCCCCGTGGTCGCTGATCTCGGCGCGGACGATGCCTGTCTCGTCCTCGTAGACGGGGTGCCCGCCCGCTCCGCTCCGTGCCGTGCGCCGGACGGTCACCGTGTCGTCCTCGACGGCCGACGACTGGAACACGAGCTGGTAGCTCTCGGGATAATCCATGACGCGCTCTCCAGACGACCTCTCCTGGCCTCTCGTGGCCGGCCCTTCCTGCGGGCGCCCGACGGGTACCCCCGGCTCGGCCTGCACTGTCCATGGTTGCGCACACTTCACCCGATTGCAGGCGCACCGCCGCGCCCTGCGGGGCCGGGCGCCTGCTGCCTATGCTGAAGGGGAGCCCCGCCACGGGAAGGGAAGCGCCATGGATGATGCCGACCGGGGCGACGACGTCTATCAGCCCCAGCCTCAGTCGCAGGCCGGTGACCCCGTCGAGCAGCTGGACACGGAGGACACCCTCGCCGACCCGGAGCTGGCCGACGTGCTCGACCGGGGCTATTCGCCGCCCGAGCGGCCGTGGGCGGCGCAGGATCTGCTGACGACCCCGGCCGAGCAGCGGCGGGGCGAACCGCTGGAGGAGCGGCTGTCGCGCGAGCTGCCCGAGGAGAGCGCCCCGGACGGGGACGGTGTGGGCGATGTCGTGGACGGGGACGGTGAGCCCTGGGACGGTGAGGTCGGCACCGCGCGCGCCGGACGGCTCACCCGTGACCTCGATGTGAACGAGCCGGACAGCATGGCCGGCGAGGACGTCGGGATCGACGGTGCGGCGGCCTCCGCCGAGGAGGCGGCCATGCACGTCATCGCGGACGGCCCCGACGGGACGTAGCGCCCGCGCACCCCCTTACCCCGGAGGTAATCGACGGTCCGCGCACCGTCGGACATCGTGTTCCTCACGAGCACAGCGCTCCCCGGCCCACCGGCCGGGAGCCCGATGAGAGGACTCCACGATGACCGCGTACGACGACGCCGTGCAGCGCTACTTCGCCGCCTGGAACGCCGCTCCCGAGGAGCTGGACAAGGCCGTCGCCGCGGCGTTCAGCGACGACGCCACGTACACCGACCCGCTCGCCGACGTCCGGGGCCACGAACAGCTGGCGGCGGCCATCTCCGGTGCCCGGCAGCAGTTTCCCGGGTTCGTCTTCCGGCCGGCCGGGCCGGTGGACGGCCACCACGCCCTGGTCCGCTTCGGCTGGGAGCTGGTCGCCCCGGACGGTTCGGCGCCCGTCGCCGGTTCGGACGTGGCGGCCCTCACCGACGACGGGCGGATCAGCTCGGTCAGCGGCTTCCTGGACCGGGTGCCGGCCGCCTGATCACGCGCCGGGGTGCGAACGGCGGCGCAGGGCCGGGTCGGTGAGGTCGGCGGGGTGGTAACCGGCGTCCCGGGACGAGAGGTTGGTGCCCGGCGGGACGATCTTGTCGATCCGGTCCAGCACGTCCTGGCTCAGCCGCACCCGGTCCGCGCCGAGCTGGCTGGTCAGCTGGTCCAGGGTGCGCGGGCCGATGATCGCGGAGGTGACGGCGGGGTGCTCCAGCACGAAGGCCAGGGCGAGCTGGACGAGGGTGAGCCCGGCCTCGTCGGCCAGCTGGGCGAGCGCCTCGGCGGCGGCGAGCTTGGCGGCGTTCTCCGGGGACGCGATGTCGAACCGCTCGGCCTGCCGGGCGGCCCGGCCGGAGTCCGGCTGGGCGGCCCCCTCGCGGTAGCGGCCGGAGAGCCAGCCGCCGGCCAGCGGGCTCCAGGACAGCACGGCGAGGCCGTACCGCCGGGCGGTGGGCAGCACCTCGCGCTCGATGCCCCGGGCCAGGATCGAGTACGGGGGCTGCTCGGCGACGACGCGTTCGCGGCCGCGCCGCTCGGCGGTCCACTGGCCCTCCACGATCGCCGACGGCTCGAACGTGGAGGTGCCGATGTAGCGGATCTTGCCCTGGTGGACCAGGTCGGAGAGGGCGCCGAGGGTCTCGTCGAAGTCGGTGCCGGGCTCGGGGCGGTGCACCTGGTAGAGGTCGATCCAGTCCGTGCCGAGCCGGCGCAGGCTGTTCTCCACCTCGCGGATGATCCAACGGCGGGAGTTCCCCTGCTCGTTGGGGTCGGTTCCGAGGCTGCCGTGGAACTTGGTGGCGAGGACGACGTTGTCGCGGCGCCCGCCGGCCAGTGCCTTGCCGACGATGGTCTCGGACTCACCGGCCGAGTAGACGTCGGCGGTGTCCACGAAGTTGATGCCGGAGTCCAGTGCGTGGTGGATGATCCGGACGCTGTCGTCGTGGTCGGTGTTGCCGCGCGCCCCGAACATCATCGTGCCCAGGCACAGCGGGCTGACCTTCACTCCGGTGCGGCCGAAATCGCGGTACTGCGTCATCGTGCGTTCTCCTTGACGAGTTCACTGACATTCAGGTGGTCGACGGCCGCGCCGGGGCCGGTCTCCCGGAAGGCGTCCCACAGCCGCCGGTAGGGGCCGCGGGCGGCGAGCAGGTCGGTGTGGGTGCCGGTCTCGACGACGGTTCCCGCGTCGAGCACCACCACCCGGTCCGCGCGGGCCGCCGTGGTCAGCCGGTGGGCGACGACGACGGTGGTACGGCGACGGGCCAGCGCCTCGGTGGCCGCGGCGACCCGGCGCTCGGTGGCCAGGTCCAGCGAGGCGGTCGCCTCGTCCAGCAGGAGCACGTCCGGGTCGACGAGTTCGGCCCGTGCCAGGGCGAGGAGCTGGCGCTGCCCGGCGGAGAGACCGCGGCCCCGCTCCCCCACCGGCTGGAGGTAGCCGAGCCGCAGCCCGGCGACCATCTCGTGTGCCCCGACCGCCCGGGCGGCCCGCTCCACCTCGGCGTCGGTGGCGTCCGGGCGCCCGTAGGCGATGGCGTCGCGGACGGTGCCGCTGAACAGGTGCGCCTCCTGCGGGACCACGCCCAGCCGGCGGCGGAAGGCGGTCAGGTCCAGGTCGCGCAGGTCGTGCCCGTCCACCCGGACCGTACCGGCCGACGGGTCGTAGAACCGGGCGAGGAGCTTGACCACCGTCGACTTGCCCGCGCCCGTGGCGCCGACGAGCGCGACCGTCTCGCCCGGCGCGATGCGCAGGCTCACCCCGTGCAGGACCCGGTGGCCGCCGCCGCCCGCGTACCCGAAGGAGACCGCGTCGAACTCCACCTCGCCACGCAGGGCGGGCACCGGCCGGGGGTTCTCCGCGGGCGGGGTGCCGGCCGGGGTGTTCATCAGGGTGCGGAGCCGGCCGAGGCCGACGACCGCCTGCTGGTAGCCGTCGAAGACCTGCGAGAGCTGCTGGATCGGTGAGAAGAACAGCTCCACGTACAGCAGGAACGCGATGAGCGTGCCCGCGCTCAGCTCCCCCGCGCGCACCTGGGCCGCGCCCACGGTGAGCACCGCCGCCGAGCAGAGCGTGCCGAGGAATTCGACGAACGGGAAGAACGTGCCCATGTACCGCTGGGCGCGCAGCCGGGAGTCCCGGAAGGACCGGGCGAGTACGGCGAAGTCGGCGGCGTTGCGCTGTTCGCGGCGGAAGGCCTGGGTGACGCGGATCGCGGTGACGTTCTCCTGGAGGCAGGCGTTGACGGCGCTGATCCGCTCCCGGGCCTCGCGGTAGGCGGGGACCGAGTAGTGGCGGAAGACCGCGGTGGCGGCGATGAGCAGCGGGAGCGCGGCGAGCAGCACCAGGGCGAGTTCCGCGTCGATGACCAGCAGGGTGACCAGGACGCCGAGGACCGTGAGCAGGCTGACCACGGCGGTGATCAGGCCGGTCTGGAGGAAGTTCGACAGGGCGTCGACATCGGTGGTCATCCGGGTCATGATCCGGCCGCCGAGTTCGCGCTCGTAGTAGTCGAGGCCGAGGCGCTGGAGCTGGGCGAAGGTTTTCACGCGCAAGGTGTAGAGGAGGCGCTCGCCGGTGCGCCCGGTGGTCCGCACCTGGGCGACGCCGGTCAGCCAGTTCGCGGCCACCACCAGGCCGGCGACCGCCGCCGCGGCGAACAGGACGTGCCCGGCGTGGTGGGCGACGCCCCGGTCCACGCCGTGCCGCACGAGCACCGGCACCGCGATCTGGGCTCCGGCGTCGAGCGCGACGAGCAGCAGGCCGAGCAGGAGCGGCAGCCGGAGGGGCCGCAGCAGGGCGCCGAGCCCGAAGTGCGTGTCGGCGGCGACGGCCTGTTCGGTGGGCACCTTCGGGTCGGCGGCGGGCAGCGGGAGCCGGGCGAGTCCTTCGAGGAGTTCGGGGCTGGGCGGGGCCGAGCCGAGCACCCCGCCGCCGGGTCCCGCGCGTCCGGGCCCGGAGGTGGCCGCGGCCTCGGCGAGTGCCTGGGCGGCGCGGACCGCGGTGCCCTCCAGCTGTTCGTCGTCGTCGCCGTCGGGGCGCAGCCACAGGTGCGGGGTGGGGCAGCCCGGGGCCGTGCCGGGGGCGGGCGCGGGAGTGTCGCCCGGGGTGTCCTCGGTGGCGAGGAGTGCTCGGAACAGGGCGGATCTGCCGCGCAGTTCGTCCGGTGTACCGGTGTCCGTGACGCGGCCGCCGTCGAGGATCGCGACGCGGTCGGCGAGTTCCAGCGTGGAGCGTCGGTGCGCCACGATCAGCGTGGTGCGGCGGCGGTCGTCCTCGCGGAGCCGGTGGTGGATCTCGGCCTCGACCCGGGCGTCGATGGCCGAGGTGGCGTCGTCCAGGACGAGCACGGCCGGGTCGCCGATCAGGGCGCGGGCGAGTGCCATGCGCTGGCGCTGGCCGCCGGAGAGGGTGAGGCCCTGTTCGCCGACGACGGTGTCGTAGCCCTCGGGCAGCCGTTCGATGAATTCGTCGGCGCGGGCGATCCGGGCCGCCGCGCGCACCTGTGCGTCGGTGGCGTCGGGCATTCCGTACGCGATGTTGGCGCGCACGGTGTCGGAGAGCAGGAGGCTCTCCTCGAAGACGTAGCCGATCCGGGAGCGCAGCGAGTCGAGGGTGAGGTCGCGGACGTCGCTGCCGCCGACCCGTACGACGCCGGAGGGTACGTCGTAGAAGCGGGGCAGCAGGGCGGCGGCGGTGGACTTGCCGGAGCCGGCCGGGCCGATCAGGGCGACGGTCTCGCCGGGGCGGATGTAGAGGGTGAAGCCGTCCAGGAGCGGGGCGCCGTCGCCGTACCCGAAGGTGACGTCGTCCCAGGAGACGGCCGGGGGCTCGTCGGGCAGTTCGCGGGCGCCGGGCGCGTCCGTGATCACGGGGGCCTCGTCCACGACCTCCAGGACGCGTTCGGCGCCCGCCCGTGCCTGCTGCCAGACGGTGAGCAGGGTGGCGACCTGGCGTACCGGGGTGACGAAGGAGCCCAGGTAGGTGGTGAAGGCGAGGAAGGTGCCGAGCGAGATCCGGCCGTGCAGGGCCATCCAGCCGCCGAGCGCGAGGACGGCGACCTGGCCGAGCGCGGGGACCGCCTGGAGCGCGGGGTTGTAGCGGCTGGTGAAGCGGACGACGCGCAGCCGGGAGGCGAACAGGTGGCGGGCGCGCGCTTCGAGGCCGGTGAGTTCGCGCTGTTCCTGGCCGAAGCCCTTCACCACGCGGACGCCGGTGACGGTCGCCTCGACGGTGGACGCGACCTCGGCGGCCTCCTGCTGGGCGTGCCAGTTGGCGGGGAACAGGTCGCGGCGGCTGCGCAGGGCGATCAGCCAGAGCAGCGGGCCGACGACCAGCGCCACGACGGTCAGCAGCGGGGAGAGGACCGCCATGAAGACCAGCGAGAACAGGAACATCAGCGCGTTGCCGGTGAGGTTGGGCAGGAATTGCAGCAGGGTCTGGATGAGGGTGATGTCGGAGATGGACCGGCTCACCACCTGCCCGGTGCGCAGATCGTCCTGCTGGGCGCCGCCGAGCCTGAGCAGCGCGGCGAAGGCGTCGTTGCGCAGGTCGTACTGGACTCCCAGGGAGAGCCGGCCCGAGCGGTAGCGGCGGGTGAAGCTCGCGCCGAAGCGGAGCGCGCCGAGTGCGGCGAGCAGTCCGGTCCAGGGGGCGAGCGAGGCGGTGGTGCCGGCCGCCACCCCGTCCACCACGTGCCGCAGCACGAGGGGCAGGGTGGCGGTGGCGACGGCGGCGGTCACCGCGGCGCCGAAGGCCATGAGGAGATCGGTGCGGTGCCGCAGGCAGTAGCCCAGCAGCCGCCGCGCCCAGCCGGGCGGCGGCTGCCGGACCGTACCCGTACCGGTCCCCGGATGCGGACAGTCCGTCACCGGGCCTCCGCCAGACCGATGCCGAAGTGGCCCGCGCCGAGGTCGACCTCGTCGAAGAGGCGGTTGGCCGGGCGGGGCAGCCCGTAGTGCCCGCGCAGGGTGCTCGCGGTGTACTCGGTGCGGAACAGGCCGCGCTCCTGGAGGATCGGCACCACCCGGTCCACGAAGACCTCCAGGCCGGAGGGGAGGACGGCGGGCATGATGTTGAAGCCGTCGGCGGCCCCGCTGTCGTACCAGTGGTCGATCGTGTCGGCGACCTGTTCGGCGGTTCCGGCGAAGGTGCGGTGGCCGCGTCCGCCGCCGAGCCGGCCGATCAGCTGCCGTACGGTCAGCTTCTCGCGCCTGGCCAGCTCCACGATGAGCGTGTAGCGGCTCTTGGCTCCCTCGATCTCGTCCTCGGTGGGGATGTCCTCGGGGAGTTCCGCGTCCAGGTCGAGGTCCTCGGGGGCGATCTTCAGCCGCTTGGCGAGCTGCCGCTTGGCGTACTCGGGGACGATGAGGTTCTCCAGTTCGGCGTCGAGCGCCAGCGCCTCGGCCTCGGTTTCGCCGATGACGGGCACGATGCCGGGAAGGATCTTGATGCCGTCCGGGTCGCGGCCGATGGCTCGGGCGCGCTCCTTGACGTCCTTGTAGAACGCGGTGCCCTCCTCCAGCGTCTGCTGGGCGGTGAACACGGCCTCCGCGTACCGGGCGGCGAAGTCCTTGCCGTCCTCGCTGGACCCGGCCTGTACGAGCAACGGGTAGCCCTGCGGGGGGCGTTGGACGTTCAGCGGGCCGTCGACCCGGAAGAACTCGCCGCGGTGCCCGATCTGCCGCACCCGCTCGGCCAGGGCGTGCACGCCGCGGTCCTTGTCGGCGATCACCGCGTCGTCGGCCCAGCTGTCCCAGAGTTTGGTGGACACCTCCACGAACTCGCCGGCGCGCCGGTAGCGGTCGCGGTGCAGCGGGGTGTCGTCCAGGCCGAAGTTGCGGGCCGCGTCGGCGCCGGCGGTGGTGACGATGTTCCAGCCGGCCCGGCCGCCCGAGACGTGGTCCAGCGAGGCGAACCTGCGGGCCAGGTTGTAGGGCTCGTTGTAGCTGGTCGAGGCGGTGGCGATGAGGCCGATGTGGCGGGTGGCGCCGGCCAGCGCGGTGAGCAGGACGGTGGGTTCCAGTTTGGCGGCGGGCCGGCGTCCGGGGTCGCCCATCAGGACGGGGCTGTCGGCGAGGAACAGGGAGTCCAGCCTGCCGCGTTCGGCGATCCTGGCGAGGTTCTTGTAGTGCTCGATGTCGGAGTTGGCCCCGGCCGGGCTCTCGGGCAGCCGCCAGGACGCCTCGTGGTGGCCGGTGGACATGAGGAAGGCGTTGAGGTGGAGCTGCTTGCGGTCAGGCGTGCGGGGCATGGGAGTCCTTCGCTTCGGTACGGGCCGGGGGCTGGGCGACCCCGAGCGCGGTGAGCAGGGTGTCGCGGTACTCCTGGAACCGGGGTTCGCGGCGGGAGCGCGGGGTCGGCAGGTCGATGGTGAGGTCGACGGAGATCCGGCCGTCCTCCAGGACCAGGACCCGGTCAGCGAGTTCGACGGCCTCGTCGACGTCGTGGGTGACCAGGAGCACCGCGGGGCGGTGGCGTTCGTAGAGTTCGCGCAGCAGGTCGTGCATCTTGATCCGGGTCAGCGCGTCCAGTGCGCCGAACGGCTCGTCGGCCAGGAGGAGTTCGGGTTCCCGGACCAGGGCGCGGGCGAGGGCGGCGCGCTGCTGTTCGCCGCCGGACAGCTCGTGCGGCCAGGAGCGGTCGCGGCCCCCCAGGCCGACCTCGGCGAGGGCGGTGAGGCCGCGTTCGCGGGTGGCGGGTCCGCGGAGGCCGAGGGTGACGTTGTCGATCAGCCGGAGCCAGGGCAGCAGCCGGGAGTCCTGGAAGGAGAGGGACACCCGGTCGGGGACGGTGAGTTCGCCGGAGCCCTCGACGGTGTGGTCGAGGCGGGCGACGGCCCGCAGCAGGGTGGACTTGCCCGAGCCGCTGCGGCCGAGCAGCGCGGTGAACTCGCCGGGTGCGACGGTGAGATCGAGCCCCTTGAGGATGTCGCGGTCGCCGAAGCGGCGGACCAGTCCGCGGGTGCGGATGGCGGGGCGCGGGGCGATTGCGGTCACGCCGGGGGCGGTCAGCCCGCCAGGGTGCGTCGCCATGACAGGACCTTCCTCTCGACGGCGCGTACCGCCGCGTCCGATGCGAAGCCGAAGATCCCGTAGGCCACCAGGCCCACGATGATCACGTCGGACTGGGCGTACTGCTGGGCCTGGAACATCATGTAGCCGATGCCGCTGGTGGCGTTGATCTGCTCGACCACGATCAGCCCGAGCCAGGAGGCGGTGACGCCGAGGCGCAGTCCGACGAAGAAGCCGGGCAGCGAGCCGGGCACGACGACCTTGCGGATGAACTGCGCGCGGCTCAGGTCGAGTCCTTCGGCGAGTTCGACGTACCGGCTGTCGATGCCGGTGAGCGAGGCGTACGTGTTGATGTACATGTTCACCGCGACGCCGAGCGCGATCACGGTGACCTTCATCTGTTCGCCGATGCCGAGCCAGAGGATCAGCAGCGGGAGCATGGCCAGGGACGGGATGGCGCGCTTGATCTGGAGCGGGCCGTCCAGGAGGTATTCACCGGTGCGGCTCAGTCCGGCGGCGACGGCGAGGACGACGCCCGCCGTCACGCCGAAGAACAGCCCGAGCCCGGCGCGTTGCAGCGAGATGAGGACGTTGTCCTGGAGCCGGCCGCTGGACACGAGGTCCGACGCGGTGGAGAGGACGGTCCCGGGCCCGGACAGGATCCGGGGGTCGAGGTAGCCGATGGCGGAGGCGAACCACCACAGGGCGATGACCAGCACCGGGCCGATCAGCCGCCCGAAGGGGACGGCGCGGCCGGGACCGAGCCGTCTGCGGGCCGCCCTGGGGGCGGGTGCGGGCTCCTCTGTCCGCGCGGGTGCGGCGGTCCTGCCGACGGGTGCGGCGGTGCGGGTTTTCGTCAGCAGCTCGGTCATGACGTCTCCCGGTACTGGGCGGGTACGGCCTCGGCGGCCAGCCCCTCGAAGCGGCGGTCGAACAGTTCGGTGGCGTCCTGCTCCGGTACGAATCCGCCGGCGGCCATCAGGTCGGCGGTCTCCTGCTCCCATGCGATGGCCTTGTCCCAGCTGACCGGGAACTGCGGCTTGTGGAGCGACTCGACGATGCGCCTGCCGTCCTCGTGGGAGACGCCCTGGTCCTTGACGTAGTACGTGTCGATCCACTCGTCGGTGTTCTCCCAGGCCCAGACCTGGCCCCGGGCCCAGAGCGGGACGAAGCCGCGGACGGCCGCCGCCTTGGCCCGGTCGTTGAGCACCTCGTTGGGCGCCCAGAGCACCGAGAGCAGGTCCACGACGTCGGTCCTCACCCCGCGCGCCCCGTCCTTCTCGTACTGGTCGAGGTATTTGGTCAGGGTCGGTTCGCCCAGCGGTGCCACGTCGACCTGCTTGGACTGGAGGGCGGTGAGGAACTGGGTGCTGGGCAGGGCGACCAGTTCGACGTCCTGGTGGGAGATGCCCGCCTGCTTCAGCGCCCGCAGGACGACGACGCCCTGCGCCTGGCCCTGGGAGAAGCCGATCTTCCTGCCCCGGAAGCCGGCGACGGACCGGATGTCCGAGCCGGGCGCGGTGGCGAAGACGTACGAGGGGTGGTTCCGCACCTGCACCGCGACGATCTTCGCGCCGACATCGATGGCGCGGGCCTGGATCGGCGGAATTCCGGCGTTGACGGCCAGGTCGATGGAATGCGCCCTGAATCCCTGGATGATATCGGGGCCCGCGCTCAGATTGGGCCATTGCGAAACGGTGAAGGAAAGGTTCTTCTCCAGTCCTGCGGGGCCGAGTTGGAGATGCGTCGAGCGGACGGCTATGGACAGTTTCGTGCCCGGCGGTGGCGCCCCGGACGGAAGCTTTCCGGCCGGTTCGGCGCTCGCCGCCGATTTCACCTGCGGTGAGCAGGCGGCGAGTGTGCCGACGAGGGCGGTGCCGGTGAGCGCGAGGAACGACCTACGGCCGACCGGCCGGCGGGTGTGGTGGCGTGACATGGGTGAGTCCTGATCTGTGGGCGCCGGGGGCGGTCAGAGGGAGTGGTAGCCGCCGTCGTGGAAGAGCAGCGGGCTGCGGCCCTCGTCGAGCCAGGCGTCCACCACCCGGGCGATGACGATGCGGTGGTCGCCGGCCGGGACGATCTGCTCGGTCTCCACCCGCAGCCGGCCGGCCACCCCGTCGAGCGCGGGTTCGCCGCCGGGCAGGCGGTGCCAGCGGGTGGGTTCGGCGAAGCGGTCGACGCCGCTGGTGGCGAACGTCGTGGCCAGCGGCTGCTGTTCGGCGCCAAGGAAGTGCACGACGGCGGTACGGGCCTGCTCGAAGTGCGGCCACGAGGAGGTGGTGGTCCCGATGCCGAACGAGATCAGCGGCGGATCGAGCGAGAGCGAGGTGAGCGAGGTGGCGGTGAAGCCGACGGGGCCGCGGCCCGCGTCCGTGGTGATGACGACGACGCCCGCGGGGTACTGGCGGAACGCCTTCCTGAAGCGGTCGGGGGCGATCCCCGCCGGGGCGGGGGCGGGGGCCTGAGCCGCGTACGAGGGCACGGTGACGGTCAACGTCTCTCCCTGGATGGAAAGTCGGAAAAAGGGGCGGCAGCACGGAAATTGCCTGGGGCGCGCGGAAACGCGCATGGCGAGGCGCGCGGCGGCGCGGAACATTCGCCGAATTTCAGCGGGTGATTACCTGGGGCCCGGACAGCGGCCGCGACACAGCGGCCGGGCGTCCGTGGACGCCTGCGCGGACGAGCGGAAGGAGTGCGTCACCGAGGACGCTTTCCCTGAATTCCGCTGTCGGCTGGTCATGAATCCATCATCCCGTCGGGGTTCGCACCCGGTCAACAATGCAACTGTCTGAATTAAGTCCGCCGGCGAGAACGGGCGCGATACGAGGGCGGGTTCAGGAAACCGCGGGCAGCGCGGGCCAGGGCCCGAGCGGGTCCGTGTACAGCGAGCCGAGCGCCACCGCGCCGCCCGCCGTGGCCAGCACCGACCCGGTGAAGCTGCTCGGCACCACGGCCCGCTCGGGGTCGTCGCACACCCAGGAGCGCTCCGCCACCTCCGCGCGCAGATCGGCCAGGCACTCCGGCATCCGGCCGGCCCCCGGCTCGACCACGACGAGCACCTCCGGGTCGAACATGTCCAGCAGCAGGGCCGCGGCCCGCCCCACCAGCCGGGCCCGCCGGCGGAACAGCGCCACCGCCCGCGCGTCCCCGGCCAGCGCCCGTGCCAGCAGTTGGGGGAAGGACCCGGTGACCAGCCCCTGGGCGGCGGCGCGCCGCACCATGGCCCGCTCGGAGACCTCCGACTGGAGGCATCCGGTCCGCCCGCACGAGCACGGCTCCGCGCCGCCCGACCCCCCGGCGCCCAGCGGCAGATGGGCGACGCTGCCCGCCCCCGAGCGCGGGCCGCGGTGCATGGCGCCCTCGGTCGCGAAGGCGGCGTCCACGACCGCGCCCACGAAGAGCAGGACGGTGCTGGTCCGGGTCGACTCCTGGCCGAACAACTGCTCCGCGCGGGCCAGGGCGCGGGAGTGGCTGTCCACATGGACCGGCAGCCCGGTCGCGGCGGCGAGCAGGTCGCGGGCCGGGACGTCGTGCCAGCCGAGCTGCGGATGCGCCACGATCACGCCGCTCGCCGGGTCGACGCGGTGGCCGGTGGCCAGGCCGAGGGCGAGGACGGTACGGCCGCCGGCGTGCTCGGCCACCAGCCGGGGCAGCCGGGCCGCGAGTCCGGCGAGCAGCCGGTGCGGGTCGGTGGTGCGGTGCGGCTGCCGGTCCTCGGCGACGATCCGGCCGCGCAGGTCCATCAGCGAGAGGGTGGAGTGGGCGACGGCGATGTGGGCCCCGGCCACCAGATAGGTCCCGGTGTCGATCTCGACGGGGATGTGCGGCCGGCCGAGCCCCTTGGGCCCCGAGGTCTCGGCGCTCTGCCGGACCAGGCCCCGGGCGAGCAGCCGGCCGACGTGCCCGCTGACGGAGGCGGGCGAGAGGCCGGTGAGGCGGGCGACGGTGGACCGGGCGACCGGGCCGTGGTCGAGGATCGCACCGAAGACGGAGCCGGTGCCGGTGGGGCGGCGCACGGGCGCCGGAGCGGGTATGTCGGCGCGGCGCAGCGGGCCGGTGCGGGGTTCACGGGGGCGGCGGGCGGGGGCGGACAGACTCTTCACAGTGTCTTCCAGGTCCTCGGGGGCGGCGATGGGCGCGGTGTCTGCTCGGCACAGGGCTCGGGCACAGGGCTCGGGGACCGGGAGGGCGGTGGTCCGGGCCGGCGCGGGCGTGGTGCCTCAGGCGCGGTGACACACGGCGGAGCACACACGCTTCAGGTCGATATGACCCCGCGTCGTCAGGTGTGCGGATCGCTGCATGCCGCGCAACGTAGCCGGACCGGCGCAAGCCGGTCAAACCATCGCCGCATCATGGACAGTCCCGCTCGTGACCGAACGTTTTCCGGAATTCACCTCTGATGCCTTGTCATCGCCTGTTCTACGCGCATAGCTTGTGCTCCTTCACCACACTCTGAGGGGCAGCTTCCGTGCGCATATCCACACCCCGTTCCGTCCTGCTGGCCGGCGCGGTAGCCGTGACGCTCTCGGCGACCGCGCTGCCCGCCGCCTTCGCGGCACCGTCCGCGTCCGCCGTGATCTCCGAGGTGTACGGAGGTGGCGGGAACTCGGGTGCGACGCTCACCCGGGACTTCATCGAACTGGCGAACGCGGGCTCCGCCGCGTACGACCTGTCCGGCTTCAGCGTCCAGTACCTGCCCGGCGCCCCGTCGGCGGGTTCGACGTGGCAGGTCTCGGCGCTGACCGGTTCGCTCGCGCCGGGCGGCCGCTATCTCGTCGCCGAGTCGGCGGGCACCGGAGGCACGGTCGCCCTGCCCACCCCGGACGCCACCGGCACCATCGCGATGGCCGCCGCGAGCGGCAGCGTCGCCCTGGTCTCCGGGACCACCCCGCTGACCTGCAAGACGGCCGCCGACTGCGCCGCCGACACCCGTGTCGTCGACCTGGTCGGCTACGGCACCGCGGTCGTCCGGGAGGGCAGCGGACCGGCCACCGGCGCCTCCGCCTCCGCCTCCGTGGCGCGCGCAGCCTCGCTCGCGGACACCGACGACAACGCCGCCGACCTGACCGCCGCGGCCCCCACCCCGGTCAACGCGGCCGGCGAGACCTCCGGCGGCGGCGAGGACCCCGGCGACCCGGGCAACCCGACCGAGCCCGGCACCGTGCGCGTGCACGACATCCAGGGCACCACCCGGGTCTCCCCGCTGGACGGCCGGGCCGTCACGGGCGTGCCCGGGGTCGTCACGGCGGTGCGTGCCTCGGGTTCGCGCGGGTTCTGGATCCAGGACACCGCGCCGGACGCCGACCCGCGCACCTCGGAGGCCGTCTTCGTCTACACCGGCTCCGCCGCCCCGGGCGTCTCGGTGGGCGACTCGGTGCTGGTCAGCGGCACGGTGGACGAGTACTACCCGTCCACCACCACCCAGTCGGTCACCGAGATCACCTCGCCCCGGGTCACCGTCCTGTCCTCCGGCAACGCGCTGCCCGCGCCGGTGGTGCTGAACGCCCGGGCGGTGCCCGCCCGGTACGTGCCGTCGGCCGGCGGCGGCTCGATCGACGCGCTGCCGCTGGAGCCGTCGAAGTACGCGCTGGACCTGTACGAGTCCCTGGAGGGCACCCGGGTCCGGATCGCCGACACCCGGGTGACGGGTGCGACGACCGCGTACGGCGAGGTGTGGGTGACGGTCGAGCCGAAGCAGAACCCGACCCGGCGCGGCGGCACGCTGTACAGCTCCTACACCGACCAGAACACCGGCCGGATCAAGGTCATGTCGCTGGACGCGGACAAGCCCGTGCCCACCGCGAACGTGGGTGACGTGCTGTCCGGCACCACCTCCGGCGTCCTGGACTACGACTCCTACGGCGGCTACAACCTCCAGGCCACCCAGCTCGGCAGCGTCACCGACCACCATCTGCGCCGCGAGGTGACCCGCAAGCAGAAGCACAAGGAGCTCGCGGTCGCCACGTACAACGTGGAGAACCTCGACGCGCTCGACGAGCAGGCGAAGTTCGACACCCTGGCCGAGGGCGTCGCGGTCAACCTCTCCTCCCCCGACATCGTGTCCCTGGAGGAGATCCAGGACGACAACGGCGCGGTCAACGACGGCACGGTCGGCTCCGAGGCGACGCTGAAGCGGTTCACGGACGCGATCGTGGCGGCGGGCGGCCCGCGCTACTCCTGGCGCTATGTCGCCCCGCAGGACGGCAAGGACGGCGGCGAGCCCGGCGGCAACATCCGTAACGTCTTCCTCTTCAACCCCCTGAGGGTCGACTTCGTGGACCGCCCGGGTGGCGACGCGACGACCCCGGTCGCGGCGGTGAGGACGAGGAAGGGGGTCACCCTCTCGGTTTCGCCCGGCCGGATCGCCCCGGCCAGTGCCGCCTGGGACGACAGCCGCAAGCCGCTGGTCGGCGAGTTCCGTTTCCGCGGCGAGCCGGTCTTCGTCGTCGGCAACCACTTCGCGTCCAAGGGCGGCGACCAGCCGCTGCACGGCCGCTACCAGGAGCCGGTGCGCGGCTCGGAGACCAAGCGCGTGCAGCAGGCGAAGGAGGTCAACACCTTCGTCAAGTCGCTGCTCGCGGCGGACAAGTCGGCCCGCGTCGTCGTCCTCGGCGACCTCAACGACTTCGCCTTCTCGCCCACCGTCGGCGCGCTGACCGCCGGCAAGGTCCTCAAGCCGCTGATCACCACGCTGCCGAAGAACGAGCAGTACAGCTATGTGTACGAGGGCAACTCGCAGACCCTCGACCACATCCTGACCAGCCCCGGGGTGCGCCGCTTCGACTACGACGTGGTGCACATCAACGCGGAGTTCGCCGACCAGGCGAGCGACCACGACCCGCAGATCGTCCGGCTGGACGTGAACACCCCGGACCACGGCCACCACGGTCACCGCTGATCCGGGCGGGCGGGCGGCTCAGCCGCCCGCCCGTGGCAGCGCCGGACCTGCCGCGCCCGTGCGCGGACGCGGCAGGGCGGCGAGCGGCCGGAGCGCGGGGGCGGCCTCCAGCGGCCGGTCGGTGAGGAAGCGGGCCACCAGGTCCGCCACGTCGTCGGCGCGCTCCAGGACGACCCAGTGGTCGGACTCGCCGATGGTCAGGAAGCGGCTGCCCTCGATGGTGGCCGCGAAGTCGGCCTGGCGCGGCGGCGAGGTCACGGTGTCGTGCTCGCCGGCGAAGACGAGCGCGGGGACCCCGCTCAGCCCGCCGGAGAAGTCGGGCCGGTGCTCCAGCGCCCGGCGCAGCGACCGCTCCGCGTGCGAGGAGTGCGTGAGCGCGTGCACGAAGGACCGGCGCACATAGCGCAGGGCGAGTTCCCTGCGGTGGACGGGGCGCTGCGGGTCCAGGCACATCAGCGCCTCGGCCGTCAGCCGGGCGAGTCCCTGCACGTCCCCGGTCTCCAGCCGGTCGACGGCCCGGCTCCACTGGTCGCGCTGGGCCTGGCTGATGTGCGCCGGTACGCCGCCGAGGGCCAGACGGGCGATCCGGCCGGGGTGGCGCTTGGCGCAGCCGAACGCGATGGACGTGCCGTAGGAGAAGGCGAAGAGGTTGACCCGTTCCGCGCCCAGGTCGTCGATGATCCCGGTGACGGCGGAGTACAGGAGGTCGTCGCGGGTGCCGGGCGGCAGCGGGTCGGCGCCGCCCATGCCGGGCAGGTCGGCGGTGACGACGGTGGCGTGCGGGCCGAGGTGTTCGTCCATCTGCGGCCAGCCGTACATCCCCTGGAGCGCGCCGCCGAGGACGATGACCGGTTCGGTGCCGGGCGCGGGCTGCGGCAGGGCGCGGTAGTGGTAGCGCAGTCCGTCCACCGAGAGGGTCCGGATGATCTCGTCGGGCATGGTCATCGGTCCTTCGCGGTGGTCAGGCCCTGGTGAGGACGAGGGCGGCGTTGTGGCCCCCGAAGCCGAGCGAGGTCTTGACCGCGGCGTCGAACGCCGCGGGCCTGGCCTCCTTCCGCACCACGTCGACCGGGATCTCCGGGTCGGGGGCATCGAGGTTGACGGTGGGCGGGACGAGTCCGTGCTGGAGGGCGAGCACGGTCAGCGCGGTCTCGATGCCGCCCGCCGCGCCCAGGGTGTGGCCGGTCATCGCCTTGGTGGAGGTGATGAGGGGGTGTTCGCCCAGGACCCGGCGCAGCATGGTCGCCTCGATCAGGTCGTTGGAGACGGTGGAGGTGCCGTGGGCGTTGACGTGGCCGATGTCGGCGGCGCAGGTCCCGGCGTCCGCGAGGGCGGTGCGCAGCGCCCGTTCGATGCCGAGTCCGCCGGGGTCGGGGGCGACGGCGGAGTACGCGTCGCTGGAGGCGCCGTATCCGGCGACGTGGGCGCGGACGGCGGCGCCCCGGGCGCGGGCGTGCTCGGGGCGTTCCATGACGAGGAGCCCGGCGCCCTCGCCGACGACGAAGCCGTCGCGGTGGGTGTCGAAGGGGCGGCAGGCGGCCCTGGGGTCGTCGCGGCGGGTGGAGACGGCCTTCAGCCGGCAGGCGCTCGCGATCAGGAGCCGGGAGCAGACCGATTCGGCGCCGCCCGCGACGACGATGTCGCAGGCTCCGGTGCGCAGCATCTGGTGGGCGGTGCCGATGGCGACGGTGCCGGAGGAGCAGGCGGTGGAGACGGCCTGGCTGGGGCCGTGTGCGCCGAGGTCGGTGGCGACGCTGCTGGCGGCGCCGTTGACGACGGAGAGCGGTGCGAGCTTGGGCGAGACACGGCGGGCGCCGCGTTCGGTGAGGGCGGTGTGCTGTTCGTCGTAGAAGGGCAGGCCGCCGTGGGCGGAGCCGATGACGACGGCGACCCGGCCGCTGTCCCAGACGGCCGGGTCCAGGCCCGCGTCCGCGACGGCTTCGCGGGCCGCGATGACGGCGAGGTGCGAGAAGCGGTCCATGAGGCGGTGCGCGGCCACGCCGAGCACCGTCCGGGTGTCGAGGCCGGTGACGCTGTACATGAAGTCGCAGGGCAGGCCGTGCAGTTCGGACCGGTGCGGCACGCAGGGGGCGGCCGCGGGGTCGGTCACCGCGCGCCAGGTGGCCTCGGCGCCGACGCCCGCCGATGTGACGAGTCCGATGCCGGTGACGGCGGCGGCGAAGGGCGGGAGGCGGTACGGGGCCGTCACGCGGCGGCCTTGCGGTGCACGGCGTCGATCAGATGGCCGACCGTGTCGCGCGAGGTGAGCTGGACGTCGTCGAGGTCGATGCCGAGCCGGTCCTCGATGAGGAGCCGCAGTTCCTCCAGGGCGAGCGAGTCCAGGCGGAGCTGACGGAGCGGCACCTCGGGGCGGATCGCCACGGGGTCGGTTCCGAAGTTCGCCGTCAGCAAGGTGCTGATCTCGTCTGCCGTGCTCATGCTCATCGGGCACTTCTCCGCTGTCGTACGCGGTGACGCCTTGCCGCGTGAGATGTGAGTGCCATCGGGGACGCCGGCTGGTCCGGAGTTCTCTGTTATACGCCCTGGCGACGACGGCGCCGGTCCGCGTTCCCCCGTGCGGTGGGGGGCTGTCCAGGTGTACGAATCCCGGAGAGCGCACTCCGGGCCGCCCGTGCGCCAACTCCGTTGGAGTGAAAGGACGTTCGACACACGCAGGCATGATTGTCATACGTTCGACGGCTCTCTATCGTGAGCAGCTTCGCGGCCGCCGGGCCGCTCCCCACCAAGCCCGGCGCCGTTCTCCTTCCCCCACACAGCTGGAGCAGGTATGCCCACACGCGCCGCCCACCCCAAGGCCCGCGCATCCCTCCTGGCGGCCCTCACCGCCACCGTCCTGGCGGCGACCGGCACCCCGGCCCTCGCCACGACGGACCCCGGACACCCGATGGACCGGGCGTTCGAGCGGGCCGCCGAGGAGTTCGACGTACCGCGTGATCTGCTCGCCGCCGTCGGGTACGGCGAGACCCGCCTCGACGGCCACGCCGGACGCCCCAGCCAGGCGAACGGCTTCGGCGTGATGCACCTGGTCAGCAACCCCTCGCACCACACCCTCGAACGGGCCGCCGCCCTCACCGGCGAACCGCTCGCCGCCCTGCGCTCCGAGACCGGGGCCAACATCCTCGGCGGCGCCGCCGTACTGCGCGGCTACGCGGACACGCTCGGCCTCGACGCCGGGGACCGCGACGACCTCGACGCCTGGTACCCGGCCGTCGCCCGCTACGGCGGTACGGACGGGCCGGCCGCGGCCCTCTACGCCGACACGGTCTACACCTTCCTCGCGGACGGCCTGGACACCCTCACCCCGGACGGCGAGCGGATCACGGTGACCGGCCGCCCGGTCTCGCCGCACAAGGACGGCATCGCCGCCGCGGACACCGGCGCCCGCAGCGCCGACTACCCGGCGGCGCTCTGGGTCCCGGCCGACCCGAACAACTACGCCACCGGCCGCACCGCGGCGATCGACAAGGTGGTCGTCCATGTCACCCAGGGCTCGTACGCGGGCTCGATCAGCTGGTTCCAGGACCCGGTGTCCGAGGTGAGCGCGCACTACGTGGTGCGTTCGTCGGACGGCCAGATCACCCAGATGGTGCGTGACGCCGACACCGCCTACCACGCGCGCAGCGCCAACGCCTCGGCGCTCGGCATCGAGCACGAGGGCTTCATCGACGACCCGTCCTGGTTCACGGACTCGATGTACCGGTCGTCGGCCGCGCTGACCGCCCACCTGTGCGACAGGTACGGCATCCCGAAGGACCGGGCGCACATCATCGGGCACAGCGAGGCCCCGGGCAACGACCACACCGACCCGGGCCCCTACTGGGACTGGAACCGCTACATGGAGCTGGTGGGCGGCACCGACACGGGCGGCGGGAGCCGTGACGGGCTGAGCTTCGACACGTACACCACCCAGCGGACCGGTTCGGCGGGCCCGCAGGTCAAGGCCCTCCAGCTGCTGCTGAACGAGCAGGGCTACCCGGCCGGGGACGCGGACGGCACCTTCGGTACCGCCACCACGGGCGCGGTGACGTCGTTCCAGGCTGCGCGCGGTCTGGAGGCCGACGGGGTCGTGGGAGCCAGGACCTGGACCGCGCTGCTGTCGGCGGGCTCCTCGCCGGTCCTCGCCGAGGGCGCGACGGGCGAGGACGTAAAGCGGCTCCAGCGCGCGCTGACAGCCGCGCTCGGCTCGACGGTCGCGGCCGACGGAAGCTTCGGCCCGGCGACGGCGACCGCGGTCCGCTCGTACCAGACGAGCCGGGAGCTGACGGCCGACGGCATCGTGGGGCCCGCCACCTGGGCGGCGCTCCGGGCGGGGCGCTGACGGCCCCGGTCCCGGGGCCCGCGGCCGGGCCCCGGGACCCCCTCGTCACGTTTGGGTAACCTGCCGGAAACCCTTGACGTTCCTCCAGACGCTTTCCTAATCTCCTCGTGTAGTCGTACTTCACGTGCTGCGGCGCTTTCCGCAGTGTTTTGGCAGGCACAGACAAAGACCACCTGTCGGTGGTTTCGTCATGCCTGTTTTTTCTGCGTTCCCCGTGCCACCGATGGGTCTTCCTCGAAGGCGGATTCATGGCACAACGTCCGAGCGTCAAAGGCGTCGCCGACGTCGTTGCGCTCATCGATGGGCTGGGAAAGATCACCGGCCGGGCGCAAGTCATCTGGTTCCTCGTGTTCGGCGGGCTGTTCCTCGACGCCTACTCGAACGCGGCGCTGAGCGCGGGTCTGGGACCGATGACGTCCCAGATGGACCTGACCAGCACGCAGGTCTCGATCCTCACGGCCACTGCTCCGGCCCTGGCGATCATCTTCAACCCGGTCGGCGGCTGGCTCGCCACCCGGATCGGCCGGGTCCCCCCGCTGCTCATCGCGAAGGTCTTCGCCATCGCGGGCGCCCTGCTGGCCGCCTTCGCCGGCGACTTCACGGTCGTCTGGCTGGGCCGGGTCCTCGTCGGTGTCGCGTACGGCATCGACTTCGCCGTCGCCATGGCCCTGCTCGCCGAATACACCCCGGCCAAGCTGGGCGGCCGGCTGAACCTGTGGCAGGCCGTCTGGTACGTCGCCACCACCAGCAACCTCGCGCTCGCCCTGCTCTTCTTCAACCTGGACGTCGGCGCGGACATCTGGCGCTGGTCGGTCGGCTCGGCCGCCGTCGTCGCCGTCGCGCTGCTCCTGGGGCAGTGGCTGATGCTCAGGGAGAGCCCCACCTGGCTGGCGAGCAAGGGCCGCCTGGACGACGCCGTCCTCAACCTGGACCGCATCTACGGGATCAAGGCCGTCGCCGGGAAGCCGGACGAGGCGACCCGCGCCGCGACCGCGGCGCCCGCCATCGGCTTCCGCCAGGCCGGGCTGCTCTTCAGGGGCGAATACCTGCCGCGCACCATCCTCTCCTCGGTCATCTCGCTCGGGCAGTCGATGCAGTACTTCGCGGTCGGCTGGTACCTCCCGCTGATCAGCCTGACGATCTTCGGTGAGAGCTTCGAGAAGGCCACGATCGGCTCGATGGTCTTCAACGCCTTCGGCATCGCGGGCGGGCTGCTGTCCGCGTACTTCGGCCGCCGGCTGGGGCTGCGGCTGAGCTCGGCCGCGGGCTTCGCCGGGGTGTTCGTCGCCCTGATCGCGATGGGGCTGACCTTCGAGAAGGTGCCGACGGCGGTGGCGTTCCTGCTGCCGGTGCTGTTCATCCTCTGCCACTCCACCGGTCCGGGTGCCAACGGCAAGTCCATCGCCGCGCTCTCGTACAGCAGTGACGTGCGCGCGCTGGGCACCGGCGTCACCGGGATGGTCGGCAGCTTCGGCAGTGTCGCCGGGCTGTATCTGTTCCCGCAGATCAAGGAGTCGCTCGGCCTCGCCGACACCTTCCTGGTGCTCTCCGTCGTCCCGCTGCTCGGCATGATCACCTGTCTGGCCATCAAGTGGGACCCGATGAAGGCCGCGTCGCCCGACGAGGCCGCGGCCCAGCAGGTCACCGGTTCGCCGGAACACGCGGAGTCCGTCACCGCGCGCTGACCGTCCGCCGCGCCTGCCCCGCCACACGATGGTCCCTCTCCCCTCCGCACAGCTCGCGATGCTCGCAATGAAAGGGCTGCAATGACGCAGACGCTCCCCGGCGCCGCCCCCCGGCGCGGTGTGCTGGCCATCGACGAGGGCACCACCGGCACCCGGGCCGGAGTCGTCCTCGACTCCGGCGCCGCGCACGAGGTGTTCTACCGCTCGATCGCGGTCAGCCATCCGGACGACCTCTCGGTCGAGCAGGATCCGATGGAGATCTGGACCGCCACCCTGGACGTGGCGCGCCGGGCCGTCGGCGCGGCCAGGGCGGAGGGGATCGAGCTCACCGCCGTCGCCCTCTCCACCCAGCGGGCCACCGCGATGCTCTGGGACCGGGTCACCGGGCGGCCGCTGCTGCCCGCGGTGGTGTGGCAGGACCGGCGCCACGCCGCCGAGCTGACCGCGCACGAGGCGAAGTGGGACGCCGTCCTCACCGCCCGCCAGGGCCGTCCGGTCGGCGCCCGCGCGCCGTTCCTCTGGGCCGCCCGGCAGATCGCCGCGCACCCGGAGGTCGCCGCCGCGCACCGCGCCGGCCGGCTGCTCTTCGGCACCGTCGACACCTGGCTGATCTGGCGGCTGACCGGCGGCGCCGTGCACGCCACCACCCCGACCAACGCCGCGTCCAGCGGGGGATACCTGCTGGAGCGGCACGCCTGGGACGAGGAGTGGATCGGCCACCTCGGCTTCCCCCTCGACCTGCTTCCGGAACTCCGCTCGGACGACGCCGGATTCGGCACCACAGACCCGGGAACCCTCGGCATCGCCGTCCCGCTGGCCGCCTCCATGGGCGACCAGCACGCCGCACTGATCGCGCTCGGCGGCCTCGCCTCCGGGCAGGGCATGTGCATGTACGGGACCGGCGCGTTCGTCGACGCGGCGACCGGCACCACGCCCGCCCTGCCCCGGCCGGACATCTCCGGGGTGCTCGCCCAGCCCGGCTACCGGCAGGGCGACATCAGCCACTACAGCCTGGAGGCGTACACCTCCACGGCGGGTTCGGCGCTGCGCTGGCTCTGCGACGACCTGGGCCTGTTCGCCTCGCCGAAGGAGCTCGGTGAGGAGGCCGGCCGGGTCCCCACCCGGCCGGGCCGCACCCCGCGTTTCGTCCCGGCGCTCGCCGGGGTACGGACGCCGGTCTGGCACCCCGAGGCCACCGCCGCCCTCACCGGGCTCACCCTCGCCACCACCCGCGCCGATCTGGCCCGCGCCGTCCTGGACGGGATCGCGCACTCGGTGTGCGACCTCGTCGACGGGGTGGCCGCCACGATGGGCGCCCCGTTCACCCGCCTCCGGGTCGGCGGCGGGGTCGCGGGCAGCGACCCGCTCCTGCGGATCCAGGCCGACCTGACCGGTCTGCCGCTGGAGCGGGTCGCCGACTCGGCGACCGCCAGCCTGCGCGGCACCGCCTATCTGGCCGGGGTCGCGCAGGGACTGTGGGGCTCGCTGGAGGAGATCGTCGAGGCGCAGCCACGCGGCCAGGTCTTCGAACCGTCGGCCGGCGCGGACGAACGCGCCGAGCGGCGGACCGCCTGGCGCGACGTGCTGATCGGCCATCTCAACGACCCCGCGCTCACCCCCCTCACCACCCCCCACTGACGGCCCTCACCGTCAGCAGGCGGCCGGTATCCCGACCACACCGCCGCCGCACCGAAACACCAGGAGTTGATGTTGTGATCACCATGCCCGCCCGGAAACCGCGGCGCAGCGCCGCGGCGACCCGCCGCACGCCCCTGCTGCTCGACCGCGCGGCGGCCAAGCGGCGGCTGGCCGACGACACGTACGACGTCCTCGTCATCGGAGGCGGCATCACGGGGGCGTACGCCGTGCTGGACGCCGCCTCGCGGGGGCTGCGCGCGGCGCTGGTCGAGAAGGACGACTTCGCCTCCGGCACGTCGTCGAAGTCCTCGAAGATGGTGCACGGCGGTCTGCGCTACATCGAGCAGGGCAACGTCAACCTCGTACGGCACTCACTGCTCGAACGGCACCGCTTCCGCAAGAACGCCCCGCATCTGGTGCACCGGCTGCCGTTCCTCTTCCCGATCCTGGAGAAGGAGGGCATCTTCGACGCCCGTCTCGCGAAGGGCTTCGAGGGCCTGCTGTGGACGTACGACCTGGTCGGCGGCTGGCGCATCGGGAAGCTGCACCAGCGGCTGACCGTTCCGGAGGTCCTCGCGCAGGCGCCGACGCTGCGCGCGGAGAACCTGAAGGGCGGGCTGATGTACTTCGACGCCCGCACCGACGACGCCCGCCTCGTGCTGACCATCGTGCGGACCGCCGCGGCGCTCGGCGCGACCGTCCTCAACGGGGCGAAGGCCGAGGGTCTGCTGACGCAGGCCGGAAAGGTCGCCGGGGCCCGGGTCGAGGTGGACGGTGACAGCGTCGACATCCGGGCGCGGGCCGTCGTCAACGCCACCGGGGTGTGGACCGACGAACTGGACGCGAAGGCCGTCGACGGCCACCGGCCGCAGGTGCGCCCGGCCAAGGGCGTGCACATCGTGGTGCCGTGGGACAAGGTGCGGATCAACTGCACGGTCACCGTGCCGATCCCGGGCCGTGCCCGCCGCGCGACCTGCACCCGCTGGGGCAACAGCGTGGTGCTGGGCACCACGGACGAGGACTACCAGGGCTCGCCCGACGACGTGCACTGCACGCGCCAGGAGATGGATTTCCTGCTGGAGGGCGCCAACACGGCCTTCGAGGGCAGGCTCACCCCGGACGACGTGGTCGGCTCCATAGGCGGGCTGCGTCCGCTGGTCGGCGGCAAGGAGGGCGCCACGCTCGACATGCGCCGCGACCACCACATCAGCGTCGGCCGCACCGGCATGGTGACGGTGACCGGCGGCAAGCTCACCACCAGCCGGCACATGGGCGAACTCGTCATCGACAAGGTGATGACGGTCCTGGGCCGCAAGGGCAGGAGCCGTACGACCGACCTGCCGCTGCTGGGCGGCGCCGGGTACGACGCCGAGGCCGTGGCCGCGTCCGGTGGCATCGCCGCGCACCTTGGCGAGCGCTTCGGCACCGAGGCCCGCTTCGTCGGCGACCTCATCCAGGAGGACCCGACGCTGGCCGAGCCCGTCGTCGCCGGTCTCCCGTACACGAAGGCCGAGGTGGTCTACGCGGCCCGCGCCGAGCTGGCCCGCTCGGTCGACGACGTCCTCTCCCGCCGGACGCGCGCCCGGCTCTTCGCCCGCGACGCCTCCGCCGACGCGGCGGGCGCGGTCGGCGCGATCCTCGGCCGGGAACTGAACCTCACGGAGGCCGAGGTGGAGCGCTCCGTCTCCGACTACCTCGCGGCCGTCCGTCACGAAAAGTCCGTACTCCTCGAAGGGGCAGCAGCATGATCAGCCGTCAGACCATCACCCACCCGTTCAACCGGGGCAACTACACGATCGGCGCCCCCAGTTTCGCCAAGTGGGCGCAGAACACCCCGATCGGCGACGGCGAGGCCGCGCTCCAGAACAACCCGGTCCAGGTCCCGGAGACCGTGATCGAGGCCCTGCGCGGGGCCGCGCACGCCGTGCACGTGGAGCGCGACGAGGTCGTCACCCGGACCCGCGACTGGTGGGCCGGTTCGATGATCGGCGAGACCGAGGGCCGTCCCGCGACGCCGGACGCCGTGATCGTCGAGGCGGCCGACGCGGACCAGATCGCGGCCGTGCTGCGGATCTGCCACGAGGCCGGCATCCCGGTCACCCCGTCGGCGGGCCGCTCCAACGTCACGGGGGCCGCGCTGCCGGTCTTCGGCGGTGTCGTCCTGGACGTGTGCGCGCTGAACGGGATCACCGGCTTCGACGCCGAGTCGAACGTGGTGGACGTCCAGGCCGGCATGTTCGGCGACCTCTTCGAGAAGCAGCTCCAGGAGGAGTACGGCGTCACGACCGGCCACTGGCCGTCCGCGTTCGCCGTCTCCACGGTCGGCGGCTGGATCGCCTGCCGCGGCGCCGGCCAGCTCTCCACGCGCTACGGCAAGATCGAGGACATGGTCGTGGGCGTGGACGTCATCCACGCGGACGGCACCCGCGCCACGTACGGCGACTACGCCCGCGCGGCGGTCGGCCCGGACCTGCGCCAGCTGTTCATCGGCTCCGAGGGCACCCTCGGTGTCATCGTCTCGGCGCGGCTGCGCGTGCACCCGCTCCCGGAGTACGCGAACGCCGTCGCCTTCGGTTTCGAGACCTTCGCCGAGGGCCTGGACGCCTGTCGCAAGATCATGCAGCGGGGTGCGACGCCGGCCGTGCTGCGGCTGTACGACGCCCTGGAGTCGGGCACCCACTTCGGCCACCCGGAGACCAACCTGCTGCTGATCGCGGACGAGGGCGACCCGGCGATCGTGGACGCCTCCATCAAGGTGGCGGCCGAGGTCTGCTCCGCGTACGGCCCCGAGCTGGACTCGAAGGCCGTCT